>JBCCJS010000021.1:0-55469 GCA_039027675.1 Pseudomonadota bacterium
CCTTCACGACCCGCTCAGCAGGCGCTTTGGAATTTGCTCGTTTTGATCTCATCTTCGTTCCTTACAGTCACTACGATGAGACCAAAACACTCCTCTATCCAATCACCTCAATCTGTCTCACAAACGCTGACGGGGAACATCGAGAGTTACCTCACAAAAGTGAAATGGCAAGAGCGAGCGGACGAATAAGGACGCGCTCCGGTTCACACTCTTTAGCGCTCAGCGCATAGATGTGGTCTTAGTGAACGGCTTCGACCAAGACTGAACAGTTATGCACAGGCTTAGCGGTGGAGCCTATAAGGAGCCTAATTCAGGTTCTTAGGCTCCACTGCAGCAGTGAACAAAGTCCCGGCTATGCAAAATACGGAAAAACAAGTGAAAAATGGTGGACGCACTAGGGTTCGAACCTAGGACCCGCTGATTAAGAGTCAGCTGCTCTACCAACTGAGCTATGCGTCCACACCGACTCTGGTCAAGGACCGATCTTGTCGGAGCGCCTGTCTGTAGGGAACTTTGAAAGCCGCGCTCGAATCAGGCGAGGCGCTGCATTTAGCGATCCACTGAGTGATATCAAGCTTTGTCTGCCTCAAGGTGCATCAGGAACGTCCATTGCCAGCGGGCTTTGAGCCTTGCGAAAACTACCGGGGCGCCTTGCGATGTGCGTAGCATGCTCAGCCAGGCTCGGTCAGTTGTTCATCAACCCACTGCGCGGAGCGTCCTGGTTCCAGCGGTTCACCATCATCAGGGCGCCGATGCAGATCATGTTGGTCAGCATTGAGGAACCGCCATGGCTCATGAAGGGCAGCGGAATGCCGACAACTGGCGCCATGCCCATGACCATCATGAGGTTTACCGCGATATAGAAGAAAATCGTAGCACTCATCCCCGCTGCAAGCAGGCTGGCGAACCGATCCCGGCTTTCGCGCGCGACGTTGAGGCCCCAGCGAAGGATGATGCTGAATACGGCGATCACGAAAATCCCTCCAGCAAGGCCCCATTCCTCCGCCATGGTGGCAAAGACAAAGTCTGTATGCGGCTCGGGAAGGTATTGCAGGTGGCTTTGTGATCCGTTGTTGAAGCCCTTGCCAAACAGCCCTCCCGATCCGATCGCGATCTTGGACTGGTTGATGTGATAGCTCGCGCCCAGCACATCGGCCTCGGTGTCGAACATCGTCAGTATGCGTCGCTGCTGGTATTCCTGAAGGCCGAAATAGAAAACGAGCGGCGTTGCGGCCATCGCGCTCAGACCTGCGGCGAAAAACCAGCGCAGCGGCAGGCCAGCCAGCAGCATCACAACGCCCCCGCCAAAAGCAATCGCAAGACTGGTGCCAAGGTCCGGCTGCATGAGCACCAGACCCATTGGCAGGACAATCATCGCTCCGGGTACAAACAAAGAGCGCCAATTGGTCACCATTCCAACTGGCAGGGTCGAATAGAACGAGGCGAGGGTCACCACGATGACCGGCTTCATCAGTTCCGAGGGTTGCAGCACCATGAAACCGAGATCAAGCCAACGCTGGCTCCCTCCGCGCAGCGCCCCCATGGCTTCGACAGCAATAAGCAGCACAAGAACAGCGACATATGCTGGATATGTAAGAAGCTTTACCAGCGGCCTCGGCAAAACGGCAATCACCATTGCCATGAAGAGGGCCACGCCAAAGCGCACCAGATGCGAGGCGGCGAAGGGCTGCATTGAACCGCCCGCTGCCGAGTAAAGGACGGCTGCTCCGAAGGCGACAAGCATGAAGAGCGGGATCAGCATGCCCCAAGGCTGGCGCGCAATGGGGTAGGGTATGATGCCTGAACGCGCGGCTCTCATTCGATTTCATCCCCAAGGCCTAGCGCGTTGGTGGCGGTTGGTGGTGGGCTGCCATCGGCGGTCTGATCGGCGCGCGGTACGATCACATCGTTGGCGATGGCCTGAGTTTGCTGGGCCGCCGCGCGCGCTTCGGCTTCGACCTGGTCGAAGATATCCTCGTCGCGGCGAGGGGGCGGGGTGACGCTCGCCCCGCGTTCAGCGGCGTATGCAGCATAGCGCTTATCGAGCCGTTCCTGCGCGGTGCCGCCCCATTGCTTTTCCAGCGCCTTGAGCGCTTCAAGCCCCTTGGCCGGATCAAACAGGAACGTCATCACGTCGCGCGCAATCGGGTAGGCTGAGCCTGAACCTCCGCCATGCTCGATAACCACCGCACCAGCATATTTGGGCTTATCGAAGGGGGCAAAGAAGACGAACAGTCCGTGATCGCGGTACTTCCAGGGGCCGCTGCGTCCGTCAGACACGCTCAGCGAGACAACCTGCGCCGTACCCGTTTTGCCAGCCAGCTCGATCCCATCGAGAGGCAAGCGCGCGCGCCGCGCAGTGCCTGCGCCGTTGACGACATCTTTCATCGCCTGGCGGATGAAGGCGATGTCCTGATTGGGGAAATTGTAGTCTTGCGCCGGATCAGGCGCGCCGCTCATAATCAGGCGCGGATTGAGGATCTTGCCCGTCGCCAGACGCGCGCTTTGCACGGCAAGCTGCAAGGGGCTGGCAAGGTAATAGCCCTGGCCAATCGATGCGTTGACTGTGTCATACGGCTCCCACGGTCGCCCGAATTTCTGTTCCTTCCATGAAGGATTGGGAACGGTGCCGTAGAACTGACTGCTCACAGGCAGTGGAAACTGCTTTCCCATCCCGAACCGGTCCGCCATCCCTGCGACCGCATCGAAACCGACCTTTTGCGCGAAGTGGTAGAAATAGCTGTCGCAGCTTTGCGCGATGGCCCGGTTCATATCGACCGCACCGTGATTGGAGTGACAGCGGAAAAAACGATTGCCAATCCGCCTACCACCGCCGCAGATGATCTTTTCTTCGGGATCAATGCCCGCTTCGAGAAACGCCATGCAGTGCATTGGCTTGATTGTTGATCCGGGGGGATAGAGCCCCTGCAAAACCTTGTTGCGCAGCGGCACGCGCTCATCTTCGCGCAGCATAGCGTATTCAACGCTGCCGATCCCGTCGGAGAAACTGTTTGGATCGAAGCTTGGCATCGAGGCCATGCACAATAGATCGCCCGTATCGCAGTCCATCACAACAACCGATCCGCTCTCCAGCCCGATCCGGCGCGCGGCGTAGTCTTGCAATGGCCCGTCAATCGTCAGCTTGATCGGATTGCCCTGAATATCGTCGCGGCTTTCCAGATCGCGGATGATGCGGCCCGAGGCGGTGACTTCGACCCGGCGCGCTCCGGGCACACCGCGCAGGTCCTGCTCGAACTGCTTTTCAAGCCCATCCTTGCCGATCTTGTAGCCCGGCGTGACCAGCAGCGGGTTGCGATCCTCCAGATCGTATTCTTCCGCGTTGGCGGGGCCGACATAGCCGATCAGATGCCCAACACTCGCCCCGATCGGGTAAAAGCGGGAAAAGCCCCGCTGCGGAACGACCCCCTGCATATCAGGCAGACGGACGCTCAAAGCAGCGAATTGCTCATAATCGAGACCGCTCGCCACCTCGACGGGCTGATAGCCGCTGGAAGAGAGCACGTCCTGCTTGATATCGGCGATCCGATCCGGCTCCAGCGCGAGCAGCGTCCCGATTTGATCGATCATGGCTTCGGGCTCTTTGAGCCGATCAGGGATGACATCGACGCGAAAATCGGCACGGTTGGAGGCGAGGGGAGCCCCATTGCGGTCAAGGATCCAGCCCCTGCGCGGCGGGATCAGCGTGAGGTTGACCCGGTTGCTCTCCGATTCCAGCCGGTATTTCTCGTTCTCGGCAATCGCAAGATAACCCATCCGCACCGCCAGCAGCACAGCGACCCCGCCCTGAACCGTGCCGATCAGCACACTGCGGCGGTCAAACGTGTTTTTGAGCGTGGTGGCGTTGACAATGGACGGGCGCTTACTCAGCCCGCTCTTTGGTGCAAACCATTTCCTCTTCACCCGATCCTCCGCGCGCGTGCCAGCCGGAAGCGGTCAATCCGGGAGATAACCTTCGCGAAAATGGGATAAAGCAGGATTGCCAGCGCCATTTGCGGCACGGCTGTTACGATCATCGCAGGCGTAAGCGAACTTCCCGAGACAGTCATCGCCACAAGGATATAAGCCACCACTCCTAGACTGGCGGTGAACCAGTCCTGGATGAAACCGCGCCACGGAAAGCGGCTTTCAATGAGTTCAATCACGATCATCGTCAGCGACCATAGCAAAATCGCGCTGCCAAAGGGCTGGCCGCTGAACAGATCGTCAAACGCACCAAGCGGGACGCCGACCCAGATCGGAAGCAGGCCTGGTCGCATGATCCGCCAGCCCAGAAACATCAAATAACCGAGGGGAGGGAGCACCGGCATCACATCTGCCATAACGAGGAATGGCAGCATCGAAGCGAGCATGATCGTGATATAAGGAACCGAAACAGCGCGCCATGGTGAGCGATCGCGGTTGATCCGGCTGCCATAGCGGTCCGAGCGCGCAGAATTGGCAAACCTTTCCATCAATTGCCGCCTGCCTCAGCGGTAGTGCCGGTGTCGATGCGCTGTTCGACCGGGACTTGTGAAGCGTTGACCGCGACAGCCTCGTAAATCGGCTCAACGCTGACAAAATCGGTTGCCGACGGGTTGGCCATCAGCCGTGCTATGCCGCCATCGGGGGTAAGCTCTGTCAGGATAGCAACCGCGACGCCGGGCCGGTAATACCCACCAGCACCGCTTGTGACCAAGACATCGCCTTCCTTGAGCGGATTGAGCCCCAGATTGATCAGTCGGACGCGCAAGAAGCCATCTCCGCGCCCCTCGGCAAAGGCGACCGTGTCATCCGAAGCGCGGCGCACGGGCAGCACGCTTTCAGTGTCGGTCAAGAGAAGCACGCGCGAGGAACTGCGCGCCACTTCGAGCACGCGGCCCACCACACCGCGCGCAGAGCGCACCGGCATGCCCACTTCTACACCGTCAACGCGGCCCACGCCCAGATAGGCAAAGCGGCGCGAACTGGTTGCGCTTGAACCTATGAGACGGGTCGTGGCCACAGGTTGAACCTCGCCTTCCGCCAGAGCAAGCAGCGATTTGAGCCGTTCATTCTCCGCTACTACGGCTTCGGCTTCGGCTAAACGGATGCGGGCGATTTCCACCTCTTCGCGCAACGCGGCGTTTTGCGAGCCTGCATTCCAATAGGCAGCGATTGTATCAAACACACCGCCTGAGCCTGAACGCACTGTCGCGGTCGCCTCGCCCACAGGGGAAACGGCGTCCTGTGCTGCGCCGCGCAACGGTGCAAAAGCTGCCGGTTGCCAGAGAGAAAAGGCCAGGAGCACTAGACCAATCAGCGCGCCAAGGGTCGCCAGAAGATACCCGGTAAAGACCGAGTATTGCGCTTTTTTCGAAAAGCCCGATCGGCGCGAAGAAGGCGGCGCCATGGCTTGTAGTCCCCTTGGTTATCGGCCCCCTTAGCGAGGTGCACTCATAGGCGTGATGCACCGGGGCGCCGGGCCGCATTTACGCTGTCATCAGCACGCCGCGATACACCGGATCTTCCATCGCTCGGCCCGTGCCGATCGCAACGCAGGTGAGCGGGTCTTCCGCGATCGAGACCGGAAGGCCGGTTTCCTCTCGCAGATGTTCATCCAGACGCCGGATCAGCGCACCGCCGCCCGTCAGCACGATGCCTTGATCGACAATGTCCGCGGCCAGTTCAGGCGCGGTGTTTTCGAGCGCGATGCGCACGCCTTCAACGATAGCGCCGATGGGTTCAGAAAGCGCCTCAGCAACGTGCGCCTGATTGATGGTGATTTCCTTGGGCACGCCGTTCACAAGGTCGCGGCCCTTCAGAGTGATGGCCTCGCCTGCGCCATCCTCGGGCACCACGGCGATGCCGTAATCCTTCTTGATGCGCTCAGCCGTGCTGTCACCGATCAAAAGGTTGTGGTGTCGTCGCACGTAAGAGACGATGGCTTCGTCCATCTTGTCACCGCCGGTCCGCACCGAAGTGGTGTAGGCAAGACCGCGCAAGCTGAGGACGGCAACCTCGGTCGTGCCGCCGCCAATGTCGACCACCATGGAACCCACCGGCTCTGTCACTGGCATGTCAGCACCGATTGCGGCGGCCATCGGCTCAAGGATGAGGTGGACTTCCGAAGCGCCCGCGTTTGAGGCTGCATCGCGGATCGCGCGCTTTTCGACCGAGGTCGAGCCCGAGGGGACACAGATCACAATCTCGGGATAGCGGAACAGGTTGCGCTTGCCGTGCACCTTGCGGATGAAGTGCTTGATCATCTCTTCGGCGATTTCGATGTCGGCGATAACGCCATCGCGAAGCGGGCGGATCGCTTCGATTGTGTCGGGCGTCTTGCCCATCATCATCTTGGCATCATCGCCCACGGCCTTTACGCGCTTGATGCCGTTAATCGTCTCAATCGCGACAACACTGGGTTCGTTGAGGATGATCCCCTGGTCCTGCACGTAAACTAGCGTGTTGGCCGTCCCCAGATCGATGGCCATATTCTGCGAACCGAATTTGAAGAGATTGGCAAAGAAACTCATGACTTTTGCTTTTGTCCGTAATGTGCCGAGCCGAGTGCGGCGCGAAACTCTTGTGGTGGGGAGATGTTCCGCTTGGGACCCGACCCTGAAGATGCCCCAATGCCCATGAGACCTAGCGAAACCTTGCCAAAAAGGCCAAAAAATTTGTTGACTGACATGGTAATTATGCACGGCTGCACTCGAATTTGCGGCCCCAGGGGCGTAGCGTGCGACAAATGCCCGTAATTCGCCGCCTCCCGTCTGATCTTGTGAATCGAATTGCCGCCGGAGAGGTGGTTGAGCGGCCCGCTGCGGCTTTGAAAGAACTGGTTGAGAACGCGATTGATGCAGGCGCTTCGCGAATCGCGGTTGCGCTGACCGATGGAGGGCTCACCCGGCTTGAGGTCACCGATAATGGTTGCGGGATGAGCGCGGATGATATCGCGCTCGCGCTCGAGCGGCACGCAACCTCCAAACTGCCAGATGAGGAGATTGAGCTTGTCTCCACTCTAGGCTTTCGCGGGGAGGCATTGCCCTCGATTGCAAGCGTGGCGCGCCTCACCATTGAGAGCCGTCCAGCAGAAGCCGATCAGGGCTGGCGCGTTGTAGTCGATCACGGAGAGCGGATCGAGAATGGGCCGGCGGCGGTTCCTCAGGGCACGCGGGTACGGGTCGAAGATCTTTTCGCCAAGATCCCCGCGCGCCGCAAATTCCTGCGCACACCGCGCAGCGAATATCTCGCCTGCCTCGACGTGGTGCGCCGGCTTGCTATGGCGCGGCCTGACATCGCTTTCACGTTGGAAAACGGCGCGGATGGCAAGATCCGCAAGGCGCTTGCCACGCAGGCTGACGAAGATCTGGCAACCCGTGTGGCCCAGATCGTGGCGCGCGAATTGAAGGACAATGCAGTTGCCATCGACATGGAGCGCGATGGCCTGCATGGTGCCATGCGGCTCACGGGGATGGCGGGCCTGCCAACTTACAATCGCGGGGTCGCGGATCACCAGTACCTCTTCGTCAACGGGCGCCCCGTAAAGGACAAGCTGCTGGTGGGAGCGGTGCGCGGGGCCTATTCCGACATGCTTGCGCGCGATCGCCATGCTGTGCTAGCGCTGTTCCTCGAAATCCCGCCCGAAGACGTCGATGTGAATGTTCACCCGGCCAAAACCGAAGTCCGCTTTCGCGACGCTGCGGGAGTGCGCGGGTTCATTGTATCGGGGCTGCGGCAGGCGCTCGCCACAGGAGATCGCCGCTGCGCGCAGGGGCCTGACCGCGCGGCGATGGAGCGCTGGCAGGCCGAACCAATCCAAACCGAACCTGCTCCGGCACTTCGCTCAATCTTTGAAGGGCGCGACTGGAGCGCGCCGACACCAGCGCACTCCGCCAACATCGTCTCTGAACCGCGCCCACAATGGAACGCGCCGCCAATGGCCAGCGAGGCCCATTCCCACGCACTCCCTCAGGGCCGCGCGGAAGAAGCTGAGCCAATCCCTGAGGATGCGGCACAGTACCCGCTCGGCATTGCGCGCGGGCAGGTCGCGAATACCTATATCGTTGCAGAAAGCGCCGATGGGCTGGTGCTGGTCGATCAGCATGCCGCGCATGAACGCCTTGTGCTCGAACGGCTGAAGCGCTCAGGCGCCGAAGAAGCTGTGACGCGCAGTCAGGCGCTCCTTGTCCCCGACGTGGTCGAAATGGATGAGGCGGATTGCGACCGGCTCGAAGCGGCGGCGGATGGCCTTGCGCGTTACGGCCTCAACGTGGAGCGCTTCGGTCCCAACGCCATGCTGGTGCGCGCGGTCCCTGCCGCCATCGCCAAGGCTGACACCACCAAGTTGCTTACCGATCTGGCCGATGACATCGCCAAACACGGGGCGCAGGATGAAAGCGGTTCACTGCTCTTGGCCGAACGCCTAGAATATGCCCTCGCCACCATGGCGTGCCACGGATCGGTGCGGGCAGGGCGCGTGCTGAGCGTTGCAGAAATGAACGCCCTGCTGCGCGAAATGGAAGTAACCCCGCGCTCAGGCCAGTGCAATCACGGGCGGCCTACGTGGGTAAAGCTGTCGATGGACGATGTTGAGAAGCTGTTCGGACGCCACTGAGCAAGGCGCTGAGGAATGGAGACTGGAAATGCGAGGGATTTGGATTTCACTAGCCGCTTTTGGACTGACTGCTTTGGGACTTACCGCTTGCGGGCCGGAAGTGGATAATAGCGGCTTCATAGACGAGGCCGAATTTGAAAAGATGCAGGCTGAGGGCAAGTTTGACGATCACGACCATGACGGGGATGGTGTTCCCGATCACGCCGCCGAAGATCATGACCACGACCATGACGATGATCACGATCACGACGATGGCCATGACTATGACCACGACTAAGCTTGGGGTTTTGCCGCGCCTAGCGAACAAGGCGACCAGACTAGAAACAGCGCGACCTTCGGGAACCACAGGGCGGCTTGCGGCATACCTCTAACACAGCCCTGTTTTTGAGAGATTTAACGCATGACCGTGCCTGCTCATGAAGCGTCATCGCCTCAAGAGGAAACATCCAGCCCAGACGCTGCGGCTGTCCTCTTCAAATTGGTAGAGCGCGTTCTGCTTGTCATCACCATGCTCATGACCCTGGGCGCGGTCGGCATTGAGGTATGGTCAGTCATCCAGCGCGGCTCGATTGAGCTTGCCGATCTGCTGCTGATGTTTCTCTACACCGAAGTGATCGGCATGATCGCCGTCTTCTATTCGGAGAAGGGCTCGTTCTATGTCTTCCCGATCTTCATCGCCATCACGGCCATCGCGCGATTGATCGTGCTTCAGGGTAAGGAAATGGCGCCGGAAAACGTGCTGTTTGACGCTGGAGCTATCCTTCTCTTGGCGCTCGCGGTGATTGTCATCGGACGCTACCGCGCGGCCTAAGTCGGGCCTTGTCGTTTCCCGGAAGATTGCCCATACCATTAAGTGAAGAGCGGAAACTCTAGGGGATGCCCCTATGTCTCGACAGGCCCTTGATCCGAACGCGCTGAACCCCTTCTCAAAATCGCTGCACGTGACGCTGTCTTTCGAAGGCGCGGCCCAAGACGCTTTGCGCGTCGTTGCACCGACAAGCGACGAGGCGTCGTTTGTCATTCCCCTCGCTCACAAACCTGTAAGCCGCGAAGGGCAGACCTGGAACGCGACGCTCATTGCTCTGGGCCATGCCGAGCCATTGAGGGCAGCTGCCGTGAGGCTCCTCGACGCGGGCCATGCTGGCCTCAAACGCGTGGCATTGATGGACCCGCAGCCCGGCATCGACATGCTGCTTGCCAAGGAAAATGGCGCCGCGATTGAAAAACGGATGCTCCACTACATCGAATACGTCACCTCGAAGCCAGAGACGCGTGCGGACTATTACGTATGTCAGTACGACACTTCAGCACCGGCCATGCGCGCCATGTGGGACGCTGGCAGGGTGGGGCGGTTTGTTGGCTTTGAGGACCCTGAAACGCTCTATCTGGCCCCCGGTTTGACTGATTGGGATGTGATCCACGTCATCGGCATGACGCCGTGGCAAATGGTGCGCTTGTTGCCCACTGTGAAAGCGGCGTTTGACCGAGCGTCGAAAAAGGCCGGGCGCGGCTCAGCGAAAGAACTCTTTGCGCGCTGGGACGAACAGCGCGATATCATAAAGCTGATGGCGAAACAGATCGCGCTTTAGACGTTGAACTTGAACAGCATGACATCGCCATCCTGGACGAGGTATTCCTTGCCCTCCTGGCGCAGCTTTCCCGCCTCGCGCGCCCCGGCTTCGCCGTTCAACTCGATGTAATCGTCGTAGGCAATCGTTTCAGCGCGGATGAAGCCTTTTTCGAAGTCGGTGTGGATTTCACCCGCCGCTTGCGGAGCTTTGGCGCCGTCGGGATAGGTCCAGGCGCGCGCTTCCTTGGGGCCGGCGGTGAAAAAGGTCTTGAGGCCCAGCAGCGTGTAGCCAGCGCGGATCACGCGGGCGAGGCCGCTTTCGCTAAGCCCCAGCTCTTCGAGATACTCGGCGCGGTCTTCGATCGGCATGGCGACGAGCTCTGCCTCAATCGCAGCGGAGACGACGACGGCCTGTGCGCCCTCAGCCTCTGCCTTGGCAAAGACTGCCTGTGAGAGCGCGTTGCCGCTCGCCGCTTCCTCTTCAGCGACATTGCAGACATAGAGCACAGGCTTGGCCGTCAGCAATTGCGCCTGCTCAAAGGCTTTGGCCTCTTCGTCATCCTTGGGCTCGGTGAGGCGCGCTGGTTTGCCTTCGCGCAGCAATTCGAGCGCCTGGCCCAGCACGCTGGCGAGGATCTTGGCCTCCTTGTCGCCTGCGGTCGCGCGCTTGGCCGCGTTGGGCACCCGCTTTTCAAGGCTTTCAAGGTCAGCGAGCATCAGCTCTGTTTCGACCACTTCGGCGTCGGCAATCGGATCGACTTTGTTGGCGACGTGCTGGATGTCATCATCTTCAAAGCACCTCAGGACATGGACAATGGCGTCCACCTCGCGGATATTGCCGAGGAACTGGTTGCCCAGCCCTTCACCCGCGCTCGCTCCCTTCACCAGCCCAGCAATGTCGACAAACGAGAGTTGCGTGGCGATGACCTTGGCGCTCTTGGCGATGGCGGCAATCTTGTCGAGCCGCTCATCGGGCACGGCGACCTGGCCGACATTGGGCTCAATCGTGCAGAACGGATAGTTCGCAGCCTGCGCGGCCTGCGTTTCGGTAAGCGCGTTGAAGAGGGTGGACTTGCCGACATTAGGCAGGCCCACGATACCGCATTTGAAACCCATAATAGCTCCGTTGGGAAAGACAGGCCGCGGCCCTTAGCGCTGCTTTGTGGAGAAGGCCAGCCTGCTCCTTGGGGGTTCTACGCATTGTGAACCGCCTTGATCCATGGCCCAAAGGGTGAAGCGCCGAGCCACTCGGTCTGCACTTTCGCGGTCAGCTCATTGAGCGCCAGTTGCGGTTTGAGGCCGGGGTGCACCGGACGGCGCAGCGGGCGGGTGCCGGGGGGCATGGCGATCACCTGAGCCATCGCATTGGGGACATCCATCGGATCCGTGCTGCCGCCGCCGCCGCGCTGCATCAGGCTCTCGATCAGCTGAGTGTAGCCTGAGGTGTGTTTGTCTTCGGCCCGCGCCAACAGCTTCATCGAATTGGCGTTGGCGTTCTCCCAAATCTTGGTCGGATAGCCGCCAGGCTGGATGATCGTCACGTCAATGCCGTGCGGCACAAGCTCATAGGCCATCGCCTCGCTCATCGCCTCAAGCGCGAATTTGGTCGGCGAATACTGGCCGTATGCAGGCACAATCACTTTGCCCAGCTGCGATGAGACGTTGATGATCAGCCCGTTTTTCGCAGCGCGCATGGCGGGCAAGACGGCGCGCGCCATGCGCTGCGGGCCGAAGACGTTGGTCTCGAACATGTGGGCCGTTGCCGCCATGTCCTGGATTTCGACCGGGCCTGCATAGGAAATGCCGGCATTGTTGATAAGCACATCAAGCGTGCCGCCCGTTGCCATCAGCGATTCATTGACGCCGTTGGTGACCTGTTCGTCAGACGTCACATCGATCTCGAGGACTTGCAGGTCGAGCTTTTCATTGAGCGCGAGAATGCGAAGTTGTTCGGCTTCCTTGCGCGGCAGGCCTCGCATGCTGGCGAAGACCTTGGCTCCGCTGCGCGCAAAGCTCTCTGCCGCCAACCGTCCAAAGCCGCTGGAGCAGCCGGTGATGAGCACACTTTTGCCGGACAGGTCGGGCTTGGCGGTTACCTTGTCTTCCTGCGCGATGCTCGCCGTGGCAGCCAGCGCCCCGGTGGCAGCGGCGCCTGCAAGCAGTGTACGGCGATTAAGCTGTGTCATAGTTCTTCTCCCGTGGTTTTCTCTTTATCTGTCAGGGTCTCATGCGCGCCGCTGTCTGGCAAGACTGCATGATTTGGCGCTTCATGAAACACGCCGAGCCGGTGGAACGCCTCTTGCAGCGCCCAGATGGCTTAGATGTCGTAAACCGCATGGCCGATCATCACCGTGAGCAGGCTGCCGGTCGCCCAATAGATCATCCCGAACAGGCAACCGATTGCGAAGATCAGCCCGCTGTTGAGGGGCTTGGCAAAGTGGATCACGGCGAAGGCACAAGCCGCAAGCAGCACTGGATGAGGGTAGGGCAGGTAAACGCCAAGCAGGGTCTGCACCCCGCCACGAAACAGGGCTTCTTCCCCAATCCCTGCGCAGAGCGAGAGGAATATGATCGGCCCAATACCAAGCTTGTCTTTGAGGAAGGGGTAAGTGTCAGCTTGCGCGCGCACCAGCTTTTCCATCAGCTTGGGAAAGGCATAGGCGAGGGCGGCGCTCGAGAGGATCAAAGCACCGCCCAGAGCAATTCCATAGCCGATTTCCCAACGCGCAAAGGTGGCGAAGGCCCCTTCATTTTCGCTGGCCAACGTCCACAGAAACCAGCCCGCAAGCGTAAAGGCGCTGGCCTGAAGCCCGATCAGCGAGAGGATTTTCCACAGGGGCATATCCATCGCGGCGCGCGCCTCGGTTGTGTTGGTCACTGCAACCTCAGCGCGACATCGTTTATGAAGCGCACGGCGTCGCCATCCGCCAACCACGCAGCTTCGGCGGCAATTGCTGCTATCATGTCGGCGAGCGGGTCCATCTCTGCCTTGGCGTAATTGCCCAGCACATGGCCATGCACGCGGTCTTTGTGGCCCGGATGCCCGATCCCGATGCGCACGCGCTGAAAAGCTGCCCTGAGCCCGGTTGAAGGGTCGGGGCCCAGATGCTTGTCGATTGAACGCAGGCCATTGTGCCCAGCCGTCCCGCCGCCTTGCTTTATCTTGACCTTGAAGGGCGCGAGATCGAGTTCATCGTGGAAGACGGTGAGGGCGCTCAGATCCAGCTTGTAGAACCGCATCGCCTCACCAACGCTGCGGCCGCTTTCGTTCATGAAGGTTGCCGGTTTCAACAGCAGGATCTTGCGCGCCCCGATCCGCCCTTCGCGCACCAGCCCTGCAAACCTCTTCTGCTCCGGGCCAAAGCTGTGCACTTCAGCGATAGCGTCCATCGCCATGAAGCCGACATTATGTCGGTTTAGCGCGTGTTTTGCGCCCGGATTTCCAAGGCCTGTCCAGATGAGCATTGTTTTCCCTTAGCAGGCTTCGCCTGCCCCTCAAGCGCCGGGCGCGGCCCATCCGGGCCGCTTGTCTTTCCTCGCAAAAGCTCGGGCGCGCGGTCGCGCTGGCGATATCTGCGACGCCGTTTTGCACTATTTGGCGGCGTATCACACAGAACAAAACACCGGACTGGTTGTGCCAGCCCGGTGTCTTGGTGATTGCGTTAAGTGAAGCTGTGTTGGCCTTATTCGCCGTCGCTCTCGTCGTCGCCCTTCTGAGCGGTGGCTTTGACTTCGTCTGCGGCCGGTGCATCGTCCTCGCTCGTGGTGTCGCCTTCGCTCTTCTTGAGCGCAGACGGGGCCACGAGTGTTGCGATCGTGTAGTCACGATCGGTAATCGCGCTGGTGCTGCCTTCAGGCAGAGTGACTTCGCTGATGTGGATCGATTCGCCGACATCCTTGCCGGTCACATCGATTGCGATCTCACCGGGGATCTTGTCCGCCGCGCAAACCAGATCAAGTTCGTGGCGCACCACGTTGAGAACGCCGCCTTTCTTCAGGCCAGGTGAGGCTTCTTCATTGGTGAAGATCACGGGGATCGACACCTCGACGCTTGCGTCCTTCGAAAGGCGCAGGAAGTCAGCGTGGGTCGGGCGGTCGGTAACCGGGTGAAGCGCCACGTCCTTGGGCAGGGTGCGCACCTTGTCGCCGCCGACTTCGATCTGCACAATCGAATTCATAAAGTGACCGGTCATCAGCTGCTTGACCAGTTCCCTTTCCTCGACGTGGATCGTGATTGGATCTTCCTTGCCGCCGTAAATAACAGCTGGAATCCGACCTTCGCGGCGAAGTGCTCGGGAGGCTCCCTTGCCAGCCCGTTCGCGGCGTTCGGCCGGCAGTGTAAGCGTATCGCTCATAGCACTGTGCCTTTCGAATGCGTGTTAGAGATAGTGTACCAGCGCCCCGCCTCCAGGGATGACCAGAGCGCTGAAGTGCGGCCCATTAGAGGGGAATGGGGCGCAAAGCAAGAAAATTGCGCGGGCGGTGCGAAGGCCACCCGCGCACATTCTCGCCAAAGATGGCGCGTTACTGGACGCGTTCGACTTCGATGTCGCGCTTGCTGAGCATGTCCTGGACGCTTCGTTCGCCCGCCAGATGGCCTGCGCCAACCGCGATGAAGACAGTGCCGGGCGTTGTATCAAGGCGCATCTCGATCCACTTTGCCCAAGTGGAATTTCGAGAATAGAAGAGACGCTCAGCCAATAAAGGGTGTCCGCTGACCGCTTCAGTAACCATTTGGCCTACACCCTCAGCATCTCCTTTTGTCCAGACCGCGATGATATCATTTAGTCCTTTAATTCCTTCAAGCGGGTCCGCCGCAAATTCAAGCAGGTAGATCAATTGCTGGTCCATCGGTAGTTCGTCTAACACCCTGATCTGCTGATCAATCGTCTCCAGGGCCACACGCTCTGTGTCAGGCCCAACGAGCCCCTCAAGGACCTTTTCAACGCCTTTGTCAGGCGTAAACCCAGAGGCCGTCGCGACGATCTGAAACAGAACGATCGAGGCAAACCATGGCTCCATCGGGTCAAACACTTCGGGCTCAACGCCAATTTTGGCAAGCCCGCCCTCAAAGGTCGCGCGCTGCTCATCATCCATCAGCGAACGAAGAGTGTTACCATCCGCAAACAGGCCGGCTTTCTGGAATGAAGTGGCGATCTGAGGCTCTGTTTCTGGCGTCAGGTTAAGCTCAGTTACAAGCGTTTGCGCGCTTGCCAAAGCCTCGTTCACAGCACCAGAGTTCCAGTCGACATCGCTAGGCAGCATGTGAACCGTGCCGAACAGATAGATCGTGGTGTCCTCGTCCGCGACCTTCCACAAGGCCGGGCCGCTGGTTTCGCTCGTTGCTTGCGCGGCTTCATTGTGTCCATCGGCAAGTGCGGGGGCCGAGGCAAACAACGCAAAGGCAGCGGCTGTCGAGGTGAGCAGCTGGGGCGATTTCATGGGCAGGGTTCCTTTCTTGCTAGTGATAAGTAGCGCAGTCGGGTTCGTTGGGGAATGGGTGAGGTTACCGTTTTTGCGACCGGCCGTGCGACAAGGGGCGTTTGCGCCTTACGCGAAGTGTGATCACGCTTCGTCATGGAAAATCTCCTCAATGGGCCTGTCGAACAACCGCGCGATCCGAAAGGCGAGGGGCAGGGAAGGGTCGTGCTTGCCGGTCTCAATCGCGTTGACAGCCTGACGCGACACGTCGAGATGAATGGCGAGCTCCGCCTGACTCCAGTCGCGCTCAGCGCGCAGAACTTTGAGACGGTTATTCATGGGCTTACCCCGCTCTCAACCGGGCTGTGACCAAGGCCGCGTTGAAGGTTACGGCGACCAGAGCGAACGACAAGGTCGCATCGAATTGGGGCAAGAAACGATGCAAGGACGGGAAAACATAGACGATTGCGATTAAGCCGCTGATCGCCATGCCCCAACTGGCCGCAACGAGGTGCTGGCGCTGGATAAACTCGTCTGTGTCCGAAAGAGAACCCAAAGGCCAAGCGAGCGACATGGCTGCGAAAATGGCCGGGAGATAGGCAAAATCGCGAACGCCATCGCCGACCAAGCCGCTCGCGACTAAAATCTCGACACCCAGCCACAGCAAGGCGGCGGGCAAACCGAGCCATTGCAGATTGTAAGCTCGCGTTCGTTCAAATTCGCCGGGGATTTTTGGATCATAGGGCATGGTGTTGCTCATCAGGTTTGTATGACTACATGTCAGGTATACATGACTATATGTCTTGATTCGCTGACTATGTCAAGAGAACCTGACTTTTAGTCATCAACGGGTGACACTTGAGGGCGCCTGGGGACACTTGATCGCGCGCACCATTGACCGGGGTGAGGGCATAAGCCATGGGCCGCCTCGCCATGACAGCTGATGCCACAGCGGCCACCCAACCACTTGGCGCGGGCCCGCGCGATCCCTCCCGTTCGTTTCAGGACATGATCCTGACCCTCCACGATTTCTGGAGCCAGGCGGGCTGCGTCATCCTCCAGCCTTACGATATGCGCATGGGGGCGGGCACGTTTCACCCGGCGACCACTCTGCGCGCGCTGGGGCCTGAGCCTTGGAACGCAGCCTTCGTCCAGCCTTGCCGCCGCCCGACCGACGGTCGCTACGGCGAAAACCCCAATCGCTTGCAGCATTACTACCAGTACCAGGTGATCCTGAAGCCGAGCCCGGCTGACATTCAGGACCTCTATCTCGGCAGCTTGCGCGCTATCGGGATCGATCCGCTCCGCCACGACATCCGCTTTGTCGAGGACGATTGGGAATCGCCCACGCTGGGCGCCTGGGGTCTGGGCTGGGAGGTGTGGTGCGATGGGATGGAAGTCACACAGTTCACCTATTTCCAGCAAATGGGCGGGTTTGACTGCAAGCCGGTCGCGGGCGAGCTCACGTACGGGCTTGAGCGTTTGGCGATGTACATTCAGGGCGTCGATAAAGTCTACGACCTCGATTTCAACGGGCGCGGCACGTCCTACGGCGAGGTGTTTCTTGAGAACGAACGCCAGATGTCGAAGTGGAACTTCGAAGTCGCTGAAACGGGCGCTCTGTTTGACCTCTTCAACAAGGCAGAGGCGGAATGCCGCAACGCTCTGGAGAGCGGCGTACCGATTGCTGCCTACGAACAGGCGATTGAGGCGAGCCACATCTTCAACCTCCTCCAGGCGCGCGGCGTTATCAGCGTGCAGGAGCGGGCCTCCTACATGGGCCGGGTACGCGATCTGGCGCGCGGATCTTGCGAGAGATATGCTGAGCAAATGGCCCCGCGCTGGGCTGAGGCCTATCCGGGCTGGAGCCTCGTCTGATGGCTGATTTCCTGCTCGAATTGCTGTGCGAAGAGATCCCGGCGCGTATGCAACAGGGCGCGCGTGGTGAGCTAGAAAAGCTGTTCCGCCGTGAGCTTGATGCAGCAGGCGTAGGGTCGGACACGATCACGGTATGGTCCACACCGCGCCGACTGGCTTTGATTGCGCGCGGGCTGCCGCTGGAGACCAAGGCGGTGAGCGAGGAAGCGAAGGGGCCGCCGGTGGGCGCTCCTGATCAGGCGGTAGACGGCTTCTGCCGCAAGAACGGCGTGACGCGCGGCGAGCTTGAGACCCGCGATGTCAAAGGCCGCGCCACCTACTTTGCGGTCATCAACAAGCCGGGACAGGCCGTGAGCGATCTTCTCGCCGCCGCCATCCCCGCGATCATCCGCGATTTTTCATGGCCCAAGTCGATGCGCTGGGGCGAGGCGTCGATCAGTCCCGAAAGCCTCAAATGGGTGCGCCCGCTGACCGGCATTGTCGCGCTGCTCGATGGCGAGATCGTGCCGGTTGTGATGGAGGGCATGGCCAGCGGGCGTGAGACTATGGGCCACCGCTTCCACTCCTCCGGCCCCGTCACGATCAAGAACGCCGATGATTTCGCTGATGCTCTGGCGAACGCCTATGTGCTGGTCGACCATGAAAAGCGCGCCGGGATCATCCGCGATGGCGCGCGCAAGGCGGCCGAGGCGGCAGGCCTTAACGTAATCGAGGATGAAGGGCTGGTGGTCGAAAACGCTGGGCTCACCGAATGGCCGGTGCCGCTACTGGGCCGGTTTGACGAAGCGTTTCTCGAAGTTCCGCCCGAAGTCATCCAGCTTACCGCGCGGGTGAACCAGAAATATTTTGTGTGCGAGGACGCTGAAGGCAAACTGGCCAACGCCTTCATCTGCACCGCCAACATCGCCGCGAGCGATCCCGCCGTGGTCGTTGATGGCAACCGTAAGGTACTTGCTGCACGGCTTGCCGATGCGCGCTTCTTCTGGGAGCTGGATCAGAAGACCACACTCGCGCAGCACGCTCAGAAGCTGGAGCGGATCACCTTCCACGAAAAACTGGGCACTGTCGCGGATAAGGTCGACCGGGTGGCGAAGCTCGCCTCCTGGCTTGTTTTTGACGCCAAGGAGCCCAACGGCGATCACAATCTGACCCGGCAAGCCGCCGAGCTTTGCAAGGCCGACCTCGTCACTGAAATGGTCGGCGAGTTTCCCGAACTCCAGGGGCTGATGGGCGGCTATTACGCCGAAAAGGAGGGCCTGCCGAGCGAGGTCGCCGACGCAATCCGCGATCACTACAAGCCTGTGGGGCAGGGCGATCACGTACCAACCGCGCCGACCACTGTCGCCGTCAGTTTGGCGGACAAGCTCGACAACCTGCTGAGTTTCTTCAAGATCGACATTCTGCCCACGGGGTCCAAAGATCCCTTCGCCTTACGCCGTGCCGCGCTCAGTTGTTTGCGGCTCGTTCAGGCCAACGGTCTCAAGCTCTCGCTCGATACGGTGGTGCACGCCTGGGATGGCCAACCGCGCCCGGATCTGGCGAGCAAACTGGCGGATTTCCTCGTCGACCGGCTCGCCGTGCAATTGCGCGATGAGGGCGTGCGCCACGATTACATCAATGCCTCACGCGACTGGGACGGCGCAACCGATATGCGGATCGACCGGATCGAAGCACGCGCACGGGCGCTTTCGGCTTTTCTTGAAACCGATGATGGGGCGAACCTGCTCGCCGGGTACAAACGCGCGGCAAATATCCTCAAGAAGGAAGCGTGGAGCGATGATGTCGAAAAACCACTTTCCTACACGCCCGAAGAGGCCGAAATGGAACTGGCCGAAGCGCTTGCACTCGCCAATCCGAAAGCCACGGATTGCGTGAAGTATGAACGCTTCGAAGATGCCATGGCTGCTCTTGCAACATTGCGCAGCGCTGTGGACCGGTTCTTTGACAATGTGGTCGTCAATGCCCCCGAACAGGACAAGCGCGCCGCGCGTCTTGCGTTGCTTGCGCGTTTCCGCAATGCGGTCCACCGGGTGGCGGATTTCAGCCGGATTGAGGGGTGAACTCTTTTCGGTTTTAGACTGTGTAACCTGTGTCTCCTACAAGACGATGGAAGAAGGTACGAATAGCGTGAAAACGGTCTACCCCTTTGGCGGCGCTGCCCCGCATGATGATCCCCGCCAGAAGGACAAGACGATCACAGGCGGGAAAGGCTCAAACCTTGCCGAGATGGCGAGCATCGGGCTGCCTGTGCCGCCCGGCTTCACCATCACCACCGAAGAGTGCGTGCGCTACCTGCAAGATGGCCTCGGCGAATCGGGTGCGTTTCGCGAAGACCTGCGCGCTGAGGTGATGCAAGCACTCGCGCACATCGAAAGCGCGGTGGGCAAGAGCTTTGGCAATGCAAGCGATCCGCTGCTTGTCTCGGTGCGTTCGGGCGCACGGGTCTCAATGCCGGGGATGATGGACACCGTCCTTAACCTCGGCCTGAATGATGAGACGGTCGAAGGGCTCGCTGCTACCAGCGGGGATGAGCGCTTTGCCTGGGATAGCTATCGCCGCTTTGTGCAGATGTACTCCGACGTGGTGCTCGGCATCGATCACGGCCTGTTCGAAGAGGCGCTGGAGATAGCCAAGGAAGACAATGGCTACTACGCCGACACTGAGCTTTCCGCCGATGACTGGCGCGCGCTGGTTGCTGAATTCAAGGGGATCGTCGAACAGGAGCAGGGCAAGTCCTTCCCGCAGGACGTAAACGAGCAGCTCTGGGGAGCGATCGCTGCGGTGTTCGACAGTTGGGATAGCGACCGCGCCAAGGTCTACCGCCGCCTCAATGACATCCCCGCCGACTGGGGCACCGCGGTCAATGTGCAGGCCATGGTGTTCGGCAATATGGGCGAGACAAGCGCCACCGGCGTCGCCTTCACCCGCGATCCGGCCACGGGTACGCGCGCCTATTTCGGCGAATACCTCATCAACGCGCAGGGTGAGGACGTGGTCGCCGGCATCCGCACGCCGCAATACCTCACCAAGGCTGCGCGCGAGGAAGCAGGCGCCAAACCGCTCTCGATGGAAGAGGCGCTGCCCGATGCCTACGTTGAGCTGGCCCGCGTGTTCGACCTGCTTGAGAAGCACTACCGTGACATGCAGGATATCGAGTTTACGGTAGAGCGCGGCAAGCTGTGGATGCTACAGACCCGCTCGGGCAAGCGCACCGCCAAGGCCGCGCTCAAGATGGCAGTCGACATGGTGGGCGAGGGGCTGATCAGCAAGGAAGAGGCGGTCAAGCGGATCGATCCGATGGCGCTTGATCAGCTGCTGCACCCGACGCTCGATCCCGAGGCGGAGCGCAATGTGCTGACCGCCGGGCTCCCCGCGTCGCCGGGAGCGGCTGCGGGCAAGATCGTGCTCGATGCCGACACGGCCGAGCAATGGGCGGGCCGGGGCGAGAAGGTCATTCTGGTGCGCGTGGAAACCTCACCTGAGGACATCCATGGCATGCACGCAGCCCAAGGCATCCTGACCGCGCGCGGCGGGATGACAAGCCACGCAGCGGTGGTCGCGCGCGGAATGGGACGCCCGTGCGTTTCGGGTGCAAGCGCGGTCTCGATCGATCGCGACAGCCGCACCCTGCGCATCGGCGCGCAGGAGCTGAAAGAGGGCGATGAGGTCACCCTCGATGGGGCGAACGGTCAGGTCATGCTCGGCATTGTCCCGACAGTGGAGCCTGAGCTTGCGGGCGATTTCGGAACGCTGATGGAATGGGCCGATGAGAGCCGCCGGATGCGGGTACGCACCAATGCGGAAACGCCAGCGGACTGCAAGATGGCGCGACAGTTTGGCGCTGAAGGCATCGGCCTGTGCCGTACCGAGCACATGTTCTTCGACGCCACGCGCATCAGCGCGGTGCGCCAGATGATCCTTGCCGAGGATGAGGCGGGGCGGCGCAAGGCGCTCGATCAGTTGCTGCCCGAACAGCGCAGTGACTTCACCTCTATCTTCGAGGTGATGGCGGGCCTCCCTTGCACGATCCGCCTGCTTGATCCGCCGCTCCATGAGTTCCTGCCGCACGGCGATGCGGAGTTTGCCGAGCTATCAGACGCGACGGGGCTGGGGGTCGACCACTTGAGGCGCCGCGCGGGAGAGCTGCACGAATTCAACCCGATGCTGGGCCATCGCGGGTGTCGCTTAGGGATCACTTTCCCGGAGATCTACGAGATGCAAGCCCGCGCGATCTTTGAAGCGGCATGCGCGGTGCAGAAGGAAAGCGGCGAAGCGCCTCTGCCCGAGATCATGATCCCGCTCGTCGCGACCCAAAAGGAACTCGCGATCCTGCGTGAGCTCGTAAACAGGGTGGCGCAAGAGGTCTTTGTTGAACAGGGCGTCACTGTCGCATACCTCGTCGGCACCATGATCGAGCTGCCCCGCGCCGCGCTGATGGCGGGCGAGATCGCGGAAGAGGGTGAGTTCTTCAGCTTCGGCACCAATGACCTCACGCAAACGACGCTGGGGGTGAGCCGCGACGATTCGGCGAGATTCCTAGCTCCTTACGTCGACAAGGGCATCTTCCCGCGCGATCCTTTCGTCAGCATCGATATCGATGGGGTGGGGCAACTTGTCGAGATGGCAGCCGATAGCGGGCGCGCCACGCGGCCCGACATCAAGCTTGGCATATGCGGTGAGCATGGCGGGGACCCTGCCTCGATCGAATTTTGCGAGAGCGTAGGCCTCGATTACGTCAGCGCATCGCCCTACCGCGTGCCGATCGCGCGTCTGGCTGCGGCTCAGGCCGCACTGGACTGATCGTGGCTCTTATGTCCCGGCGAGCGAACGGCGGCCGGTAAGTGTAACGATCTCGAAGGTCTCGGTGACTTTCCCGTCCGCCTCTGCGTGTTCGAGGAAGGCTGCGCGCGCGCGCTCGAAAGCCGCGCGGCTCAGCGGTGGCGGCTGATCGGCAAGCGCGCTGCCAAGGGCCTGATCGCGCAGATCGTGCACCAACCGGTCAAGCGAGGAATAGCGCACCTTGAGCGCGTGTGTATCGACCACCGGGTCCTTCCACCCTGCGCGCTGGAGTAGGCCGGGAGCGGCGCGCGGATCGACCAGCGGATGCATACGCGCAGCAGGCCGCTCGGGCTCAGCGGCCAGCATCGCGGCCCGCAATCGTCCAAGGCTCGCTCCGCCAAGGAAGCTGGCGATCGCGAGCCCTCCCGGTGCCAGCGCTTTGCGAACATGGATCAGCGCACCGGGCAGATCGTTGACCGCGTCAAGCTGGCCCAGCACGCCGATAAAGTCGAAGCCGTCATCAGGATAGGGCGCTTCGGGGTCGATGGCAGAGGAAGCGGTGTTAAAATGGCTAGCCAGTGCTGGTGGTGCCATGCCGATGAGCAGCGGTCGCTCGGGCGTATGGCGAACAAAGGCGAGCCGCTCGAGCATATCGTCGGCCATCTCATCCGCCACAAACCGTGCAGCGTCTGGGTGATCATGGCGCGCAAGGGCTCGCGCCTCACGGCGTAGCCTGCGAATGGAGCTGAAGATGCGGGGGACACTGGCGCTCATAATGCCAGCTGCTCCTGCCTCGCTTGCCATCGCAGCGCAAGCCGTGCGACACGTCACCCATGGGCCCCGTGACGCACATCGCCGCTGGATTGCAACCGTTTGTAGACCTCGTCTATCCGCCGCGTTGTCCTTTGTGCGGCGTAGCGATCGCCAATCATGGGGGGCTGTGCATCGATTGCTGGAGCGAGCTCGAAACTCCTGAGCAGGCGAGCCTAGGTGAGAGCGAGCACGGCGCTGCAATTGCACCGACGCTTTACAACACCGCCTCGCGCCAATTGGTGCTGAACTTCAAGCACGGCGGCAAAGTTTCGCTAGCGGGCTTGATGGGGCAAATGATGGCGGGGTTGCTACCTGATGCGCCGGGCAAGGATGCCTCATTATTGGTGCCCGTGCCGCTTCACCACCTTCGTTTATGGGAGCGAGGCTTCAACCAGTCCGCCCTGCTGGCGCGCGAGTTAGCCAAACGAGACAAAGGCGAGCTGTGCGTCGATGCGCTCACTCGGCCCAAGCGCACGCCAAGCCTTGGCGGGTTGGGGCGTGACGCGCGTGAGGAGGCCTTGAAGGACGCAATTGCCGTGCGCGCCTCGCGTCAAGTTCTGATCAAGGGGCGCGATGTGCTGCTTGTGGACGATGTCTACACCAGCGGCGCGACGAGTTCAGCCTGCACCAATGCTTTGGTCGAAGCCGGCGCGCGCTCGGTTCGAATTGTGTGCTTTGCCAAGGTTGACGCTGGATAACGCATGCCTGTCTGCGATCTCTCGGTCCATAAAAAGCGAAACGCCCGAGGCCATAAAGACCCCGGGCGCCACGTGACGAAACGGTTGAGATCCGCTCATGTGAGCTCAGATAGCGACCCCCTAACTTCGCTATCAGGACCTGCATCCCTCATCGTTCAATCGGCTGCTCCAACACCCCGTTGTTGGTGGCTGACCGATCACCCCCTGAACGTGGCTCTACGAAAGAGCCGTTGTTCGGTGGGCAGGCCCGCAAGGAACCCGCAATGCTGTTGTTCCATTCAGACTACCGATCGGGAAGGCGTAAGAGTGGTTTATGCAAATTTTCGAATGCATCTGTTGTGATCGTGCAACAAAACTATCTCGAAAGCTCAGCTTTGGCGTTCCCTTTCCGCTCCAGATCGGCCAAAGCGCGCAGCGCAAACTAGAAAAGCTTCGGTAGGAGTTGCTGCGATGACATGCTGCGACATGTCTCAGGAAGAGCACGAACACGGCTCCGTCTTTGCGCCGAAATTTGGCGCAGATGGCTTGGTGAGCGCGGTAGTTCTCGATGCGAGCAGCCACGAGGTTCTGGTGGTGGCCTTCATGAACGCAGAGGCTATCGCCGCGACCAGGGAAAGCGGCAATGTGACGTTCTGGTCGCGCTCGCGCAGGAAACTCTGGATGAAAGGTGAGACTAGCGGCAACGTACTCAAAGTCGAGCGGATCCTCGTTGATTGCGATCAGGATGCGCTCGTGATTTACGCGGTGCCTGCCGGTCCCACTTGTCACACGGGCGCGCGTTCCTGCTTCTATCGCGAGCTTGATCCAGGGGCAGACGATTCAATTGCGCTGTCCCTTTTGAAGGATTGAGAACTGGGCGAAGGCGGATAGTCTCTCGTAAGGGTCAAGACTTGACGCTCACGTAAAGGTAAGGTAGTACATCCGCCATGGCTACCGCACACGCAGACCCATCCATTCCAAAGCAAGCCGATCCGGCCAACACCGATCAGCGCCATAGTGATGGGCGCCATAGGGGCGCGCATATCGATACGCCGGACAAACTTGAACGTGAGCAGTTTTCGATCTCGGACCTGACCTCTGAGTTTGGCTGCACAGCACGCGCGCTTCGCTTCTATGAGGATGAAGGGCTGATCGCGCCTGCTCGCATAGGTTTGACACGTGTTTACTCCAAGCGCGATCGCGCACGTCTTGCCTGGATTATGCGGGCCAAGAATGTGGGGTTCAGCCTCACCGAAATCCGCGAAATGATCGATCTTTATGATCTTGGCGATGGCCGCGTCGAACAACGCCGCGTTACCGTCGAAAAGTGCCGCGCGCATATTGCCAAGTTGAAAACGCAGCGCGCTGACATTGACAGTTCGATCAAGGAATTGACCACATTTGTCTCTGACATTGAGAACCTGGACCTGGCCTGAGAGAGGCTGGGCTGACCAAAAAGTCTAAACCGCAATCACGATACAAAAACGCACACGAAGGGATCAAGTGATGCCAACCTACACCGCCCCAACGCGCGATACGCGCTTTGTAATCAACGAAATGCTCGACCTTTCCAGTTACGGCAATCTGCCAGGCTTCGAGAACGCTACACAGGACATGATCGATACGGTTGTGAACGAATCGGGCAAGTTCTGCTCGGAAGTTCTCGCGCCGTTAAACCAGATTGGCGATGAACAGGGCTGCACCCGCCACGAAGATGGCTCGGTCACGACGCCCGACGGCTTCAAGGAAGCGTATGCGCAGCTGGTCGAAGCGGGATGGACGACGCTAGGCGGCCCTGAGGAATTCGGCGGCCAAGGCCTGCCGCATGTCATGAGCTTTGCGTTTGAAGAATATATCGGCACCGCCAATCAGGCTTTTGCGATGTATCCGGGCCTTACCAGCGGCGCAGCCGCAGCTCTGCAGGCGGCGGGCAGCGAAGAGCAGAAGGCCATGTACCTGCCCAAGATGATCTCGGGGGAATGGTCGGGCACGATGAACCTCACCGAGCCGCATTGCGGCACTGATCTGGGCATGATCCGCACCAAGGCCGAACCCCAAGCCGATGGCTCTTACGCGATCACAGGCACCAAGATCTTCATCTCGGCCGGCGAGCATGACCTTACCAGAAATATCATTCACCTCGTCCTCGCCAAAACGCCGGGCGCGCCGGATAGTTCGAAGGGTATCTCGCTCTTCGTAGTGCCCAAGTTCATCCTTGATGAAAATGGCGAGCCTGGGACACGCAACGGCGTTTCGTGCGGTTCGATCGAGAAGAAGATGGGCATTCACGGCAACGCGACCTGCGTGCTCAACTATGACGGTGCCAAAGGCTGGCTGGTCGGCGAAGAAAACAATGGCCTTGCTGCGATGTTTGTCATGATGAACGCCGCTCGTCTGGGTGTCGGCATGCAGGGCCTCGCGCAGGCCGAGGTCGCTTATCAGAACGCCGTGACCTACGCGCTTGATCGGCGTCAGGGCCGCGCGCTCACTGGTCCGGCTGAGCCTGAGCAAAAGGCCGATCCGATCTTCGTCCACCCCGATGTGCGCCGCATGTTGATGGATGCCAAGGTCTTTAATGAAGGCATGCGCGCGCTGTGCCTGTGGGGCGCCTTGCAGGTGGACCTCTCGCACAAGGCACAGACCGAGGAAGAGCGCCAACTGGCTGACGATCTCATCGGCCTGATGACCCCGGTCATCAAAGGCTACGGCACCGATAAGGGCTATGATATCGCGAACAACATGCAGCAGGTCTATGGCGGGCACGGCTACGTCAAGGAATGGGGCATGGAGCAGTTCGTGCGCGATAGCCGGATCGCCATGATCTACGAGGGCACGAACGGCGTGCAGGCGATGGACCTTTGCGGGCGCAAGCTCGCGAGCAAGGGTGGCCGCGCAATACAGGCCTTCTTCGCAGCGGTCGAAGAGGAAATCGCCAAGGCCAAAGGCACTGACGGCCTCGAAGAAATCGCCACCAAGCTTGATAAAGCACTGGGCGAACAGAAGACCGCAACCATGTGGTTTATGCAGAATGCCATGGCCAACCCCAATCATCTGGGCGCGGGCGCGCATCATTACATGCATATCATGGGTGTCGTGACCCTGGGCTGGATGTGGCTCAAGCAGGCGCAGGTCGCCAAGGCTGCACTGGCTGGCAATCCAGAGGGCGCTGCGTTCTACGAAGCCAAGCTGACCTCAGCTGCCTACTTTGCAGAGCGTTACCTGCCTGATGCGGGCGCTCTGCGGCGCAAGCTGGAAGCGGGCAGCGAGAACATGATGGCACTGCCGGAAGAAGCCTTCGCCACCGCTGCTTGACCAGTTTCGCACCAAGACTTGCCAAAAGGGCCCGGGAGCTTTCGAGTTTCCGGGCCCTTTTTGCATGTGCACCGGTTGCCACAGCCTCTGACCTTGCCTAGCCTTGGCATTAATAACTGCATGAGGGGAGAGGACATCATGCGCGATTGGATCGCTGCTACCGCCGCGCTCGCCGCCAGCATCAGCACTACAGCTGTTGCACAACCAAAGTTCGAAGCCGAAATCTCCCGCACCACTTACGGCATCCCGCATATCGCTTCGGATACGTGGCAAGGTGTGGGCTACGGTGTCGCTTACGCCTACGCGCAGGACAATATCTGCATGCTCGCCGATGAGTTTGTGACGGTGAAGGGTGAACGCTCCATGCACTTTGGGCCCGAGGGCAAGGCCCTTATCGGCGGGCGCGAAGTCGACAACCTCACCTCCGATTTGTTCCACCGCAGCCAGCTTGATGACGACCGGCTCGCCGTGAATGCGGTGGCGCAGATGGATATGCCATCTATCTTGCTGACCGAAGGCTTTGCAGCCGGATACAATCGTTACCTCGCCGATACCGGTCTTGAAAACCTGCCCGAGGCTTGCCGGGGCAAGGATTGGGTGCAACCCGTCGATAGCGATCTGGTGCTGAAATACACGGCGCGCACCGTGCTGCTGGCAAGCTCCCTTGCGCTTGCATCGGGGCTGGCCAACGCCGCCCCGCCCGACACTCCCAAAGCGGCCTTTAGGGGACGCATTCCTATGGGTTTCCCAAAGATGGACGACGCGCCGCTGGGGAGCAATGGCTGGGCCTTTGGCGGCGACGCCACCGCTGATGGTAAGGGGCTCGTAATCGGCAACCCTCACTTTCCGTGGGAAGGCCCTGCGCGTTTCTGGCAGATGCATGTGCGCGGTCCTGATGGCTACGATGTGATGGGCGTGGGCATTGCGGGCACTCCGATCCCAACGCTGGGCTTCAACAAGGATATTGCCTGGACGCACACCGTCACCGCCGCGCGGCATTTCGCGGTCCACGCGCTTAAGCTCTCGCCCGACGATCCCACAAGCTACATGCTTGATGGTGAAGTGGTTAAGATGGACGCAAGAGAAGTCAGCGTGCCCATGCCCGATGGCGCCGAGCCGGTGACACGCACGTTCTACTCCACTGAGTTTGGGCCTATCGTCACCGTGCCGGGCACGCCCTTTGGCTGGACCTCGGCCCAAGCCTATGCGCTGGCCGATGCCAATGCCAACAACCTGCGCGGGCTCGAGGCGTGGATAGGGATTGGCCGGGCGACCAATGTTGGCGAGATCAACCAAGTCATAAGCGAGACGCTCGGCATTCCGTGGGTCAACACGATTGCCGCTGACCGCGAAGGCAACGCTCTACACGCCGATATCACTGCTGTGCCCAATGTGACCAATGAATTGCTCGCTTCGTGCAGCACGCCCTTTACCGGGCTTGTCGCCGCGCAGGTGACGCTGCTCGATGGTTCGCGTTCAGAATGCAACGCGATGGCGCTGGAAACCTCTGCACCGTATCCTGGGCTGCTCCCCGCCGACCAGCAAGCCTCGCGTACCCGGCGCGACTATGTGACCAACTCAAACGACAGCTATTGGATCAGCAACGCCTCTAACCGTTACGAAGAGCTCTCGCCGATCCTCGGGTCGTTTGAGAACCAGCTGAGCCTGCGCACACGCTCCAATTTTCAGGAAACCGAGGCGATGTTGGCCAAAGTGAAGATGGACCACGCACAGGCCAAGGCGCTTGCCTTTGCAAACAAAAGCATGGGCGTCCAATTGATGGCGGAGCAACTGATTGGTTTATGCGGGGGCGCACAGGGGCTCGAAGCGGCCTGCGCGGCGCTTTCCGGGTGGGACCGCCGGTTCAACACTGAGAGCCGCGGCGCCTATCTGTTCGTCAAGTTCTTCAACAAGATCCGCCAGCGCAATGATCTGTGGCAAGTGCCGTTCGATGTGACGGACCCGCTGAATACACCGCGCGATCTGGTGACCGAGGGAACGCCTGCTGAAGCCATGCTCAAGGCGCTTAGCGAAGCGGCGAGCGAGATTGAGGAAGAAGGCATTGCCCTCGATGAAGAGTGGGGCACAGTGCAGTTCCGCAAAGATGGTGAGGACAAGATTGCAGTCCACGGGGGGCCAGGTTGGTTGGGCGTTCTCAACTTCCAGCAAAGCCGACCGATTGAAGGTGGAATTACACCGGTCCATGGCACAAGTTACATCCAGATCGTGAGCTTTGACGAGGATGGTCCGATGGCTGAGGCTATCCTGAGCTATTCGCAATCGACCAATCCTGCCTCACCGCATTACGCTGATCAGACGCGTCTGTACTCGGCGAAGGAATGGCACCGCCTGCCCTTTACAGACGCAGAGATCGAAGCGGCCCGGATTGGCGAGACGCTGAAGCTGTCCGAGTAATCGGAAAGGGGTAGGGGGCTTCCCCGCGCGCCCCTAATCCCTTTTGCGTTTACTCGACCGGAAGGAATTCGGGCACTGAGAGATATCGCTCGCCCGTGTCGTAATTGAAGCCGAGAACGCGTGCACCAGCGTCGAGGTCAGGCAGTTTTTTAGCGATTGCCGCAAGGGTCGCGCCGGAGGAAATGCCGATGAGCATGCCCTCCTCGCGAGCGGCGCGTCGTGCCATTTCCTTGGCGTCTTCCGCTTCGACCGTGATTGCTCCATCGATCGCATCGGTGTGAAGGTTACCCGGGATAAAGCCAGCGCCAATGCCCTGAATCGGGTGAGGGCCCGGCGCGCCGCCATTGATGACGGGAGAAGCGGCGGGTTCAACGCCATAAGCTTTGAGCGAGGGCCAATACCGCTTCAGTTCCTCAGCGCATCCGGTCAGGTGGCCACCAGTGCCAACGCCGGTGATCATCACGTCCACCGGATTGTCTGCAAAATCGGCAAGAATTTCCTTCGCCGTCGTCTTCACATGGACCGCGACATTGGCCGGATTTTCAAACTGCGAAGGCATCCAGGCGCCGGGAATGCTCTCAATAATCTCCTCAGCTCGCTCGATCGCACCTTTTACACCCTTTTCCTTTGGCGTGAGATCAAAACTGGCCCCGTAAGCGAGCATAAGCCGGCGGCGTTCGATCGACATCGATTCCGGCATTACGAGGATCAGCGTATAGCCCTTGACCGCTGCCACCATGGCCAGGCCGATCCCGGTATTGCCGCTGGTCGGTTCAACGATTGTGCCCCCTGGCTTGAGCTTGCCCGAGGCCTCTGCATCCTCGACCATCGCAAGCGCGATGCGATCCTTGATCGATCCACCGGGATTGGCGCGCTCGGATTTGAGCCACACTTCATGATCCGGGAACAGCCGCGACATGCGGATATGCGGGGTATTGCCAATGGTCTCGAGAATATTGCCAGCTTTCATGTCCCTCTCCTCAGGCAGATTGTGTGCTTTTTTCTTCTAGCAGGTCTTTGGGCGGATCGAAGGTTTTCGTTGTCCAAAGCACCGGAAAAACGCGGGCAAATAGAGCGACGGTGACGACCGCGCCAACCCCTCCTGCGACCAAAGCCGCTATAGGTCCGATTACAAACGCAAGGCCCCCGCTGAACGCATCACCGCCCTCGTTGGACGCACTGATCGCCAGCATGCTGACCGAGGATACGCGCCCGCGCTTGTCATCGGGTGTGTGCAACTGGATCAGCGACTGGCGCACATAGACACTGAACATGTCCGCCGCGCCGATTACAAACAGCATGAAAAGGCTGAGCGCCATCGAGCGTGAAAAGGCAAATATGATAGTGGCAAGACCAAAAATCAGCACGGCAAGGAGCATCTTGGGCCCGACATAGGTCTTGAGCGGGCGATAGGAGAACCACAAAGCCGCCACCAGCGCTCCCGTGCCCGAGGCCATGGCCAGCTGGGACAAGCCATCGGCTCCCACTTGCAAGATGTCGCGGGCAAAGACCGGCAACAGCGCGTTGGCCCCGGCCAGGAACACCGCGAACAGATCGAGCGTGATCGCCCCCAGCACCATCTTGTTGTGGACCACATATCGCACCCCTTCGACGATCCGGCCAATGGGGCGCTTGTCTTTGCCCATAGCGGGCTGAGGAACCTTGCCGATAGCGCTCAGCGACACGATGGCCACGATAAAGAGGCTGGCAGCCACAAAATAGGGGAGCGAAGGTGTCACCTTGTAGAGTGGTCCTGCGAGCGCGCCTCCCACAATAACCCCCACCTGCCAGGCGATGGTCGAGATCGCGATGGCGGTGGGAAGGAGCGCCTTGGGAACGAGGTTGGGCGCTAGGGCTGAGAAAGCCGGCCCGGCAAAGCCACGCGCTACGCCCAGCGCAATGGCCACAGCGCAAAGGAGCACGATTGTGACGGCCTCATTGTAGGTGAACCACGCCAGCACGAGCGCGCAGCCGAGCTGGATTAGCACAGTAAGCCGGGCAAGGGTGCGCCGGTCGAACCGATCAGCCGCCAACCCAGCGAAGGGAGAGAGCACAAACAAAGGGAGAAACTGCAAAAGGCCAATCAGCGCAAGCTGACCAGAGGCCTGGGGTATGCTCATCCCATCATCGCGCGCCAGATTGTAAACCTGCCAGCCAATGATCAGGATCATGCCATACTGCGCGAGCGTCATGGAAAGACGGCTTAGCCAGTAGGCGCGGAAATTGTGGATCTGAACCGGGTGTGTGGGGCTCGGCCTTTGATGGGATACGTCAGTCACGCGCGCCCCATGGCAGGAGCGGCTTAGCCTGCCAAGACGCTGGCTCTATTCAACTAGCCTTAGCGCTTGCGACGAAGGCGCGGATTGGGCTGAAGCGTATCGATAATGTCCATAAAATCGTCGAGGCGGATGATACGCTCGAACTGGAAGCCCGCGCGCTTTTCGCGCGTCCAGATAACGTAGGCTTCGATACGACCAACGACAGGGAGCCGAATGATCACCCGGTCTCCGCGCGACAGGTCGTCAGCATCGTCGACCATAAAGCCATTGGCGGACAAATTGGACACGTGCACATTGATATCGCCGCGAGTGTAATGCTCGACGATCACCGGGAAATCCACCGGATGACGGGCTGCGCGGCGCAGGTCTGTAACGCTAAGGTTTGCTCCAGCTGACACTATGCCATGCCTCCAATGCCAAATATCGTGAATCCCTAATGCGCGATAAAGGCTGACATTTGGTAAAGCCCCAAGATCTCCCATCAATCACCGGTCGCAAGGGAAGGGCATATACGCCGCGCGCAGTGCTCAGAGCGCGGCGGGCTGGCGATAGGGGCAAGGCCCTCTAAGCTATGATGATGGCGTGGCGTTTCTTGCCCAGACTGAGCTTGAGCGAGGTGCCTTCCTGAGCGTTAATCACGAAGCCGGGGTCCTTGATCACGTTACCATCCAGCTTGACCGCGCCTTCATTGAGCTTGCGCTTGGCCTCGCCATTGGAAGCGGTAAAGCCAAGCTCGGTCAGTACCGCTCCAATGCGCATGCCATCGCTGCCCACGGCGATGCTCGGGAGGTCCTCTCCCGCGCCGCCGCCTGAGAAAGTGTCGCGCGCCGTGGCTTCTGCGCCTCGCGTAGCATCTTCGCCGCGCACCAGAGCGGTGACTTCATTGGCGAGCCGGATTTTCGCATCGTTGATCTCGGCACCTTCCAGAGCTTCGAGCCGGGCAATTTCATCCAGCGGCAGATCGCTAAAAAGCCGCAGGAACTTGCCTACATCCCGGTCATCGGTGTTGCGCCAGTATTGCCAGAAATCATAGGCGGGCAGCTGGTCCTCATTGAGCCAGATCGCACCATCGACTGACTTGCCCATTTTGGCCCCATCTGCACGGGTGATGAGCGGCGCGGTGAAGCCGTAGACCTCGCGCCCGTCGATCCGGCGGTTCAATTCAATGCCATTGACGATATTGCCCCACTGATCGCTGCCGCCTAATTGCAAGCGGCAATTGTAATCGCGCGCGAGCACCAGGAAGTCGTAAGCCTGCATGATCATGTAATTGAATTCGAGAAAGCTTAGAGGCTGCTCACGATCCAGCCTCAGTTTGACTGAATCGAAGGTCAGCATCCGGTTCAAGGTGAAATGCGGGCCCACTGTGCGCAGCATCTCGATATAACCAAGCTCGCTCAGCCAATCGTCATTGTCGATCAGGATCGCGCCCGTCTCGCTGTCATCAAACCGCAGAATCCGCTCAAAACTACCCTTGATTGAGGCGATGTTGCTTGCAAGGCGCTCTTCGGTGAGCATCTGGCGCGTCTCATCCTTACCCGACGGATCGCCAACCTTGGCCGTCCCTCCGCCCATGATGACGATCGGTCGGTGGCCTGCCTGCTGCAAACGGCGCAGAAGCATGATCGAGGCAAGGTTGCCGATATGGAGCGAGGGCGCAGTTGGATCAAAGCCGACATAGCCGGTGACCACCTCCTTCGAGGCAAGTACGTCGAGCGCGCCCGGATCGGTGATCTGGTGCAAATGGCCGCGCTCTGACAGCAGGCGCAGGAGGTCGGAATCAAAACCGGAATCGATTGGTGTGTCAGTCATTTCGCGTGCGCGCTTACCAGCGTGGAGACACAGCGCAAAGGCCTTGCTCGCCTGGCGGCGCTCGGCAATAGCTTGCGGCCATGCAACCGCTCATGCTTCACCGGACCTGCGATCTTGGATCGATTCGCGCTGTTACCGCTGCGATCACGCCAACTGACACCGGTTGCGACACCGAATTTCGCCTCGATGGCGACGTCTCGCGCATCGTTATCCCCGAGGCTGCGGCCCCAGCGCGCCGTGACAATCTGTGGAAGACCACCTGTTTCGAAGTCTTCTGGCAGCCAATCGGTCAGCCAAGCTATGTCGAGTTCAATCTTTCGCCCTCCGGCCAATGGGCGAGCTACGATTTTGACAGTTTTCGCGAAGGCATGCGCGATGCACCGGTTGATGCGATTGCAGTCACTTGCTCACACTCACACTCAGAAGGGGCGGGAGAATTGGTGCTCAAGGCAAGCATTGCTGCAAACCTGCCGTCGCCCGCTCAGGTGGCGCTCAATGCGATTGTCAAACACCGGGATGGGGCTCTGCAGTTCTGGGCGCTTGCTTTTCCACCCGGAAAGCCGGAATTTCATTCCGAGGCATGCCGCCAGATGATTGTCGAGCGTTAAGCCGCGCTCTTTGCCTTGGAGCCAAACGGACCGTTAAGCCTTACGACTTCCCAATTGATCGCCTGCGCAAAACACGTCCACACGATGTATGGGAGGATAAGCCAGGCTGCGAAGCTCGACACCCCGCGCAATACGAACGCCAATGCAATGGTGGACGCGATGAGCGCCCAATTCTCTATCAGAGACCAATCGGGGCGCTTGAAAGTGAAGAACAGCGGCGACCAGAGGAAATGGAACAGCGCATTGACGCCAAAAGCGGCGGCAATTGCGGTGTATTGCGCTGATGTGCTCGCCTCGGTCAGGCCAATATAGAGAGCCCAGCCTGCCAGCCCCAGAATAATCGTCCAAGCCGGAGCAAACGCCCAACCCGGAGGCTGGAACCACGGTTTTTTGAGGCTGTGATACCACTCGCCCACATCTGTGAGCAGCCCGCCAGCAAGGTTTAGGCCGAGCCCGTAAAGCAGCGCGAAGGTGAGGGCAGTGTAATCCATACCAATCAAACTAGTGATACAAGCGCTCGGTTCCAACCCGACGCTTGCCTTTCGCGCGGCGCTGTTTCACCTGAGCGCTATGACCACTTCAGTGAAATTCGGTATTGATCGGCTTTTGGCTGACCCGGCTCTTCTCGATGAGCTAAAGGGCAAGCGCGTTGCTCTGGTCGCGCATCCGGCCAGTGTGACACAGGATCTGGCGCACAGTCTTGATGCGCTGATCGCAGCGGGGGTGAACGTCACCAGCGCCTTTGGCCCGCAACATGGCCTCAAGGGCGACAAGCAAGACAACATGGTCGAAACCGCCGACGAGACGGATGCAGCTTACGGCATACCGATCTTTTCGCTCTATGGCGAAGTGCGCCGGCCAACCGGGCAGATGATGTCGAGCGCGGACGTTTTCCTGTTCGACCTACAGGATCTTGGGTGCCGCATTTACACCTTTGTGACGACGCTTCTCTATCTGCTTGAAGAGGCGGCGAAGGGCGGAAAGTCAGTGTGGGTTCTCGATCGGCCCAACCCCGCCGGACGCCCGATCGAAGGGACGATGTTGATCCCGGGGCATGAAAGCTTTGTCGGCGCGGCTCCCATGCCGATGCGCCATGGTCTGACATTAGGCGAGATGGGGCATTTCTTTGTCAGTCACTTCGGTCTCGACGTGGATTACCGTGTGATCGCAATGGAAGGCTGGCAGCCCGATGAGCCTTCGGGCGCTGTGGCAAGCGGGTATGGCTGGCCCGCTGAGCGGGTCTGGATCAACCCATCGCCCAACGCTGCGAGCGTCAATATGGCGCGCTGCTATGCAGGCACGGTGATGATCGAAGGTGCCACTCTGAGCGAGGGAAGGGGCACCACGAGGCCCTTGGAAGTGCTTTTCGGCGCGCCTGATGTCGATGCCAAGGGTGTGTGGAAGCTGATGCGCCAAATGGGCACTGAATGGTGCGGCGGCGTCATCGTTCGCGAATGCTGGTTTGAGCCGACCTTCCACAAGCACGCCGAAAAACTGTGCAACGGTCTGATGATGCACGCTGAGGGCCCAGCCTACGCGCACCACCTGTTTCGCCCGTGGAGGATGCAGGCGCTGGCCTTCAAGGCCATCCGCACGCTCTATCCCGATTACGAATTGTGGCGTGATTTTCCCTATGAGTATGAGCTGGATCACCTTGCCATCGACGTGATCAATGGCGGACCGGGCTTGCGCGAATGGGTCGATGACGCTGGCTCAGCGCCGGGTGATTTGGATCAGGCGGCGGCGCAAGACGAAGCCCTGTGGGCGCAAACAGTGCGCGAGCACTTGCTATATTGACCACCCATCTTTCGGTCATCCGCGCGAAAGCGGGGACCCAGAGGGTTGAAGTGCAGTGCTTAGAACTCTGGGTTCCCGCTTTCGCGGGCACGATCAAAGAGCAACTGGTACCGAAAAACTATTTTCAGTTGAAAGCCTTAACCGATAAATTCAGTATATAGGCCGCGACAAGCGGATACATCATCACCCAGTTCGACCATTTGTAGGAAAAATAGCTCCTTCGGTCGCGCTTTGGCGTAGTGCGTGCCATTGGCCATAGGAATACGCACCAAATAAAAGGAAGCAAAGAGACGTCGCTAACAAGCTGATGAAGCCCACAAAAGTCTGAGCCGCTCCATTTAGCAGGCCTAGCGAAAAGAGAATGCCAGCCACTGCGAGCCCAGATCGGATAAGATAAGTCTTTATTGTCATCCGCTTCTTTTAAAGCGATGCTCCTACCTGTGGCTTGTTTCGTCGTTTTAATCCGTGGCGCCACCATCCGCCGGCATCAGCCGGTGGTCTTCAGCACGGAGTGAGGGCAGGGGGCGCACGTCCGTCGGATCGCCCATCATCACCATCACTGCGCAGCCGCCCTCACGCCGATGCACCGCGTAGATCGCTAGTGGCTCGCTATCAGATGTGTTTGGGCCCCGGCGCAGCAGAGGGCCGGGGGTGACCACGACAGCTTCATCTGCTTTGTCCTGCGCGCGCTCAAGCCGGTCATTGCAGTTCGACGGCTTCAAGCCCTGCAATACCGCCCCTTGCGCGATTTCAGCAGCAATATCGCGCTTTTTGAGCGCTTCCAACTGACTGCGGTACTCTTCAAACAACGCTTGCTGATCCGGCTCCGGAGCAGGCGTTGCGGCCTCATCACTCGCACCAGTCAGAGCAAATGCCAGCACCGGGATCAAAACTGCGCGCATAACTGCCTCCATCGCCTCACATTTCCTATAGCAGAACAGTGAGTTTAAAGCGATAGCGCCCTAGTGCCCTTGCTTGCGGCTGAGTTCGCGCATCGCGTCATCAAGGCCCTCTAGCGTCAGCGGATACATCCGGTCATCAACCAATTGCTTGAGCATCTTGGTCGATTGCGAATAGCCCCATTGCTTTTCCGGTACCGGGTTCAGCCACACGGTCGCGGGATAGGTGTTGGTGACGCGCTGCAGCCAGACCGCGCCCGCTTCATCGTTCATATGCTCGACCGAGCCGCCTGGATGGGTGATCTCATAGGGGCTCATCGCCGCATCGCCGACGAAGACCACTTTGTAATCGTGCCCGTACTTGTGGAGCACATCCCAGGTCTTGGTGCGTTCCTGCCAGCGGCGCTTATTGTCCTTCCACACGCCTTCGTAGAGGCAGTTGTGGAAGTAGAAGAACTCAAGGTTCTTGAACTCCGCCGTGGCCGCGCTGAACAGCTCTTCGACAAGTTTGATGAACGGGTCCATTGATCCGCCCACATCGAGGAATAGCAGCAGCTTCACAGCGTTCCGCCGCTCCGGGCGCATATGAATGTCGAGCCAACCTTGTTTGGCCGTGCCCTCGATCGTCGCATCAAGATCGAGCTGATCGGGATTGCCCTCGCGCGCGAACCGGCGCAGGCGGCGAAGCGCCATCTTGATGTTGCGCGTGCCCAGTTCCTTGGTGTTATCGAGGTTCTTGAACTCGCGCTTTTCCCAGACCTTGACCGCCTTCTTGTGCTTACCCTCACCGCCGATCCGCACGCCTTCGGGGTTGTAGCCGGAATGGCCAAAGGGGCTGGTGCCGCCCGTGCCGATCCACTTGTTGCCGCCTTCATGGCGCTTTTGCTGTTCTTCGAGGCGCTTTTTCAGCGTCTCCATAATCTCATCCCAATCGCCGAGTTTCTCGATCTCAGCCATCTCTTCGGGCGTCAGCATTTTCTCTGCGACAGCCTTGAGCCAGTCCTCGGGGATTTCGACGGGGTTCTGGCCGTAATCGGACATCACACCTTTGAAAACTTTGTGAAAGACCTGGTCGAACCGGTCGAGCAGCCCTTCATCCTTCACGAAAGTAGCGCGGCTCAGGTAATAGAACGCCTCTGGCGTCTGCTCGATCACGTCTTTGTCCAGCGCTTCGAGCAGCGTGAGATGTTCCTTGAAGCTTGCACCGATACCCGCGCTACGAAGCTCGTCTGTAAAATTGAAAAACATGCGCGAATGTGTAACTCGCTCACGCGAATTGCGCTAGTCCCTCAAGGGGCAATGTGAGCGATCTTAAACCTTCGCTAACCATCTTTGCTTACCCGGGCCCTAACGAGGCGCGCGGCGAGGGTCGGCGTACGCCAAACCGGGGCTAGCGCAATGAAAACGACACCAATCGACACGCAGAGCGCCAACGCGTTCGAAATGATCCCCGAAAGCTGCGGCGCGGTAACCGTCGGCTGCTCGGAAGTGGCGGGCGTTGTCGAAGCGGTGATCAAGTCTTCGGAACTGCTGCGTGCCGAACACGAGGCGCTTCAAGGGACGGTGGCAGCGCTCGAAGCGGACCAGGCCAAGGTGGCCGAAGCCAGCGATGAGGCCCGCCTTTTGTCCGAGCGAGCGATTGAGCGTCTGGGCGAGGGTACCGCTCTCATCCAATCCTCGCTCGGCCAGATCAACGAGCTGCTGGAAATGGTGGATACGCTGGGCCAGCACGTGACGACCTTTGCCGCCGCGATGGAGCAGGTCCAGCGCAGCGCTCAGGATATTGATGACATCGCCGAGACGACGAACATCCTCGCTCTCAACGCCACCATCGAGGCGATGCGCGCAGGCGAGGCGGGACGCACCTTCGCCGTGGTCGCTAGCGAGGTGAAGAGCCTTGCCAACGATACGCGCAAAGCGACCGAGGAAATCGCGCAGACCATCGCTTCGCTAGGCGATGAAGCAACCACAGTGATCAGCAAAATCGAAGCGGGCAGCGAGGCGAGCGGACAGGCAAAGGCTTCGGTTGCGCAGATCGAAGGCACGATTGCCAGCGTTGGGAGCCTCGTGGAAGAGGTCGACAAACAGAACGATGTCATCGCGCGCTCCACCGGAACAATCAGTGACCACGTGCATGGCGTTCAGGATGTCCTCGTGCGCTATGACCGGGTCACGCGCGAGAACGAAGACCAACTCGCCGCGGCGCAGCGCGAGGCGGTGGGGCTTGAGAGTATTGCAAACGACATGTTCGACGGCCTCGTTCAGGCGGGGCTGTCCCCGCGCGATCAGGCGATGGCCGATCATGCGGTCGAGGTGGCGCGCGTGCTCACTGAAGCGACTGAACGGGCCATAGCCAGCGGCGAAATTTCACGCTCGGCCGTGTTCGATACCGATTACAAGCGCATCCCCGGATCGGAACCCGAACGCTTCACCACCGGCATCACCAGTTTTGCTGAGCGCGTGTGGAAGCCGTTCATAAACGATGCAACGAATTCTGTGGCTGAAGCAGTGGCAACGGTGTGCGCCGATATGAACGGATTTATGCCCACGCATATTGATCGCTTCTCTCAAAAGCCCACCGGCGATCTCACTCACGATACGCGCTTTTGCCGCAATGGTCGCATGCTGATGGACGACGCCGACCGCGCAGCCTTGCGCAGCGAGGCTCCTTTCCGCCTGTCCGTCTTCCGCCAACCGGTCGAAGGCGAGGGATACCAGATTGTCCGCAGCGTCTATGTGCCCTTGCGCTTCAAGGGTGAGCGCTGGGGCGATATGAAGTTCGCCTACAGTTTCGATGGGGCGAAGCTTTAGAGGGCCAGTTCGTGATTACTGGTCCGTATCGTCAGGCGGAGTGAATATTGTGATCTTAGCCCCCTCTTCGCCAAGCGGGCGAACCACACGCGCCATCGGCGTCTGACGCGTCGCCTGCGTCAAATCTTCTAAATCTGGAAGGCCGACATGCGGCCGAAAAACAGTCGTGATGACAGGGTTACCAGAGTGGATGCGATGAACTGAGCGCTGATCCTCGTTCATGAAAATCGGACGCGGAAACACCGAAATACTGTTTCCCGCATCATTCAATGCAACGATATAGCGATCATTAGTATCAACAGGCCGATAAATATTGAATTGCGCTGCGCGCTCGCCATCGCGGCAGTAGTTAACTGCAGGAAGGGCATCTCCTTCGAGGAACTCTTTCAAGTTTTCCGGTTTGGGCAGTCCTGCCGCCTCCCCAAATGCCAAGAGACTGGCTTCAATCGCTAACGCTGAATCGCCTTTGGGATGATCAAGCGGAACTGATTTGGTGAAAGCCAGCGGGTCTTCGCACTGCTGGACCAGGTAGGCCGGCTGTGAGCCAACGTCTTCCAATTCAGGTAGTGCAGAAAGCGTATCGATTGTCAGCTTTTCAAGCGCTTGCACTTCAAGCGAAGCCGAACTGATGCGGACTTTCACTAGCCAATCGCCTGCGCGATAGATTGCGACCGATGTGCTCTTGTATCGACCGCTGGCGTCAAGCACCGCATAGCGCCCGCTTTGCACAGCTCCGCCTCGCGGCACAAACCCCGAAAGGGTGAGCCCATCGAGCACTACCTCACCGAAATAGTCTTCGCGAACCCCGATTGAATACAGGGCTCGATCAAACCAGATCGAGGCATCCGGCTCCATCGGGCGAAAGATATAAACGGAAAGCAAGTCATCCGATTTCGGATCATAATAGACGGCGGCAAGATTGGTTTGTTGATCTTCAAACTCGATCACGCGGTCACGCCTGAAGTCGCCCAGCCGAGCCGGGAACTGCATTTCGCTCCACTCGTGAGAGAAGTCCTCATCTGCGCCGACATCCAAAACGGCTGGCTCCGCACCTGCTTGAACAGCACCAAATGCGGCAAAGCCTGCGAGCAAGACCCCCAACCTAGATAACAAAGGCTAAACTCCTTGTTGCATGAACGCGAGACTTGTTGCTGGGAGCGGAGCTTTCGCTAGCTCGGATTGCGGCGGGCCATGAAGGCTAGCCTTTCGAAGAGCATCACGTCCTGCTCGTTCTTGAGCAGCGCTCCGTGGAGTGGTGGGATAGCGCTGTTGGGGTTCGCGTCCTGCAGCACTTCCAAGGGCATTTCCTCGTGCAGCAGCAGCTTGAGCCAATCGAGCAGTTCGCTGGTCGACGGCTTCTTCTTGAGGCCCGGCACGTCGCGCAGTTCATAGAAGATATCCATCGCCTTTTTCACCAGCACCTTCTGCATGTCGGGGAAGTGGACGTTGATGATCTCCTGCATCGTCTCGCGGTCGGGAAACTTGATGTAGTGGAAGAAGCAACGACGCAGGAAAGCATCGGGCAGTTCCTTTTCGTTGTTCGAGGTGATGACGACGATCGGGCGTTCCTTGGCCTCGACGCGTTCCTGCGTTTCGTAGACGTCGAAGCTCATGCGATCGAGCTCTTGGAGAAGGTCGTTGGGAAACTCGATATCCGCCTTGTCGATCTCATCGATCAGCAGGACGGGAAGCTGTTCGCTGGTGAAGGCTTCCCACAATTTGCCCTTCTTGATGTAGTTCGAGATGTCATGAACGCGCTCGTCGCCCAGCTGGCCATCGCGCAGGCGCGCCACCGCGTCATATTCGTAGAGGCCCTGCTGCGCTTTTGTTGAGGATTTGATGTTCCACTCGATCAGTGGTGCGCCGATGGCCTTGGAAATCTCATGCGCAAGCACCGTCTTACCCGTTCCCGGTTCGCCCTTGACCAGCAGCGGACGGCGCAGAGTGACCGCCGCGTTGACGGCAACCTTCAGATCTTCGGTTGCGACGTAATTGCTGGTTCCTTCAAAGCGCGTCTGATCGGTCATGCGGTATCCTGATTGCGATAGGTTTTGGGAAAATCGCGATGGGGATAGTCAGCGGGCTTGGGCAAGGCAAGTGGCAAAGGGAAACTCACCTTCGAGACTAGAGCCTCAGCGCAGCCCCTGCGCACACGAAGGCATATTGCAGCGCGAGCATCGCAAAGGTGGTAACCCTCCATCCAAGCCCCGCCTCACGCATACCGCGATCCCAGGTCCACATGCCGATGGCACCCGTGGCAAGGCCCGCCAGCGCGATCGTCAGCCAGCCCGACTGGTTTATGAGGGTAATGAACACAAAAAACAGGACGACCATCTGCAGCAGAAACGCTGCGGCAAACCAAGCGATGGGGATGGGCCGATAGCTCGCATCCGGGATATGCCAGTCCGGCAGTGAGAGATCGGGCCGAGAGATGCGCCGGTCTCCCGCCATGATGTCGTCTTCGCGCGGATCGGGGTAGCTGGGCGGTTCGTCCTCAAAACCGCCGCCATGCGGCTCAGGCATCGATCATGTCGCGATCCATCTCGCCCGCTCGGTTCTGGATGAAGTTGAAACGGTGTTCGGGATTGCGGCCCATCAGCTGGTCGACCAGTTCCTTGACACCTGCGCGCTCCTGAAACTCCTGGGGCAGGGTGATGCGGATCAGGCTGCGCGTGTCGGGGTTCATGGTGGTCTCGCGCAATTGCGCCGGGTTCATTTCGCCCAGACCTTTGAAGCGGCCCACTTCGACCTTCTTGCCGTTGAACACGGTGGCTTCCAGTTCGGCACGGTGCGCGTCATCATTGGCGTAGCGGCTCTCTTTACCAGCAGTCAGGCGGTAGAGCGGTGGCTTGGCGAGGAAAAGGTGCCCCTTGCGTACCACGTCGGGCATTTCCTGGAAGAAGAACGTCATCAGCAGCGTAGCGATATGCGCGCCGTCCACGTCCGCGTCGGTCATTATGATGATACGATCATAGCGCAGGTTCTCCGCGTCGCAGTCCTTGCGCGTCCCGCATCCCAGCGCGAGGCTGAGGTCAGCGATTTCGCTATTGGCGCGGATCTTGTCTGCGGTGGCGGAGGCGACGTTGAGGATCTTGCCTCGGATCGGCAGGATCGCTTGGCTTTTGCGATCGCGCGCCTGCTTGGCGCTGCCGCCAGCGCTGTCGCCTTCGACGATGAAGAGTTCGGTTTCGCGGTCCCCTTCGCCCGAACAATCGGTGAGCTTGCCGGGCAGGCGGAGCTTCTTGGCGTTGGTGGCGCTCTTGCGCTTGATCTCGCGCTCTTGCTTCCTTTTGAGGCGTTCTTCCATGCGCTCCATCACTTCGCCGAGCAGCGCCTTACCGCGCTCCATATCGTCGGTGAGGAAGTGGTCGAAATGATCGCGCACCGCGTTCTCGACCAGGCGCGCTGCCTCGGGTGAGGTAAGCCGGTCTTTGGTTTGTGACTGAAACTGAGGATCGCGGATGAAAACGCTGAGCATCACCTCGCAGCCGGTCATCACGTCATCGGCGGTGATGTCCTTGGCCTTTTTGGTGCCGGTGAGCTCGCCATAAGCGCGAAGCCCCTTGGTAAGCGCAGCGCGCACACCTTGCTCATGCGTGCCGCCATCGGGCGTTGGGACGGTGTTGCAGTACCAGCTGGTCGACCCGTCGGAATAGAGCGGCCAGGCGATGGCCCATTCGACGCGGCCTTGGCTGACACCCGCATCGTCCTCGGGAAAGTCCTGGCGGCCGGTGAAGGGCAGGGCGGTAACGCATTCGCGCACTCCCACCTGCTCGGCGAGGTGATCGGCGAGGCCGCCGGGAAACTTGAACACGGCTTCTGCAGGGACATCATCGCTGGCGAGGCTCTCTGCGCATTTCCAACGGATTTCAACGCCTGCAAAAAGATAGGCCTTGGAGCGGGCGAGCTTGAACAGGCGTGGAGGCTTGAACTGCTTGTCGCCGAAAATTTCGGTGTCGGGCGTGAAGCTGACAGTGGTCCCGCGCCGATTGGGCGCCGCTCCAACGACTTCGATCGGGCCCAGTGTCTGCCCTTTGGAGAAGGACTGCGCGTAGAGCTGCTTGTCGCGCGCCACTTCGACCCTGGTGTCGGAGGAAAGCGCGTTGACCACGCTAACGCCCACGCCATGCAAGCCACCGCTGGTGGCATAGGCCTTTCCTGAAAACTTGCCGCCTGAGTGGAGCGTCGAAAGGATCACTTCGAGTGTCGATTTGCCCGGATACTTGGGGTGCTCGTCAACGGGAATGCCGCGCCCATTATCCGAAACGCTCAGCCGGTTGTCTTCCTCAAGGCGAACTTCGATCCGGTTGGCATGGCCCGCGACCGCTTCGTCCATCGAGTTGTCGAGAACTTCGGCTGCCAGGTGGTGCAGCGCGCGGTCATCGGTGCCGCCAATATACATGCCCGGGCGACGGCGCACGGGTTCGAGCCCTTCAAGGACTTCGATCGAAGAGCTGTCGTAATTGCCGCTGGAGGTCGGGGTGTTCTCGAAGAGGTCGTCTGACATGCACACGGATATAGGCAGGCAGTCGACCTCCTCACAAGGCGGTTGGCGGATGTTTTGCGCTGTTATTCAGCAAAGCTGGCAGGCGCTGCGTCGACCGCGTTGACCGTGCCACCGTTCACCTGCCGGACCTCCAGAGCGCGCTCAGCCACACCGTCGCGGCCAAAGCGGAAAGGACCATCGAGACCCAGAAACCCGCCGCGATTGTAAAGCTCGTTGACCGGGAAGTCGCTACCAACCTGCCAATCGCGCGAAATTCGAAGCGTTAGAAGCACTGCGTCATAGCCAAGCGTCGCAATGCGATAGGGCTTGGTGCCAAACCGCGCTTCATAGCTGTCAGAGAATTGCTTGAAGCGCTGATCGGAGACGGCCGAGAAAATTGCGCCGTTGACCGCTGACGAGCGGGTCAGCGCGCCTTCGCCGCTCCACAATTCGGTTCCAACAATGCGCGTTCCTTGCGCGCCATCGCGCTTGAGTTCGCCAGCTGCTCGCGTCGCAAGCCGCGCGCCATCAGCGATCAGGACCGTGTCATAGCCGCCTTTGGTGCGCAGACGCTGTGCGGCGCTCACGATCGAAGTGTTGCCGCGCGCATAGCTCTCACGCGCAATCAGGTTCCCGCCGTAAGCGCCAAGAGCGGTTTCCAACGCAGCATAGGCGCGCGATCCGTAATCGCCCTCGGGCACAAGCGCGGCAAACGAATTGGAGCCGCGCGCGCGGGCATATTCGACCGAACGGCGCACCGATTGCTCGGGCACATGGCCCATCAGGAACACGTCCGGGCTTGCAACTTGCGTGTCGTTGGAAAAGGCAATTGCGGGCACCGATGCAGGGCGCGCCTGGGCCTGCACGGCGGGCACATTGCTCGCTAGCAGTGGGCCGATGATCAGCTTGTTGCCATCGACAATCGCCTGACGCGCCGCCTCCGCTGCGCCGCGGCCTGTATCATAGGTGGTGATCCGCAGATTTTGCGCGTCCATGTCGAGCAGCGCCATTGTGGTCGCATTGGCAAGGGCCTGACCCACAGCCGCAGTGTTGCCCGACATCGGCACCAGCAAAGCGACGCGGTGGCGTGTCGAATCGGTGGGCAGCGCGGTGGGCGTAGGCTCAGGCGTTTTCTCAGGGACCGGCGCCGTTGATACGGTCTCGGTCTTCGGGATGATCTGACACCCGGCAAGCATTGCCGCCGCCCCTGCAAGCGCGAGGCTGCGCCGGTCAAACACCGCCTTCGCGCCGTTCGTCACCGCGTGCGAAACCGAGCTTATCAAACGCTTCATTCTTGCTGACCCCTCTCGTCTGCTTCAAAGACGCGTATGTGAGCACGCAAGCATCTCCAAAGGACATGTCCAAACCTCTTGACCCCGGCCTCTACATCGTCGCAACGCCGATTGGCAATCTTGGCGATGTAACGGTGCGCGCTGTCGATATTTTGAAGCGCTGCGAGATAATTGCGTGCGAGGATACCCGCGTGACCGGACGCCTTTTGGCGCATTGCGGTGTGTCGACCTGGATGCAGCGCTATGATGATCACGCCTCGGATGCGGTGCGCGCGCGGCTGATTGAGCAGGCTGCGAGCGGGCCGGTGGCGCTGGTCAGCGATGCGGGTACGCCGCTTGTCTCTGATCCGGGCTATCGTCTGGTGCGCGAGGCGCGCGAGGCGGGCGTCATGGTCACCTCAATCCCGGGCGCGTGCGCGGCGATAACGGGGCTGACGCTCTCGGGCCTACCCAATGACCGATTTTTGTTTGCCGGATTTCTGCCCGTCAAGGACAAGGCCCGGCGCGACACGCTGACAGACCTGGCGGGCGTGCCCGCAACGCTGATCTTTTACGAGACTGGCCCCCGGCTTGTCCGCAGTCTTGAGGCGCTCGCTGATATGTGGCCCGAACGCGAAGTCTCGGTCGCGCGCGAGCTGACCAAGCTTCACGAAGAATGCGGCACTGGTGCGGCAGCCGCTCTTGCAGATCACTATCGCGAGCACCCGCCAAAAGGCGAGATTGTGCTGTTGGTCGGGCCCCCTGTAAAATCACCCAGCACCGCGGACCCCGACGAGCTTTTGCGTGAGGCACTCAAGGAGGCGTCGCCGAGCAAGGCCGCTGGACGTGTCGCCAAGGAAACAGGGCTCGATCGCCAAACCCTCTACGCCCGCGCGATGGAGCTTAAAGCGCAATGAGCGAAAAACGTGTTCTTGCCGATAAGCGCGGGCGACAGGGTGAAGAAGAGGCCGCGCGCTGGCTCACCGATCAGGGCTGGGACATCCTCGCCAAGCGGGTCAAAACGAAGCTGGGCGAGATTGATCTCATCGCGCGCAAATCTGGGCTTGTCGCCTTTGTAGAAGTTAAATGGAGACGCCGGGCCGCTGATCTGACTACGGCAATAGACGAACGCCGCCTTGCCCGTGTGGCTGCAGCGGTCGAAGTGGTCGGGCATGAATATGTCAGGCAGGGCGAAGACATGCGCATCGACGTGATCCTGCTTGCACCCGGCGCCTTCCCCCGCCACATCGCCAACGCCTGGATGCCTTAGGAAGAGCCTCATGCCCCTCAAAATCGCCGTGCAGATGGACCCCATTGAAAGCGTCAACATCAAGGGCGATAGCTCGTTCGCGCTGATGCTCGCCGCGCAGGAACGGGGTCATGAAGTCTACGAATATCACGTCGAGAGCCTGACGCTCGACGCCGATGATCGCCTGTACGCGCAAGGGTATCCGGTGGCAGTGCGCAAGGTGGTCGGCGATCACTTTGAAAAGGGCGAGGCCGTTCGGCTTGATCTTGGCAAGGATATCGACGTTGTCCTGATGCGGCAGGACCCGCCTTTCCACATGGGCTATATTACCGCCACCCACCTGCTTGAGCGGATTGCGGGCGAGACGTTGGTTGTGAACGATCCTGTCAGCGTGCGCAATGCGCCGGAAAAGGTCATGGTGCTCGATTATCGCCGCTTCATGCCGCCCACGTTGATCACGCGCTCGGTCGAGGAAGTGCGCCGCTTCATGGCCGAGCATGGCGCGGTGGTGGTCAAGCCCATTCACGGCAATGGCGGCAAAGCGATCTTCCGCGTGCCCGCCGATGGTGACAATCTGACGGCGCTGTTCGAAGTGTTCAACCAGACCTGGCCCGAGCCGCATATGGTGCAGCCCTTCTTGCCCGAGGTAGCCGAGGGCGACAAACGCATCGTCTTGATCGACGGCGAGGTGGCCGGCGCAATCAACCGCATACCGGGCGAGGGCGAGTTTCGAAGCAACCTCGCCATGGGCGGCAGCGCGGAGCCGACCGGCCTGACCGAGCGCGAGCAGGAAATCTGCGAGGCGATGGGCCCGGACCTGAAGCGCCTTGGCCTGACTTTCGTCGGTATTGACGTTATCGGAGGCAAATGGCTCACCGAGATTAACGTGACTTCGCCCACAGGTATTGTGGCGATCTCGGAGTTTGACGGGACGGATCTGGCCGGGATGATCTGGGACGCGATTGAGGGGCAGGTAGGTTAATGTACAAACCGCCAATCGGAAGTCAGTCGTCATCCTTGGATTGCAGCGGAATGCCAACTCTTGCTGCTACACCATCAGCCTAAAGGCAAACCACATCGTTTACGGTGCCGCGGTGTATTGATTGCGTGCCCCCTAGGCTTCTTGGAACTCGCTTGGCCGTCGCTCTTACCAAGTCCTCGACTTGGGACATGCAGACGGGACGGGCCAAGGTGAAATTGATGCAGCGCCGCAAAAAGCCCAGCTGAAATTGGCTACTGTTTTCATCGAGCTCTTCTGCGATGCGCTTGTTGAAATCTTCCCATTCGAAATCACTGCGCCAGTCATCCAGGATGAAATATCCCCAGTAATGGGTAAAACGCCGTTCCTTCGCGGGGAGCATGAGTTGATCTCCGGGAAAAAGCTCGACTGGTTCATAGCCACACTCAGCTCCATCAGGCGGAAGAGCCGTTGTGGATAGCATGAACTTGTTCTTCTCCTCGTCTCGGTAGGCGCTCACTAGTTTTTGAGCTTCAGTCCGGACCTGTAATCGGTTGGGCGGCAAGTTGATTGATATGAGCGCTGCAACAGCAGCGATCAGAACTGGTCCGAAAACAGCAGCGACGCTGACAAGCACAATGCACGAAAGCGTTTTCTTCAGTCTACGACTCATCGTGAACCCCTCTTCGCCCTTGGATGCGCAGCCCGATAATCCTCCAGCATCTGCGCCGCGTCCACCTTGGTGTAGATCTGCGTGGATCCCAGCGAGGCGTGGCCCAGCAATTCCTGCAAGCTGCGCAAATCCGCGCCCGCTCCCAGCAAATGCGTGGCAAAGGAGTGGCGCAATGCGTGCGGGGTGGCGGTGTCGGGCAGGCCCAGCGCCTTCCTCGCATTCGCCATCGCCTTTTGCACCATGCCGGGCGACAGCGCGCCGCCTTTGACGCCTCTGAACAAGGGCTCACTCGCCGCAAGTGGGAAGGGGCAGACTTGGGTGTATTCGCGCACCGCTTCGCGTGCGATCGGCAGGACCGGCACGATGCGCTGCTTGCCGCCTTTGCCCGTCACGTTCAGCGTTTCGCTCAGCGGCGCGTCGCGGCCCTGTAACGAAAGAGCCTCGGCAATGCGCAGGCCTGATCCGTACATCAGCAAGAGCACGGCTCTATCGCGCGCGCCCACCCAATCTTCACCCGCCAGTCCATCGACGAGCTCGGCGATATTCACCGCTTCATCGGGCGTGACGGGGCGAGGCAGGCCTTTCTTGAGGCGCGGACCACGCAGACGCGGGGGCGAGGGATCAGGATCGCCCGCCTGAACACGTGCAAACGCCACAAACGCCTTGAGCGCCGACAATTCGCGCGCGGCGCTGGCATTGCCGAGACCCTCGGCGCGTCGGGAGGCTAGGTGGCGGCGCAGGTCATGCGCTTCGATCCGGGCGGCTTCCTCCCACGCGGCCAAGTCATGCGCCCCCACCAGTCGCTGAGCAGCGGCAACATAGGCGCGCACGGTGTGAGGGGATCGGCGCTTGTCGTGCGTTAAGTGGTTGCGCCAGTCTTCGAGGAGCGCTGCGCCGCTCATGCCGTTTGCGCTTCGGGTGAGACCAGATCATCGGCGACAATCTGGGCAAGGATGGCATCCAGCACGGGCCGACCCGCCTCCGTCACAAAGAGCCGTGAGCCCTCGTTGCGCATTAGGCCGATCTGCTCACAATGCTCGACGCGTTCCGTGTCGACAAGTTCACGGCGTGCAAGGCCAAACCGATTGGATAGAGCCTCCAGATCAACCCCTTCCAAAAGGCGCAAACCCATCAGCAGCGCTTCGGAGGCCTGCTCGCGCCTGTCCAGCAGGCGCGCCTCGGCAATGCCGTGCTGTCGCTCGCCAACCGCTTTGAGAAAATTCTCGGGCTTCTTGTGCCTGGTTGTGGCCATGCCGGCTCGCCGCCCATGCGCTCCCGGCCCGATCCCAGCATAATCCTCGTATCGCCAATAGGTGAGGTTGTGGCGGCTTTCCTGGCCGGGCGCGGCGTGATTGCTGGTTTCGTAGGCGGGCAGGCCAGCGCTGCGCGTCATCTCCTGGGTCAGCGTAAATAGCTCGGCTGCGGCGTCATCGTCCAGCGGCTCAAAGACGCCGCGCCGCACATCGGTGGCAAAGCGCGTGCCCGGTTCAATCGTCAGTTGGTAAAGCGAGAGGTGCGTGGTCCCGAAACTGAGCGCGCGGGCAAGCTGGCTCTCCCATGCAGCGCGCGATTGGCCGGGAAGCGCGTAGATCAGGTCAAAACTGACGCGTGAGAAGTGGGTCTGTGCTGTCTCAAGCGCGTTCAGTGCCTCTTGCGCTCCATGCAGACGGCCCAGCCAGCGCAGTGTTTCATCCTCAAGCGACTGGACACCCAATGAAACACGGTTAATCCCAGCACGCGCCAGATCGGCGAAGTTTGCCGCCTCGACCGAGGATGGGTTCGCCTCCAGCGTGATCTCGGTACCGGGTGCGAAACCCCATAGCCGCTCTGCCTCGCCCAGGAGGGTTTGCACCAGCGCGGGCGGCATTAACGAAGGCGTACCCCCGCCGAAGAAGATCGAGGCCAGCGTCTCGCCGCCCGCCATCGCATGTTCGGCGCGCAAATCGGCAAGGAGTGCGGCCTCCCACGCCTCGACATCAACACGGTCTCGGACGTGCGAGTTGAAGTCGCAATAGGGGCACTTCTTTGCGCAGAACGGCCAGTGAATGTAGAGAGCACGCGCCATAAGCGGCAATGTAGCGCTTTAGGCGCTGGTTCCAAACTGGTCGGCCACCAGTTTTGCAAAAGCATCCGCCCGATGGCTGATTGCGTGCTTCTCGTCCGGCGCAATCTCGGCAAAGCTTTCGCTGCCGTCTCTTGCGGACGGTACGAAGACGGGATCATAGCCGAAACCCAATGTACCCCGCGGCGGCCAGGTCAGCGCGCCGGGACACAGCCCCTCGTAAGTCGCGCTTTCTCCGTCCGGCCAGGCAATCGCGAGAACGCAGTGAAAGGCAGCGCTGCGGTCTACGTCAGGTCCGATCTCCTGCAGCATGCCTTCGACCTTGCCCATGGCCATGTACCAGTCGCGCCCCGGATCGCCCTCAAACCATTGCCGCTCGGCCCAGTCGGCGGTGTAGACGCCGGGCCGCCCGCCCAACGCACCCACGCTCAGCCCGCTATCATCGGCGAGCGCAGGCAATTGCGAGGCCTCTGCCGCAGCGCGTGCTTTGATCAGAGCGTTCTCAACGAAAGTGGTGCCGGTCTCGGCAGGCTCGGGCAGACCTAATGCTCCGGCGGAGAGGCACTTTAGGCCGTAGGGCTCAAGCAGTGCCGATATCTCCTTCAGCTTTCCCGCATTATGCGTCGCAATAACAAGCGAGCCACCGGATAGCTTGCGGGTCATTGGCTTGCTTCGAGTTGCTCTGCAAAGATCCGGTCACAACCCATCCGCGCAAGGCGCAGGAGGCGCAGCAGGCCCTCTTCGTCATAGGTCGCGCCCTCGGCAGTGGCCTGCACCTCGGCAATCTGACCGCCATCGATCAGCACGAAGTTTGCATCGGCATCGGCTGAGCTGTCTTCGTCATAGTCGAGGTCGAGCACCGGTGTGCCCTTGTAAATGCCGCAGGAGATCGCGGCGACCTGGCCGGTGATCGGGTCTTCTTTGATTGCGCCAGATTCCATCAGGCCATTGACCGCAAGCCGCAGCGCCACCCACGCGCCCGAGATCGCTGCGGTGCGCGTCCCGCCATCGGCCTGGATAACGTCGCAATCGAGCGTGATCTGACGCTCACCCAGCTTTTGGAGATCAACGACCGCGCGCAAAGAGCGTCCGATTAGCCGCTGGATCTCCTGGGTACGCCCCGATTGCTTGCCCTTGGCGGCCTCACGGCTGCCGCGTGTGTGCGTGGCACGCGGGAGCATGGAGTATTCGCCCGTCACCCAGCCTTCGCCCTTGCCGCGCAACCACGGCGGAATGCGTTCTTCGACGCTGGCCGTGCACAAGACGCGCGTGTCACCAAACCTGATCAGGCATGAGCCTTCTGCGTGCTTGGTGAAGCCGGTTTCGATGGAGATGGGCCGCATTTCATCGGGTGTGCGGTTTGAGGGGCGCATAGGGCTTTGTCCTGCTTGTTCTGATTCGGAAGTTCAATGGCGCGGGTTTGGCCGTGAACGCGTGAGCCCGCAAGACTTGGCGAAACGGGTTTGAACGCTAATGTAGAAGACATGGCATCCCCACCCATTTCCGAACTGACTGACCGCGCCCGCGCAATATTTGAACGCGTTGTCGAAGGGTATATAGAAAGCGGGCAACCGGTTGGCTCGAAGACCCTGGCGGGTGACGGGACTTTGAACCTCTCACCCGCCTCTATTCGCTCGGTTCTGGCTGATCTGGAGGGCCTGGGCCTGCTGGCCGCACCGCACACCAGTGCAGGGCGTATGCCCACCGACAAGGGACTGCGCATCTTTGTCGACGGGATGATGCGTATGGCGCAGCCAACGCCGCAGGAACGCGAACGGATCGAAGCGGGACTTGCTGAGACCGGTCCGGTTGAGCAGGCACTGACGAAAGCGAGCGCTCTTTTGTCCGACCTATCGGGCGCAGCGGGCATGGTGATGGTGCCAACGCTTGAGCAACGCCTGTCGCAATTCAGCCTCGTCAATCTGGGGCAGGGCCGCGCGCTTGCCGTGCTGGTTGACGAGGAAGGCGGCGTTGAGAACCGGATAGTCGATCTCGGGTTTCCTGCATCGCCCAGCGCCCTGGAGCAGGCTTCCAACTACATCACCGCACGATTGTCGGGCCGTACATTGTCGGAAGCCGAGCAGATCATGCGCGCCGAAATTGCGGAGGAGCGTTCACAGCTTGATGCCGCGAGCCGCGACCTTGTTGAACGAGGCCTCGCCGTGTGGAGCGAGGACACCCAGCAGCGCCCCGTTCTGATTGTGCGCGGCGCGGCGAACCTGCTCGACGAAGCGGCCTTGGGCGATATCGAACGAGTGCGCTCACTGCTCGATGATCTGGAGGACAAGCAATCGGTCGCCGCGCTCTTGGAAAGCGCGCAGGAGGCCGAAGCCACCCGCATCTTCATCGGCAGCGAAAATCGGCTTTTTGGTCTCTCAGGCTCCTCGGTCATCGCTTCGCCCTATCGCGACAGGGAGGGGCGGGTCATCGGCGTTTTGGGCGTGATCGGCCCCACGCGGTTGAATTACGCGCGTGTGGTCCCCATGGTGGATTTGACAGCGCGATCTCTGGGCAAATTGATCGCTTGAACTCTCATTTTTCCAAAGCTGGACACAGAGACATGAACGATAAGAACAAGCCGCAGGATGATGCGGTGGCGAATGAATTGGAAGGCGTGCCGGAGGAATTTCTCGACGACGGGGCACATGAACAAGGCGATGCGGATGAGGGCGCGCAAGGATTGGTGTCTGAAGCGCTCGTGAGCCTCAAGCAGGACTTGCAGGCCGCCGAGCAGGAAACGCTCTACGCCAAGGCCGAGACGCAGAATCTGCGCCGCCGGATGGAAAAGGAAATGCAGGATGCGCGCAATTACGCCGCGACCGGCTTTGCTCGCGATATCCTGAGCGTGTGGGACAATCTGAGCCGCGCGGTCGATGCGATCCCTGAGAGCCTGCGCGAAGATGAGAAGATGAAGGGCCTCGTCGTTGGTATCGAAGCGACCCAGCGCGAACTCGAAAAGGTCTTTAAGCAGCACGGCATCGAACGCATTGCCGCCATGGGCATGCCGCTTGATCCCAACCAGCACCAAGCCATGATCGAAATCCCCAGCAGCGATCAGGAACCCGGCACCGTGGTTCAGGAAATGCAGTCAGGCTGGATGATCAAGGACCGACTGCTGCGCCCGGCGATGGTGGGAGTGGCGAAGAAGGCGGAGTAGGCAAAATCGCCGCGATTGTTTCAGTCAAGCGTCGCCTCCTCGAACCGCACCAACGCATCATAGGCACTCTTGTCCGCCACACCTGCTAGCTGAGCCCCATGACGCAGCCAAAAGGCGTGCTGCACGATCATTGCCTGTTGCTCGATTCCGTAAGTGGTAAGCGGCTGGCCGGGTTTGAGCGCGTAATCGTAGCGGCAAAACGGATGGCGGTTGAGGATCAGATACCAGTCCCCGCGCGTCTGGGTCTGCCACACATGGGTGAGCTCATGGATGAGCAGGCCCTGACGCGTCAGGCTTTGCGCCGAAAAATCGTCGCAATAGGCGTTGCCGCGCGGGTGAAAGTGAATGTGCCCCTGGGGCGCCATGGTCACCCTTTTTGGTTGGAAGGGAAACCACTTGCGGCGCCTTATGCGCACCGGCTCATAATCAATCGCATTGCCGAAAACTGTCCGGGCGAGGGCAATCTCACCGCTTGTTAGAGCGCGCTCGCCGCCGACCGGACAGGCGTTCAGCGTTCATCCCCAGCGGCTTGAACCTCGGCTTTGAAGACATGGGTTTTGCCGCCGACGATCTTGAGCGTCACGTCCACGCTGTCCCCGGCTTTGATATCCTCACCAAGCTCCATCGCCATGATGTGCAAGCCGCCCGGCTCAAACGTCTGGCTCTCCCCGCCGCGGATGGCGATGGGCCCCGCTTCGGCCATGGTCATCTCGAAGTTGTATTCCATCATCGCGTGGACCGTCGCGCTGGATGCGCCGGCGACTTCGGCACCGGTGATCGAGATGCCGCGCTCTCCATTATAGGCCGCATCAAAGTACACCGCCGCCGGATTACCCGACACCGGCGGCAGCACGAGGCGCGCATTGCTCACCTCAAGTCCGGGATAAACCCCTTCCACTTCAACTGGAGCAGGCGCTTCCTCAGCGCATGCGGCCAGCGCCAGAGCTGCTGCCGCCGCGCTTATGCGCATAAATCCTGCAAAACCCATTCTTATACCTCGTGCCATATCGTGATCCCTGTTTGTGTTTTTGTTTCTTGATGACATGCCCCAAAAACTAGAACGTCGCATGCCTTGTGCCAAGCAAAAGCGCACCTATATCCGCGTCATATTCGAGCCGCCAAGCCGCTTTGCCCGAAGGATTTGCCGCTGGGGAAGCGCAAGGGCGCGTGTCCAACAGAGTCCACAAAGGATGGGAAATAATGGGTAAAGTTATCGGTATTGACCTTGGCACGACCAATTCCTGTGTCGCTGTCATGGATGGCGGCAAGCCAAAAGTGATCGAGAATTCCGAAGGCGCGCGCACGACGCCTTCGATTGTGGCCTTCACGAAAGACGCTGAGCGGCTGATCGGTCAGCCGGCCAAGCGTCAGGCGGTCACCAACCCTGACAACACTCTGTTTGCGATCAAGCGTCTGATCGGTCGCCGGTTCGATGATCCGCTGACCAAGAAGGACATGGAAATCGTCCCCTACGACATCGTCAAGGGCAAGAACGGCGATGCCTGGGTTGAAGCGGGCGGCGAGGAATACAGTCCCTCGCAGATCAGCGCCTTCATCCTTCAGAAGATGAAGGAAACGGCCGAGAGCTTCCTGGGTGAAACGGTCGAGCAAGCGGTTATAACCGTTCCTGCCTATTTCAACGACGCGCAGCGTCAGGCGACCAAGGATGCAGGCCAGATCGCCGGACTTGAAGTTCTGCGCATCATCAACGAGCCGACGGCCGCCGCGCTCGCCTATGGCATGGATAAGGAAGACGGAAAGACCATCGCTGTGTATGACCTTGGCGGCGGTACGTTTGACGTCTCGATCCTCGAAATCGGTGATGGCGTCTTTGAAGTGAAGTCGACCAATGGCGACACTTTCCTTGGCGGCGAAGACTTCGACAACGCGATTGTCGAGCATCTGGCCGAGGCTTTCCAGAAAAAGGAAAACATGGACCTGAAGGC
>JBCCJS010000022.1:0-51174 GCA_039027675.1 Pseudomonadota bacterium
TGCTCGTCGCGATGTGGGGGACCGGGATTTATCTCTTTCTGCTGCCGCGCATGCGCAAGAAGAAGAAACCGCGCGCTGCGGCGAGCGTATAAGTACCAAACCTGTAATCGGAGATATTCTATGCGCCTCGCTATAAGCGCGCTTACCGCCGCCCTTGCTTTCACCGTCTCGCCGGTCCTTGCGCAGGAAGAAGAGACATCCAAGCCCGTTGAAGAACAAATCGGCGGAGGCGGGCGTCCGGTGGGTGCCAACTGGTCGCGCAGCCCGGTGATCGCGCAAAACGGCATGGCCGCGACCGCCCATCCGCTGGCAACGCAAATCGCGCTTCAGATCCTCAAGGATGGCGGCAATGCGGTGGATGCCGCGATAGCAGCCAATGCCGCGCTTGGCCTGATGGAGCCGACCGGCAACGGCATTGGCGGCGATCTGTTTGCGATCATATACGACCCCAAGACCGACAAGCTTTACGGTATCAACGGCTCGGGTCGTAGCCCTTCGGGTCAGTCCTATGAGGACATGATGGCCAAGCTCGGCAATCGCAATCGCATCCCGTCTGTGGGCGTTTTGCCGATCACCATTCCCGGCACGGTCGATGCGTGGTTCACCATGCATGAGCGCTTCGGCACCAAGCCGATGAGCGAGGTGCTGGCGCCGACGGTCAAGTATGCGCGCGAAGGTCACCCGGTAGCCCCCGTGATTGCGATGTATATGGCGGGCGGCCTGCGCTCATACACCCGCCGGCTCGAGATGGTCGACTTCGAGTTCGACAATGCGCGCGCGACCTATTTCAAGGATGGCCGCGCACCCAAAGCGGGGGAGATTTTCAAAAACCCCGATCTTGGCAACACGCTTGAGCGGATCGGCAAGAATGGCCGCGACGAATTCTACACCGGTGAAACCGCAAAGGTCATGGTCGACTACCTCCAGCGCAATGGCTCCGCCTACACGCTGGAAGACTTTGCCAACCACTCCAGCGAATGGGTTGAGCCCGCTTGCGCTTCCTATCGCGACGGGTTTGAGCTGTGCGAGCTCCCACCCAACGGACAGGGCTTTGCGGCGCTGCAAATGGTCAACATCCTCAAGAACGTCGATCTTCGCCAGTGGGAGCGCGGCAGTCCGGAGGTCCTCCACTACATCACTGAGGCAAAGCGCCTCGCCTATGCCGATGTCGCGCGTTTCTACGCTGATCCAGACTTCGCGCCTTTCCCGATGGAATTGCTGAGCGAGGAATACGGCAAGAAACGCTTTGGCCTGATCGATCCCGCGAAGGCGACACCGGTGTTTGAGCCGGGCACAATCGAAGTCGCGCCCAAGCTGGAGGGCGAAGGCGATACGACCTATCTCACCGTGGTCGATGGCGATGGGCTTATGGTCAGCCTCATCCAGTCCAATTATCGTGGTATGGGCGGCGGCATGGTGCCCGATGGTCTGGGTTTCATGTTCCAGGATCGCGGGGAGCTTTACAGCCTCGATCCCGATCACCCCAACGCCTATGGCCCGGCCAAGCGCCCGTTTCACACGATCATCCCCGCTTTCGTGAAAAAGCAAGGCAAGCCCTTCATGACGCTGGGCCTGATGGGCGGCGGGATGCAGCCGCAGGGTCATGTGCAGGTGCTCATCAACATCGCTGATTATGGCATGAACGTGCAGGAAGCGGGCGATGCGGCGCGGCTCAACCACACCGGAGGACGCCAGCCAACCAACACGCTGACCGGCCCCGTCTTTGATGGCGATCTGGGCACACTCAATGTGGAGCCGGGCATTTCGGCTGAGACGATCGACGCGCTTAAGGCCATGGGCCATGATGTGCGCGTCGTCTCGAATGGCGTCATGTTTGGAGGCTATCAGGCGATTGCGCGCGATCCGGAGACGGGCGTTCTCACCGGCGCGACCGAGATGCGCAAAGACGGGCAGGCGAGCGGGTTCTAGTCCTCTCGCTTGACCACGCGGCGCGCACGCGGCACTCGGCCTGCCCATGAGTGCAAAGGCGATGACGGGCTGGCAATTCTGGATTGATCGCGGGGGCACGTTCACCGACATCGTCGCGCGCGCTCCTGATGGGACGCTCACCACGCGCAAATACCTCTCGAACAATCCGGAGAGCTATGACGATGCTGCGGTGCATGGCGTACGCCAGATCCTGGGGCTGGGGCGAGATGACACGATCCCTATAGGTGCGCTCGACGCGGTCAAGATGGGCACCACGGTCGCGACCAATGCTCTGCTTGAGCGGGCGGGCGAGCCCACTTTGCTGGCGATCACCAAGGGGCTGGGCGATGCGATCGAGATTGGCCATCAGGCGCGCCCTGACACTTTCGCGCTCAAGGTCCGCAAACCGGCGATGCTGTATAGCCGCGCGGCCCAAATCGAAGAGCGGGTGCTGGCCGATGGCACAGTTGAGACACCGCTCAACTTCGATGCTGCGCGCAGGGTTCTGCAAGAGGGGTTTGACGCCGGGCTTCGTGCGGTCGCGATTGTCCTGATGCACGCCTACAAATACCCCGAGCATGAAAGCGCGCTCGCTGATCTGGCGCGCGAGGTCGGGTTCACGCAGGTCTCCGCCAGCCATGAGGTTTCGCCGCTCGCCAAGATCGTGCCGCGCGGGCAGACCTCGATTGTGGACGCCTATCTCACCCCGGTTCTGCGGCGCTATGTCGATCAGGTCGAGGCAGGGCTGGCGAGTAAGGATGGCACAGCGCGCCTGCTGTTCATGCAAAGCTCTGGAGGGCTTACCGAGGCAAGCCGGTTTCGCGGGCGCGATGCCATCCTTTCAGGGCCAGCGGGGGGGATCGTCGGCTGCGTGGCCACGGCCAAGGCGGCGGGCTTTGACAAGGTGATCGGGTTCGACATGGGCGGGACCTCCACCGATGTCTCGCATTACGCTGGCACGCTGGAGAAGGCTTACGAAACCGAAGTGGCGGGCGCGGCGATGCGGGTGCCGATGCTTTCGATCCATACCGTGGCGGCGGGCGGGGGCTCGCTGCTCACCTTTGATGGATCGCGCCTTCGTGTGGGCCCGCAAAGCGCAGGCGCTGATCCGGGCCCGGCCTGCTATCGGCGTGGCGGGCCGCTGGCTGTCACCGATATCAATGCGGCTCTTGGCAAGCTTGATCCGCGCTTCTTCCCGGCGATCTTCGGCCCGGAGCAGAACGAGCCGCTCGATATCGAAGCCTCGCGCGCGGGCTTTGCCGCTCTGGCCGACGAGATCGGCGGTGGCCGTTCGCTTGAACAGGTGGCCGAGGGCTTTCTCGATATTGCGGTGGAGCGCATGGTGCAGGCGATCAAAAAGGTGAGCCTGGCGCGCGGCCATGATGTTGCAGGCTATGTCCTCAACTGCTTTGGCGGCGCGGGCGGTCAGCATGCGTGTCTGGTGGCCGAGCGGCTGGGGATCGGGCGCATTCTGCTCCACCCGATGGCAGGAGTGCTCTCGGCCTACGGCATGGGACTGGCGAGGCTGAGCGCGGAGCGGCAGGCGGTCATCGATGCGCCGCTTGAACCGGCTCTGGCTGAGCGGATCGAGGCCCAGGCGCGCGCGCTGAAGGACCAGTGCTACTCTGAGTTGATCGAGCAGGGCGCGCAAAGGCAAGCCCTTGCCACGCAAGTCAGCGCGCTGCTGCACTATCGTGGGACCGATACCACGCTTACAGTCCCCGTCAGTGAGGTTCAGTCCATGTTGAGTGCGTTTGAGGCCCAGCACCAACGCCAATACGGCTTTGTCGCGAGCGAAAAATCCGTGGTGCTCGATACACTGATTGTCGAAGTGGGCGCGGGCGGGGCGGACGTCTCAGAAGCGCCGCGAGAGCCCCCGACCGCACCGGCCCGGCCAAAGGCGCAGACGCGTTTTTATTCCGGCGGAGATTGGCAGCAGGCTCCAGTGTTGGACATCGCCGAGCTAGGCCCCGGCCACAGGGTCGCTGGCCCCGCGATCATCACTGAGCCCACCGGTACCATTGTGATCGAGCGGGGTTGGGGCGGAGTGATCAACGATCTTGGCCACCTGATCCTGACCAGCAACGGCCACGCGGAAGCGACCACGCCTGACCCTGCCAAGGTTGATCCGGTCACGCTTGAGCTGTTTAACAACCGCCACATGGCCATCGCCGAGCAAATGGGCATCATCCTTCAGAACACGGCGCAAAGCGTGAATGTGAAGGAGCGGCTCGATTTCTCCTGCGCGATCTTTGATGCGCACGGCCAGCTGGTCGCCAATGCGCCGCACGTGCCGGTGCATCTGGGTTCGATGGATGAAAGCGTGAAGTCGGTCCTTGCCAGTGGTCAGACCATCGCGCCGGGTGATGCCTTCGTTCAGAACAACCCGCACAAGGGCGGCTCGCACCTGCCCGATATAACCGTGGTCTCGCCGGTGTTTGACGAGGCGGGAGAGGCGATCCTGTTCTTCCTCGCCTCCCGCGCGCATCACGAGGATATCGGTGGCCTGTCACCCGGATCGATGAGCCCTTGCGGGCGCACGATCCACGAAGAAGGTGTGGTGCTCGACAGCCTGAGGCTGGTGTCAAAGGGCGTCTTCCAGACCGAAGCGATACAAATAGCGCTGACCTCGGGTGAGTATCCGGCGCGCAATCCTCAGCAAAACATCGCCGATCTGATGGCGCAGCTCGCCGCCAACGCTGCGGGCGCGAGCGAACTCACCACAATGGTCGAGCAATATGGCCTTGCGGTGGTCCAGGCTTATATGGGACACATTCAGGACAATGCGGCTGAAGCGGTGCGGCGCGCTCTTGCGGAACTTGAGGACGGGGCGTTCACGCTCGAGCTGGATTCAGGCGCGCGAGTTTCGGTCGCGGTCACCATCGACAAGGCGGCGCGTACCGGACGGATCGATTTTACCGGCACCAGCGCGCAGCAGGACAGCGCCTTCAACGCGCCTGTCGCTGTCACCCGCGCCGCCGTGCTCTATGTCATCCGCTGTCTCGTAGCTGACGAGATACCCTTGAACGCCGGGTGTCTGCGCCCGCTTGAGATCGTTGTGCCCGAAGGATCGATGCTCAACCCGTCCTACCCTGCGGCGGTCGTCGCGGGCAATGTCGAGACGAGCCAAGCAGTGACGGATGCGCTGTTTGCAGCATTGGGACGCCTCGGCACCGCGCAGGGGACCATGAACAATCTCACCTTCGGCAATGCGCGGGTGCAGTATTACGAGACGATCTGCTCGGGCGCGCCCGCTGGGCCCAATACAGAGGGAGGGGGCTTTGACGGGGCGCCCGGCGTACACACACACATGACCAACACCCGTATGACCGATCCCGAAGTGCTTGAGGCGCGCTTTCCGGTTGTGCTTGACCGGTTTTCGATTGATCGCGGCTCGGGCGGGCGCGGGCAGTGGAATGCGGGTGATGGCGTAACGCGGCGCATCCGCTTTCGCGAGGCCATGGCGTGCTCGATCCTCTCCGACCGCCGCCGGGTGCCAGCGCCGGGGCTTAAGGGCGGCGCGGCTGGCCGCATCGGCGTCAACACGATTGTCCGCGTGAATGGCGCGCAAGAGGATTTGGGCGGCTGCGGCGAGGCTTCAGTGGGGCCGGGTGATGCGATTGTCATACGCACGCCCACCGGTGGTGGTTTTGGCCCCGAATTTGACTGCGCGAAGGATCACAAACCGTGATCGCGCGCTTCAAGACCCTAGGCCCCGGAGCCATGGTGACCGCCGCGTTCATCGGGCCTGGCACCGTCACGGCCTGCACGCTGGCGGGGGCGAATTTCGGCTATGCGCTGCTCTGGGCGCTGCTGTTTGCGACTTTTGCGACCATCGCCTTGCAGGAAATGTCCGCGCGTCTTGGACTGGTGACGCGGCAGGGGCTGGGCGCGAACCTGGCAGGCCTGCTGGCCGCATCGCCCTTGCGCTGGCCGCTGATCGTCTTGGTGGGCGTTGCGCTTTACGCGGGCAATGCAGCCTATGAGGCGGGCAATCTGTCGGGCGCGGCGCTGGGGATTGAGGCGATAGCGGGTGATGATGGGGGCGTTTTTGCGCTTTGGGTCGCGGCGATCGCAGTCCTTGCCGCAGGGCTGCTCCTCACCGGCAGCTATCAGGTGATCGAGCGCGTCCTGCTGGGCCTTGTTGCCCTGATGACACTGGCCTTTGCAGCTACCTTTGCGATCACCGGACCGAACCTTGCGGCGCTGGTCGACGGCCTGTTCACCCCCACCATTCCCGACGAGGCCTTGCTTACCGTGATCGCTCTGATCGGCACAACCATCGTGCCCTACAACCTCTTTCTCCACGCCTCTGCGGTGGCGCGCAAGAGCGGGGCGGTGGGCGAACTTGGCGCGGTGCGTGCGGATACCGCCATCTCCATCGGGATTGGCGGGCTGATCGCGATCCTCATCGCCTCCACCGCCGCTGCCAGCCTGTTCGCCGCCGGGATTGCGGTTGAGAGTGCGGGCGACATGGCGCGCCAGTTCGAGCCGCTCTTTGGCGCCAATTCGCGCTATCTGCTGGGCATCGGCCTGTTCGCTGCTGGTCTCACAAGCGCGATCACCGCGCCGCTCGCCACCGCTTTTGCGATGACCGAAGTGCTGCGCCTGGAAGGCGGGCCCAAGTCCATTGCCTTCCGCCTGATTGCGCTCAGCGTCATCGCGATTGGTGCAGGGCTGGCGCTCGCTGGTATTCGCCCGGTCGAAGTTATCCTGGCAGCGCAACTTGCCAATGGGCTGCTCCTGCCGATCCTCGCCGCGTTCCTCCTTTACGCCATGAACCAGAGTGCGCTTCTGGGCCGCTTTCGCAATGGCTGGATCGCGAATGTAGCAGGAGCTGGCGTAGTGCTCGTTGCGGCCGCGCTGGGCCTCCGCCTCGTATTACGCACATTGGGCTAAGTAATAAGCAACCGGCTTGACCGCGCTCGCTGCATAGCGGAAAGCGTGAGCGGGCATGAATACAGCGAAGGGTTTGTCGATGAAGCGAAGCGTTTTGAAGGGGCTGACGGCTACATTTGCAGCATGTGCAGCGTTTGTGGGAGCCGGGGCCGCGCCTGCTCTTGCGCAAAGCTTCCTTGAGGGCACCTTCGACCCCGCAATCCCCACTGCGACCGATGCGCTGGGCCATGCGCCGGGCACCAACATCACCTCGCCTGATGAAATGCTGACCTATCTGCGCGCGCTCGAAGCTGCTGCACCGGACCGTATGCGGATCGTCAAATATGCCGAGACATGGGAGGGCCGCCCGCTTCACTATGTGATCCTGACCTCGCCTCAAAACTTGGCCAATATCGATGCGATCCAGGCGGACATGGCAAAAATCGCTGCGGGCCGTGCGAGCAATGGCTTGGCGCTGCCTGTGACCTGGCTGACGTACTCTGTCCACGGCAATGAGATCAGTTCCACCGACGCTGCGCTGACGATGGCCTACCACCTGCTCGCCGCGCAAGGCGATGCGCGCGCCGATCAGATCATGCGCGAGAGCATCGTGATCATCGATCCGCTGCAAAACCCCGATGGCCGCGCGCGTTTTGTAAACCGTTTCCGCGCCTCGACCGGGATCGTGCCCTCAGGCGACCGCCAATCCGCCGAGCACGATGAGCCCTGGCCCAGCGGGCGCGTCAATCACTACATGTTTGACCTCAATCGCGACTGGTTCACGCTGTCCCAGCCCGAAACGCAAGGCAAGGTGAAGGCAATCCGCGAATGGAACCCGGTGGTGGTCTCCGACATCCACGAGATGGGCGGCGACAACACCTATTTCTTCAGCCCCGCAGCCGATCCGATCAGCCCGCAAATTACCGAGGCTCAGCGCCGCGCTTACGAGATTATCGGGCGCAATAACGCGGCCTATTTCGATGCCATGGGGCAGCCCTATTTCACCCGCGAGGTCTATGACCTGTTTTATCCCGGCTATGGCGATACCTGGAACACGCATCATGGCGCGATCGGCAGCACCTATGAGCAGGCCTCGGCGCGCGGTCTCGTGTTTGACCGGCGCGATGGCAACACGCTTACCTACCGCGACGGTGTGCGCAATCACTTCATTGCGAGCTTCGCGACCGCTGAAGCCGTGGCGCAGAATGCGGACCGTTTCCTCTCGGATTTTGCGCAATATCGCTTGGCCAACGCCAATGGTGCGGCAGGGCGCGGCACTTATGTGATCGACCTCGCCAAGCGTCGCTGGAACGCTGAGCAACTGGGCCGGCGTCTTGCGGCGCAGGGCATCACCGTGCTTCGTGAAGGCAATGCGAGGAGCGTGTGTGGACGCTCCTACCAGCAAGGCTATCTCGCCATCCCGCAAGCCCAACCCGCTGCGCGTCTCGTCCGCGCGCTACTTGATCGCAACACCGAATTGCCACGCGACTTCATCGCCAAGCAGGAGGCAAGGCGCGGGGAGGATTTGCGCCATGAGCTTTATGACGTCACCGCCTGGTCGGTCGGTTTGATGTCGGGCGTGGATGTGAGCGTGTGCGGCGCAGGCGTCGGCGGAAATGCGCTTGCGCCCGATGCACCGATCTCTCCGCTGACAGGCGGCGCAGGCGATTTTGCAATTGCGGTGCCGTGGACCGATAGCGGCCAGGCGCGCCTCGTCACACTCGCTTTGCGCCAGGGTTTTGAAGCGCGGGTCACCGACGAAGCCTTCACCTCTGGCGGGCGCGAATATCCGCGCGGCACGGTGGTGTTTGCTGCTGGAGCCAACAAGGAGGGCGCGCTTGCAAAGATTGAGGAGCTTTCCGCCAACCTTGGCACCGAGACCGCGCGGCTTGCATCGGGCTGGGTGGAAGATGGTCCCAATCTGGGCAGCGCCAGTTTTGTGCGGCTCACTCTGCCCAAGGTCGCCATGGCCTGGGATGACGGTGTCTCGCAACTGAGCGCGGGCGCGCTGCGCTATGTGCTCGAACGCCGCCTTGGCCTGCCGGTTACGCCCATTCGCAGTCAGCGTCTGGGCCGCGCTGATCTTGCAGACTATGACGTTGTCATCATGCCCGAAGGATCGCCTTCGCGCAGCGTGGTCGCCAACCTTTCAAGCTATGTCGCCGATGGCGGCGTGCTGGTGACGGTGGGCAGCAGCCTTGGCGCCTTTACCGGTGGCGACAGCCCGCTTCTGTCGGTCAAGCGCGAAGCAGGCCTTGGCCTTGATCTCTCCAGTCCTGAGGGCGAAGCGGGCGGGCGTCTTGCTGAAGCGAACGCGATTGAGAGCGAGGCAGAATACCGCGAGTTCATCCGCAACCAGCAGGCTTTGCCTGATACGTTGCCGGGCGCGCTGCTCAATGTGGTGGGCGACCCCAACATCTTCCTCTCCGCAGGCTATGATGACGGCGCTGTTGTCAACGCGACAGGCTCTGCGGTCTACACCCCGCTTGATCGTGCAAATGGGATTAACGCAATCCGTTTTGCCGATGCGCAGAGCCTTATTGCCAGCGGCTATGTGTGGGGTGAGAACCAGCAGCAGATGGCTTTCAAACCCTATCTTATGGCGCAGCCGACCGGCGCAGGCGTCACCATCGGTTTCGTTCACGATCCTTCAACGCGCGCCTATCTCGACGGGCTTGACCTGATGATCGCCAATGCGGTTCTGGTAGCGCCCTCACGCATTCGTTGACGATAGGCAGTTCTCTCCCAACAGCCCCGTGCGACTCGGAGCGCGGAGTGATCGGCAGACTAGATTTTTGGGTGTGCTTTGTCTTCATTTCGCGATGACGGGCCACTTGCCTACGCGAATTGTACTATTTCGACCAGCGCCTTGAAAACTCTACTCAAGACCATTGTTCAAGCCCGACAAACTGTGAAATCAAGCGCGTGTTTTTGGTAATGTTCCCTTGTCATCTCTTGCAGGGTCGGTAGGATCATCAAATCAGAAGATTGGGTTGCTCAACATGGCGAATGGAGCCGCAAAGCCGGTGCATCGCCTTCCTCTGCCTGCGCCGGAACAGGTGTCTGACCGACGCACTGCGGGGACGAATTTGGGGTTTCGAATTCCTGCAAAGGGATCGGGGCGAAGCGGGGGGCCATTTTGTCGAGCGCATACACACTCACGTCTGAAATCCGCCGTGATCTGACGCCGGGTATGCAGCGACTGCCGCCTATGCGTCTGTCTGGAACGAGCCGCCTCGGATTTACCGCTCTGGCGACTGGTCTGGCACTGATGGCCAGCGCGCCGGAGAGTGCGCAGGCACAAGGCGTGGTGCAAACGCCGCCGCAAATCACGCCGCCCAACCGCACCGAGCTTGTCCCGCCCAGCCTGCGCCGTGAGGAACGCCCGACAACGCTCACTATTGATGGCGGGTTTGAGCGTGCGCCTTGCGCGCTTGACCGCGCGGAATATGCCGACATCACACTGACGCTGAGCGGCGCGGAGTTCATCGGGCTTGATAAGGTGTCCGGCCTTTCGCTGGCACCGGCCTATGAAAGCTATGTCGGGCGCGAGTTACCGCTTTCGGTTTTGTGCGACATCCGCGCGGCTGCGAACGGTATCCTGCGCGCCGAGGGCTATCTTGCCACGGTTGAAATCCCGGAACAGAATCTCGCCGACGGGGTCGCGGATTTTCGTGTGATCTTCGGGCGCCTGACGGCAGTGCGCGTGCGCGGCGATGCGGGCCCCTCCGAACAGACTGCGGCGCGGTATCTGCGCAAGCTCGTCAATCAGGATGTTTTCAACACGCTGGATGCCGAGCGCTACCTGCTGCTGGCCGATGACCTGCCGGGCCTCAATGTGCGTCTTTCGCTGCGTCCGGCGGCGCAAGGCGAGCCAGGCGATCTGGTGGGCGAGATTGCAGTGCTGCGCGAAAAGGGCGCGCTATTTGCCAATGTCCAAAACCTGGGCTCGCAGAACATTGGACGTTTTGGCGGGACAATCCTGGGTGAGCTCTACGATCTCACCGGCCTTGGCGATCGCACTTATGTCACCGCCTTCAGCACGATCGACTTTGTTGAGCAGCAGACTTTCCAGATCGGCCATGACTTCGCGCTTGGTGGCGAGGGCCTGCGCGTTGGCGGCAGTCTGACTTATTCGATGACCGAACCCGACAATGATCTTCCGGGCATCGATATCGAATCTGAAAGCGTGATCGGCAGCCTCTTTGCTACGCTCCCCATGGAGCGCACACGCAAGCAAAGCTCATATGTACAGCTTGGGGTCGATATCGTTGATCAGAACGTCGATGTCGCCAATGTACCGCTTACTCGCGACCGTGTGCGCACGCTGTATGCGCGCGTCAGCCGCGAGTTTACCGATGCCAAGAGCATCCAGCGCCAGGGTGGCTACACGCCTTACGAGCCGCGCCTACGCTATGGCTATTCGGCGGAAATCCGACAGGGCTTTGATGTCTTCTCGACCAGCCCGGACTGCCGCCCGGATCTGCTAGCTTGCGTAACAGGCGGAGCGGTTCCCCCCAGTCGGATCGAAGCTGACCCCACACCTTTCATCATTCGCTATACCGGGCAGGCCGAATACCGCCCGACGCCGCTCTGGACCTTTGCACTCAACGCGCAAGGGCAAGTTTCGAGCAGCCCGCTTCCTGCCTTTGAAGAATTTGCCGGCGGCAACTTCTCGATCGGGCGCGGTTATGATCCGGGCGCGGTGCTGGGTGACAGCGGCGTCGCAGGCGCGTTTGAGGTCCGTTATGGCTCGCTCGTTCCCGAAGAGGCCGCCGCGCTCGCCTACCAGCCTTACGTTTTTACCGATGTCGCCTATGCCGGGAACGAGGACCCCAGCCGCAGACCGCTTAACCCGGACCGCTTGTGGTCGGCAGGAGCAGGTGTGCGCGCCTCGTGGGGAGCCAATATTCAGGGTGATTTTTTGATCGCGGTTCCGCTTGAGCGGCCCGACCTTGCTGCAACGCGCGGCGATATCCGGGTCCTATTCACGCTCACCGCCCGCCTGTTGCCGTGGAGATATTGAGATGGCGTTGCTAACCAAAAACCGCTCGCGGTTGATGCTGGGCGCTGGCCCGATGGCGCTGGCAATCTCGCTGACCCTTGCGCCCGAACGCCTGCGCGCTCAGGCGATTCAGGCGAGTGAGAACGTTGTTGAAGGCGCTGCGAGCCGCGGCTTCACAGGAACAGGCACAGAGACGATCACAGTGTTCGAGGCGACCACGGTGATCGACTGGACGCCTGATTTAGACAACAATGGCGATGCGCTCACCTTCTTGCCTGATGGCAATATCGTTACATTCCAAACTGATCTCAATACGCCTGATTTCGGGGTCCTCAACCGGATATTGCCCACCGCTAATGGCGATGTCGTGGTGCTCGATGGAACAGTCCTTTCCCGGTATTTCAATAACTCGACAGGTGCGCTTGAGACAGGCGGCACCATTGCATTCTATTCGCCAAGCGGGATTGTCGCAGGCCCTAACTCGGTGTTCGATGTCGGCGGCCTGATCCTGACCGCGATCGAGCCGACCATTGCCAGCTTTACCGATTTCAACGAGGCCGGCGGAACCCTGATCCTGGGCGATGCGGTCAACACCTCGACAGCCTCGGTCATCATCAATCCCGGTGCGCAGATCAACGCCTCCGCCGAAGACAGCTTCCTCATCATCGCAGCGCCAGATGTGCAGATGTTTGGGCAGTCGAGGGTCAATGGTAGCCAGGCTTTCGTTGGTGCCAATTTTGCGCAGATCACCCTGACCAACGGGCTGTTCGATATCCAGATTCCGGTTGGCACCGATGTAACGACGCCAGTGCAGATCGACGGGGATGTTGGCGGTCCGGCGAGCACGGACACAGACGACAATCATATCATCTATGCGGTCGCCAGGGCGATCAACGATCCAATCAGCATGATCTTTCGCGGGAATCTGGGCTTTGATCCTGCGGTCAGCGCGGGCATCGTCAATGGCGAGATTATCCTGTCTGCCAATTATGACGTCAGCGGTCGCACCGTTCAGAACGGCACGAGCACAGATGGCATTAACGCGGTGTTCTCGCAGCCTGAGGATGTGGCAAACCCGCCGCCAGCGGGCAGCATCTTCATGGAGGACTTCAACGCGTCGAGCAGCGTGCTCGCGATCGCCAATGAAGAGGTTCAAGTCACCGCGCGCACCACCAACAGCAGCGTCGATGGCAATCTGCTGATGGTGGGCCGAAATTTCGCTGAACTGACCGCGACGGATAACAACAGCTTCGCTATCTCGGGCGATGTGCTGGTGTCCTCGCGAGCTTTTGGCGTTCAAAGTTCAAACCTGCCGGATCTCACGGTCATCAACGCCGAAGGGGGCGAGGCGTTCATCGATGCTTTCAATGGCGGCGTCATCAATATCTCGGGCAACGCCCTCGTCACGGCGGACGCCTTTGGCGGCGAGGACAATGTCGATCTAATTTTAGGCACCTCCACCGGAGGGCGTGCGCTTGCAGGTTCCAATGGCGGCACGCTCTCGATCTTGGGCAACCTCGACGTTAGCGCCAATGCAATCGGGCTGAGCAACACATTCGGCTTTACGAGCGCAGATCAGCGCGGTGGCCTCGCTCAGGTCTTTGCCGATCTTGGTGGTACTGTCACCATTGGCGGCAGCACCACTGTTTCAGCCGACGCGTTTGGGCCCAACAGCATAGCGACCTTTGGCATTGACGGCTCGAATGTCTTTGGCGGACGAGCGTTTATCAATATCTTGGCCAATGGCGGCTCAATCCAAATTGATCAGAATGCTCTTGTAAGCGCCAGCGCGTCTGTCGGCGAATCCTCCAGTACCATCGGAGGCGGCAACGCGACGGGGGGCGAAGCGACCATCGCAGTCGAGAGTGGCGATACGATCAACCTGTTCGGCACGGTTGATCTTGTTGCCGATGCCATCGGTGGTAACGATTTCGAAGGGCCAGGCGGAACCGGCACCGGGGGCATTGCGCGGGCCTTTACGAGTAATGGCGGACAGATCAGCATCACAGGCCTGTTCACCGCGCAGGCGGACGGTTTCGGCGGCGAGGGTACGTTTGGCGGCAATGGTATTGGCGGGTTTGCCGGTGCGCGCGCCATTATTGGCACTATCGAGATGTTGGATGGCGCGATTGCCAACGCTTCAGGCTTTGGCGGCGCGGCGACAATCGGGCTAGGCGGCGACGGCGGCAATGGTTCGGGCGGTACTGCGCTGTTCCAGGCTGAGGGATCGCTAACCGACGAGGGCCGGCTTGAGATCAGCCTTGACGCCAACCTCCAGGCGGACGGCATTGGCGGCGTAGGCGGAGCTGGAGACGATGTCGTCGCGGCGGGCCGTGGGGGCAGCGGAGCAGGCGGCAATCAGCTCACGATCAACTTTGCTAATCCGCCATTTGCCAATGGCGCGTTCCTTCTGGCTGGTGCGGATCAAGGCGTTTTGAGCGTTGGCGGTGCCGCCAGTCTTAGCGCGTCGGGGACGGGCGGCTTAGGCGGCAGGGCGCTGATCTCCACCGCCGGGTCTGGAGTGGGCGGGAGCGGCACGGGCGGTGACGCTGTGGCAGGGCTTTCCCTCTTTATCGGCCTCGATGGCTCAGTCGGGCAGGGCCAAGCCAACTTTGGCAACGTAACGCTCCGGGCCGATGCCATCGGTGGCCAGGGCGGGTTCGACGATCAGGGATCGTTCGAGAACGGTCCGGGCGGTGACGCCTTGGGTGGCAACGCGGTTGTTTTGGTGACAGCGGGTGACCTGGCAGCGAACGTTGTATCGGTAAGCGCATCGGCCTTCGGCGGCAGCGGCACCAATGGCGGGGAGGCAGTTGCGGGCCAGGCCACATTGGAGGGCTCTCTCAACGGCACTGCGATACTCGGCAGCCTCTCGCTGGTCGGGACCGCGAACGGAGGCTCGTCCTTTGGCGGGATCGGCGGAGCGGGAACAGGCGGAAATGTCTCGCTCGTCGCGGATGGCATTGATGTTGTCATTACAGGCGATGCGTTCCTTGATGCGACCGGCATAGGCGCACAATCCGATGACGGCGATGGCGCTGACGGGACCGGAGGCGCCGCGCAGCTTGGTATCCTCACAGCCACTTCAGGAAGTCTTCAGGTTCAAGGCAATGCCAGAGTTGATGCCAATGGCATTGGCGGTGGCGGTGCCTTGAACACGAATATCGGCGGAACCGGGCAGGGCGGGGTCGCTGGCGGCCTTGCCCAAGGGGGCGGTACGGTCCAGCTGGGCAGCGCGCAATTCACAGCGTCTGGTCTTGGCGGCCAGAACTTCACCGGCAATGGCGGCGAGGGTGTCGGCGGCGCTGCACAAATCGTGGCGACGGATGCCGGATCGATATTCACCATCGTGAACGACACGCCGGTGCCCGGTAATCCCGACCTGCTCAACAACCGCGCGATCCTGGCTGCGAACGGAATTGGCGGCGGCGTGGCTTTGTCGGGCCTTGCTGGGGGAGATGCGAGAGGCGGATTTGTCTCTTTGACGGCAAGCGACGGCTCCACAATCAACCTACCCGCCACGCCCACACCGAACGTCACTCCCGATGCGATCCGAGTGCTGGCGCTAGCGATCGGCGGCGGGGCCACCGATGGCGCAACCGCCGGTCAAGCCATCGGCGGCACAGGCACCATCCTCATAAACGCAGCGACCATCAACACGGGTCGCATGGAGTTCTCCGTTGAGGCTACCGGTGGATCGGCCAATGCCGGCGCCAGCGACGTAACGGGCGGCGATGCGCAAGGCGGATCGCGCGTGATTTCAATCTTGGGTGACGGGGTGCTCAACACTGAAATCGCCTTTGGCTCGTCAGGCGCAATTGGCGGCAATGGTGATGGCAATGGAAATGGCGGCAACGCGGTGGCGGGCAGTGATGTCCTCACCATTTTCGACGGCACGCTCAACATTACCGGCGAATTCGTTCTCAACAGCGGCGCGCAAGGCGGCACAGGCAACAATGGCGGATCGGCTCAAGGCGGCATTGGCACCATCGTCAGCATGTTCGACGCCGCCGTCAATGTCAGCGCGAACGCGCTTGGAGAGCAAGCCTTTGTTCTCAATACGACCAGTCGCGGCGGCCGGGGTGATGGGGATTTCGGCGGCGACGCGACGGCCGGTGACATTACGATCGACATCCAGAACAGCGCGATTTCCGGCGCTACGATCTCTTTCATCGCCGAAGCTGTTGGCGGTGAGGGAGACAGCGACACCGGCACAGGCGGCGCGGCGACAGGCGGCACCATCACGCTATCGACCAACCCATCCGTAATCGACGCGGAAGGCGCAATCCTGGTCAGCGCGAGCGCCTTTGGGGGCTCAGCGGGTACAGGTGGTGATGCGATAGCGGGCGATATCGACCTCGAATTTGCAGGGACCGACATAACCATCGGTCAGATTAGCGGCACCCCATCGCTGTTTTCAGTCCTCTCGGAAGCCTCTTCGGGAAGCGGTTTGCAAGCGGGAGCAGCTAATGCCGGTGAAATTGCCGTAAGCTTTACCGGGTCCACACTGGCGGCTGATCGGTTGGACATTTCCTCGTCTGCTGACGCCTCCAGTTCGGGCACAGGCAGTTTTGGTGGCGCTGCCACGGCGAACCTGGCCGATCTGCTGGTGAGCGGGAATTCCTCGATTGATCTGACCGATCTGCGCATGCGCGCCAACGCGGATACTTCGTTTGAAGGTTCGGCCACGGCGGGTATTGTGACGCTTGGCACAGATGGTGTGGGCGGCGAGGTCCTCAACATCACCAATGTGGTAATGGACGCCAACGCTTCGGGCTCAAACCTGCTCAGCAACACGATCGGGGCGTTCGGCATCAATTTGTTGAGCGGAGTGCTCACCACAGACAGCCTGCTTGCATCCGCACAAGGCGATAGCGTCTCGGTCTCCGCGCCCAATTCAGCGCTCCTTGCCAGTGGCGGCGAGATCATCATCACCAACGAAGCCAATATCGATACGCTGGGCGATCTTGATCTTGATACCTCGTCTGGCGGTGTGATCGGCGACATTGCGGCCAATCTGCAATTCGTCTCGGGCGGGCTGATCAGCGTTTCCGGCGATGCTTCATCCTTAGGGATTAACGCATCACAGGTCTTCCTCGAATCATTCGACATCGACATTGCACCCGGTGCCTTTATCAGCGCCGGCCTTGTCGATGCGTTGTCGTTCAACACATCTGAAGTTGCGCAGATTGGTGGGGCTGCTGGCGGACCCGGCTACACGCTGACCCAGGATGAGCTGAACCGCATTTCGGCCTTTGGCTTTCGCTTTACAGGACCAGCGCTCGATTCAGTCATTTCGCCTGATGTGCTGCTGCTCGACGCTGATTTGGGCAGCTTTGAAGAGGTCTCGATCCTCGCCAGGGATTTCCAGGATCGCGGTGTTGTCCGGGTCGAAGGCGATTTCGGTTTCTTCTCAGCAAACACCGGCTCTATTGCGATTGACGCTGGTGAGCGGATCGAGATTGTCACTCCCGGATCGCTGCAAGTGCTTAATGACGCGGGCGATCCGATCGGCTCAATCCGTCTGACCTCTGAAGATATTTGGGTCGGCGATGCAGCCCTCATTGCTCAGCTTCAGGCTGATCAGAACTTTGCCGGGCGCAACGACTTGCTTGAGGTTGCAGCGCCGGGCAGCGATGATCCCCTCGGCTATATCCGTGGAAATTTCGTCGGCATTGACGTTGCTGACAGCCTGCTGGTTCGCAACACGGGCACCGCCACTGAGCAGGGCGGGATCACAATCGGCGATCAAGGTGAAGATGGCTTGTCGATCAATCGCCTCAATACGGGCGGCACGCCCCAGGAGCTTGAAGTGTTTGCTTATGGCCGCCGCTTGCTGACCGCAGGTGACAGCGTTGTGGGTGAAGACTTCTTCAACCAGGTGGGCTTCAACAATGGAGGCACTGGACCGCAAATCTACAGCGACACCAGCGAATTCAACGATTGCGTGATTAATACCGGCGCGTGCAGTGCGCCGCCACCGCCACCGCCACCGCCACCGCCACCGCCACCGCCACCGCCACCGCCGCCGCCACCGCCGCCGCCCCCGCCACCGCCGCCGCCGCCACCACCACCGCCGCCACCGCCCACTGGCGGGGGACAGCAAGGTGAGAACGGCGAATTTGGTGATGAGATCGACGAAATCGTCTTCGATGGCCCGATCAACAATCCCGAGGTTTTCGAGGCTCCGGTTGAGATCATCGAAGTCCAGGCCGAGATCGAAACTCGGGTCGACTCCGTGTTTGGGTTCGATTTCCCTGGCCTTGTCGAAGTGCCCTTGCTGACTGAGGACCCACTGCTCGAAGACCCGGTCGCGAGTGGCGGGGACAGCTCGCTCTACTCGGTCACTGTGGGTGATGGGGAAGAAGAAGACGAGCCAGATGCAGCGCGCGGGCTGGAAACCACGCAAGGTGAGGAGTAAGCCTATGAAAAAGCTCGCCAGCCTTTGTACCGCGGCGCTCGTCGCCACCGCTGCCTTATGGGCTGCACCCAATATCGCGCAGCGGGCCGAGAGCCGCCCTATCAGTTTGCGCGATGCCTTTCCGGTGGGCTCGAATGCCCTGTGCGAAGCGCAGATATTGCAGCCAGAGCCGGGCGCTGGCCTGTTTGATCGCAAATATTCGGTGATCTGCCGCGATGCCGCCGCACCGATCGGCACCTTGTGGGTCGTGCGCGGCCAGCTCGCTGGCGACGCAGCGCAGCGCTTTGGCGGGCCGGGGACCAATTGCACGCTAAGCGAAGGCGGCGCGGTTCCTGAAACGCTGAGCGGATCGCTTGATGGCACGCGGCGGCTCACCTGCTCGACTGGATCGAGCGCTATCCGCACCGAGCTGTTCGTGGGAGAAGCGCGTGGCCGGACTTACGCAGCCAGCGGTCTGTCGGCCTACAGCAAGGCGCTGGAGATCGGCCTCGCTACGTTGGCGCAGGACAAGCTTGTGCCTGGCACGGTCGATATTCCGCTCACGCAGACCACCGATGCACTGGCTTTTGCGCGCCAGCAGGCCGAAGCGATTGCAGCCGATCAGGCGCTGGTCGAAGCCTATCGGCGCAGCAATAGCGGCGAGTTCGCCCAAGCAGCTGAGTTCTTCGCAGCGAGCGCTGCGGCGCTATCGGGTGAAAGCGGAATTGAGGCGCGTCTTAATGAAGGGCTGCTGCAATCCAACCTCGGCAATTACGCCGAAGCTGCGCGGCTGTTTGCTGAAACGCAGTCCGGCACGCAGGCCGACCCGGTGCTCGCCCGCTTGCAGCGCAATTACGAGACGATCGATGCGCTCAACCAAAGCAATCCTCAAGCCGCGCTCACTGAGGTCAACACGCCCATTCCCAACGAATTTGGCGATCCCAATGCGCTGCGCAATCTGCAAATCGGACCGTTCATGGCGAACCGACTGGCGGCTGAAAATGACCGGGCAGCGGGCTCCTCGATTGCACTCAGCCTGACTGCACTTGAGCGAGCGCAATTGCTTGACGGGCAAGCGGATTACTTACGCGCGACAGCGTTGCGCCTGCTGGGGCAGACCGATGAAGCGGCGAGTAATCTCGCGCGCGCAAACACCACTCTGGCGCAAGTGCGCGGCGGGCGGATTGTCTCGATCATCTGGCTGCGCGCTCAGGTCCTGGGTGAGCTTGCCGAGGTTGCCGAACGCACCGGCCAAAGCGCTGAGGCCGAGCGGTTGCATTCAGAGGGCATCGCGCTGCTCCAAACAACCTATCCCGGTTCGCCAGCTTTGCAGAGCGCGCGCGGGCAACTTGCCGGGTTCTATGCCCGTTCGGGGCGGCGCGACGATGCGATCGGGCTCTACCGCGAAATCGTGGCGGATGCTGAGGGACGCCCGCTCACCAGCCTTCGCAGCCTGATGGCGCCCTATTTTGCGCTGCTGCTGGATGGCGCTGAGCCGGCCAGTTCGGCGGGAGTGCAAGCGGCCTCTGACATGTTTGCAGCTGCGCAATTGCTCCAGCGACCCGGCCTCGCGCAGACGCAGGCCGTGCTTGCACGCGAGCTATCGGGCGGGGATGACGAGGCTTCACTGCTGTTCCGCAAGGCCACCAATCTTAGCCGTTCGATCGAGCAATTGCGCGGGGCGATCCTGCAGATGCAAACCGCAGCCGAGCTTTCATCCGAAGGCGCGCTGCTCTTGACCGAGCGCCAGGCGCGGCTTGAGCAATTGCAGGTCCAACAGGCCGAAGTGCTCCAGAAATTGGCGGAAAACCCGCGCTATCGTGCCGTCGCAGGCTCCTCGATTGATCTGGCGGGTCTGCAAGCGATCCTGCGCGAGGGTGAGGCCTATGTGAAGCTCATCACGCTCGAGGCAGAGACCTTCGTCATCTTTATCAACGCGGACACAGCGCTGGCCTATGAAGCGGGTATTTCGCCCGAGGATCTCGAATTCACAGTCGATCAAATCCGCGAAACCATCGCGATTGCTGATGGCGGCGAAGTGCTGACCTTGCCCTTCGATATCGCAGCATCGCGCGCGCTCTACACCCAGCTTTTTGCGCCAGTGGCAGACCGTTTGCCCGCGCAGCGCCACATCGTGTTCGAGCCTGATGGCGCGATGCTCAAGTTGCCGATCAACCTGCTCGTCACCGATGATGCGAGTGTTGAGCGGTACACAGAACGGCTCGCTTCGGAGAACGGGGACGAATATGATTTCACCGGCACAGCCTGGCTGGGGCGCAATGCGCAGGTGAGCACTTCGGTCTCGCCCGCGGCGTTTCGCGATGTGCGCGCCTCGCGGCCCTCAAACGGATCGAAAGCCTATCTGGGCCTCGGGCAGAACACACCGATCGGCGACACGCCTACTGGTGCTGCGCGCACGCGTTCCGCTCTGGCGAGCGGAGAGAGCTGCCTGTGGTCGGCCAATATCTGGGCCAACCCGATCAAGGCCGATGAGCTCTTTGATGCCGCCCGCCGTTTTAGTGGCGGTACAACAGTCCTGACTGAAAGCGCCTTCACCGACACCGCGATCGCCGAGCGTGAGGATCTGGATGAGTACCGTATCCTCCATTTTGCCACCCATGGCCTTGTCACGGCGCCGCAGCCCGAATGCCCTCCGCGCCCGGCGCTGTTGACCTCGTTTGGCGAAGACACTTCTGATGGGCTGTTAAGCTTTGCCGAGATTTTTTCGCTGCGCATTGATGCTGACCTTGTGATCCTCTCTGCTTGCGATACCGCAGGTGAGGCGACCGTGGGCGCCACGCGCGAGGCGGGGGTGACTTCGGGCGGTGACTTTGCGCTCGATGGGCTGGTGCGCGCTTTCGTTGGCGCAGGCGGGCGCACGGTGCTGGCGAGTCATTGGCCGGTGCCCGATGATTTCGATGCGACCAAGCGCCTGATTTCCGGCTTGTTCGCAGAAGGCACGCCTGAAACGGCGGACGCGCTGCGCCAGTCGCAGATCGAGCTGATGGACGATGCCAACACTTCGCACCCCTTCTATTGGTCCGCCTTCGCGGTTGTCGGGGATGGCACGATTGCTGTGAACCGCTAAGCTGGGTTGTATCGAAAACGCAAAGAGGCGAGGCGGATCAGTGGCCGATAAAGACGAGATTAACGGCCAACAGCCAGCGCGCAGAACTTGGCTCACGCGCAGCTATCGCAACGTCAGCGAAGCGGGTGAGATCCAGATCATTGTTGCGGTTCTGATCGTCCTGTTTTCAGTCTTTGTAGGCAAGTACAGCTGGACCTTGCCCGACGGCGAAACTCCCACTCCGCTCACCAATGCAGCCGAACGGGCCTTCTACGATATCCGCGCCTATTACTCGGCCGATATGGTGGAACCTGATGATCGGGTTGTTGCTGTCGTCTTCTTCGATGAGACGCTCTACGAGCTTGAAAAGCGCTCGCCGTTGCCGCGCGAAGTGATCGCCAGCGCGCTGCGCTATCTAGATGACATGAACCCCAAGGCGATCGGGATCGATATTCTCTTCGATCAGCCGCAAGAGGCGGATGCCGAACTGATCGAGACGCTACGCGCGATGAAGACACCGGTCTCGGTCGCGTATGCCAATACGCGCACTAATGAAGATGACATCGGGGCGCAGCAGCAGGATTATCTCGAAGCCTTTCTGGCAGAACTGGAAGGCAGCAATTCGCACCCCGCCTCGATCCGGTTGGACGCCGCCTTTGGGGCAACGCGCGTTTGGCCGAGCATTGAGCCTGATCTGCCCCCAGTGCTTGGCCGCTCAATGGTCGGCGATGCGGGCGGTCCGGTGGGGCGGTTCGCCGGCTATGAAGGCGCGATCGAATATCGCCGCAGCCTCTATGAAGACCAGACCGGTGGTGAGGATGAAGATGCAGATGCAGATGCAGATGCAGTCTCGGCCCCGCTTTTTTCCGCGCTGGACATTGCGCTCTTCATCGATCCAGACCCCGCGATTCTCCCTTTCCTTGCTGAGCAGATTGAAGGAAAGTACGTGCTGATCGGCGGCGACATCGTTGATTATGATCGCAAGGAGGTCACCTTCACCTCGATCGACGGCGAGGAACCTGCCGGGATTTACGTCCACGCTGAAATGATCGCACAGATGCTGGATGGCAATGCGATGACCCCGATTTCCGACGCGGTGAAATGGGCGCTGGCGGTGCTGGTAGTGGTGACCGCTGTTCTGATCGCGCTGCTCGAATGGCCTGCCCGAAGGCTAGTGCCGCTGATGATCGTGCTGTTTGCGCTGTTCATCGGCGCGCCGGTAGTGATGCATGTGAACGATGTCGACACCTATGGCCTACCCGCGGTCGGCTGGCTCGTTTCCTGGGTGCTCGCCTTCACCGCAATGACGACGGTCGCGCGCGCTTCGGGCGCTAAGCAGCGCTCTTTTGCGCAAAGCGCGCTGGGCAAATACATCCCGCGCGACATTGCGCAGGCGATCATCGATAAACCTGACCTGCTCTCTTTGGGTGGTGAGAAGCGCTCGATCTACGTGCTCTTCAGCGATCTTGAAGGCTTCACCAAGATGAGTCACGCGATCGAGCCGGAAATGGTCGCCAAGCTGCTCAACCGCTATCTGGAGATGTTGAGCCAGGTCGTGCTCGATCATGGCGGGGTGATCGACAAGTTCGTGGGCGATGCGGTGGTCGCGTTCTGGGGTGCGCCGATTGCCCGGCCCGATGATGCTGAGCGCGCCGCGCGCGCGGGCTATGCGATCTGGCAGGCGGGCGAAGCGTTTCGCAAGGAGGTGGCTCAGATTGACCCCGCTTTGCCGCGCATCGGCAAGACGCGCGTGGGCCTCCATTATGGTGAGGCGGTTATCGGCAATTTCGGCGGCGACACCCGCATTCAGTACACCGCGCTTGGTGACAGCATGAACACTGCCGCGCGCCTTGAAAGCGCAAACAAGACGCTCAAATCGAGCGTGATGGCCAGCCGCGAGTTTGCCGAACCCTCAGGGCTAGACTGGTGGCGGCCACTGGGGCGCATCATCTTATCGGGCCGCGCAAGTCCGGTTGACATTATGGAGCCAGCGCCTGATTTCCCGCCAGAAGATCGCGCGCGTCTGGCTGAGGCGGCAAGGCTCGCGCCAGATGATGCGGTTCAGGCGCAGGAAATCGTTGCCGAGCTAGTGGCACAGCATCCCGAGGACACGGCGCTTGCGGCCCTGCAAGAGCGCTACTCCAATCTTTCTGAGGATGGTGTTTACGTGATGGGCTCAAAATAGGTTTTGGATGATCCTCGTGACTGGCCATTCAAGAGATACAACGCTACGTTGCGAAAGTTCGCGCAGGGTCATTCTGGTGAAGGGGTAGGGTATGATTTCGGCTCGGTACACACTGGGAATTGCGGGTGCAGTACTGCTCGGGGCGGGGAGCGGGGCACTTGCGGCCCCTGCTGTGGTGGTGAAATCCTCTGCCAGCGAGTTTCCCGTCGGCTCCAAGGTGGACGATGCCGATACGATCACGCTTGAAAGCGGCGAAAGCGTCACCGTGCTCACCAAAAAGGGCTCGCGCACCATGAAGGGGCCGGGCACGTTCGAAGTGGGCGCCAAGCCCAAGTCGAACCGCGCGCGCTTTGCCAATTTCACCCGGAAGAAAGCCGCCAACCGCAGCGCGACCGGGGCCGTTCGCTCGGCGAATGATGATATGGCTCGCCCAGTGAACCCCAATGTCTATTACGTCGATGTTGAGCGGCCGGGCGCGGTGTGCCTTTATGATCTTCAATCGGTGCGGCTGTGGCGGCCGTACAACGACGGCATCCAGACCTATCAGGTGTTTGATCCGCAGACCGATAACTCGATTGATGTGACCTTTGACATAGGCGACAGCGTTGCCCCGCTTGATCCGGCGCTGCTGACGCCGACGGAAGGGGTTGAGTACACCGTGACCGGCCCCGAAGGCGCCAGCGAGGTGACCATTTCCTTCGTCAACATGCCTGAGGAATACGAGCAGGCCGACATGTTCGCCGACGCGCTGATTGAACGCGGGTGCATGGGGCAGCTTGAAACGCTGGGCGAAAAGCTCGGCGCCTAGAGCACTGGGCTTGGCGCCTATTCCAGGCCTGCCTAATCGAGCACGGCCTTGATCAGCGGATTTGGGAAGCGGCGCCTGATGGTGACCGCCCAAAAAATCTCGTGCACATCATCTAGCCGGTGCAATTCAACCAGCGTTCCGGCCTCCAATTCATCACGCACCACAATCGGCGGGATCACCGCGACGCCTACATCATCGCGCGCGAGCAAGCGCATCATCGCCATGTCGTCGGCTTCCGCAGCGATGCGCGGGACGATGCCCTCGCGATCAAGGCCCAGCCGGTCAAGCAGCGCGTCAAACCCGGCGCGCAAGGATGTCTCGGGCGTTGGCAGCACCAGCGGATGCGCGCGGATCGTGTCGATGATGGAGGTCCCGGCGGGGCCAGCGCGGGCGGGTGCACCGACAAGGCTAACGGGCTGATCATCGAGCCGCTTCACCAGATACGGGCTCGCCGCATCGCGCGCAGGGCTGAGATTGGTGAGCACAACATCAACGCTCAGCCCCTCCAGCGCGCGCAAAAGGCTCGCCTGCGTGCCTGATCGCAGCACCACTTCGACATCCTCGCGCCCTAGGACAGGCTCGAGGAACTCCATCTGGAAGTTGCGCGACAAGGTCGCCAGCGCGCCGACCCGCAGGATGCGGCGCTGGCCCTCGGCGCTGTTCAAGGTGGCGGTGAGGTGATCGGCGGTGCGGAAGATATCCTCGGCATGATCGAGTGCGATGCGGCCTGCTTCGGTGATTTCCAGATTGCGTCCGCGCCGCTCGAACAGGTCATGACCAAGCGCCGCCTCCAACGCCTTGATCTGCGTAGAAACAGCGCTTTGCGAGAGATTGAGCGCGCGCGACGCGCCGGTCAGCGTGCCTTCACGCGCGACTGCACGAAACAGGCGCAGATGGTGGAGATTGAGTGTCGACATTATTCTATTATACAGAATGTAATCAAAGAAAATATGTATTTTATTTAAATAAGCGGGCGCTCTATCACCGCTGAAATTCGAAAACGCTTGATCCCCCCGGAGCTTTTCTCGTGATCCCGATTCTTCCCTCGTTCTCTTTCCTTGCGCCATTGGCGCTTGTCCTGGTTGCGATCCTTGCAGGCCTTCGCCCGGGGCGTCGACCTGGGATGGTGACGCGCCTGTCGGAAGCGGCGGCGCTTGTCTCGCTCGCGCTGACGGCGGTGGGCCTTGGGCAGGTGATAGCGCAGACCGCCGCGCCAGTCGGGGCGCTCGGCGGTGCGGCGCTGATTGGGCTTCGCGCTGATCTGGTGAGCGCATCTATGGCGCTTCTGGTTGGCTTTATCGGCTGGATCGTGATGCGCTACAGCCGCACCTATCTCGATGGAGAGGCGCGTGAGGGCGCGTTCCACGCCCTCATGCTGACAACGCTCGCCTCTGTCCTCATCTTTGTCCAAGCCGGGACTTTCGCCACCCTCGCATTGGCAACTCTGGCGGTGGGCCTGAGCTTGAAGCGGCTGTTGCTGTTCTATCCCGAGCGCCCTGAAGCGCAGCGCGCGGCAACCAAGTTTGCGCTGGTCTGGCATGCGGGCGATGCGTTCCTGTTTGCAGCCTATGCCTTGGTTTTTGTTCGCTTTGGCACTGGCGACCTGGAAGCCCTCACAAACGCCGCCAGCGCGCAGGGTCTGGGGATGGCTGGTACCGCGGCGGCGGCGTGCATCGTGATCGCCGCTGCGCTCAAAACGGCTGCCTTCCCGCTCCATGGCTGGCTGACCGAGGTGATGGAGGCTCCCACCCCCGTCTCCGCACTGCTCCATGCAGGGATCATCAATTCAGGCGGCGTGCTGCTGGTCGCCAATGCCGGACTTGTTCAGGAGAGCACGGGCGCGATGGCGACGCTGGTGATGCTGGGCGGGCTCACCGCTCTGTTCGGCGCGACGGTGATGCTGACGCAGAGCGCGGTCAAAACAGCGCTTGCTTGGTCTACGGTTTCGCAAATGGGCTTCATGCTGCTGCAATGTGGGCTGGGCCTGTGGACGCTGGCGCTGCTGCACATCATTGCGCACTCGCTCTACAAGGCGCATGCTTTCCTCTCTTCGGGTGGAGCGGTTGAGGATGTCGTCAGCGTCGCGCGTCCTGGCCCGGTCGCCGCGCCCGATGTGAAGGCGGTGCTCAAATCCTTCGCGCTGGCGATCCTGCTCTACGCAGGCATTGCATCGGCGTTTATTGCCCTGTTTGGCCCCAAGACCCCGCAGGCGCTGGCGATGGGCGCGATCCTGATCTTTGGCGTGGCCTATATGGTTGCTCAGGGCCTTGCGGATCTCGCTCCGCGCCAACTCACGCGCCGGCTTGTAGGATCCTCGATGATCGCAGCGATTGGCTATTTCAGCTTTCAGGTCTTGGCGCAGGCCATTTGGGGCCCGATCCTGCCCGCCGCGCCGACGCCCGCGCCGCTGGAATGGGCGCTGATCGTGGTGGCGGTGATTTCTTTTGGCCTTGTCGCCTTTGCCCAAGCGCTCTTCCCTCTGTGGGCGCATCACCCCTCAACCGCTGGCCTGCGTGTCCATCTGGCGAACGGGCTCTACCTCAATGCCCCGCTCGACCGCGCCATTGGCGGCTTCGCAGCAGCGAAGAGCGCGGCCAAGTAACCCCGGCTTCCGTTAGCGAGAGATAACGCACAATGTTCCTCAACCACTCCCAAATTGCTCCGGCTCGGCTTTCCGAAGTGTTGAGCGCTGCTGAGGCTGCGGCCCGCGCAGTGCCGCCCGCTTTCCCGCTCGATGCGACGGTCGCGGTGAACCCGTTCCTTGGCCAGACCAGCGAGGATCTGGCGACCGCTTCGGCCCGGCTCGCGCGCGTTGCGGGCACACGGATCACGCAAAGCGGCGCTCGATATGGCGACGCGATCCGAGAGGGGCGTATCACCGAAGAGGATTTGTGGGGCGCGCTTGAGGCTAACACCTCGCCGCTCAAGCATTCAAGCGTCGCCGCGCTCAAGCTGGCGGCTTCCGCACTGGGTGAAACGCCGGGCGCGCCCGCTTTGCCGACCATTGCCGATCTCGCAGCGCAAGAGACCGGGATCGACTGGCCCTCAGTGATCGAAAAGACCTTTGGCCTGTGGGCGGCGGGCCAGTTTGACCGTGGGCAGGCGCTGTGGTCGCCAGCACCGGGTGTCGACGCTTTCGCCGCCTGGCGCGCCTGGGCGAGCCATGATCTTACCCCCGAAATCGCCGGGCTCAGCGGATTTTGCGCCCATGTCGCTGCCGCACCCGATACGACCGAGCGCGCGATCCTGTTCGCCGCTGATCGCCTGGGCCTCACCAGCGAAGCGGCTGAGACCGCGTTCCACCGCCTGTATATGAGCCTTGGCGGATGGGCACAGCACGCGCGCTGGATGCTGTGGCAGGCAGAGCTAGCAGGCGGAGTGGATCGCACGCTTGCAGACATGCTGGCAATCCGGCTGATCTGGGAAGAGGCGCTGCTGGAGCAATTCCCGCAAGTCGCGCACAGTTGGACCGATACGCTGGCAGGGCACGCCGCCCCAATTGAGCCGACGCAGGAGCTTGTCACGCTCGCCATCCTTCAGGACGCAGCCGACCGCGCACATCAGCGCCGCCTGAGCGAGGCTCTCACCGGGTCCGATCCAAGCGAAGGGCGCCCGCATCTGCAGGCCGCCTTCTGCATCGATGTGCGTTCCGAAGTGTTCCGCCGCGCGCTTGAAAGCGTTGACGCTGAGATCGAGACGATTGGTTTTGCAGGCTTCTTCGGCCTGCCCATCGCGCACACGCCGCACGGCTCCGATATCGTGGAGAACCGCTTGCCGGTGCTGCTGAGCCCCTCGCTCAAGACCAGCAGCCAGGGCTGCTCGCACACAGATCATGATACGCGCATCAAGGCCCGCACCGCGCGCGCCTTCGGGCGGTTCCAGCAGGCGGCGGTGTCCTCCTTCGCATTCGTTGAATCGATGGGGCCGCTCTACGCTGCCAAGTTGGTGCGCGATGCGCTTGGGTTGGGGGCGGGGCTGGGCGCTGCCAAGAAAGCCAGCGACCCGCTTCCCGAAATGCTCAATGAACTTACATTGGAGGCCAAGGTCGATACCGCAGCAACGGTGCTGGGCGCGATGAGCATGACCGCCAATTTCGGCAAAGTCGTCCTGCTGCTGGGCCATGGCGGCAATGTCACCAATAATCCGCATGAAAGCGCATATCATTGCGGCGCGTGCGGCGGGCATGCGGGCGATGTTTCAGCGCGCGTTCTGGCAAGTCTGCTCAACGATCCCGAAACGCGTGAGGGGCTCAAGCCGCGAGGGATCCACTTGCCCGAAGACACGGTGTTCATCGCCGGTCTGCACGATACGACGACGGACGCGGTTAAGCTGTTTGATGCAGATGTTGCCGAGATCCCGCACGATATGCGGCTGGTGCGCGAATGGCTGAAAGAGGCTACATGGATTGCGCGGGCCGAGCGCGCGCCGCGTCTGCCGGGCGCGTCGTGGCAGCGGCTCGAACAGCGCGCGGCCAATTGGGCCGAGACGCGTCCTGAGTGGGGTCTTGCCGGGTGCGGCGCGTTCATCGCTGCCCCGCGCGCAGCCACAGCGGGCAAGGACCTGGGCGGGCGCGCCTTCCTGCACTCCTACGATTGGCGCGGCGATGAAGGTTTCGGCACGCTTGAGCTGATCATGACCGCGCCTGTCGTCGTCGCAAGCTGGATCAGCCTCCAATATTACGGTTCATCGGTGGCGCCCGATATCTTTGGCGGAGGCAACAAGCTCATCCACAATGTCGTGGGCGGGATTGGCGTCATCGAAGGCAATAGCGGGCGCCTGCGCGCAGGCCTGCCCTGGCAGGGTGTGCATGACGGCGAGCAATTGGTGCACGAGCCGCTGCGGCTCTCAGTCATGGTGGAAGCGCCGCGTGAGGCCATTCTCGATGTGCTTGAACGTCATGAAGGCGTGCGCGCTCTGTTCGACAATGGCTGGCTGCATCTCTTCACGCTCGTCGATGGCCGGGTGGATGCGCGTTACCGTCCGGGCCTTAGCTTTGAGGATGCGCGCTCCGAGGCAATGGCAGCGTAAGCAGTTAGCAGAGGGGAGGCTCACCGAGGGGTCGGGTGAGCTTCCCCGATGCGTCTTGGCCACGGGCTTCATTCAATCGGGCATATGGCGCGATGGTGAACGGTCTTTCCCAAAACGGTGGGCTTTGGTGAGAGCAATGAGCGACATTTTCTAGTCTCTCGCATTAAATTGCGACTGTTGGTTACGAACTTTCGCTTGCACGGTTAGTCTTGCGCGATACTGCGTTTCATTGTGAGACTGATGCATCGCCTCAACTTCTGCGCCCTTCGTGCTGCGGGGACTGGTGTTGCGTTTTGTGCGGGCGCGCTTTTGTCGGGCTGTGTATCAATGGCGCCCGCTCCCGAGATGCCCAATGTGGTCTCCGACATGCCCGAAGCTTTCACGGCTGCCTCCGCTGATCCAACCTCGGGCACCTATGCGCCGCAAAAGTGGTGGAGCACGTTTGAAGACCCGGTGCTTGACGGCCTCGTTGACCGCGCGCTTGCCAGCAATCTTGATATTGCGGAATCTGCAGCGCGCTTGCGGCAGGTGAAAGCGCAGGCCCGCATCGCGCAATCCGCGCTTGTGCCCAACACTTCAGCAAGCGGAAATGCGTCGAGCACAAGCACGCCTGTCGACGGCTTGGCCTTTGGCAACCTCGGCGGCGGGACGATCAACCGGATCGAGAACGAGGCCTACACGCTCAACCTTACCACCTCTTATGAGCTCGACCTGTTTGGCCGCGTGCGCGACGATTACCGCGCGGCGCGGCAGGACGCGATTGCCAGCGCTCAGGATCTAAAGACGGTGCAGTTAAGCGCGGCTGCTGAAACGATCACTGCCTATTTCGATTATGTCGACGCCGCCCGCCAGATTGCGCTCAGCGAGCAGACGATCGAAGTGCTGCGCGACCGGGCTGAGCGCACCGATGATCGCTTTGCGCGAGGTCTGGCGGACAGTCTTGAGCTCTATCAGATCCGGCAGGACCTGCGCTCAACCGAGAGCGCGTTGCCGCAATTGCGCTCCAGTCTTGTCGCCACCCGTTCACGCCTTGCGCTGCTTGTGGGGACCTATCCGGGAGAACTTGTGGCAACGCTGTCGCAGCCGCTGCGCCCCCGTCTGGTGTTCGATGCTGTGCCAAGCGGGATGCCAATGGACTTGCTGTCCCAACGCCCGGACGTGGCCGCCGCTTATGAGCGGCTCGAAGGAGCGCGCCTCAGGATTGGAGCGCGCCGTGCCGAGCGCTTCCCTTCGATCACCTTCAACGCCTCGCTCGGCACGCAAGGAGGCGATCCTGGCAGCGCGTTTGACTTAGCCAACAACTGGGCGAGCTCGCTCACATCCGGCATTATCGCTCCACTGTTCGATGGCGGTCGCATCAGCGCCAACATCGCCAGCGCGCGCGCCACATATGACCAGCAGGCCGCCGCCTATGCGAGCGCGGTCATCGGCGCGTTTGGCGAGGTGGAAAGCGCGCTTGCCGATTACGAGCAGCAGCGCCGCCGCTACGCGCTCATTGCCGCGCAGCTGGCCGAAGCAAAGGGCTCGCTCGATCTGCAAAGCCGCCGTTTTGAAGCCGGTGTTGGCTCCTACCTTTCCTATCTCGACGCTCTGCGCAACCTCTATGCGGTTGAGACCAGCCTGTCCTCCGCTGCGCGCGCCACCGCTCTCGCACGGCTAAGCGTGCACCGCGCGCTGGGGGGCGACTGGGTGGATGGCGTGGAGCCCGAACCCCTCGAAATGAGCCCCGCACGCACCGATGCAGCGCGCGCGGACCCCGACGAAAGAGAGGCCTCATGAGCCGCCAACTGGTTTATTCGATTGCCCTGCTCGCCGGAGCCTTCGTCATCGCTGCGATCATGATTACGCTGAGGCCCGCGCCGGTTGAGGATGAGCGTGTGGAGCAGGTGCCGCTCGTTGAAGTGGTCGCATTGGAGCCCGCTTCTGGCCCGATCCCAGTGCTTGGCTCTGGCACAGTGCAAGCGCGCGATGAAGTCACGATCGGGGCCGAGGTTGCAGGCCGACTCACTTATGTGCACCCCGCTTTCCGCGAAGGCGGCGTGGTGCCCGCAGGCGCAACGCTGCTGCGCGTGGATGAGAGCGATTACCTCAATCAGGTTCGCGTTGCGGAAGCGGACGTCGCAGCGCAGGGCGTGGCGGTGCTCGAAGCGCAGGAAGAGGTTGCCATTGCGCGCGAGGAGCTTGAACGCTTCGCAGCCCGCGCCAAGGCCGCCGAAACCGCTGAGTCTAGTGGTACGCGCATCCTCGCTCCGCGCGATATGGACGCCTTGAGGGAAGACCTTGCAGAAGAGGTCGCCGCGCAGGAGGCCGAGGCCGCCGAGCGCGGGCTTGCCACCCGCGAGCCGCAATTGCAAAGCGCCAAGGCCTCAAGCGACAGGGCCAAAGCCAATCTCTCCGATGCGCAGATCCGGCTTGGCCGCACCCGCATAAAAGCGCCTTTTGGGGGTCTGATGCGTGAGGAAAGCGCAGCTGTGGGCCAGTTGGTGCAGCCAGGGGAACGACTGGGATCGCTGGTTGCGACCAACGCCTATGAAGTGCGCGTCTCGCTTACCGCCGATGAAGCCGCGCTGGTGCCGGGGCTTCTGACGCCATCGCGCTCGCGCGTCCCGGCCAGCGTCACCTATGTCTATGGCGGCAAGACTTATCGCTGGGCCGCCTTTGTCGACCGTGCCAATGCCATCCTCGACAGTGCGACGCGCAATATCGAGGTGTATGTCCGCGTGCCCGCACCGCTCACCGCCGGGCGACCGGTTGATGCGGGCGAGGATGCAGGCGAAAATGTAAGCGGCGCGCCGCCCCTCCTCTTGGGCGCTTTCGTCAGTGTCGAGATCACGGGCGCGAGCCTTGATAGCTATGCTGCTGTGCCCACCGATGCGGTGCGCCCTGGTAACGAGATCTGGGTGATCCGCGATGGCAAGCTTTCAATCCTGCCCGTGCGCGTGATCCAGCGCAGCGACGACATCGTCTATATCGCAACGCCCAGCCTTTCAGAGGGCGGGCAACTCGTCACCAGCAGTCTTACAGCTCCGATTGAAGGCATGACGGTGCGCCTCGCTGGCACTGCAGAAGCGGCACCGGCGAACGCCAAGAGCACGGCGCGATGAACGATCCAAATCCGCCTTCCAACCAATCACCCCGGCCCCGGCCCGGAGACCGCGCGCGTGACCGCAGGGGCGCGATCGCCTTCATGGCGCGCAACGGGGTCGCCTCCAACCTGCTGATGATCGCGATGGTCGTTGCAGGTGTCTTCGCCTTTGGCCAGATCGTGCAAGAGGTCTTTCCCGAAAGCAGCCTTGAGACGATCAACATCAGCGTCGATTATCCCGGTGCAACCCCGTCCGAGATTGAGCAATCGATCGTCCAGCGCATTGAAGAAGCGGTTGAGGCTATCGAAGGTGTCGACAAAATCACCGCCACCGCGCGCGAAGGCAAGGGCACGGTCTATGTCGAGCTTGAAGAGGGCACGGACATGGCCACGGCTCTCGATGAGGTGAAGTCTGAAGTCGACCAGATCCAGACCTTCCCCGCCGAAGCCGATGAACCCGATATACGCGAGGTTACCACGCGCTCGGTAGTCCTGCGGATCGCGCTGTTCGGCGATGTGTCAGAACGCTCACTTAAGGAAACCGCCTTCGCGCTCGAAGACGAAATCGCGGCCATGCCCAAGGTCTCTTACGTCGAGACCAGCGCAGTGCGCGACTACCAGATTTATATCGATGTGCCTCAGGAAAGCTTGCGCGCGCTCGATCTGTCGCTGCCCGATGTCTCGCGCATTGTCGCGCAATCGAGCCTCGACAGCTCCGCCGGTTCGCTCGACACGCCCAATGAAGAAGTTCGCCTGCGCACGGTGGGCCAGAATTATGAGCAGGCGGATTTTGAAGACATCATCGTTGTAAGCTCAGGTAATGGCGACTTGCTTCGCCTCGGCGATATCGCGACGATTGATGACGGGTTTGAAGACACCGATCTGATCGCTCGCTTCAACGACAAGCCTGTTGCCTTTGTCGATGTCTACCGCACCTCTGATGAGCGCGTGCTCGATGTCGCGGCGGCGGTGAAGGAGAAACTGCAGAGCAGCTATGTGCCCCCGCCCGGTGTCGAATTTGCAGTTTGGAACGATCAGTCGCAAACTCTCGCAGACCGGTATGAGCTGCTGCTGCGCAATGCCGGTTTCGGCCTTATCCTTGTGCTGATCGCGCTGACCCTGTTTCTTGACCTGAGGCTTGCCCTCTGGAGCGCGGTCGGTATTGGCGCGACCTTTATTGGCGCGGTCTTCGTGCTCGATGCGATCGGGTCGAGCATCAATATGTTCTCGCTGTTCGGCTTTATCCTGGCGCTAGGCCTTGTGGTCGATGACGCAGTGGTTGTGGGCGAAAACATCTATGCCGAGCGCGAAGGCGGGCGCAGCGGCGTTGGCGCAGCGATTGCAGGCGCACAGCGTGTGCGCACGCCGGTAATCTTCGCGGTTTTAACCAGCATGGTCTCGGTTCTGCCGGTGCTCGCCACGGGCGGCGTCATCGGCAAGATAATCGCCGACGTGCCCTTGGTGGTGATTGCGGTGCTGGCGCTTTCGCTGGTGGAGGCGCTGCTGGTCCTGCCGCACCACCTCTCAAGCCTTCCAGCCGCTGGCGAAGTGGCGGGCAATCAGATCACTCGCTTCTTTGAGCGCGTGCAGGGCGCGGTCGATACGCGCTTCAAAGCGTTTGTCGAAGGCCCGCTTGATACCGCGCTCAAATTCTCCGTGAACGCTCCCGGCGTGGTCATTTCGGCGGCCATCGCGCTGCTGATTGTGATGGCGGCGCTGGTCCCTGCAGGGATAATCAAGGTGAGCTTCTTCCCCGATATCGAAGGCGATGTCATCTCGGCCTCAGTTGAATTGCCGGCGGGCGCGACGGTCGAGCGCACGGCGCGGGTTGCACAAAAGATCCGCGAGGCAGGCGACCGTGTGCTCGATCGCTACACCACTGAAGAAGAGCGCGAGGCAGGCGCGCCGCCCTATTGGGTTCAGGCGATCTACACCACAGTAGGCGAACGCGCGATTTCGCAGGGCGGTCCAGGCGGCACGCGCACTACCGCCTCGCCCAACCTTGCCGATGTGCAGATCGCGCTCATGACCGGCAGCGACAGGCCCGTTGGCGCCAAGGAAATCGAAACGGCCTGGCGTGAGGAAGTGGGCGAGTTGCCGGAAGTCAAGAGCTTCTCGATCACGTCTGATGACATCAACTTTGGCGCAGCGGTGAGTGTACAATTGTTCGACAGCGATCAGAACGTGCTCGATAATGCGCGTCTCAGAGTGATGGACGGCATTGCGCGGATCAACGGCTCCTATGACATTCAAAGCGATCAGGATGCAGGGCTGCGCGAGATTGAGCTGCGGCTCAAACCGGCTGCGCGCACTTTGAGCCTGACGGTCGAGGACTTGGCGAGCCAGGTGCGTTCAGCATTTTTCGGTGCCGAAGCGGTGCGAGTGCAACGCGGGCGTCAGGATGTGCGTGTGTATGTCCGCCTACCTGAGGAAGAGCGCGATTCGATCGCTGACGTGGACGCTTTGCGCGTGCGCTTGCCAGGCGGCGGGTTCACTTCTCTTGCCGCCGTCGCAGAGGCGAACTTTACCGAAGCGCCTGCGACGATCCGGCGCGAGGATGGCCGCCGCGCGGTAACCATCACTGCCGAAGTCAACGAGGACGCAATCTCCGGGACAGAGGCGACCAAGTTCGTCGAGGAAGAGGTTCTGCCAGCAATTCTCGCAGACTATCCCACGCTGCAATATTCCTTTGGCGGTGAGCAAGAAGAGCAGCTGGAGAGCTTTGCTGATCTGGGCAGCGCCTTTTTCATTGCGCTGATCGTGATCTACGCGCTGCTGGCGATCCCGTTCAAATCCTACACTCAGCCTTTCGTCATCATGGCTGCGATCCCGTTTGGAATTGTGGGGGGGCTTGTCGCGCACCTTATGTTGGGGCTTTCGCTCGGCATCCTGTCGCTCTTTGGCTTTGTCTCGCTCGCGGGCGTGATCATCAATGGCAGTCTCGTCATGATCGACTTCTTCAACGAAAACGTTGCGGTGGGCATGGATGAGGATGAGGCGATTATCGATGCGGCCAAGTCGCGCTTCCGCCCCATCATGCTGACAGCGACAACGACTTTCCTGGGCGTTGCGCCGATCACATTTGAGACCAGTCGCCAAGCGCAATTCCTCATCCCCATGGCGGCAACGCTGGGCTTTGGCGTGCTGATCGGGACCGCGCTGTTGATGCTGGTAATCCCCTCGCTCGCGATTGTGCACATGCGCACGCGCCGGATGGTGGGCAAGCTCTATCGCGGTGAACTGGATACGCCCGACAATGGTGCCGGGCTTGGGAAACAGCCGCGCGCCGTCCCGGCTGAGTAAGCTCATGCTGGGGCTGATGCTGAAGGCCTTACGATCCGGGCCATTGCATCGCAGGCGCTGGGGGCTCTAAACAGGCGGTCAACAAGCGGTCCAGATAATTGGGCAGGAACAGGCCAGCATGATCATCAAAATCGCCGCCTTCACCGACGAGGCGCAGATCACCAAGTTTCAAGGCATGATAGACGCGCTCGAATGGCGCGATGGGCGCGAGACGGCGGGCGCGGTTGCCAAGAAAGTGAAGCGCAACCTCCAGGCGATTACGAAGGGTGAACCCGCACGCACGATCCGCGCCGAATTGCAGCCGCTGATCGCGGAAAACCGTGTGGTGAAGGCCGCCGCCCGCCCGCGTCGCATATCGCCGCTCTTGATCAGCAAGACCAGGGATGGCGGCTATTACGGGGCCCATGTCGACAATGCGCTGATGGGCAAGACGCCAGGGCGCATGCGCACGGACCTGTCTTTCACGCTCTTCCTCAGCAACTCGGCTGATTATGAGGGCGGCGAGCTGATCGTCCACAATTCCGGTGTAACCCAGCAAGTGACGGGCGAATGGGGCCAGCTGGTGCTCTATCCTTCCACCTCAATCCATGAGGTGAAGCCCGTGACCAGCGGCGAGCGCATCGTATGCGTGGGCTGGATTGAGAGCCTGATTGCAGACCCCACTCAACGCGAATTGCTGTTCGATATGGAAAACCTGCGCACCAGCCTGCGCCAAAAGCTGGACCACCAGTCGAACGAATTGCTCACGCTCGATAAGTCGATGGCCAATCTGGTGCGCATGTGGAGCCACACTTGAGTGCAACATTAAGCGCCGCCAGCGCTGCGCTATTGCATGATACGCAATGCCACTCACCAAGGGCGGCCGCACAGAGGTGATTTGGCCGGAAAAGCGGGCCTCGGCGACGCGATTGCCGGTTGCATATACCCTATAAGCTTGGGACAATAGTACCCGGGTAGCATTAAAGAGTCGGGCACGAGGTGCTCGGCAATGACGGGACTTTACAATCGTCGCGCGGCAGCATTTGCTAGTCCAAAGCGATGACAGGCAAAGGGATTGGACATCCTTTGCGTGAGTAAAGTGAAAGAGCGACGGCATCTCGTGGGGGTAAGAGATGACTTTAGTAGCGATGCCAGCGCGCGCTGGCTTATCAGGGAGTAATGGGCCCGGGCTTGGATTAGGTCTTGGCCCGCAGTCCCTGTTGCGCCATCTGGGCTCCGGATTTTTGAGCGCGCCTGGTTATGTGCGCGCCGGACTTGTCGCCGCTTTTCTGATCACTCTGGCCTTTCTGTTCCCAGTCGGCACCGCCAATTCCAATTCGATGGCCTCTGATGCGCGCTATGAGGGCGTTGCCACCTGTGCAGGTTCAACCTGCCATGGCCGCGCAGAGGGCAATGGCCCGGTCGTGCGGCAGGATGAGATTTCAACGTGGCAAGAGCCGTCTTCGCAGAGCGGTGCTCACTCGCGCGCTTACGCGGTGCTCGCCGGGCGGCGCGGGCAGCAGATCGCGGACAGTCTGGGGCTGGGTCCGGCAACGCAGGCGCCGGATTGCCTCGGCTGCCACGCGACCTTTGCTCCCAAGGCGCAGCGCGGGCCCCGTTTCTTGCTTTCTGATGGTGTGGGCTGCGAGAGCTGCCATGGCGCGGCGGAAGGCTGGCTTGCCTCGCACTATGCGCGCCCCGCCACGCACCAATCAAACATCGCCGATGGGCTGATCGCGCTGGATCAGCCGCAAGTGCGCGCCAACAATTGCTTGGATTGCCATTATGGCTCGAAGAACCAAGGGCAGTTCGTCACCCACGCCATGATGGCTGCTGGCCACCCGCGCGTTTCGTTCGAGCTCGATCTGTTCAGCGCGCTCCAGCAGCACCACAACGAGGATGACGATTACCGCGCGCGCAAGGGCGTGATGAACTCGGTGCGCTTCTGGGCGGTGGGGCAGGCCGAAGCGGTCAAGCGCTCTACCGGCCTGTTCACCGATCCTGAATACGGAATGGAAGGCGCGTTTCCGCAGCTCTACTTCTACGATTGCCATTCCTGCCACCGCGCGATCCAGGATGCCGATACGCGCCGCCTGACGCATGAGCCCAACCCGGAGCGCCCGATCCCGTTCGGCAACCCGCCTTTCAATGATGAGAACATCATCATGCTATCTGCAATCGCCAAGGCGTTAGTGCCAGGGCAGGCGGACGGCTTCCTTGAGGCAAGCCGTGACTTTCACAAGACGATGGGAAGAGGCTCGGGCGATCAGGCGCGTGCGGCTGCGCGGGTCTTGTCTGCGCGGGCAGGGGCGCTCTCGAATGCGCTCTCGCAGCGCGCTTACGCCGATGTTGATGCCTTCCGAGTGATCGCGATGATTTCAGGCAAGGCCACCGCGCCGCGCTTTACTGACTATTCGGGCAGCGTGCAGGCGGTAATGGCGATCGACACGCTGTTGAACGCGATGGTGCGGGAGGGACGGGTGACGGTGGCCGCCGCCGCCAGCATCCGCGCCGACATCAACAAGGCCTATGGGGCTGTCCAAGAGCCCAATGCGTTCAAACCGGCTGACTTCCGGGTCGCGCTGGCTTCTGCTTCCTCCGCGATTGGTAGGCTGAGATAAGAATGGCGGGGGGATGGAAATCTATGGCGGCCGCAGGGGTTCTTGCCCCGATGCTGATCCTCGCCGCGTGCGGCGGGGGAGAGAGCGGCCCGCAACCCACTGGCGGGGGGGCGGGTTCCGGCAATCCGCCACCAACGCCACCGCCTCCTCCTCCGCCGGCTCAAGGCAATGTTTATTCAGTGCCTGCTGAAGAGGCTTTGAGCGTCGATGATGTCGGGCAGGTGATCGCGCAGGCCGCCGCACAGGCCGATGCTCAAGGCGCGAGCGCTACCATCGCAGTGGTGGACCGCGTGGGCAATGTGCTCGCCGTCTTTGCAATGCCGGGGGCCGCGCTGACCGCGCAGATATCCGATGCGCCCAATGGCGACAATGTCGATGCGCAGGGGATCGCAGTCCCCTCAAGCCTCGCAGCGATTTCCAAGGCGCTGACCGGTGCTTACCTCTCGAGCGGGGGTAACGCCTTCACCAGCCGCACAGCAAGCCAGATCGTGCAGGAGCATTTCCCCCCGGCGCCGACCACGGCGGGGCTTGAAAGCGGGCCGCTCTTCGGTGTGCAATTCAGCCAGCTGCCGTGCTCAGACCTGTCTGCGCGCGCGGGCGATGGCATGATTGGCCCAAAGCGTGCCCCGCTTGGCCTTGCGGCGGACCCGGGCGGTTTCCCGCTTTACAAGAACGGCGTTGTCGTGGGCGGCGTGGGAGTGATGGCGGATGGGGTCTATGGCTTTGATCCCAACACGCTCGACATTGATAACGACACCGATGAGGTGATCGCGCTCGCCGGTACGGTCGGGTTCGAAGCGCCTATATCCATTCGCGCCGAGCGGATCTTCGCCGATGGCACACAGCTGCGGTTCTCGGACGCGGATTTTAACCAGGTCGGCAATGTCGCGGGCGCGAGCTTTGCGGGCACGGCGGGCGCTCTGGTGCCGGTGCGAGGGTACAATAACGGCACGGCCCTGCGCGCAGGCGCAGCTTACGGCAGCGAGACATCGGGCATTCGTGCGTCCACCCCAGCCGAGTTTTCCAACCGCGACGCTTTTGTCCTCACCGATGGCGCAGGCGCGAACCGCTACCCTGTGCGTGCCGGTACCGATGGCGGTGATGTCACCACGCCCATCAGCGTCGATGAGGCGACCGCGATCCTCGAAGATGCGTTCACCGTGATGAGCCGCGCACGCGCTCAAATCCGCCGCCCGCTCGATAGCCCCGCGCAGGTGACGATCAGCCTGGTGGATACACGCGGGCGCATTCTTGGCATTGTGCGCAGCCCCGACGCGCCGATTTTCGGCACTGATGTAAGCCTGCAAAAGGCGCGCACGGCGAGCTTTTTCTCCGGCAGCTTTGCGGGCAGTGAATTGAGCGCGGCTGGCCCGCAGATTGAGCGATTCGTGGCCGACAAGCGCGCCTTCCTGAACGATCCGACCGCATTGACGGGCCTGTTTGCGTTCTCGGACAGAGCAGGGGGAAACCTTTCGCGCCCCTATTTCCCCGATGGCGAAGTGGGCCAGCCGCATGGGCCCCTCTCGCGCCCGATCGAGCAGTTCAACCCGTTTTCAACCGGGCTGCAATCGAACCTCATCGTCGGCAATATCGCGGCGCATATCGGCTTTGTGAATGGCACCAACATGGACGATACGCCGCGCGGCTGCACCAATTTGCCGCAGACGGCCTCGGGCGGCACGCGGCTTGATAACGGCATCCAAATTTTCCCCGGCTCTGTTCCCGTCTATCGCGGCGGTGAGCTGGTGGGCGGGCTTGGCGTATCGGGCGACGGGATTGATCAGGATGACATGATCAGCTTTCTGGGCGTCAACAATGCGGGCGTGCGCGTGGGCGGCATTGGCAATGCGCCTAAGGACATCCGCGCCGACCGGATCATCGTTCAGGTCGGCGGGCGCGAAGTGCGCCTGCGCTATATCAACTGCCCGTTCGCGCCGTTCCTCGATACGGACGAACAGAATGTGTGCGAGGGGCTCTAGGCGATGAGCGCGATCCTCCTTCCCGCTGCAATCGTGCTTCAGGCCGCCCCGCCACCCGAAGATGTACGCGAGGACACCCCGCCGCCTGCACCCTATGAGCGGCCCGAGGGGCTGAACACCGAAGCCAAGCCCGAAGGCGAGCCGCTTGAGCCGCAAACACTTGAAGGGCGTGAGCGGCCCGGTTTTAATCCCGAGCTGCCCGAGGGGATCGACCAGACCAATGAAGGCGCCATCCGTGCGCCGCCGCCCCAAGCCTTCCCGGTCGATCAGGTGCCTATCCCCGATCGCTGGCGTCTCATTCAGGGGCTGGGGGTGGTCGAGGAGGACTTGCTCGATCCCTACAACCAGAACACCTATAAGGGTGACCGCCCGATCAATCCGGACAAGGTGCCGTGGCTGCCGATCAAGGGCGATGACTGGTTCTTTGTGACCAATCTCATCTCCGACACGGTCTATGAGCCGCGTACTTTCCCGATCCCCGTCGGCATCCAGACGACGCAGGATCCGGACCGGCTCGATGTGTTCGGCAATGATTTCAGCAATGTCTTCTCGCAGACCTTCATTGCGGGCGCTGCGCTGCTTAAAGGCAGCACCGCCTACAAGCCGCCATCAGTCGAGTACCGCGTGACGCTGGCCTACAACGTCAACTATGTCACCGTGCCCGAGCGCCGCGTGCTGTTTGTCGAACCCTCCAAGGGCACGACGCGGCTGGATCATTTCCTCGGCGTGCAGGAAGCCTTTGTCGATTATCACTTCACCGCGCTTGATAATGACCGGTTTGATTTTGTCTCGATCCGCGCAGGGATCCAGCCCTTCCAGGCCGACTTCCGCGGCTTTCTGTTCCAGGATCAGCAGCTGGGCGTGCGCCTTTTCGGCAATCGCGACAACAACCGTTTGCAGTTTAACCTTGCAGGCTTCTGGCGGCTGGAGAAGGATACGAACTCTGGCCTAAACTCGGTCGTGCAGCGCCCGCGCGATGACTTTGTGTTCTTTGCAAATGTCTACCGTCAGGATTTCCTGATCCCGGCGCTGACCAGCCAGTTCACGATTGCCTACAACCGCAACCGCGAAGCTGATGATATCGAGATCGACGACAACGGCTTCCCCGTGCGCCCGGCGCTGCTCGGCACCTTGCGGGGGCGCGAATATGATGTGTTTTACCTTGGCTACAACGCCGATGGCCGGATCGGGCGCGTCAATCTGACGGCGAGCGCCTATTGGGCACTGGGCGAGGATCGCAACAATTTCTTCACTGATCGCCCGGCGGACATCAACGCGACCTTCGCCGCCGCCGAGCTGTCCTATGACAAGGACTGGATGCGCTTCCGCCTCTCCGGCCTTTATGCAAGCGGCGATGATGATCCGTTCGACGATGTCGAAGGCGGGTTTGATGCGATCTTTGAAAACCCCGTCTTTGCGGGCGCTGACACCTCTTACTGGATCCGCCAGACGATCCCGTTTGCAGGCGGCGGGCGCGCGGTGTCCTTGAACAACCGCAACGGTATCCTCAATGCGCTGCGCCCGTCCAAGGAGCAGGGGCAGTCCAATTTCAACAATCCGGGCACGATGCTGGTGGGCGCAGGCTTTGACTTTGACCTGACGCCCGAATTTCGGATGACGGGCAATGCCAACCACTTGTGGTTTGAGAACACCGCAACCCTCGAAAACCTGCGCGTCGAAGGCTCGATCCCCAAGGATATCGGCTACGACCTTTCGCTGAGCGCGATCTGGCGGCCCAGGGCGAACCAGAACATCGTTGTGCGCCTTTCAGGTGCAACGCTGCTTGCAGGTGACGGGTTTCAGGACCTGTTCGACAATCTCGGCAACCAGAACGAGTTTTACTCAATCCTCGCGAACGTGACGTTGACCTATTGATGACCAAACACACGATCTTCTCGCGCGCGGCGCACCTGTTCCTCGCTCTGGCGGCGCTGGCGCTGGGCCTCGCGCTGACGCTGCCGAGCGCTTACGCGGCGGACAAGGAAAAGAAGGTCAAGCGTGACTATGCCGCCATGGGCGTGCTGGCTGAGCCTGCGCCTGCAAACCAGTCGATCGCGGATATGGACGCAAAGTCCGAAGGCTGCCTCACCTGCCATATCAAGACCGACGCGCCGACCATGCATGTGAGCCCCGCTGTGCGGCTGGGGTGCACTGATTGTCACGGCGGCAACCCCAGCATCGCCGGCAATTCCGAGCTTCCCCACGATCACCCCGATTACGTCGCCGCTCGCGATGCAGCGCATGTCCTGCCGACTTTGCCCAAGAGCTGGTACTGGCCCTCATCCGCCAACCCCAAGCGCACCTACGCGCTGCTCAATCAGGAATCGCCTGAATATGTGAAGTTCGTGAACCCCTCGGACTACCGCGTCGCGCGTGAGGCCTGTGGGAGCTGCCACATCCAGTCGATCGAAGCCGCCGAACGCTCGATCATGGCAACAGGCGCCATGCTGTGGGGCGGCGCGAGCTACAATAACGGCATTCTGCCCTTCAAGAACTACCTGCTGGGTGAGGCCTACACCCGCAATGGTGACGCGGCAAAGGTCAGCTCCATTGGCTATGGCCAAGACGGCGCGCTCTCCAAGGAGCAGACCGATCGCGGCGTTCTGGCGGATATGTACCCACTACCGACTTGGCATGTGATCCCGCCGGGCGATGTCTTCCGGGTGTTCGAGCGCGGCGGGCGCACGATCAACTCGCAATTCCCCGAGATCGGCCTGCCCAACCCTACTGGGCGCATCCAGATATTAGAGGAGCCGGGGCGGCCCGACCTCAAGCAATCCAATCGCGGGCCGGGCACAGGTCTTCGCGTTGCGATCCCCGCGCTCAACATCCACAAGACGCGCCTCAACGATCCCTTCACCTGGTTCATGGGCACCAACGATCAGCCGGGCGATTACCGCCATTCGGGCTGCGCGAGCTGCCACGTGGTCTACGCCAATGATCGCGAGCCGCGCCACTCGCTGATCTACGCCAAATATGGCCGCGACGGGCAGACGATCACCGTCGATCCGACGATCGCGGAGAAATATGAAAAGGACTATTATGAACACGGCGAAAAGGGAGGCGAGAAGGGCGGTGGCCACGCGGCGGTCAAACAGCCGGGCGTAAACTACGAGGCCGAGCCCGCGCTCGATGCCGCTGGCGGCTCGAAGAACGCAGAAGACGGCCTCCTCAATTCCGATGGCAAGCCCAAGGAAAAAGGCCACCCCCTGCAGCACGTCTTCACCCGTAGCATCCCCACCAGCCAATGCATGAACTGCCACATGCACCAGCCCAACATCTTCCTGAATTCCTATCTCGGCTACACGATGTGGGATTATGAGAGCGATGCGCCGCATATGTGGCCCCACGCGCAGAAATATCCCACAGCCGCCGAAGTGCGCGAGGTGATCAAGCGCAACCCCGAAGGTGCGGCTCCTCGCGGCAAGTGGTCAGACCTCGATTTCCTGCGCAACGTCTATGACCTCAACAAAGACCTCGCTGACACGCAATTTGCCGATTATCACGGACACGGCTGGAACTTCCGCGGCATCTTCAAGCGCGACCGTGAGGGCAATCTCTTGGATGCCGATGGCAATATCGTCGACAATGATGACCCCGAGAAATGGCGGCGCAAAGGGGAGGGCAAATTCGTCGAACCCGGTGTGAACCCCGGCAAAGCGGTGCATATGATGTCAATCCACGCGGAAGTTGGCATGCAATGCGTCGATTGCCACTTTGAGCAGGACACGCACGGCAATGGCCTCCTTTACGGCGAAGTCGCCAATGCCATCGAGATCGGGTGCAAGGATTGCCACGGCACGCCCGACGCTTATCCGACGCTGCGCACGAGCGGCCCGGCCGCGCCGCCCAAGGGGCACAACCTTGCTCTCCTGCGCAACCCCGATGGCCAGCGCCGCTTTGAATGGGTGGATCGCGAGGACGGCACGCGCAAGCTGATCCAGCGCTCCATCGTTGATCCCGAACTTGAGTGGGAGATGAGCCTCGTCAAGGATTCGGTTGAGCCGGGCACCACCCGCTTCAACGAGAAAGCAGCGCGCGCCAAGCTGATGAGCAAATACGGCGCGGAAACCGGCAATTTCGAATTCGGCGTCGGCATCTCGGAGGATGAGCGCGCGCACCGTGGCCCGGAGATGGCGTGCTTCACCTGCCACCTCTCTTGGACCACGAGCTGCGGCGGGTGCCACCTGCCGATCGAAGCCAATTGGAAGACCAAGAGCCACAAGTATGAAGGCGGTTCCACGCGCAACTTTGCTACCTACAACCCGCAGGTCGCGCGTGATCAGATGTTCCAGCTGGGCAAGCACCAGACGACCAAAGGCAGCCAGGTCGCACCGGTGCGTTCGTCATCCGCGCTTGTGCTGACCTCCACCAACATCAATCGCGAGCGCATCTACATCCAGCAGCCGCCGATCAGCGCGATTGGCTTCTCCAGCCAAGCCTTCGCGCCGCACTTCCCGCACACCGTGCGGCTGACCGAGACCAAAACCTGCTCGGACTGTCACTTAGCCAAGGCCGAGGACAACAACGCGATCATGGCGCAGCTGCTCTTGCTGGGCACGAACTATGTGAACTTTGTGGGGCTGCACGCCTTTACCGGGCTCGAAGGTGGGATCAGCGCGGTGCGCGTCACTGAATTTGAGGAGCCGCAAGCGGTGCTGGGCTCCTACCTCCACAAATACGCCTACCCCGATTATTACCGCCTGCACGTTGAGCGAAACGGGCGCGAGCTCAAGAAGTGGGTCCGCGGCAAGAGCCTCGATTCTGGCCTTTCGGGTGAGACCAAGGCGTTCGAGGAATTCGTCAACGTGCACGAAGGCACGCGCGATAAGGTCGGCTGCCTGCAGTTGCGCGGCGAATATCTGTTTGTGGCCGAGGGCAAGGGCGGCTTCCGGGCCTACGATGTCGCCTCCATCGGCAATAAGGGCATCTCGGAGCGGATCATCACCGCGCCGTTCTCAGCGCTGGGCCATGATACGCATGTTAAGACGAAGAACGCGACCTGCATGGCGCTCGCGACCAATCAGCCGATTGCGCCCAGCCGATCGACTGCGGAGCTGCGCGAGTTAAACCAAGAGCAGCCCTTCCTCCCGGTCTACAGCTATGCCGCGATCACCGATGCGGTGGAGGGCCTGATCCTCGTCAACGTCAACACGCTGGCTGATGGCGAGTTTCGCAACAACCAGTTTGAGCGGTTTGAGTACGCCGATGGCTCGGATGCGTGGAACCCGGACGGCGTGCTGACCGGCGCTACGCATATTCAGCTGGCAGGGGAGATCGCCTATGTCACCGCCGATGCTGGGCTTGTGGTGGTCGACCTTGCGGATCCGAGCGCGCCCAAGGTTACAGCCGTGCGCAAGCTTGCCGATGCGCGCGCCAGTGCGATCCAGTTCCGCTATCTGTGGGTCACCGATGCTGATGGGGTAAAGTTGTTCGACGTGACGGACCTGCGCAACCCCATCGCCCGGCCCCAAGCCACCGTGCCTCTGGCCGATGCGAAGCGCCTCTATGTCGCGCGCACGTACGCCTATGTCGCGGCCAAGTCGGACGGCATGGTCATTGTCGATGTCACCAACCCGCTGGCGCCCAAGGTAAAAGAGAAGGTGACGCTGGGCGGGACGCTCAACGATGCTGAGGATGTGATCGTTGCCTCCACCAACGCCTCGCTCTTCGCCTATGTCGCAGACGGGGTGAATGGTTTGAAAGTGCTGCAACTCACTTCGCCAGACAGCCAGCGTAATTTCTACGGCTTCAGCCCTGCGCCAGTGCCTGAGCTTATCGCCTATGCGAAAACGCCGAGCCCGGCTGTGGCGCTCTCCAAGGGGCTCGACCGGGATCGCGCGGTTGATGAGACCGGGGGGCAGATGGCGGTCTTCGGGCGCCTCGGATCGCGGCCCTTTACCCGCTCGGAGATGGAGCGGCTATTCATGACGCGCTCTGGCATTCCGTGGAAGGTCTCAGACGATGTCGATATGAGCCGCTGGGTCGGCCGCGCCGCCGCTGCACGTGCGCGGGCTAAGGCGGACATGCGCCGCCGCGAGGATGATCCCGAAGGCCAGCCCAGCGCGCATTAAGAGTCACTAAGGGTTTGGTCAGAGAACTGGGTTGTGAGCCTGCCGCGGAGGGTCTTCGGACCTTGAGCCTGCGGCGGCGGGTCTTCGGTCCGTGAGCCTTCGGCTCTATTTGCGCTCGGCTTCCAGGGCTTCCATCATTGGGACGAGGTGGTCCGCATAGGTCGCCAGCCGCGTCCAGTCGCCCACCGGCTGGAAGTGCGTGACCAGCATGCCATCCTTCCAGCGGTGGAGCGAATAGCCCGGCGGCTCGGCATCGACGATCCCGCGCCCATCGGCCTTGTGAAAGTCCACCGGGCGAAGGTCCAGCGAGACCGCTGGCGCGACAGCAGGCGTGATTGTGACCGGCAAGCCATCGAGCATCGAGGCGACCGGGCGGTGCAGGTGCCCGCAGGCAATGCCGATGATCTGCACGTGCCCCTCAATCGCGCCGCGGAACCGCGCGAGCCAAGCCTCATGCGGGCGCGGGTCCATCCAGTCGATCCCGGCGATGACGGGCGGGTGGTGCATGACGATGAAGGTCGGCGTCTTGGGATGCGCGGCAAGCTCGCCCGCCAGCCATCCAGCGCGCGCCTCGCAAAACGCGCCGCCGTGCCGACCGTGCTTCAGCGTGTCGAGGCACAGCACGCGAAGGCCCTTCACATCGAGGCTGTATTGCACATAGCTCTTGCCTTCAGCGCCGGGAATGGTGGGGCAATCGGGAAAAGCTTCAAGCAGCCGCCCGCGATGATCGTGATTGCCGGTCATCACATGAACGGGGAAGGGGCAGCGCGCGATGACCCGTTTGATGCGCTCATAAGCCTCGCTTGCGCCTTTGTCGGCGATGTCGCCGCTCAGGATCAGGATGTCGGGCGAGACATGCTGGTCGAGCAGGTGATCAATCGCCATGCGAAAGCGCAGGAAGTTAAATTCCTCATCCCCCGCCTCTGGCTCAAAGCCGACATGCGTGTCGGTTATCTGGGCAATCAGGACGCTTTGTTGCGCGCTAGCCATTATTGGCCCCCCTCGCCCTATTCTTTTACCATCGCCGAAATGGTTGCAAGCGTGTCGGCTTTTCGTCCCCGCATACCTTCGGGCGTGGATTGGAGGATTGGGTGATCGCCAGGCCAGGGCGTCGTTGGCGTGTGATAGCCATGGCACATGGCGCACGAGGAGGGGACGATGTCGGCGGTTTTGACAGCGTAAGCGCCCTCATGGCAATCCTGACAGCTCGCAAGGTCAGGCAGCAGCAGGTCGGTCGCCACTTTCGATGTCTTGGCCTCGTGGCAATCGGTGCACTTTTCGTCCTCATGCGCTTCGTGGCTGAAGAAGCCGTGTTGCATGTAGCGATCGGGCAGGTTGACAGGGATGAGATCAGGCCGGCCGCCGCTCCGCGTCGGGATATGGCAATCGCCGCATGTGCCGCCGGGCAAAAGCGCGCGGTTGATCGCGATGAGCGAGCGAGTGGGACGGCCGAAGTTGATCGCGTAAGCGCCGCCCTTTGCGAACTGGCCGGGCCGCCCGCGCCCGGTAACGACTGCGCGCTTGGGCGATTTGCCCAGATTGGCGAGATCTTCCATCAGATCATCGACATCGCCGTGGCGCAGCGTGGTGAAACCGTTTGCATCGCGGCCAGAGACAAGAGAGTGGCACGCCTCGCATGAAGGCTCCATCTCCACCGGTTTGAAGCCGACCTTGTCATTGGTCAGCGCATGGCAGTCGGCGCATTTGAGCGGGCCGTCATAATCGGCAAGGCTGATCGCCATACGCGCAACGCCGCCATTTGCGCTCATGTGAATGTCGTGCGGGAAGATGAGGCCGCTCTTTTCCTCAATCCGCTCATCGAGGCTGACGCGCACCGGTTCGTCCTGGCCATGTTCGGTGTAGAAGGCGGGGCGAAACTGCGGGTGCTTGTCACCAAAATCCGCTGCATTGCCGAACGCGACATCGGTGAGCCGCCCATCGAGCGCATCGTGGCAGTCGGCGCAGAATTCCTGAGTGGCGGCCTCAAGGCGCACATTGCCTTCATGCTCCAGGTGGCAGGAGGTGCACGATCCGGGGCCTTCCTTGCCCAAAGTCTCAGCGACCGCCCATTGCCACGCTTCGCCCGCCGGGATCGGAGCCATGCCAGCCGTCAAGCGAGGCTTGGCGGCGTGTTCGCCCAGTTCCTCATGGCAGGTGAAGCATGTCGCGTCCTGCACCGAAACGAAGGGAGTTGCATGGCAGGCCTCGCAATTGTCTTTAAGGTCATGGTGCGCAAGGCTGAGCTCGCCCGAGCTCCAGGTGCTGTCAAAGCTGACCTGATCGATCATCGCGGTATGAGGGCCTTGCCCTTCAGCCGAGGTGTCGCGCGTCAAGTGCGTGACGATGGGCACGGTCAAAAGCAGCACTAGGATCGCGAGTGACATCACCCAGGCCATGGCGCGCTTGGAGGGCAGGGCGCTCGCCAGCGCAAAACCCGCCACCGTATCGACCTTGGAGCCTTTCTCCGCCGCCTGCTTGATCGTGATGCTGACGGGTCCATTGCCATCGCGCGCGAGGGTAAGGAGCGAGGAGCCCAGCTCGATCTCGGCGCCCGTAGCAGGGTCGACATCCGCGCTCAGCACCTTGCGCCTATCGAGGCTAAACCCGAGCGTGCCGACCGCTTCGACGGTGACCTTGCCGCCTATGAGGTCGATGCGAATATGGCTTTGTTCCACCGCCAGATCGGGAAGGTGAATGTCGTTCTCCGCCGCGCGGCCAACCGAAAGGCTGGGCCTGTCGATCGTACGGTCGCGGATGATCTCGCGCCCTGCGGCGGTGGTGTCGATGGTGCGGATCAGGAATGTCATGCTCTTATCCCCTCCACCATCACCAATAGTAGAACACGCTCACGACATGCGCGAGCAGGGCGGCGAGCAGCGCTATCGTCGCCGGAATGTGGATGAACAGCCAGATCTCGATCAGCGCCTTGATCCTGAGATAGCGGCGGATTTGCGCAAGCTGGTCGGCGCGGCGGGTGAGAAGGGCGTAGACCTTGTCAATCGCATCGCTGGCGGGCGCTTTGTCGATGGCGCTGAGCGCGGACCTTGTGGCGCAGCCGGGATAGGTGCCGCTCAGCCGTCCCCATGCACCGCCAAAGAAGATGTCCTGCGAAAGCGCGCCGATCACCGCATCGCTCTCGGCCCGCTCTAGCGGCTGTGCGGCGGCGTCCAGCTGGCGGTCAATCGCCTCTAACGCCTCCACCATTTGTGCGCGCGTCATCTGTCCGCGATTGTTGGAAAGCTTGCTCGGGAAATGCGCATAGGCCCAGATGCCGTAAAGCCCTGAAAGGATCACCACCATCATCAGCGCATAGGCGAGCGTGTGGACGTTCCAGCCGAACTGAAACCCGGTGTGCAGCGTGCCGATGACGATCAGCGAGAGGCCGAGATAGACATGCGCACTGGTCCAGCCCTTGAGGTTCCAGAAGCCGGGCGTGGGGCGGCGCTTGCGAATGCCGAGCATGGAGAGCCATACGATCAGCAAAAGGCCGATGGTCCCAAGAGTGTAACCGTACCAACTGCCGCCATTGGGGCGCGGCTCTTGCTCGATGGTGAGATAGCCGACGGTGCACAGCCCGGCGAGGATCAGCGCGGCCCAAAGATAGCGAAAGCCCTTGTGCTTCAGAAAGCCAACGTGATCGGCATCGCGCGCCTTCTCGCGGGCGCGGAAAGTGGCCTCTGATCCGGCGCCAGATTGGGCTTTGCCTGTCTGGGCCCGGGACGCCATTATTCGACGTCCTCTGTCATTTTTGTGAAGGTCAGAAACTTGTCGGGCGAGACGCGGATCGCGGCGCCCGTGGGGCAAGAGCGCACGCAGGCAGGGCCGCCTTCAACGCCGGCGCACATGTCGCATTTGATCGCCTGTTTGGGCTGTTCGGGATCGCCGTTTTCCCTGCGCCACTTGTAAGAGGCCTCGCCCGGTCCCGGCCCACTGCCAAACAGCAGCCATTGCAGGAGCGAAGGTTTCTTGGGCGGCTTGGGGTCCATCCGGATCACGCCATAAGGGCAGTTCCTTTGGCAATTGCCGCAGCCAATGCAGGTCTCGTCAATGAACACTTCGCCATCGGGCCCGCGCTGGATCGCGTTGGGCGGGCAGTCGGCCATGCAGTGCGGGTGCTCGCAGTGGCGGCACGAGGTGGGCACGTGGAGATGCGCGTAGGTGCGCCCCGCTTCCCGGTCGAGCCGCGAGAGCCCTTCATGGCTGTCCGCGCAGGCCTTCTCGCAATTGTCGCAGCCAATGCACAGCGTTTCGTCGATCAGCAGAACATCGGTCGCCTCGCCCAGCCCCTCATCGACGAGGAATTGCGCGGTTTCGGAGTAGAGCTCAACCGCGCCGTCAAAATCGTCCTTGCGGCTCTCGATAAAGGCGTTGGTCTTGCGCCGCCCGTCCATCTCAGTGAGCGCCTTGGAGCGCAGAGAGGGGTTGCGATCAAGCAGCGCGACGAACGCTTCGCCCGGCAGCTTGATCACTTCGGATTTGATCGCGGCTTTGACCGTTGCTGTGCGAAGCGAGCCGTCAATCGCGGCCATCTCTCCGACATAGGCGCCCGAGGGCAGGTAGGAGAGGAAAACAGGCTTATCGCCCAGCTGCTTTTCGACGATCATCGATCCGCGCCGGATGATGTAGACGTCCTTGTCACACGCCCCTTCCTCGATCAGCTTTTGCCCTGCGCGCAGTTCCACCACTTCAGCAGCCTCGACCAGCGGCGCGACATCCTCGCGCGTGAGGCCGGAGCCGAACATTTGCAGCATCTGGCGCTCAATTGCGATCTCATTGACCACTCGGCTTGCCTCGGGCGAACTGGCGATGAGTTTGAGCGCGGCGTTGCGCGAA
>JBCCJS010000023.1:0-48334 GCA_039027675.1 Pseudomonadota bacterium
ATCAATCACGTGATCGCCAACCCGCCCTCGCACTGGACGATTGATGCGGTGGGCGCCGGATTTGACGAAACCTGCGCTGAGCTGTTTCCCGACAATCCTGAGTTGGCGGAACTGGCATGGCTCGAATGGGCGATACTCGATCTGGTCGGCGCGCCCGATGCGCAGCCATTGAGCCCGCAGGATTTTGCTGAGGCGAGCGCGGGCTTTGGCGATGAGGAATGGCTCAGCCTTGGCCTCACCTTTGGCCCGTGCGCGCAAGCCCGCCTTGTGCGCCATGACATGACCGCCCTGTGGAAGTCGCTAAGCGAGGACAACACACCCGCCGATCTGCGCGCCTTCGACGAAGAGCAAGGCTGCCTCGTCTGGCGCGAGGGGGAACGGCCCACCTTCCTGATGACCGCGCCCGGCGCAGCGCGCGCTTTCAGCGCAATGCAGATGGGCGCGCGCTATGGTGATCTCATCACGCTGCTGGCGGGCGATGACCCCGATCAGGCCGCGATCGAGGCGGCGGCGCAAGCAGCGGGCGGCTTTTTGGGCCAATGGCTTGCCGAAGGGCTGGTCGTCGCGATCCGTGCTTGACTTGAAGGCTCGCGCCGTCACTCTCCTTAGCTCTAGGAGACCATCTCGATCATGCTAACCGGCACCTCTATCGAACTGCGCAGCGCCAAACCCAGCATCCTGATGCGCGCGATCACCTGGCTGATCAGCAAGCGCAAGTCGGCGTTTCCGCCTGACGCTGATGGTATGCGACGCTCTCTTGCAGAGCGCAAAGAGCCGCTCGATGCGCCGATGCCCGCCGGTTTCGAAGCGAAGTACCAGGTCGAGCGCTGGGAAGCGGCTGGAGAGCCAGTGTTAACGCTCCACCCGAAATCCGGGCCCGGCGAATGGCATATGCTCTATTTTCATGGCGGCGGTTTTGTTTTGCCCATGTTCAAAGAGCATTGGCCGCTGGCCGCCGCGATGGTCGACAAGATCGGATGCAGCGTGTCTTTGCCGCTCTACCCGGTCGTGCCCGAACATCCCTATAGCGCAGCGGACGCGCAGGCGGACGCGGCCTTTGCCACGCTCGCCGCCAAGCATGATCCTGCCAAAATTGTGATCAACGGAGACAGCGCGGGCGGACATATGGCGCTTAGCCTCGCGCTACGGCTGGCACGGGCGGAAGGCCCGCAACCGGGCAGACTGGCTCTGTTTGCACCCTGGCTCGACGTGACCGCCGCCGACGAAGCGATCCGCGCGGTCGAACCCCACGACATAATGCTGCGGATCGACAGTTTGCGGGTGTGTGGAGAGATCTGGGCTGGGGACCGCGATCCTGCCTCGCCGGAATGCAGCCCGCTCTTCACCCCGAAAGAAGAGCTCGCTTTTCTGCCGCCAACCCGCATCTGGACCGGGCGGCATGACCTCTTCATCGTCGATTCGCGCACCTTCACCACCCGCCTTCGAGAGGCGGGGGTGGAAGCCAAGCTCTACGAGTACGAAGCTGCGCCGCACGTCTTCATGGCGATCACGCCCACGCGCGAAGCCAAAGATACGCTGGCCTTGCTGAAGGACTTCCTCGCCACGGGATGAGCGGATTTGCGCGTGTCGAGGCTGGCGCGGCGCGCGAGGATAGGATAGCCGTGGTGTCCATGAAAACGAGCCTGTTTCGCGCTGGCCTTGCCGCGCTTGTCACCCTTATCGCTGTGCCCGCTCTCGCTGATGGCCATACGGAAGAGAAACCGCGCTGGTCGATTGCGATCCATGGCGGGGCGGGCACGATGGCGCGCGACAAGATGACCCCTGAAATGGAGGCGCAATACGAAGCGGCGCTGCAAAAGGCTCTCGATGCAGGCGCGAAGGTGCTGGCAGACGGCGGCAGCGCGATGGACGCGGTGAAAGCGGCGATCATCCCGATGGAGGATTCCCCGCTGTTCAACGCCGGGCGCGGCGCGGTTTTCACGTGGGAGGGCCGGAACGAGCTCGACGCCTCGATTATGGATGGCCGCGATCGCAGCGCCGGGGCGGTAACGGGCGTGACGACGATCAAGAACCCGATCCTTCTTGCCGACACCGTGCGCACGGACAGCCCGCATGTCTTCCTGATGGGCGAAGGCGCGGAAGAGTTTGCGAGCGAGAACGGGCTTGAGACCGCCGGGCCGGAATGGTTCGAGACCGAGAGCCGCCGTAGATCGTTGGAGCGGATGAAAGAGCGGCAGTTGTCCGCGCTCGATGTTGATCTGAAATTCGGGACTGTGGGCGCGGTGGCGCTTGATCAAGACGGCAACCTCGCAGCGGGCACCTCGACCGGCGGCATGACCGGCAAGCGCTGGGGGCGGATTGGCGATGCTCCGGTGATCGGTGCGGGGACTTATGCGGACAATCGCAGCTGCGCGGTTTCAGCGACGGGGTGGGGGGAGTATTTTATCCGTGTGGGTGTGGCTCAGGAGATTTGTACGCAGTTGCGTTTGGGGCCGACGCTGCATGATGTCATTGCTCTTGCTGAAGAAGGTAAGGGTGTCATCACAAATCCGAAGGAGGTCGCCGACCCCGTGGACATCGCCGCCGATGCACAAAAGACTGCCGACGCCGTCATGGCCGAAGTCAAAGACCTGGGCGGCGACGGCGGTGTCATCCTCATCACGCCCGAAGGCCACGCGCTCTTCAGCTTCAACACCAGCGGCATGTATCGCGGGCGCGCGACCAGCGATGGGTTAAACGAGGTGGCGATTTTCCGCGAAGGAGTTGACCCTTCCGCTCCGCCGATCATGTCAACCACGCCCGACCACTAAAGTGTCCGGGGTGGCCTGACGGTCAAATCCCCAGCCGACACCCGCGCGCCTCAAGGATCGGCTTCATCTCCCAATAGGCCGCCGGTGTCAGGTGCAGCGGGATATAGGGGTGCAGGTGGTGGACGATGTGAAACTGCATCCCCATCGATCCGATATTGCCCAAGTTTGAGCGCCAGCTGCGCGTGTTGCGATAGCGGCCTTGTTCCCCGCCCGGATGGTGCGGCGCCCAGCTCAGGAAGAAGACGATATAGGTGATCGCGATGTGGTAGGGCAGCCACCACAGGAACAGCGCTTCGAGCGCGTAGCCATTCCACGCCAGCGCTCCCAGAACGGCAATATGGCCAAGCTTGTAGGCGAGCGACAACACAATCAGATCCGTTCGTCCTGCGCGATAGAGTGCCGCAGCGTAGTCATGGTTGCGCTTAGCCCCGGGCTGGCGCTGGGCGATGATGTTCCAGATCGCATGCCACGGCCCTTTGGAATTGACCGTGATATCGACATCCAGCTCGGGATTGTTGGTGTGGCGGTGGTGGTCGAGATGGGTGATGCGCAGAACCTCAAACGGGTAGACGATCATCCAGCTTGTTGCGTGACCCACCAGCTCGTTAAGCCAGCGCAGCTTCGTGCCGGGGCGCGCGATGATGTCATGCTGCGCTTCGTGCGTGGGCAGATAGACGAGAGCCATATTGACGGTCGCGATTGGAAACGCGGCCCAGAGCGGCAGGAGCCCTGTAAACACAAGCGGCCACAGGCTGAGCCACACGGCCATATTGCCAAACGCCCAGACCACCGCGATCCACGGCACGCGGCCCGAATATTTGCGCGCGATCTTCAGCTCGAGCTTCTTGAGCTGCGCATCGGACAGCTGCGAGAGATCCTCGGGCAGAATTGTCGAATGCGCGTTCACAGCCACCTCCCCGTCGTTTGTGCAATCACGCCCCAAGCGCCGCCAACGACAAGCGCAAAGGTCAGCGTGGAGAGCCCAAAGGGGGCGCTGAGGCCCACCGCTTGCATGCCTTGGTCGATAACGGGCACCAGAAAGGCGAAGGCGAAAATCAGCGGCAGACTGTAGGCCACAAGCTTGAGCGCGCGTTCCATATCAGGCGGCATCCTCCAGTGTTTTGTCGGCGGTGATACAGGCCAGTCGGCTCAGCAGCACGTCCCGAAACTCATCCGACGCATCGGCGGCCATCACGAGATAGAAGCCGCGACGCTGACGCCTGAGCATTTCTTCTGCGCTGATTACATCTTCCAGCCAGTCGCGCATCGGCCCGCGATAGGTGATGAACATTTGCTGCCCGAGTTCCTGCGGCGTGATTGTCCCGCGCAATTCTCCGTTCCGGATTGCGGCCTCGCATGCAAATTGGGCCATTTCGACACAGCGATTGGCCGCGCGCGCGCCGGGATCGGTGCGGCTGGGATTAGCGGCAAAGACAACGCCCAGATCAATCATCAGCGGCAGGATCGCGCGGTGAAATGATTTTTCCGCGCGCACCACTTCATAGGCCTCATCAATAATCGCATCGGCCATCTCGAGAGGGGTGGCACGGCGATCAAAGCCAAGCCGCTCCCAAATCGCCTCAACGTTCTGGGTCACCATTTGCGTGAGGATTTCATCCTTGCCACCGACCAGATTGTAGAGCGTGGGGACGGTCAGCCCTGCGGCCTGAGCCAGTCCGCGCGTGGTCAGGCTATCGAGCCCGCCTTGCGCTATGATTGCGCGAGCAGCGTCAAAAATGCGCCGCCGCCTTTCCGATACAGCCTGTTCGCGTTTGCCTGACATATCGTTCTCCCAAGGAGGGAGGTATCGCAAATCAGAACTTTGATCAACGATAAAGGTTTATCAGCGATCAAATTTTGATTAGAACGGAATCCAGTCCTGCTTCTCACCCATCGTGGCAAGAACGCCGCCGACTTTGGCGAGAGCCGCCTCGGCAACAGGGTCCATCCCATCCTTGGGCGTGCGCGTGCGGAAGTAGGTCGCAAAGGTCAGCGGGGGCGTATCAGCGGGTTCGACAAAGCCGATATCGACATAGAGGCTCCCCATGCCCGGCCAGATCGATGTGCCCGTTTTGTCGCCGCTCACCCATTTTTCCGGCAGGCCTGCGCGCACGCGGCGCTGCCCGGTGGTGGTGTCGATCATCCATTGCCTGAGCGTCGCACGCTCTGCTTCAGGAAGAGCCTCACCATAGAGCAGGGTCGCAACCGTGCGCGCCATGGCGGCGGGTGTGGTCGTGTCGCGCACTTCGGTAACCGGCACATTGTTGAGCGCAGGCTCGGTGCGGTCAAGGCGGCTCACATCATCGCCGATCGTGCGCCAGAACCCGGTCAGGCCAGCTGTCCCACCCAGCTCACGCAGCAGCACATTGGCCGCGGTGTTATCCGAATATTTCTGCGTGAATTCGGCCAGCTCGCGCAAAGTAGCCCCTTCGGCGAGGCGCTTTTCGGTGAAGGGCGAGACGAACATCAGGTCGTCCTTCGTCCACATCACCCGGCGGTCGGCATCGATCAGCCCGCGCGCGTCCTCAGCCAGAACCTTGGCGGCAAGCGAGAGCTTGAACGAAGAGCAATGGCCAAAGCGCCGATCCGCATTGAGCCCCACGGACATGCCGGTCTCGGTGTTGAATAGCTGGGCGCCAAGAGTGCCGTCCGCTTGCGCCTCAATAATACGCAGCTGTGCAACCAGCCGGCCCGACGGGCTCTGATCGGGCGGGACGCAACCGCTAAGACTGGCCCCCGCTCCGGCCCCTGCAACAAGCGCGCCGCCCACAAATCCGCGCCGGGTGATGCTCACAATTCGCGCTCCATGCAAAGGCTGAATTCGTCCGATGTGTAGCCGTTGAAGGCGTCGCACTCGCGAAAGCCATAGTGCTCGTACAAGCGCCGCGCGTCGGCAAATTCGCCCGTTCGCCCCGTTTCCAGACCAAGCCAGCGAAACTTGCGCGCCCGCGCCTCATCGATGAGATGCTCGATGAGTGCCCGCCCAGCGCCTTTGCCGCGAAAAGCAGGCGTGGCCCGCATGCTCTTTAGCTCGCCATGCTCGGGGCCCAACTCCTTGAGCGCGCCCACAGCCGCCAATGCGCCGCCTTTGCGCACCGCGTAAAAGGTGACGTCGTCTTCGCGCAGGCGTTCAGAGGGCATAGCGTGGACTTTGCAGGCGGGCGAGGCGGCGTGCATTTCCTCTAGGTGCATTTGCAGCAGATCAAGGATCTCGTCGCTCTCAAGCGGGTCTGGCGTGATCGTGAACTCGCTCATGAATATTTGTCCGCCTTGCGTTTGCCAAAGCGCATGTCGTTTTCCAGCCGCGCGCGCAGCTGCGCGTAAAACGCCTCAAGAAAGGCGCGTTCGTCGCCGTCGCCCGGATCCCAGCCAATCTTGTAGCAGATGGTCGCGTGCACGGCGTAGAGCGCATCGTCCGTGCCTTCGCGCAAGATCCGCTCAAGCGTCTGCAATTCGTGCTCGCCATAGATCGACAGCTCCGCTTCGCCGAATTCGTAGCGCGCGCCTGTAAGCTCGCTCGATCGCTCCGCACTGGCTGCGCCCTGGGTTGAGATCGCTTCGGCAAGCTTGGTGCGCGGGGCATCGACCACCCATGTGCCCGCGATAATGTCGCCTGCGCGCAGGGCGTCCTTGTTGAACAGCGGGAACAGCGCAAACAGCAGGAACCAGCCCAGAGTTGCCCACAAAAAGCTGCTATTGGCCTCGCCTGTTACGGTGAGGACGAATGTGACGAAGAGAAAGACCATCGGGTAGAACACCTCGACATCGCGCAAGAGGTTGCGCGCGATCACCGCTTCGGGGGTCAAGCGTCCGCCATTTCGAGCCGCCACGCGGATGCCGAGCAGTCTCTTGCCGAATGTCGCGCCGCGAGGGCCCAATTCCTGCACGAGGAAATAGCCATACCACAGCGCAAAGCCGAACAGGACGCTGAGGATAAAGAAGAACTCGGCCGCCGCTGATGCCTCTTCCACCGGCGCAGAATCGAAGTCCATGCGCAGCCCGCTCGCCACCAGGTCAATGAGAATATTGATTAAGATGTAGGCGACGATGATGAAAATGACGTCCAGCAGCAGCGCGCCCAGCCGGGCGCTGCGCGAGGCGACGATGATCGGGACTTCAATTCCCTCAGGCGTCACCATCGTGCGCGCGCGTTTGCCTTCGCCTCTGAGACGCCCGGCGTTTGTCCCGGTGCTGGCCCCGATGCTGGCCCCGGAGCTGGCAATGCTGGCGGAGGGGATGCTCATGCGGCTGCCTCTGGCGCTTTGGCGAGGGTTTCGGGTTCGCTCGTGCGCAGCAGGAAGAAATAGCTCAGCCAGAAGATCAGGAAGGAGCCGCCGATGAGGTAGCGATTGGTCGCACCCTCGACGAGCTGGCGCGGAAAGGCCTCTAGCAGCCCGGCGACCACCATCATGATGACAACGCCTAGCATCACGATAGCCGCGCGCTTGCCAGCTGCTGATGCTGCGTCGAGCAAGCCTCTAGTGCCGGGAAAGGCCATGGATCGCCCGATATGCAAGCCCGCCGCTCCCGCCAGCAGAATGCCGAAAATCTCGGTCGTCCCGTGCACGAACAACCAGCCGCCAAACTCGTATCCGAGGCCAGCATCAGCAAAGACCCAGAACATCGCGCCTAAAGTCGCCATATTGTGCACCAGCAGCAGCAGCGAGGGGATGCCGAACGCAAAGCCCAGCGCAAAGGACAGGATGCACACGCCAGCATTGTGGCTGAAGAGGTATGCCGCAAAGGCAGAGAGCTCGCTCGCATCCTCCTTGACCGCAAGCGTCGCCTCAAGCGTTTCGCGGCTTGCACCGGGCACGCGCCCACTGGCCATGCTTTCCGAGATTAGGCGGAAATACCATTCGGTGTCTTGGTCTACCAGCAGCCAGCCCACGATGGCTCCTGCAATCATGACGCCGAGCGCAATCAGGATGTCGAGCCACATGCTCTGAACAGCCCGACTCCACCCGCCCATGAAGAACTCACGAAGCCAGGCAAACAGTCCCTTGCGCGGGCCATAGACCTGAAACCATGCGCGCTGCACCAGGCTTTCAAGATAGCGCAACGTGGCAAGATCAAGCGACGTCTCACGAGCGACGGAGAGGCTGGAGGCCGCCGTGCGGTACAATGTGGGCAGCGCGAGCAGATCGTCATCGTGCACGCCCTTGAGCCCGCCGCGCTCCATGCGGGCAACGATGCTCTCAAGTCGGCGCCAATCCTCCTCACGCTCCAGCCGGAACTTGTCCGAGCGCAGCGCCGCGCTTTCGATATCGGCGGGAGCCTCAATCGCCGAACGCCCGAAGAACCCTCCCAGCGAGCCGATAACCTTGGGCGCTTTCATCCGATCGCCTCCGCGTTTTTGATGAGGAAATACCGGTCAATCAAATCGTAGCTGATCTGTTGCCAGGGCGCTTCGATCACATCGACCCCCATCCGCCGCAAGCGTTGAAGTACGATGCTGCGCTGGTGGCTGAGCGTTTGCGCGGTCACACTGCGCGCAAGCGTGGCGATGTCGCCGGGTTCTTCGTCCATATAGGCTTCGAGCTCTGAATCGGCGATGGTCACGAACAGGACGAGGTGCTTGTCGACCAGCCGCCCGATGCTCTCCACCATAAGCTCTGAGGCGGTGGGATCGGTGAAATCGGAGAATAGCACGATGAGCGAGCGGCGCTTCAATTTGGCGGTGAGCGTGGCGAGAGCGAGGGTGAAATTGGGCTCTGCAGCGGTGTAATCGAGCCCGGCGGCGGCGCTTTGCAAGCGGTGAAAGGCGCGGCTGTCATTGATGAAGGGCGTCATCACCTGCGGGCGCTGGGCAAAGCCGAACAGCGAGATCTTGTCCCCGCTCTTGAGCGCGACATAAGAGCACGCAAGCGCGGCTGAAACGGCCCTATCGATCCTCGGCATCCCGTCAACCGGCTCGCACATGGCCTGGCCGCAATCGAAGGCGAAGATGATCTGGTTGTTGCGCTCGCTCTCGTTTTCGCGGGCGTAGAGGTGGTTGTGGCGCGCGCTCGCCTTCCAGTCGATCCGGCGGCGGTCCATGCCGGGCTCGTATTCCGACAGCGCTTCGAACTGAGTGCCCTCGCCGCGAATGCGCCGGGCGATGAGGCCGGTTTGCGCATCGCGCAGGAAGGTCTGCAATTCCTTGGACCGCACGGTTGAAAGATCGGGCCAGATGCGCACTGCATCATCGAGCTCGCGGCTGACCTGCCTCCCGCCAAGGCCAAGCGGCCCTGTCCAGCGCAGCCATGCCTTCGATACGTTGGCGGTGCCCCGGCGTGAGGGGTGACAATCAGCGGAACCTTCATGCAAGCCGACTTCGGGCGAGCGTCGAACCGCCATCGAAATTCGGCCCGAGGGATAGAGCCGGGGATCGCATTCGAGCGCGGCCTCAGCCACGTCGCGGATCGGTCTCTTGAAGTGCGCGTAGACCATGAGCGGCGTCGATTGGCCCACTTCGGTGTCGCCGGGCAATTGCACGCCCCAGCGCTCCACCCTGCCTGCCATCCACGCATCGAGCAGAATGAGCACAATCAGCGCGCCCGCCAGCAGCGGAGCGACGACCCACAGGCCCGGCTCAAGCGAGGCGATGACCACCGCGACAGGCGCAATCCCCGCAATCATCCACGCCGCGCGCTCGGTGGGGACGAGGGGCAAGGACGGGACCCTGGCAAAGATCGGGCCCAGCAGGGAACTTAGGAAGGCAAAGAGGCGGGCAAACACTTGGGGCTACGCTCTACCGTGGAGCCTCAGTGCTTTCGACGAGCTCGGCAACCAGCTCCTCGATATCGCGGCCTTCGATCTCGGCTGCGGGCGAAAGCGTCAGGCGGTGGCGCAAGACGGGCACAGCCAAGGCTTTCACATCGTCGGGAATGGCGTAGTCGCGGCCATCAAGCGCGGCCCGCGCGCGCGCCGCATTGGCGAGCAGCACCGCTGCGCGCGGGCTTGCGCCAACCGAAAGCTCTGCGTGATCGCGCGTCGCGCGCACCAGCCGCACGACATAGCCGGTAATCTCCTCTGCCACCGTCACCTGATCGAGCGCCGCTGTCGCTGCTGCAAGCTTGGCCGCATCGGCGACAGCGGTGACGCCGAGCTCAGCCGGGCGCTGCGGGCCCTGCCGCTTGCCATAGGCGGTGACGATGCGCGTTTCCTCAGCCTCATTGGGATAAGGCACCAGCAGCTTGAACAGGAACCGGTCCAGCTGCGCTTCAGGAAGGGGGTAGACGCCCTGGTTCTCGATCGGGTTTTGCGTCGCGATGACCATGAAGTGATCGGGCAGGCCGTGCGTCTCCCCGTCCAGCGTCACGCGGCGTTCCTGCATCGCTTCCAGAAGCGCGGCCTGCGTCTTGGGAGGCGTGCGGTTGATCTCGTCCGCCAGCAGCAGCTCGGTGAAGATCGGCCCTCGTGTGAGCGTAAACTGGCTGGTCTGGAAGTTGAACAGGTTCGATCCCAGAATATCGCCGGGCAGCAAGTCAGGCGTAAATTGGATGCGCCCGAAATCAAGTCCGAGCGCGGTCGCAAAGCTTTGCGCCAGAAACGTCTTGGCTGTGCCCGGAGGCCCTTCCATCAGCACGTGCCCTTGCGCAATCATGGCCACCAGCAATTGATCGATCATGGCGTCCTGTCCCACGATCGCTTTGGCGGTTTCTGCGCGGATGGCGTCAGCCAGCGCGCGCAGCTCTTGAAGGCTCATGCTCATGTGTGAAGTCTTCCCCTTTGAACGTCCCAGGACTTAAAGTCCCAAGGTCAGCGTGTGGTCTGGTTGAGCGCGCGTGCAGCGCGCAGGATGTCGGTTGGTTTGGCGGCTTTGCGCAGCTCATTGGCGCGCGCTGTAAAAGATGGCTCACCCGGCGCGCGCACGGCGAGCGCTGCGTCAATCGCCTCAGGCTCAGTCTTGGCGAGGCCTAGTGAGCGGGCAATTCGGTGAGCGCTCAGCGTGATATAAGGCTCAGCCAGAAGGCGCAGACGCCCGGCGCGCACAATCAGATCGGCGCCATTGGTAACAAGACGCGCCTTGCCAAAGGCGGTCTCACGCTCGCGCGCGGCGGCAGGGCCAAAGCGAAGGAATGCCCGCCAACCCACGATCAGCATCGCCAGCAGGAGGCAAATGGTGGCAGCGAGGAAAGGCGGCTGAAAGGCGAGGGTGAGCAGGTTTATCGTCCCGCCAAAACCATTGAGCGTGAGGTCAAACACCACGCTATCGACATCGCCCCAATTCATGTTGCGCACGATCGACAGTGCCGCCGTCGCGCGGGTCTCATCAGCAAGACCCCAATTGTTCACAAGGTCAGGCTCAACCACAAAGACCACCCAGTTCGTGGCAGAAAAGTCTTCATCATAGCGCTCATCGGGATCGTCAAAATAGGAGGCGCCCTCATAGCTGAAGGCAATCATGCGCCCTTCCTGATCCACGATAAGCGGTTCGCGGGTCACATCAGGCTCGGAATAGAAGCCGATCGAAGTGGGAAGTGATCCTGAGAGTTCATCGAGCGGGAACAGGCTGCGGAACGTTTGCGGGTTTTCGGTGAGGGTCTTTTTCCGCTCAGCCGCCGTCGCTTCGTCCGCCTCGCCCGAAATCGCCTCGGCGAAGGCGCTGGGTAGTTCATCTTCAGCGTCTTGCGCCCCGGGCATCCCGCCCGTCTGGAGACTAAGGGCCAGCATGCCGGTTTCTTCTTCGGCCCACTGCGGCGCGCTTATGCCGCTCACCAACACCCAGCCATCCTGAACCTCTTCGGTTGTCTCCACAAAGTTGAGGAAACTAGTGGGCAGCGCGTTCCATTTGGGAAGGATGACCAGCGTCGGCCCCCTGTATTCGCGCCGCTCGATGATCTGCTCAAGCTCCTCGGGGTCCATGTATTTGGGCGGTGTCAGGACCAGCAGATCGTCAGTGTCGAGCCCGCTTGCCGAGCGTGAACGCCTCGCATCAAAGCCATCAGCCTCGACAAGATCGACCAGCGCGGAATAGCCATTGAGCCCATTGGACGCAGCGTGAGCGCCCCCGTTGCCGCTGTTTTCAGGGCCAGTGTTGCCGCTTCCTATCATGTAAAGGATTGCAAGGAAGACGCCGAAACCGACCACAAGGATCGCCAGCATACCGGCCCGGCTGAAGGGAGAGGCGGCGCGATCACTCATCGGGACGACTTGCCGCCCGATTTGCCCGCATCGATCCGAGCCAGCGCAAAGTCGGCATAGGCGGCGCGCGCGGTTTCCCAGTCTTCACGGCTCAACTGCCTGAGCGCGAACAGGCTACGTTCCACCGCTTTGCTGATGACGCCAAAGGCGCGCCGTGCGGCGTCCGAAAGGCGGGGCAGTGCGGCAAGTTCGCGCGCGGTGCTGGAGGGATCGACCCATTCCGGACGCGAGGCGGCGATCTGGCCAACGCTGCGTTTCAAAAGCAAGTGTGCAGCTTCATCGAACCGGCCTTGCTCGGCCAACCGATCCGCATCTTCGAGCAGCGCGAGGCTCTCCGCGGTATCGGGCTGCCACTCCGGTTCTTCTTCGAACACGTCGGCCTTGGCACTCTGGCGATCCGCCAAGGGGCCAATCAGCCGGGCAATCAGGAAGAGCACGAAGGCCACGAGGATCACGAGCAGAACCCACTGCATGACCGCCCAGTTTTCCGCGACGAACCGGCCAAAGGGCCCGAACACTTCCCCCAGCCATTCGAAAATGTCGGCCAGCCGTTCTTCAAACCAAGAGGGTTCGCGCGGCTTCAATTCCTTCAACTGGATGGGTTCGAACTGAGTTTGGGGGTTGGCGCGGATATCCTCATACCCGTCGGGCAGACCACTGCGCGCCGCTCCACCAGCCTCGGAGGCGGCATCGGCGGGTATTGGTGCAGAAGTGGAAGAAGCCCCGGTCGTCATCGATAATGATTGGTGGCACGGCGCAAGACCTTGTGCAACCGTCGATATCAACCCGTGTTGACACTCTGTGCGTCTATTGTTGTTCGGCGAGAGGCAGGCTCCGTCTCTATCCGCGTGGCCGAGCCTGCTCATACGTGCCCAGAACGCGCAATTCCTTGGAATGAAACGCACATTCTTCAAGCGCGCGATCCACCGCCGGATCGCCCGGCGTGCCGATAATGTCAGCGTAGAACATGGTGGCGGAAAAGCTCGTGCCCTTTTGGTAGCTCTCCAGCTTGGTCATGTTGACGCCGTTCGTCGCAAACCCGCCCAGCGCCTTGTAAAGCGCGGCGGGAATATTCTTCACCTCGAACACAAAAGTTGTGATTGCAGGTTTGTCGGTGTCGTTCGTCAGGAAGCTGGGCTGGTCCGCGAGGATCACGAAGCGGGTCATGTTGTCGATGCTATCCTCGACATGGCGCTCAAGGATTTCGAGCCCGTAAAGCTCAGCGGCGATGGCCGGAGCAATGGCGGCAAGCTTCGGATCGCCGCGTTCGGCGACAAAGGCGGCGGCTCCGGCAGTGTCAGCATAGCTTAAGGGCACGATGCCGCGCTTGCGCAGAAATAGCCGCGACTGGCCAAGCGCCTGCGGGTGGCTGTAGGCCGCCTTGACGGGATGATCGGACCGGCTCTGCGTTTCGTACTCAAGCGGCGGGGCCATCAACGCATGATGGATCGGCATGAAATATTCGCCGACGATCGACAGCCCGCTTTCGGGAAGCAGGAAGTGGATATCCGCAACGCGCCCGTGCCGCGAGTTTTCGATCGGGATGATCGCTTCGCCCGCGCGCTCGTCCTTCACAGCCTCCAAAGCATCCTCGAAGCTGAAGCATGGCAATGGCAGAAAATCAGCCCGCGCTTCGCTGGCGGCGCGATGCGAGTTTGCGCCGGGCGAACCCTGAAATGCGATAGCGCGCGCAGGGTTGTCCGCCGCCTCAGCGCGCATCTTATCAACGAGCGGCAAAGCAGGACCGGGAAAACTACGCATTCCAGCGCTGCTAAAGGTGCAAGAGACGCGCGGCAAGCCCGGCTTTCGCTAAGTGTTCTTCAAACTTGCATCTATTGCACCAATTGGTGATGCGATCACTCTTGCGCCTGTGCTGGGTGCGGATTAATGGGGCTGGCGGGATGACTAATCAAAGCAACACGGACGTGAGCACCGAGGGCCAGCAGGCTGGGGGCGATCTCATCAACACAGCAGCCGGCTGGGTGCTCTTTGCAGCGGGTCTGGGCCTCGGTTTCTCGATCCTTGCGGACAAGTATTTTCACGGCAGCGATCCGGAGCGTCCAGAGCAGCTCGGCTACGTCATCGAAGGCGTGGAAGTCGCCAGTGGGCCAGTCGCCGAGAAAACGATAGCGCAGGCGCTTACCGAAGTGACGGCTGATCAAGGCGCGAAAGTCTTTGCCAAGTGCTCTGCTTGCCACTCGATTGAAGCAGGCGGCGCAAACGGCGTTGGACCCAACCTGCACGCGATCATGGGCGCTAATGTAGCCGCAAAGTCCGGCTACACCTATTCAGGCTCGATGGCGGGGTTTGGCGGACAATGGGGCTGGGACGAAATGAACGCCTGGCTCAAGAAGCCGAGTTCCTATGTCGAGGGCACGAAAATGAGCTTTGCCGGGCTCTCCAAGGTCGAGGACCGTGCGGCTGTCGCGCTTTATATGAACACGTATGGTTCGGACCTTCCGCTGCCCGAATACACGCCGCCAGCCGCTGAGGCGAGCGAAGAGGCAGCAGACGAAGCAGCTGTTGAAGAAGCTGAAGCAAATCAGGAGACGGCCGCAGCCACTTCCGAAGAAACGGCAGCCGCCGAAGCCTAAGGCTTACGGCCTGACACAGCGCTCACCCGCCACAGGTACTTAGCTGCGGCCCTTGAACCTCTGAGCCACTACATACCATTCCGATGAGCCCTTGCGGCTCGCCGGTGGCTTGGCGTGTTTGACGCTTGCAAAGTGGGTCTTGAGCAGCGCGAGCAGCTCAGTGTCGGTCCCGCCAGCCAGAACCTTGGCAACGAATGCGCCGCCTTTCTCCAGCGTCTCCACCGCAAACCACGCACCCGCTTCGACCAGCGCCATCGTCCGCAAATGGTCTGTCTGCTTGTGACCCACTGTGTTCGCCGCCATGTCTGACAGGACGAGATCGGGCGCTCCACCTAGCGCTCCCTCAAGCGCAGCGGGAGCGGCGTCATCCATGAAATCCATCTCGAAGATGGTGACGCCTTCAATGGGCTCAGTCGGAAGCAGATCGATCCCGACAACACTGGCCTTGGGCGCCTTGGCGCGCACGACCTGGCTCCAGCCTCCCGGCGCAATGCCAAGGTCCACCACGCGGCTTGCGCCCCGGATGAGGCCAAAGCGTTCATCGAGCTCTATGAGTTTGTAGGCAGCGCGGCTGCGATAACCGTCCGCCTTGGCTTTCTTCACGTAAGGATCATTCAACTGGCGCTGCAGCCAGCGGGTTGAGCTTTCGCTCCGCTTTTTGGCGGTCTTTACGCGGCGATCAGGGTCGCGGCCCGAACGGCTTCCAGAACGGCTCATCGGACCTCTCAGCCTTGCGCTTTGTGGCTACGGGGGCGGTTTTGAGTCGCACGGGTTTCGGCAAGTGATTGCAAGGCCCGCTCGCTCTGCCGCTCTGCCGCCATCAGGCTGCGCAAGATGCCCTCGCGGATGCCGCGATCGGCCACTCCCAGCCGGCGGGCGGGCCACAGATCGAGGATCGCTTCAAGGATTGCGCACCCCGCGACCACAAGACTGGCGCGATCCTGGCCGATGCACGGCAATTCGCTGCGCTGTGCGGGCGACATGGAAGACAGGTCTTCGCTGATGGCCCGCATGGATTGGCTCGGCACGATCAGGCCGTCGACCGCCTTGCGATCATAATGCGGCAGCTCCAGATGCAGGCTGGCGAGCGTTGTCACCGTTCCGCTGGTGCCAAGAAGCCGGATAGCATCGCTTTGCGACGCTGCGGCGATACGCTGTGCAAAGGGCTTAAAACTCTCCGAGACGAGCCGCCGCATTTTCGCGTAGCGCTCCAGCCGGGTCGCTTCGCTTTCCTCGCCTGCTTCCGCCGTCTCGGCCACCGTATCTGTCAGCGAGACAACGCCCCATGGTACGCTCTGCCAGTCGAGAATATGGGGAATTTGACCGCCCTTTGCCGCGCCCGCCTCTAGCAGGACCAATTCGGTCGACCCCCCGCCAATATCAAAAATGACCGCCGGTCCATCGCCGTCTTCCAAGAGTATATGGCACCCCAGCACGGCAAGGCGCGCTTCTTCCTCAGCAGAGATAATGTCGAGAGCAATGCCAGTTTCGCGGCGCACGCGCTCAATGAAGGCGGCCCCGTTTTCGGCGCGCCTGCACGCTTCGGTCGCAACCGAGCGCGCCAGGCGGACATTGCGGCGGCGCAGTTTCTCAGCACAGATTGAGAGCGCACCGAGCGCCCGGTCCATCGCATCGTCCGACAACCGTCCGGTTGTCGCCAGGTCTTCGCCCAGCTTCACCACGCGGCTGAACGCATCGATGACGGTGAAGTCCTTGCCCGATGGGCGCGCGATCAGCAGGCGGCAATTGTTGGTCCCAAGATCAAGCGCAGCATAGGCTTCACTGCCGCGCGGCGCATTCTTGTAGCGCGGCAAGGGGCCGGTGCGGTTATCTGGGTTCTCCGAGGGATTGCGTCCCTGCGCCCGTTCGTTGGGCCTTTGCGCAGGCCGCGCATCGCTTTCGCGGTGATCGGCGGTGTCCCGGCAAGCGCGCTTGCCATCCGGGCTGCGCTTGCCCTTGTTGGCTTGCCCGCTGCTACTGGGCTTACCGTTTTTGGACCTGCCGTTACCGGGCCTACCGTTACCGGGCCTACTGTTACCGGGCCTGTCTTGCTGGAAGGAGCGCTTGTAGCGAAAATCGGCTACTTTGCCGGACCTGCCGCTCCTGTTTTTTCCAGCGCTCCTGTTCTCGTCCGGCGGAAGCGTATCCGCCATATCCATCAATCTTTCACATCACTTGCGCACGCCTTGCACAAGCACCTGACACAAAACTACCCCAAGCGCGGGCTTTGGGCAAGCAGCGCACAAGGATCGGCACAAACCAGCCTCTTGACCTTGGCGGATCGCAAACCTAGATGCGCCACTCGCCTGATCGGGCAAGAGCGAAAAGCTGTTGATCAAGCACCGCCCAATGCCCCGTCGTCTAATGGTAAGACTACGGACTCTGACTCCGTCAATTGAGGTTCGAATCCTCACGGGGCATCCATCTGCTCGGTATTGGGTAGCAAACGCACAAAGTGCTACCTAGCTGCATCAGAGTCTGATCCGTTACATTCCGGCTGTTCAAAAACAGCAAAGGAATGTGCCGATGGGACGAACTAATCTCCGAGCTTCTCTCAAGAAGCGCTACTGCCATCTCTTGGGCAGAAAAGATGATCTCCAAATCAGGATAGATCGAACCAAGCGTGACCTCTCGAAACTTCCAGACATGGAGAAGGAGCTTCTCAAACTTGAAGCTCTGATTGCGGCTGCTGTCGCGCTCCTCAAAGACAACGATCCGGATTGGGACCCAAGTCAGGCGCAAGGCATCCGTCCGTGGACGCATTGTATCCCTATTCCCTTCGGCCAATGCGGTCGACGGGGCATGAAAGTGCTCAGGCAAGCTAAGCGGTCGATGACCGTGAGACAAATCGCGCGCGAAGTCTTGAGCGAATGCGGAGTAGAGGACCCTGAGGCGGAAGTCCTGAACCGAGTTCAGAACGCGATCGGCACATCATTCCGGCACTTCCGTGGGAAGTTCACGGAATCCTCGGGGCAGTATCCCGCCCAGTGGCGAGCCATCAACAAACCAGAGATTACTTTCGATCCGTAGGTGTCAACAAAGTATTGCGCTAAGTATATACTATCTGTTTACATAAGCATCTGAAATAAAAAGACTTTACAACAAGCCCAAATCAGGATACTTCCTTGGATTCCGTCCTAAAAATGGATGGAGCCGTAAGCACTTGCAGGTGCTTACGGCCCCTATTTACAGCCGCCTTTGCGTGAGAAAGGAGGTGTACCGTGCAGATCAACTGCGCGTTATTACGCTATATATGACTCTTATTATGGAGTCCAGACAATAAGTTAGCCCTCGCCGAGGTGGAGGTTCCGCACTTCCATCGCGGCGAGGCATTGGAACAGGAACGCCGCAGAGAACGTCCCTCTGGCGATCTTATTCGCCACGTTTCGCGGATTATCTTCCACGCCGACATCGGCAAGCAGCTTCACCAAATCAGGTGTTTTCATGCCTCTGCGAGCCATTTCGGCTTGCAGCACGCCTTTTGCGTAGCCGTTCCAATCCTTACCCATATCACTCCTAACGAGGCTAAATCACTAAATATGGTGAAAAGTCACTTGACAGAATCGGACTTATTCATCAAATTCGATGCAATATCACTGCATCGGAGGATAAGTCGCAACATTTTCTCACTTCAGCAAGGGCTAGGACGCTTGATCTCAAGCGCATCGCTCGCATGTCCGAAGAAGAGGCAATGGATGCGTTGAAGGAGCTTAGGTACGTTGAGACCAATGGTGAGCCTTACTGCCCAAAATGCGGATGTCAGGTAACCTACAAGGTCAATCGCACCATTAAGAACCGTAGGACCGGAAAGATAACCGGGAAGAGTCGCAAATACACGTGTGCTGACTGCGCGCACCAATTCTCGTTGACCTCCGGGACGATCTTCCATGGCCGCAAGCTAGAATACAGAGACATTCTGTTCGGTATCGCCCTCTGGATAAATGGAGCGAAGGGTGAAGCTGCCCTACACCTAAGCAGGGATATGAACGTCACTCCCAAGACCGCGTTCGTTTTTGAAAAGAAGCTGCGCGAAGTAATGGGGACTCTGCAACACGCAGAGAGGCTCTCAGGAGAGGTTGAGGGCGATGCTACCTATGTGGGTGGGTATGTGAAGCCTGCAAATCTCAAGCAGCACCGTCGCGATAGGCGCAAGCTCGCAAACCAGTCAGGCAAGAGACAAGCCGTCACGATCTTGCGCGAACGGGGCGGAAGATCGAGAGCCTTTGTGAAGACGGAGAAGCAGACTGCGGCAGTCATGCAAGACATCGTCGAAGCCGGGACCGTTCTGATCTTCGATGAGTCAAAAGCGTTTGATGGGCTTGAAGCCCTTTACGACGTTAAACGCGTCAACCACGACGGCAATGACACGAAGAACTATGGGGAAGCAGCATATTCCCGAGACGGCGTCAGCACCAATCTTGCGGAGTCTAGCCACTCACGTCTCAAGCGCGCGCAAATGGGGGTCCACCACCACATCGCAGGTCCATACTTGCAAGGTTATGCCGATGAGATGACATGGCGTGAAGACAATCGCCGAATGTCCAACGGAGAGCAGTTACTTACCCTTCTTTCGGCGGGGCTGCATCACCCTCCATCGGAGCAATGGAAGGGCTACTGGCAGCGTCGGAAAGAAGCTGCGTAATGGCTACATTCTCAATCCATCTGATGGGACAATCCCAGCCCATCTCGCTCGACTTGCCCTGCGCCGACATAGACGAGTTAGCGGGCGAAGCCTCGTCGTCACGCTTTATCGCGGGGCATTTGGAGGTTGCCGATGAGGATGGTGTTTGTCGGCGTGTGATGATCGCAACAAGCCGGATACAGTATGCGGTGGAAGCTTAGAACAGCAAAATCAGAATGCCACCGATCATAAGCATCATGATGCCCTTCAGGACATCGCGAGCACCTTTGCTGACGATCGCGGCTAAGATGAGAAGTCCGATAAACCAAAGCATCAGATCGGGATCACCTCGCTCGTGCGCGAATTGATGATGTAGTCAGAGATGCCCGTCCCGTTCCTGTTGGTGATGCAGCGAACGCCGTAAAGCCCGTCTCCTGTATCTCTTACCTCAATCGGGCGAGCGCACAGATTGCCGCTGAGGTTGATCGTTGCTGCGATCATGTCATCAATCTGCTCCACCTCCTTGTCCGAAACAGCCGTAGTTTTGGGAGTGGAAATTGGTTCTATAACTGCCGCCATTACCCCTTCCGAAGGTTCCTCGGCATCGACTACTGTTTCAGCGCTCGGTGCGGTCGAGGCCAGTCTCGGGGGCGCGTCCTTGGGAGCATTGCCAAGAGATTGTAGGCCCACAGTGCCGAAGACGAGTCCTAAACTCCCACAAATCGCGATCTTAGCTAGCTTACTCATGACGCCTCCATTCAGTGTGCGAATGGCTTTAATCGCTAAAGGTTAACAATGGGATTCATACTCCGTGGACTGATACTCCGCCTTACAGCGATTTGGGGAGTGTGGACCCTTACCTCGACATCCTCGGCCAACGCATTCGCACCAAGCGGAAGGAACTCGGCATGTCGCAAGAGGGATTGGCCAATGAGGCTGGGCTGGATCGCAGCTATGTAGGCCGTATCGAGCGCGGCGAGCACAATCTGACCTTTGTCTCGCTGGTGAGGCTGTGTCGGGCGATGGGCTGTGATGTGGCAAGCATCTCCGAAGGATTGCCGCCAATCTCTTCAAAAGAATGAGTCGCCCACGAACCTTTGGATTAGCGCACATCGCGTGACCGAAATTCAAGGAACAGTTTTACGTAATTCGGCTTGAAAGTAACCATGGCTAGATGTTTGCTTTTCCTACTGTGGAAAAACATGATTTAATCCCCATATGCCCTCTGACAAAAACGAATCATATTTGGTTCATTTGAATCCGACTCGGAAATTTTCGGAATCTAAATGCCAAGCTTTTGATTCAAATTTGCGTGTCAAATATGTCGCTCATCGAAAAAAGTGTACATAATTCACTTTTGCACAGACTTGACACAAGGCCAAATATTGACTTATGGGGCTTGTCCCATAAGTTTAGAGACGTGGAAAAATGCCATTCTAAGACTCTTTTCCGCAAAAAACAGGGCTTGTCACGCGGGATTTATCCCGCAAAAGAGAGGTCGCGCAACATGTAGTGGTGGCCGCGCTGCATAAAACTAAGTCAGAGTCAAGTGTGGTTCACCCACGAAATGTTAACTGGGGCGGAGTAGTCCGCTTCGTTGAGAAGTTACGTGCCTAAAGGTCCAAAAGGGCAGAGCGGCCATCCGATCCGATCGGGAGTGTGTCGTGACTGCGGAAATTGCGATTGAAAGGTTGAATGAAGGTCTTATGGGAAGGCTGGACGCAAGGAAAATCTTGTCTCCCCAAGGCCGTGTTAGAAAAGCAACAGCTCGGCTGAGGCATTATGGAGTGTGTTATGACACAGAATATTGATCGCGCCGTGCGTGACCTGTTCGAAGGGGGTCGCAGCACGCGCAACATAAAGTATTACGTTCAGCCCGGTCGCTACACTGCCGACCAACTTGCTGATTACCGACTGCGTGTTCATGCACAGATCAGAGAAGGTCTGTCTGTTGAAAATCATGAATTAGACAGCGGAATACTTGACTAATTTTTCCATGGGGGCTTGATGCCCCCATGGAATTCAAAGAACTCTATAACTTTGCCCAAGAAATTATCTCACAGCGAGAAGGTGACGGGAAGATATCGGCAATTGTGCCGGTTTCCGAGCTAAAGCGCGTTCTGAAGGCTAACGTGCTGTGGCTGGATGACGTGAACTTCCATCCTGTAGAGCCAAAAGACGGTGACCCGCTTGGCCACTACGAGTGCTATTCTGACACTGACAGCAGATGGGAGGAGCCTGATAGCTGGGTCGCTCTCATTTCCTACGCAAATCATCTCAATATGTGTGAACGCCGGTTCGTCTGGTGCAAAGAGATGATGCATATTTTCGACACGGTGGATGGCTGCGTGAGCACACCTGATGAGTATCGTGGGCTACTTCGCGAAATTGAGATGAAACCGCTTGAACCCTCAGAGAGCTACCTGACCGAGAACCTCGCCAAATGGATGGCTCTCCTCATTCTCTGTCCCAAAGAGCAGCGAGACCGAATGAAAGCAGAGCATGAGGCTGGGCAACTTTCTGATTACGACGTAGCCCTTGCATTCAGAATTCCAGAGGTCGTCGTTTCGTCACTCTTCTCAGAGTATTACGACACTTACCACGCTCGCTTTATTGTGGAGTAAATCGGGCGCTTAACTCTTTGTGCGTTTGCTACCCAATACCGCATCTGCTGACGGTCCAAGCTAAAACCCGACCTGCGTCGATATCGCTAATCAAGTCCTCAAAATTTCGAGATCGGTTAAAGCGCGAGGATTCTGGCTTACCTTTCTGGCACATGATGGCATTTGCGGCGCAAATTGATCTGCCTTTGGGATCGTGCTCGTAATCTGAGGCTTTGCCAGAGCTCTCGGCTTTCCAATCAGCGCAACGGGTTATGCACCGATGGCCGCTGCCTCGCTTAGAAGCAGCGAGTGAATGTAAGAACGAGCGACTGCATCGCGCCCCAATTTAAGACGTAGCGGCGCGAGATCTTAGGTCCCAAAAGCGGACATCCTTCGAGGCCATTCCGGCCAAGAGGCATGAAAATGACGTGCTCACACTTTGACCCCGCTGCTCAAAATCGAGTGCCATGGAACTTTGGGGCGAAGCTCTGTCCGTAGCGCCGCTTCAATCAAAAGCAGGTCTGGGCAATCCGCTATTGATGAGGCCATCGCCATCCAGTTTGGTGGTGGAATTGTTGAGAGAGGTGAAGGCGCGTTAGTCGGACAAGTTGTTCGCGAAGGCTGACATTCTTACGCAAACTAAATCGTGTTCTATCCGTGCATTGGCCGTCGGAAGCCGTCAATGGCATCTGCTGCGAAGTTCGCCAGGTGGGAAAACTGGCAGTCTGCGAGATTGGCGCTGATCGATCCGAACAAGCCGTCTTTCTCGCGGTATGAGGCACCGAAATTCGCGTTCCAGTTGGGCGCGCCCGTCAAAGCTGATGAGGCTGGAAGGATCGTAATCTGGTGCCGCCGGATCGGTCATAGCAGGGCCGTCTAAAATGGTGTTGCTGCCGCTGAAGAAGCTCTCTTCTTTTCCAACCAACACGCGGGCGGCAGCGTCCAAGTCGTATTGAGGATCCTCGGTCTGCAATATGATGGCGCCTGCGAGTGCGTTGCGGCCTTGGACAGTCGCTTGAGGCCCGCGCTGCGCCTCGATCCGGGGCACGTCCCATAGACTGAAAGCGCCCGTCAGTCCCTCATTGGCAACCGGCATGCCATCGTCATCAATGGTAGCCATCTGGCCTGTGCCTGCAAAGCCTGCGCCGCGATTGGCTCTCGCTTGGCGCAGGTTATTCGGCGGGCTGCAATTCGCCTTCGGCTTGGATGGTTGTCTGCGCCTTCTTCCGGCGCCGTTTATCGGTCGGACGATCAGCGGGGAGTTTCGCAGCGACCCCGACAGCCGACGCGCCCATTATGATAAACGCAAGGTCGAACCAAGCAGAACTAGCCGCGCCAGTTCCAAAGCTCGACCACATCACATCGCCGGTCACGATCCAATTAAGCGGAGCCAGCGCCACGAGGCCAAAGCCAGTTACCGCAAGGATTTCACGATTGGCTTTGTAGTCATTGCCGCGCACAAAGCCGAACACCGCAATCGCAGCCCAGGCTGCGAACAGGAAGCTCATGGCCGACGAATAGCGTGCTGCCTCTGTGCCCCAATAGAGCTTGTCAAAGGCAAGAGCGGCCACAGCCGCCAGGGGGAGCCCTGCGCACACGCCGGTGTTGATGCCGCTCAGGATCGCGTAATAACGATCACTCTTATTGCCTTCGCCGCCGTGACGACGCCGCTCGATCCACATCATGTTGCCCAAAGCCGACATGACCGCGATGCCCATGCCCAGCACAAAATAGATGAGCTTGAGGGTAATCCCGCCATAAGTGCCGTAATGCAACGGCGAGAAGGTCGCGAGGATGTAGGCAAACGGGCCATTGGTGAGGAAGAAATCTGCGCCCGGTTGCACCTCGCCCGTTACCGCGCTTACGGTGATCTGGTCCGAGTAGAGCAAGCGTTGCTCGGCCTTGTAGGTCAGAAACGCCTGCGCGTTTTGATCGCCATAATTGCTGTAGCGAATGGCGTTGACGGGCTGGCCAGTTTCCGGGTGAATCCGCGGGCCGATCTCATCGACCGAAATCATCGGCGCCGCAACCCCAACCGCAACCGGCTGCTCAAGTCCCAGCTCCGCAATCAGCGCTTCCTGATCGCCTTTCATCGTCACAAATGCAAGCAACGGAAGAAGCAGCGCAATCACGCCAAGGAACGCGCCAGTAAGCGCGATCATGGCCGCAAAGGGCGAGGTCCAAAGGCCCATCACCTTGTGGCTGTCCTGCCATTTGAGGCGCACCGATTTGAGATAGCGCAGCGTGAACAGTTCCTTGGTTATCTTGGTGTGCGCCACGATCCCCGTCAGGATCAACAGCAGGAAAGAGATGCCAACAAGACCTACGAGAATGCGGCCGACCTGGCGTCCGCCCAGCGTATCAGGCCATGCGAGGTCGCGGTGGAGATCGTACAGAGCGCGGTTGGCCCCCGCTTCGCGAAAAGGCAGTTCTTCGCCCGTCGTGGCATCAAACCGGCCAAATCCAAACTGGAAGACCTTTTCTGCGTCTTGTCCGCTCATGAAAAAATCATAGTGGCCATGTTCATCATGTGGCAGCGTGACACTGACATTGGTCGGTTCAACGCCCAGCGTCTCAGATGTCCTATCGATCCAGTCGGCCAACGGCTCATTGATCTCGATCGGATTGGCCGGAATATCGCCGCGCCGTGCGGGGTCTTCCCAACCCTCAAATTCATGATGGAACAGCGCAACGCTTCCGGTGAAGCAGACGAAAAACATGATGATGCCAAGGCACACACCGGTCCATGAATGCAGATCATAAATGCGGATTTGACGTTCGCGATTGGCCATGGGTCACTCGTGAATGGTTATACAGGCGGGGGGCTGAGAGCGACGATTCCGCCGCTAACGAGACTTATTCCTAACAGATACAAGGTCACACGCCAACGGCCTGGATTCCAGTACAGCCAGAATTGAAATCCGACCCAGACGAGCGGCATGATAATGGTGAGAAAAAACACCTTTTGTGCGAAGTCTGCGGGGAACGCCATTACAATTGCGGCGGTCAGCATAAAGGTCGCCACAAACGACCAGAACAGCGCACTCCACAGCCGCGGATTGCGCCAGGTGCCATAGCAAATGCCCAAAAATAGCGTACCGCCAATGCCAATAGCCCAGTACATCAGATTGTGCTCTCCCAAGACACAGTGGCCAAGCCAAATCCGAATACGCCCGCGCTCAGCACAGCGAGCGGGAGGTGTACCTTTTTGTAGGTCGCCTCAAGGAAGACGCTGACAATAGCCGCGACAACCCATGCTCCGATCCATAGCGGGATGCCAACCTCGAAACCCTTGCGCGAGACAATCAGCCCCAGCGCGACGACGGCGCCGCCCCATCCCAGGCCATAGGCCGTAAGCTGGAGGGCCACGCTGTCTTTTACGCGCTTGAAGCCCGTGCGCTTTTTTGCCGCGTGAAAAAACACGTACGAACACACGTAAAGAAGCGCAGTTATGGTCAGCAGGTCCATGGGAACGCGGGGTTGCTATCAGAAATTGCCTGTGATGCGAATACCGAATTGCTGGGGCTGGTTGATGATCGCTACTGTGTTGTTGCCAGGTTGGAACCCGCTCAGCGGCTGTGTCGGATCAGGCTGGCCATTAGCACCAATTGGGAAAATCGGATCGTTGATAGGATCGAAGGTGAGTCCATTTTCAGCAAACAAGTTCCGAGCAAAAACCTCGATCGTAAAGCGGTCGGCTTCGTAGCCGACGTTCAGGTCGACTGTGAATATCGGATCGTTGTTGCCTGAGGGGTCCTGAAGTCTTGGTAGGAACTCGGTAAAAGGCGCCGGATCACCATTGGCGATAGCCAGATCATTCGCCTGCGCGCGCGCTTCATTAGTGATGTCGTTTGCATCGTTGATGCTGGAAAGCGCTCCTCCAGTCAGGCGGTTCTGCAGGTTCACGTAAAACCCGCTATCGTGTTCATAGCGACCGCCAAAGCCGACGGTGATGTCAGGCGTGCTGGCGAATTCAAAATCGGTGATGTCATTGCCCAACGTACCTGCGCCGTCGGTGAAGATCGTGTCTGCATAGCCGACATTGGCAAACAGGCTGAGCCCATCCGTGGGGAACATCGTTGCTTCGATTTCGAAACCCGTCAGACGCGAAGACCCTGCATTGTCAACGATGTTGTCGAGCGGGTTGGTCGACAATTGCACGTTGATCAGCTGATCGGTGTAATCGATGATGTAGGCATTTGCGTTGAGGACAAAGTCTCCATCACCCCACACCGAACGGAACGAAAGTTCATAATTGTTCGTGAATTCAGGGTCGAAGCGGTTCACCGCTCCGGTTTCTTCAAGGAATGACTGATCACTGCCTGGCGGAGCCAAGTTTGCTCTGAAGTTGTTGAAGGCAAGACCACCGGCGCGGTAGGCGCGTTGGTAGGTAAAGCCGAGCGAAACGTCGTCCGTAAAATTATAGACGATAGCGGCCTTGGGCAAAAACGCTTCAAAGGTCGTATCGGCCTCGAAAGTGAAGACGTTGTCGAACTGGTCTACGACCTGCCCGATCAAAGCATCAATCGTGGGATCGCCTACGACCGGGACTTCCGGCACGAGAGTGCCGTTTACGATAGTCTGATCAACCCGCTCATTGTCGTAGCGCGCACCCAAAGTAATGCTCAGCTTGTCGCTGATATCCCAGGTCGCCTCACCAAACAGCGCGTAGTTGCGTTGATCGGTCGTCGAGGCACCAATCAACTGAACCGGAAAACCGGGCGCGCCCGCTACGACCTGACCGCGCAGGAATGAAGCAGTTGGAATGTCGACACCCAGCAGGAATGCCAGAGTTTGAGGATCCGGGAAAACAGCGTCTGTCGCGACGGCAAAGGTGTTGTCGTTCGACGCATCGCCCGTACTGTCGAAGAAATAACCGCCGAACAAGACTGACACATCGTCGCTGTCATACGATAGCCGCAATTCCTGCGTGATAACCTGGTTGGAGCCTTGGTTGAAAGTTGGCACCTCTTCAAAGCCCGGCGGCAAGGAGACAGCCGCGTCGATCGGGTTTGAGTTATCCGGGTCAAACTGGTTTTGATCGCTTGAATCGATAAAACCCGTAATGGCTGTGATCGAAAACTCCGGGCTGAAATCATAGCTGAACTGCGCGGAGGCGATATAGGCTTCAGCTTCACGCCGAGGCGGTAGGTTCAATGTCGAGACCCGCTCCTCGGTTGCGCGGAAAATGGCCTCCGAACTGCGGTTACCGCCAACATCGTTATTCGTGTAGGTGAAACCAAAACGCGCTTCGAAATCGGTTGCGAAATCGGGCGTCACAAGCAAAGTCGCGCGCGCTGTGATCGATTCGGATTCGTCGGCGTCATCGATATTGAGGAAGGTGTTTTCAACAAAACCGTCGGAAGTCAGATAATCGCCAGCCAATCGCAAAGACACCTGGCCCGGCGCGATCGGTACGGTTACCCCTGCTGATGCGCGGTAGGAATTAAACTCAGCCGCTTCGGCTTGGTAAGAAACTTCGAAATCGTCTCCCGGGTTGACGGTGTTGATGATCACCGCACCTGCAAGCGAATTACGCCCTTGGATAGTGGATTGCGGCCCGCGAAAAATTTCGACGCTGCCCACATCCCACAGACTGAAGGCGCCTGAGCCAAGCAGCCGGCTTGGGATAAACACGCCATCAATGAAAATGGCCGCAACGTCGCTGGATGAACCCGCGCCTGCACCGCTGTTTTGAAGGCCGCGGATTGAGAAACTCGAGCCGTCAAACAGGCTGGCGACGTTGGCGGTCTGGTTCAGGACATCGTCAATATCCTGGAAGTTTCTCTCAAGGATCAACGTCTCATCAACCACCGAGACCGAGGCCTGAGTATCTTGCAGGCTGCGTTCGATCTTCTGACCGGTGACGATAATGACCGGCTGGTCGTCTTGAACCTCTTCGTCAGCTGGCGCTTCCAGATCAGCAGACGGCGCATCTTGCGCCAAAGCGGCGGCGCTGCCGAGCGTGAGAGCACAAGCGCCCGTACCAAGCATTAGCATGCGACGCGTTGCGCGCCGAAAATCGGTGTTCATCACAAGTCCCCTGAAAAATCCCGTGCGCTGCGCTAACGAGAGTGATTCCTATTTTCAATCTTTTTGAAAACCATTCGCAATTCAGCGCCCGCCGTGGCTATTCCGCAACAGGCGCAAAGTGGCGCACCAAACGCTGGCACGTCGACCACAGCGAATTGCGCACGCTCACGCCCAGCATGTCTTGCGTCATCTCATCAAAAGCGGTGCGGTCCGAACGCGTCGCCGCCACGCAAAGGTCCGCGAGAAGCATTTCGTCGTAGCTCAGCCGCGGATTGCACGGAAGATGAAGTGAAATGGGCTCGGGCCATGCGCGGCCCGTTTCATCCAGAAAAACGTGGAAGCTGGAAACCGCCTCGCGGTTGCCGAGGTGATGGCCAAGAGTGTTGGGGCAATAGTCCCCGGCGGCTCTTGCTACATGGGAATAGCGCAAGGCCTTCACGATGCGTGCACGGGATGGGTCAACATGCCGAATGTCTGGCGTGTAGGTCAGTATTGATAAATCAAATTCCATGGATAGCCCCCTCCACGCGCGGCGACCGAAAGGCGCACCCCTGTCCGCGCCTAGCCGCTCTTCTGATCGCCTCGATGTCGGGATCGCTTTTTATGCGCATGGCGTCGCGAACGCAGCTGGCCGCCCAACTTATCGCCCCAGGAAGGCCATGTGGCACTTCGCGTGTACCGCGGCCCGGCTTGAGCGAAGGCGCGGCGTGCAGAATGCCCACCAAGGCCTGTTCGTCGGAGGAGAACTCACGGCTGCAACAGCATTCGCGTACGAGATGTCGACCCAGATGACCTTCAACGAGTTCAAACAGGCTAGCGCAGGCGGCGGACGTCTGATCTTTGTAGCCTCGCTTCATCGCCTCGGCGTGCATGGTCGGAAGAGGGTGTCTCTCCTCTTCCCGGCTCATGACCCAAAGGCGAAAGAGGCGCACGAACATCGCGTCTTCAAAGGCTTGCATTCCAACATGCTGCATAAAGGGCCTCCCGGGCCGAATGACGATTCCGCATTTCCATTTCTTCTATTGCATATCATTCGCAATAAGGGCAAGCTGCTTTCTAGGATTATGGGGAAGAAAACATGTCACTAGTGCTTGATCGCGGGGGAACGCAGCTCGATCATGTCGCGCTGTGCGTCCCGGACACTCGTCGCGGTGTGGAAGAGATTGCCGCGCACATTGGCTTTCAACCCGTTCTGACCGATCCCGAACCGAGCCAATTCTACTGGAGCGCGGCGGTGCCGCTCGGTTCGGGAAAGTTCCTCGAAATCCTTGGCCCGAACCCGGCGTTCAAAAAGTTCAATCCGTTCATAGAGGTCGTGCGGCGACTTGAACGCCCCACACCACTCTTCTGGTATGTCGCAACGGATGACTTCGCCGCTTTTCAGGCCGCTGCGAAAGACGCCGGTGCCCCCCTAGAGAGGGTCGAAACGGTCACATATGAAAAGCAGGGCGTGATCACCGATTACACGCGCGGCTATCTTGGGCCGGGCTTTCTTAGCGTCAGTCCAAATGTGATCGAATGGCGCTCACGGTATTCAAAGCTGGATAATGGCGAAGGACCCACATTTCTGGGCCTTGAATTGAGCCACCCCGAAGCGGACCGCCTGAACGCTGCGTTCGCAAAGCTGGGCATCCATCAGCATGTTGCGACCGGACCCCATCGGATGATCTTGCGGCTAGGCACCCCTAATGGTGAGATTGCTTACCAAGGTGAGGGCCTTGAGTTTCGGGGACTTCGCGCGCTGACTGCGTTTATGAGGTCCTACGGTCAATGGCTGATGGACAAGGTAGCCTGATAGGCTTCGACTGGGAGGAGCCGATGGCTAGGATCGAGAGCGTTGAAGGGCTTGAGGCTATCGTGGGCAAAAAGGCACCCTCCCTCGATCTCAAAGTCGTCGATCATATCGATACTGCATCGCAAGCTTGGCTGTATTATTCGACCGTAATGCTGGCGACATTAGGCGGGCCGAAAGGTCCAAGGATGGTCGCTGGCGGAGGAGCGGCTGGCTTCGCATACGGCTCGGGCGAGACCCTTCGTATCCCTGATCAAAACCTCGATGATCCCGAAACCATTCAATCCGGGGCGGCTTTTGGCTCACTTTGGTTGGTGCCCGGGATGAAGGAAACTTTGCGTATCAACGGGACAGTGAGCGGTATCTCCTCTGACGCGGTCACCGTCCATGTGCTCGAATGCTATCTGCACTGCGCCAAGGCGTTTTTGCGCTCCAACTTTTGGCAGGCCGCGCCCAGCCCAACTGTTCCCAGTGACCCCATCGCGTTTGCACGGAGATCATCCCTGATGGCTCTTGGAACGATTGACACTAATGGCCATGCCGATGTCAGCCCCAAGGGCGATCCGCCTGATCGGCTGATACGCTTTGATGGCGAGCGCCTTGTGTTTGCGGACCGGCCCGGAAATCGGCGCACGGACAGTTTTCGCAACATCCTGTTGCAACCGAGCGTGGCGCTCCAGGCCCTTATTCCGGGGGTATGCGAGGTTCTGAGCGCGCGAGGTGAAGCTATTCTGACCGACGATATGGAAACGCGCCAACTCTTCGAAGTCGAGGGGAAGGTGCCCAAGCTGGCTATTGAAGTGCTCGCTACCGAATGGTCGATCACGCCATCGCCGGCTCTGCAAAACGCGAAGCTTTGGCCCGCGCCATCTCCGCCCGAGGCTCTCAAGCCCGCCAAAATCTTTGCTGAGCATATGCGCCTCAGCAAGCAGAAATCGCTTTCCGCACGTATGGCCAAGGCGGCGGTAACGGTGCCCGGACTTGTCCGGCGAAGCCTCGAAAGCGACTACGAGAAGAACCTTTACTAGGAGCCAGGCGAATGCAGCGCGCGATCATTTTTGCGGGCCTTATGGTCTTTGCTATGGGGCAGACGATCCTCTTCGCGCTGCTTGGCCCGGCGGCGCGCGAAATGGGCTTTGACGAATGGCAGGTGGGCGCGATCATTTCGACCTCGGCAGTCGTGTTTGTGGCTATTTCGGCCTTGTGGGGACGCATCGCAGACCGCTGGGGGCGCAAGAACACGATTGTGACGGGGCTGCTAGGCTATTCGATCTCGACCTTTCTTTTCGCCTGGCTGTTGAACCTCGGGATCGAAGGGACACTGGTCGCCGGGACGGCGTTCGCAGCGCTGATCGCGGCGCGCGTTGCTTACTCGCTGACCACGAGCGGCATCCAGCCCGCAGCGGTCGCTCTTATGGCGGACCTTACGTCAAGCGAGGATCGCTCCGCCGGGGTAGCGGCGGTGGGCGCGGCGTTTGGGCTTGGCACTGTGCTCGGCCCCGCGCTGGCTTTCGCTGTTGTGGAATTCGGTCTTTTGACGCCGCTGTGGCTTGCCGCTGGCGCTGCCTTGGTGATCGCTGGTTTAGCGGCACGCTTTGTCAAAGACCCACCGCGCCGAGAAAGCGAGGATCCCTCTTCAGCGGATGATATGCCAGACCTTCGGACGCTTGCTCCGTTTCTGATGCTGGGATTGGGTACGTTCATCGCCATTGCGGCTATCCAGCAGACCATGGCTTTCTATATTCAGGATTTCACCGGCGCGGACGCGCTGGAGACCGCGAAGCTAGCGGGCAACGCCTTCGTCGTTTTGGCGTTGGCAAGTCTGGCTGTCCAAGGCGGGATTGTGCAGCGCCTAAAGCCGTCTCCGTTCAAAATGCTGAGTGTGGGCTTCCCGATTGCAGCGGCGGGTATCGCAATCGCGGCGCTTGCACCGACCTATTGGATTATCGTTGTGGGCTTTGGGGTGATGGGTGCCGGGTTCGGTCTGGTCCAACCGGGCATCAGCGCGATCGTTTCGCTCGCTACAGGCGCGCAAGCGCAAGGCAAAGCGGCAGGATATGTGCAAGCTGCCATGGCTGGTGGATTTGTAATTGGGCCGCTGGCTGGGACATTGATCTACCCACTAACGCCTTCCGCACCCCTCTGGCTCGCTTTGGCGTGCTGTGCGGCGTGTTATGCTGTGTTTCTTTGGATCGCGAAGCGTCAGGGCACCGAAAAAGAGCCAATTCCTGACGATGGGTCTAAACTCGCGGAGTAGTGGCTCGCGCTACATGTGATCAACAAGCCAGCCGCTTAAGCTGAAAACAGCGCGCTCGCCGCCATCATGATGACGATCGCGACCATCAGAATGCTTGCAGAGAGGGGGACGCCTTCGTGACAGACACATTCCGGGTGCGTCTTTGGGGCCTTTGGCAATTGTGCGTTGGGCCAGCTGGCGTGGAGACCGCGAAACCGCTTCCCTTCACGCCAAACTCCGCAATTCCTTTAGTTCCGACCGCTACCTAACTTCCTGACAAACCCATAAGACCACCCGCTCTGTTGCTCTTGCGCAATGGCAGTTACTCATGGCCTAAGCCTCGAATAGCGTAGGGCGCTCTATGCCGAACGGAGACGAGTTCGCGTAAGACTGACATTACCGAGACGAAACAGCCGTTTGTTGTATCAATGGCGTTGGGGATGTTCGCAGCGCCCTCAAAGATTGCATAGTCTTGGTTTGGATGTAGTCTGAGCCGCAGGGGGAATTCTCGTTGGATCAGATGCAGCTCAAAGGGCAAAGCCTGACCAAGGCCGCCTTGTTCGGAGAGTTCCGGATAGAAGCGCCCGATGGCGAAACCCTTGCGCTGACCAATCGCCGCGCCAGCCTTTTGCTGGCGATCCTTTGTCTTGAGCCTGAGCATTCGATGGATCGCGAGGCGCTGGCGAGATTGCTTTGGGCCGACCGATTTCTCCCGCAAGCCAAGGCGAGCCTTCGACAGTGCTTGCTGGAGCTGAAGGGCAAACTTGAAGCGCGCGGCATCGATCCCCTCGCGGTTTCACGCTCGGCCGTTGCGTTGAAACCCGAATGCCTCAGCACAGACCTTGGCGCCCTCGAAGCCGCCCTATCGGCGGGGGAAACGGACCAGTTGGTCGACCAATTGCTGGCCATTGGCAATCGACCTCTCCTTCAAGGAGCTTCGCTCAATCCAGCGTTTGACGAATGGTTAGCTGAACTCCGTGACCATATTGACGCGCGTCTTCGTTCGGGGCTCTCGGATGCTATTCGCGCCGCCCCAAAAGGGACAGCGGAACGCCTCGTCGAAGCGGCGCGAGCTCGGTTTCCATCTTATCGGACAATCAACCAAATCAGGCCTGAGGTTACTCTTGCCGTCTTGCCTTTTGCGCAAATTGACAGTGTTGGCGGCAATTTCTTTCTCGCGGATGCGGTCGTTGATGAACTGTCGACGCGGCTTGCGGGGGTTGATGGCGTTGCGCTTGCAGGCCGGACCTCGGTGGCCTCGGTTGCCGGAAAGAGCGGCACGCTGACCGATATGGCGTCCACGCTGGGAGTTTCTCATCTCATCGAGGGCGAGGTTCGGCGTACTGATCAAAATATTGAAGTCCGTATCGCACTGATCAACGGCCAGACAGGGACCGAAGTTTGGTCGGACAGCGTAGGCGGCTCGATCGAGCACTTCTTTGATGGGCGCAAAGTGATCGGCGCCAACATCATTGCTGCGATTTGCAGCGCCTTGGGTCTGGCAGCCAAACCCGCGCCTTCACGCAAAATGACCCGCGACCGCGAGGCTTACGCGCTGTATCTGCAAGGACGCTACATGATCCAGCGGGTCGGCGGGGCGGAGGTCTACGAAAAAGGGATACAGCTTTATCAGCAGGCCTTGCAGATTGATCCCGACTTTGCCGAATGCTGGACGGCGCTCGCCAACGCACACATCATGACGGCCGCCCTGACTCCTAGCCTAGAACGTCTGGAGCAATCCGCCGAGGCTGCGCGTTGTGCAGAGCGCGCGCTAACGCTTGATGCTAACCAAGGCCATGCTTACTCCATCCTTGGCATACACGAATGGACCAATTTCAATCCCGCGCGCGCGCTGGAGCTCGCGTACGAGGCCTATGCCCGCGATCCCGGCGATGCCGATGTGTGTTCGCGCCTTGGCTCGTGCCTCCTGTATCTGGGTAAGGCGAGGGAAGCGTTACCCTTTGTCGAAGCGGCCGTAGACCGCGATCCCGTCTATGCGCGCAATTATGCGATGCTGGCCTCAGCCCACCTTTGTCTGGGGAACTTCGATGCAGCGTATGCTTGCGGCCAGCGAATGGACGATCTGGGCCTTCCTTCAATATGGTCAGCGCTGGCGCTGATGGCCCAGGGGCATCACGACAAAGCCGTAGATACCTATTACGAATCCCGATTTCTCGTTGGGACAATCATAATGCCACCGCCGGATATGGCTCCAATGGATGAGGCGGCGCGGGATGCCTATTTCGGGATGGCCGCGCGCGGTGTCTGCAGCGGGAATGAAAACGCCCGCGCCGTATACTGCCAAGTTATCGATGGCCTGCATGTCACGATGCCTGACCCTTACGACCACTCGATCGCGTTTGCAGCAATCTGGCTGGGGCATAGCGAGCTGGCGATGAAGGTGTATTCCGAGCGCATCCATCCCGCCAACATGTTTGGCCTAGCTAGTCTCTGGATCGACATTGATCCGATCAATCGCACAATCCGCCATCCAGACTTCCTGAACTTTGCCGAGCGCATTGGCATGGTTGAGGCATGGGAGCGTTTTGGCTGGCCTGATTTGATGCCAGTGGACCCGCGAACCACCTGATCACGCCCGAGAAGACAGCGCTTTTGACGTTTTATTGACGGTCCGGCGGATTGACCGTCCGGCTGCATGGCTGGCATCTCCCGACTGACAGGAAAGTAAAAGAAATCGCTGCTTTTTCGATACTTTGCGAGCGGCTGCTCGGCAAGTGGCGGGAGAGTTGCGTCTGCCCGGCAGGTGACTCTGCGACCCGATCACCCGCCGGCGCAGTGCAATCGCAACTTGTTGGACGATGCCGCTTAATTGTCAGCAACACGCTGACTGCGACCAGCTATCTTGGGGGAATTTGAGAGGACTATGCGCATGCAACAGGCAATCGCACCAAGCGTACAATCGCAACCAACGACACTTCCAGCGCTTTCCGAACACAAGGCTGCGCGGTTTGCTGCGGTTATCATTCTGTATTTCATGCAAGGTGTACCAGTCGGGCTGGGGCTGATCGCGGTCCCGGCCTGGCTTGCGGCCAATGGCGCGACCCCGGTGCAAGTGGGAGCGATGGTCGCCACCAGCTTCCTCCCATGGACGCTGAAGCTGGTGAACGGGCTCATCATGGACCGCTTTGCATTCAAGCCGATGGGGCGCCGGCGTGGTTGGATTCTGGCGGCACAGGCATTGATGACCTTGACCTTGATTACGCTCGCTGTCGCGGCGCCCGGCCCGCAAGAGATATTTGCGATCACGGTGTTTCTGTTCGTTTTGAATGTCTGCGCCACTTTCAACGATGTTGCGGTTGATGGGATGGTGGTGGATGTCGCACCCGAAGCCGAACGGCCCTTGCTCAACAGTTTGATGTTTGCCGGGCAGGCCTTCGGGTTCGCTGCCACCGGCTTCATCGCTGGTGTCTTCTTGGCCGAGGGGTCCATTGCAACCGTTGGTGCAACTCTGGGAGGTTTCGTCCTCGTCGCTTCGACCTTTGTTGCCCTGTTTCGGGAACGGCCTGGTGAAAGGCTCTTACCATGGACGAGCGGCGAAGCGTCGATCGAATGCATTGAGCGCCAGCAGGGGGCGATGTGGCCGATCATCAAGGGCGTGGTTGTCTCGACGTTCAAGCCCCTTACGCTGTTGTTCCTAATCGCGATGTCGCTGGCGATGGGGACCGGATCCTATATTGATGCCGTCGCCTCAACACTCTCGGTGCAGCAATTGGGTTGGTCTAGCGACGAATATAGCGGGTTTACCAGCGCGATTAGCTTGGTCGCAGCGATCTTGTGTGTCGTTCTGGGAGCACCCACCGTCAAAGCGTTTGGCCTTCGCAATGCGCTGATATTGGTTTTTTGCCTTCATATCGCCGCTGCTTCTTTTGGTGCCGCGACCCTGTCGGGTTGGGACGGTAACAATCTGTTTGCTTTGACTGCATTCCTCCAGCTCCTGGCGCATATGTTCACGCTCGTGTTTGGCTGTGTCTGGCTGATGCACCTGTGCGATCCCAAAATTGCCGCCAGTCAGTTTGCTCTGTTCAACGCTGTGCCAGCGCTTGTCCGAGGGTTCTATGCGGGCGGCTCGGGCTTTGTCATCGAATGGGGCGGGTATCAGGCCATCTTTGTCGCGATTGCGGCTTTGGCCTCCTTAGGACTGGTGGTTCTGATCTTTGCGCGCGTTGGTGATGCCAGCGAACTGCCGGACGCAGCGGCAGCGAAGATATGACCCAAGGGTGGCCAGTATGAGCCCAAACACACACGCGGACCACCTTGAGTCGCGCACGGAATCGTCGAAAGAGCAAAGTCAAGGCCGCACCACGGGCAAGCAGCAATGGGGCTCACGGGCGGGCTTCTTGATGGCGGCCATTGGCTCTGCCGTTGGGCTTGGCAATCTGTGGCGATTTCCTTTTCAGGCGGGAGAAAATGGCGGCGGCGCGTTCGTCCTGATCTACCTCGTGTGCGTGGTTGTGATCGGACTTCCGGTGTTGATCGGAGAACTGGCGATTGGTCGTCACAAGGGTCTCTCAGCGGTCGGATCGACGCGAGAGATCGCGATCGAAGCCGGCCGTTCTTCGAACTGGCAAATCGCAGGTTGGATCGCGTTCGTCGGGACGGTTATCGTGTTGCCCGGATATGCCATACTTTCCGGCCAGATAATGGCCTACAGCGTGATGGCCTTCTTGGGTGAATTGAGCGATCCGACCGAAACGCCGCTGTACGATGGTGCGGTCTCCTCAATGCTTTGGTTTTCCGGATTCCTGCTCATCACAAGCGCGATTGTCTTGCGCGGATTGAAGGGCGGTATCGAAGCGGCCTCCGTGTTCTTGATGCCTGCATTCTTCTTGCTTCTCGCAGGCCTTGCCGCGTTCGCCTTGTACAGCGGTGCGGCGGGCGAAGCGCTCACCTATTTGTTCACCCCGCGCTTTGATCAAGTGACGCCCCGTGTTGTGCTAGCGGCGCTTGGTCAGGCGCTTTTCTCGCTCGGCGTTGGCGCAGGCTTGATGATGACCTTCGGTTCATTCCTTTCAAAAGCCGAGGGCATTGGGTCAAATGCTTCGGTTATTGCAGGTGCCGATACCTTGGTGGCGCTTGTCGCGGGGCTTATGATCTTCCCAATCGTGTTTGCCTTCGGGATGGATCCAGCGGCAGGGATGGGCCTCATTTTCGGGACCCTACCCGCCTTCTTCGCAGGAATGCCGTTTGGTAATCTGGTTGGAGGGCTGTTTTTCTTCCTGGCATTTATCGCCGCGCTTACCTCCTCAATCTCTATATTGATGGTATCTCGCACCATCGGCATTGAGCAATTCGGCTTGAGCGAGCGAAGCTCCACCATCCTGTTTTCGTCGATTTCCTGGGTCCTTGGCATCGCAATCCTCTTTATTGATGGTTTTGGAAGTCTGCTCGACTGGTTGATCGGCAATGTGGGCTTGCCACTGGGCGCTTTGATGTTTGCCTTGATCGCAGGTTGGGTCGCCCCGCGTTCGCTTATGCGAGCCGAACTGGCGCAAACGAGCGAGGTGTTCTTTGCCTTTTGGCGAGGTTCGATCCGGTATGCTGTTCCCCTAGCCATCGTTGCCATTCTCTTCGCGGGCCTGTTCGGATGAGTTTAGTCTTTGAACAGGCCGACCTGGATAAGCATCACGAAGTGCTCACGCGGTTCAATACGGAATACATCGATTGGATCGACGCTGCGGTACGAGATCATTTCGGGCTCGCGCTGCCAGATCTTTTGGGTATGAGCATCCCCGATTATGTCCAAGACGCTTTGGAGAATCTGTGCAAGGGGACCCCTCCAGACAGTGTCTTTTATGTTGTCTTCGATGGAGAAACTGCCATGGGAATGGGGGGCCTGCGCAGGGTCAGGGAAGGGGTTGCCGAGGTAAAGCGCATCTATGTCTCCCCTGTGAGCCGAGGCGGGGGACTGGGCGCAAAGATACTGTATCGGCTTTTGAGCGACGCGAGCGCGTTCGGCTATCAAGAGGTGTTGCTGGAAACCGGCCCCTTCATGACTTCAGCGCATCGAATTTATGAGGCAGCGGGCTTCAAGGACACGCAGCCCTTTGCCGAAGCTGAGGTGCCTGAAGAGCTCCGCGATAATTGGCGCTTTATGCGCTATCGATTGGGCTGAGTGACTGGCTGCCTAATAGGCAAGAGATAAGAGCGACCTTGGAGAAACGTGCAATGCAATTGGACTGGGCAGCAATCTCCGCAGTGAGCGATATCCTTGCGGCAATCGCGGTTGTCGCTTCTCTATGGTTCGTTGCCGGTCAATTGCGGCAGAACACGAAAGCGATTGTCGCAAATTCAAGGCAAGGGCTTCTGGATGCTGACCTGAGGCTGATATCCGGGTTCATTGATCACGCGATCGATCCCCATCTGATAAGCGACAAGGCCGAACTTACGCCCGAAAACGAAAGACGGATCACGTGGATGGTGGTCAAGGCTCTACGGGTCAGGGAGTTTGCGTGGCATCAATACAGATCAGGAATATTGGACGAGCAATCCTGGCAATCATACATGGAGCCGATTCCGGGAATGTTCTCATCAGACCGCGCACGGTCAGTGCTGGATTTCTACACTGGTGATGAAGCCTTCTTGAAGGAAGTCCGCGCTAGAATTGCAATCAACGAAGACATTTCGGCGCGTACCTCAACAGGAAACGCAATGTGACAGACAAGCCAATCACCTCATACTTTTCGAGCACTTATTTCGAAGCGCGAGGCAAATTCTTGGACGCCTGCGCCGCTCGCTCGCTAAGCGTTGACAGCCGCCTCAACCCCAACGCCAAAGGGCCTGGCGGCGAAGATCTTTTCACTGATGTGGTACGCATCGGCCCTGCCAATCCGAAAAAGGCGCTGGTGCTCATCAGCGGCACGCACGGGGTTGAGGGTTATTGCGGCTCTGGTCCGCAGGTCGGCCTGCTTGAGACCGGGGCGTTCGACGCGCTGCCGCCGGAATTCGGTGTCGTGATGATTCACGCGATCAATCCTTACGGCTTTGCCAATGATCGGCGCGTCAACGAAGACAATATCGATCTCAACCGCAACTTCCTTGATTGGGACGCGATATCGCAAACGCCAACCGGCGATTATGAAGCGATTTGCGAATACGTGCTGCCTGCGGATTGGGATGGACCGGCTAAAGAGGCTGCCGACTTGGCAATCGCGAACTATATCGCCGATCACGGAATGCCAGCCTTCCAGGCGGCGCTATCAAGTGGCCAGTACGATTATCCCGATGGCGTTTTTTACGGCGGCAAAGGCCCGGCTTGGTCGAACAAAACCTTGCGGGCGGTGCTTTCAGAATACCTCAAGGAGACAAAGGCTCTTGCCATTATCGATTTTCACACCGGCCTTGGCCCTTATGGTTATGCAGAGCTGATTTCCGCCGGACCGCCCGCGCAAAAGGCTTTGGCCAAGGAGTGGTATGGCGAACCCGTAACCGATCCCGAGGCTGGAACCTCTGCGTCGGCTGCGCTGAACGGGATCAATGCCAATGGGATCGCCCGGACGCTGCCTGATACAAAGATCGCATTCATCGCCGCTGAATTCGGTACGCGCGATCTCGATACCGTGCTCCAAGCGGTGCGCGCCGACAATTGGATCTACCAACGAGGCGAGGTCTTCAGCGAACAAGGCCAAGCGATAAAGTCCCAGATCCGGGACGCGTTCTATCCGGAATTTGACGATTGGAAACGTATGATCTGGGACCGATCGCGCCATTTGGTCGACCAAGCGATGTCGGGTTTAGCGAAGGTCTGAGTTGGTAACGCTACCGCCACCTTGCAGACACGCCTTAGTGGATCGTTTGGAGCGCTTTTGCTCGCAGGAAGTCGACACGTCGCTATCGGTTCATAGGTCTTGAGCTGCGGCGGGCTGAAAGGCACTAAGACGTAAAAGCGGCCTTAGATCACACAAAGCCCTGATGGCAGAAACTGGGGCGATGGCCGACTGTCCGCTTCTAACGCTGTTCCGAATACCTCTCCTAGCGATCCTGGGCTTCGATGAAGCCAGTGTGGGGAAAGGCCAACGAGACAACCACGAGAATGTATTGCGATTTGGCATGGGGACGAGACGCCCAAAAAGCGGCCTCGCCCCCATTCGTTTGGTCAATCAGTTTGCAAACAGCACTCTGCCGACTGCTCAGAACTTCCAGTTGAAGTTCACACTACCCTGATTGTTTTCCAGCACGCCCCGGCCCATGTCGGACTGCCCGCTCAGGCCGATGCTGAAACGCGAACCGAGTGAGAAGTCGACCCCAGCCGAGAGCGATACCCAATTGGGATCAAGCTGGTTGACCACCGTGAACGGCACATCGCGAGCGTTTCGGAATGCGGCGGTGACCACGTCCTGACTGTCCGCAAGTTCCTGCGCGTAAGCCGCTGAACCAAAGGCGGTCAACCGGCCCTTACGACCCACACCGGTTTCAAGCGATGCCATCAAGCCAGCCTTTGCGCCAACCGAAGTGAAGGTGCGGTCAAGAACGGTCAGGCCGAAATCGCCTGCCCCAAACTCTGAGAAACCGCCAAGATCGCTGCGCACATAGTCGACGCTCGCCACCGGACCCGCTTCCACGCCAGGCGCGATACCGAAGGCATAACCGACGCGGGCACCGCCGAACTGCTGACGCCCCTGAGCCTGGCCCTGGGCGTTGTCGTAGAGGAACGCAAAGTCACCCTGACTGGCCCGCTCAAGCCCGAAGTTCTGGCGTGAAAAGCCCATGTAGACGTCGGTGAACATCTGGCCCGATTGCAGCGCTGCATAGACTGCTCCCGAAAGGCTGGTGTCGTCGGCGCGTTGCGGCGAGCCAAGCAGCGGAGCGCTGTTCTGGATGCTGGTCACAGCAAAGCCGACGGTCAGATCTTGCGACATCCGCATATCCGCACCCAGCGTCAGTTCGCCGGCCTGGATAAAGGCGGACTCCTCCAGCGCGTTAGCACCGGTGCTGCGCTCCCCGGCGGTGACCAGATATTGGCCGCTCACCGTCCCGAAAAAGCCGAGCTGGCCAACCTCAGAGCCGCCCACCTGAGCGATGTTTGCCATTTGCCCTGCGCCCGCGGATGAGAACGTGTTGGCCGCCTGATTGCCCCCGCGCAAGGCGAGCGTGCGCTGCGAGATTTGGCCTGTGAAACGCTGCGAGAAGTTGGTCGCCACGGTTGACTGTCCAAATGCGCTAATCGGCGTCAGGGATTGCAGTGTCGGCACAAGCGCGTTGACGCCAGCGCCATCGATCACATCGAACAGGCCTGCAAACTCGTTGAAGCGTCCATCAAAACGAAGCGTGTCGAGCGCAGAGCCAAGCGATTTAAGGTTGCGGAAGGACGAGAACAGATCGCGCAGGCGGCGGGCCTTCACATCGACGACCACATCGCCGCCTTCGACACGCGATTCTGCAAATAGCAGCGGCGAAAAGGTGACGAGGAATGTCTCATCAAACCCGCCCTCAATCGCATTTGCCGAGAGCACAGTAAACTCGTCTGCAAAGCGCAAGCGACCGCTTCCCGAGACGATGAGATCGCCGGCGAGGTTTGCATTGCCGGTGACTGACAAAAGGTCGCTCTTTACTTTGCGGCGGCGAACCTTGGTGTTGACCAAAAGCGCAGCATCGCTCGTCTGGAAGTAGTCGCCATCGACAGTGAGCGTGCCGATCCCGAACAGCCCGGCAGGTGCAATTCCTGCGCCCATGTTGAACACGGCTTCGCTCGCGATAGTGCCTCGACCTGTCACTAGCCCGCCCATCAAAGCGACCAGCCCGGCGTTGAACTGGCCATCAATCCGCGCGGTTCCATTGAACTGCTCGTAGCCGATGATCGTGTTGAACGTGCGCTCTTTGGGCAGATTGAAAAGCGCAAAGCCGTTGTCGAGCACAAGCTTATCGATCTCGACATCAACATCGACGTTTGTCACGCCAAACTTGTTGAGATGGACCTCGAAATATTGCGCGGGGTTGGCAAATGATTGGCCCGGTGAGCCATCGGTGTTCTGAGGCACAAAGCCGGTTGAGCCCGGCCCCAAAAGCGCTGAGCTTTCCGGCAGGTTGCCGCCAAAGTTTGGATCGCCCGGCTGCGGGCCGAAGGGCGAGACGATATCCGGGAAGTCGGCAATATCCGTGCCCAGAATGGTGCCGATGCTGTCGCCGACCGAGAAAATCCCCGGCTCTTCGCCTTCGGGCAGGCCGTTGACGAGATTGCCCGTGCCATCATCGATGAGGAATGCAGGATCAAGGTCTTGCGTCCAGCGACCCGGATCAGACCAATTCCCGCTGCCAGCCTTGGCTGAGACATATTTGTACGAGGTGTTCTCGCTGATGAACTGGAAGAACGGATAGATCGGATTGTAAAAGCTTATGTCGCCATAGGTGTTGTCGAAACCCAGCACGGAGTTGAGAAAATTGCGGAAGAAGCTCACCCCGCCGCTCAAGACCGCAACATTGACAGGCTGGTCGTAAAGATCAGGCACGATCAGAGGCGATCCGCTGTCCCCCGGTGCCGTGCCCACCTCGTTTGGCAAGGCGTCGCCGTCAAACCAATCAGTCGAGATGATGTCGCCAAGTGTCCCGCATTCCGGGCCCGCACCGTTGAAGTCGCAGCCTGTCAGACCAAAATCATCACGCTCGGGAAAATCGAAATCTGTCCAGTAGTATGGCTGCGTGCTGCTCCCGAAAGTGAGCGCGTTCGGCGCATCGTTCGAAAACACGACGTCGTCAAAATCAGCAAAGGATGCGAGCGCGCCAAGATCGTTCTCGCCAACCCGGCGAAGGAACGGATTATCATCGGGTGAACCGGCAGGAGGAGGTCCTCCAAGCCCGGTGCCAAACGAGCCGTAGCCAACCTGCACGACCCGAGTGAGCTCGGTAAGCGGGGTCAGCAAGATCGGGAGAATCGGCACATCGGTTATCGGCTGGTCAACCGCGATCAAGGCGACATCGGCGAAGGGAAAGGGCAAGCCGCCATCATCGAGGTTGGCCGAAGGATGGATGACCACATCGGTGCTCGATGCAACACCTCCTTCATTATAGCCAGCGCCAGTGCCGAGATAGTTGAACAGCCGTGTGGCGGTGTTCTCTCCGGTCGCAATCAACATCGTGGTCGCCGCGCCGGTTTCAGGCAGGCCATACGCTTCTGAGGAGTTAAAGTTCAAACAGTGCGCAGCCGTCAAGATGGTGCGCGGGTTGATTACGCTGCCCGTGCAGTTCAGAAACACACCGCCTGTCGCGTTATCCTGGCTAAAAATCTGGACGACAGAGGGCTGCGTATTTTCCGCGTCAAAAGACGCTGGCAAGCCGACATCATCGCGCACGAATATCTCGGGCTGCACGGCATCGCCGCCCGGCGTTCCGATGGTCGCGCGAAAATCGTTTAAAGAGGGAGCCTCTATCGTCAGGTCCACCCCGGTCGTGGGCGAGGAGCGAAGAATGATGTAATCAGCCATCGCAGCCGGATCAGGCAGTTCGAGCGAGAGATCGGGTACATCTCTTCGGAACCCCTGAAAGGTGCCCTGCGCTTCCAAGGCGAATTCGTCGTTTGGGCCATTTTTCGTTTCAGATGCGCTAAGCGGAGCCGAACTGACCCCCGCAGCGACGCCGATAACACCCACACTGGCTAAGAGACGCAATTTAAGCATGATATTTCCCCTGTTCGACTCGTCCACCCGTGCCGCGCAAGAAAACACACTTAATTCAAAGAGTCTCGGCTAAAATCTTTCAGATCTATTAATTCTCGGGCGGTTTTGTCAGGAAGTTAGAAGCAGTCCGATCCCGGCCCCAACAAGCTTTCGGGAATTCAAGTGAGTTGGGCATCTTTGCGAAAATCCTGATGTCACGTGCCTGCGCGTTTCACAAAAACCAAGGCTGCTTCGTTGCCAGTAAGCGGGCGTACTACAGCATATTGACTGGAACAAAGACTGACATCCATGATCGTCAATCTAATTACCCCCCTCAACTCGTATATTTAGCGCGCATAGCCCAAGTACTCCGCAATTCCTCTGCTGTTCTCGCTTGCCAGAATGCGCCGTTCTTGGATCACACAATCCGTAGTGTGCGCCGTTCATACACGGAAAAATCATTCGATTTCATCGACTAGAGCTTTAAAGGCTATGCTTTTAGGACGGGTACAATTTACTTTTCGAAGGACTCGACGAGATGATTTTGGGGGCTGCGTGTGATCTACAATCCCGAGCTATTGACGGAATATCAAAACGACGCCGATCGGTTCGAAGAATAGTTTCTGCGCAGCTGGGACGATATTGAAAGCGCAGCTGACCTTCTTGGAGAGGACTTTGACTTATCCGATCTAGACCCGGCCGTAGCGGCCGAACTCGAGGCGCAGATCCAGTCAGGCACTTTTCGCGACCTTACAATAGCCTATCTGCAGGGCATCAACGAGATCGGCGGTTCTAATACCTTCGGTTATGCCACGAATGTTGCTGGAACTATCGCGGAAGCCGCAGTGGAAAATCCCGCCGCGTTTGCTGGGCTGAGAGCGGAAGGTCTGGCCCGACAGCTCGCCAATCTCGATGTTGTGGGGTTGGACAAACTGGCCCCGCGCTTAACACAGATCGGGATCGGTGTGACTATGACCGGCGCACTGGCTGATGCGCTGGAGGGAGACTTCGGGGCCGCTGACGGACTTGAGATTGTTGCCAGTTTTGCGGCTGGCACTGCCGTTGAAACGCTTGTCTTCCACGGTGTGCGAGCGGCGTTTGTGGGTGTTGTCGGCGGAGCCGCAGCGGCAGGAGCGTTACCGGTCGCTCTTTCCGTTGCCGCAGGTGCGATCGCCTATGCCTATGCAGACTTGGCTGTACGATATGTACAGCTGGAATTTCCGGAGTTTTTTGAGAGGGCCAAGGATCTAGTAAACACTGGCGTTGAGGCGGCTGTTGCTGGGGCAATTGTTGCAGCTGAAGTCGCTGCTGATTTGGCTAATCGTCTGTCCCAGGGCGTCCAAGAAGTGGTGCAGCTTGCCATTGAGCTCGGAGAGGCGCTTGGCGGCTATCTCAATGCTGGCCTTGAGCTCGCCTCGGATTTTGTCATCGATCTCGCGCAAAAGTTTATCGACGGGGTCTTCAACTCGTCGCCGCTTGTCTTCGATCTTGATGGTGACGGGATCGAGATGGTTGCACTGCAAGACAGCACCGTGGGCTGGGACATCGACAATGATGACTTCGCCGAGCTTGTCTCCTGGGTGCTGCCCGATGATGGGCTGCTGGCGATTGACCTTGATGGCAATAGCCGGATTGATAATCACTCCGAACTTTTCGGCACCGCAACCACCGATGGCTTCACCGTGCTTGCGGCCTATGACACCAATTTTGATGGCGTCATCAATGCGCAGGATGATCAGTTTGATGACTTGATTCTGTGGCAGGACCTCAACCAGGACGGTCGCAGCTCTCCCGGCGAGATGCGCTCGCTTGCTGAGGCGGGCATTCTCTCGATCAGTCTGGACGCTGACCGCTCAAGCGCGACCGTGGCCGGCAACGAGGTTTCGCATGTCAGCACCTATGATCTGGAACTGCCGGACGGGACGCTTGTTACCCGCGACATCGTTGATGTGTGGTTCAATTTCGATCCGACGCTGACGCAATACAGCGGTGATTTCACATACGACCGGCGTGTGGCGGAGCTGCCCGGCCTTCGCGGATACGGCGACTTGCCTGATCTGTGGATCGCCATGTCGCTTGATAATCAGGGCCCGGATTCGCTCCTTGGCAAGGTCGAGGCGCTGTCAAACCTCACCTTTGAGCAGATCTTCACCGATACCGCTGGCACGGCTGCCACAATCGAAGCCATCATGTTCGATTGGGCGGACGCCTCGCCCACAGCCGACCGCGGGCCCCATGTCGATGGCCAGGAACTTGAGTTCCTCGAAGCGCTTATGGGGCAGGATTACCTTCAGCGCGGCGCATACTCGGACCCATTCATCTTTGCTGGCCGGGACCTTCAGCAATCCTTCAAGATCGCGGCCGATGGAATTTACGCAAGGCTCTTGCTGCAGACTTCGGCAGGCGATCTGTTTTCAAGCGCACCGCAGTATGATCCTGTCGCCGATGCGATTGTGGGAGCCACCGAACTTGATGCAGTGCGCCTTGGCGAGCTGGAGACATTAGCAAGCTCGCAAAACGACCCCGTTACCTTCTGGGCCGGCGTTGTTCGCATGATCGAATTTGGCGCGGGCATCGATGCGCTCTCGGATGCATCTGAAGCGGCTCTGGCTCCAGCGATTGCCGCGACAACTCCTGGCGGGGACATCAACACGATTGTCGGTCTTTTACAATTCGAGGGGAACGAAGGTGAGACCATTTCAGGGACTAATTCTGTTGAGACGTTGACGGGGACCCAGGGCGATGACGTTATCAGGGCATTCGCTGGTGCAGACACCGTCTTTGGCGGGCTTGGAGCCGACAGGATACTTGGCCAGAACGGGGACGACATTCTGCATGGGGAGGCTGGCGCTGATCTTGTCGAAGGCGGCCCTGGCAACGATACCTATGTCTTCACAATCGGCGCAGGCCAGGACACCTATGAAGAAACAGGTGTCGGCGATGTGGGCGACAAAATCCTGTTCGGGCCTGGCATCGCGGTCAGCGACGTCACGATCCAGCGCAGTTCCACCGATGACCTAACGCTCCTGATCGACACGCCAGGCGGCGGCGATAGCATCCGCATTGAGGACCAATTTGATGGTTTGGGCTCGATTGAATTCCTCGAATTTGATGACGGCACCGTCATCGACCTCATCAACAGGGTGTACACGCTTGCCGGCGGCGATGGGGACGACACCTTGAGCGGTATCCGGGCCGGAGGATCGACCCACGACATCATTCTAGGCGGTTTGGGCAATGACACGCTCCGGGCCAGCCGTCTTGGCGTCAACGATTTCGGGCCCAACACTCTCAATGGGGAAGAGGGTGACGATATCCTGTTCGGCGATCGCGGCAATGACTTGCTGCTGGGCGGACCGGGCATGGATGTCATTGATGGCAACACCGGGAACGACGATATCTCCGGCGGCCTGGGCAATGACATCATCGATGGCGGGACAGGAGAGGATATCTATCGCTTCAATTATGGCGATGGCGTGGATCGTATCTCGGAAGGCTCCGCCTTTGAGGTAGATACTCTCTCATTTGGCGCGGGCATCACTTTCGACATGCTCACCTTGCGTCGGATCACGAACGATACACTTGCGATCACAATTGACGACGGCGCTGGCGGTACGATCATTCTGGAAGACCAGTTTGAAGTGCGCCGCGCGATCGAGCAGTTTGCCTTTGACGACGGGTCTATCGTGGATGTGACCGCGCTTGAATTCACAACCTTTGGCACTGATCAGAACGATGTCATCAACGGCATTATCAGCGGTGGCTCCTTCGTCGATACGATCTTTGCCGGCGAGGGCGATGACATCATTCGGGTCTTCGGCATAAATCAGCGCGACTTTACGAGTAACACGGCTTTTGGTGAGGAAGGCAACGATCAGATCTTTGGCTCAGACAGCGTTGATACTCTCTTTGGCAATGAAGGCGATGACTTCATAGACGCCAACAATGGCAATGATGATCTGACAGGCGGCATCGGCAACGACATCATCGATGGCGGGCGCGGGGCAGATATCTATCGCTTCAATTATGGCGATGGCGTGGATCGGATTTCTGAAGGCGCATCCTTTGATGTCGATACGCTTATCCTGGGGCCAGGTATCACCGCTGAAGACCTCGCTTTCCGGCGTCTCGGCAACGATGTGCTGGAACTGGTCATCGATGGCGGCGCGGGCGGCACGATCCTGGTGGACACCCATTTCGTGAACCAGCGCACGCTTGAAGCGATTTCCCTTGATGACAGCACCATCATCGATCTTACCCTGCAGCAATATGAGACCTTCGGCACCAGCGGCGATGATCGCATTTTCGGTATCGGCGTAGGCGGCTTGACGGTTGATACAATCTTTGGCGGCGACGGAGATGACACGCTCTTTGCCAACGCTATCAACCGCTCAGAGTTTGGCGAGGACAGCCTGTTTGGCGAAGGCGGCAACGATGAGTTGATCGGTAATCGCGGCAACAACCTCCTCGATGGCGGGGACGGCAATGATATTCTCGAAGGCGATGATGGGGCGGACGAACTGCGCGGCGGCGATGGCGATGACTGGCTGTTTGGCGGCGAGGATGCCGATATCATCGATGGCGGCGAGGGTATCGACACAGCGGTCTACGCCGTGTCGCAAGCCGTCACGATTTCGCTTATCGATGGAACAGCCTCGGGCGATAATGCTGAGGGCGATGTCCTGACGGGCATCGAAAACCTGATCGGCGGATCGGGCGCTGACAGCCTCACCGGCGATAATGGCGCCAACGTTCTTGATGGCGGCAATCGTGGGGATGCGCTGATTGGCCTTGGCGGCAACGATACGCTCATTGGCGGCGCTGGCAACGATATGCTGGATGGCGGTGTTGGTGCGGATGCGATGACCGGGGGCACGGGCGATGATACCTATGTCGTCGATCAGGCCAACGACACGATCATCGAGCTTGCGGGGCAAGGTACCGACACG
>JBCCJS010000024.1:0-40272 GCA_039027675.1 Pseudomonadota bacterium
GGCATGCTCACCGAGATCATGGAATCGCCCAAAGCGGCGCACTAAGGCGATTACAAAGCGAAATTTCGTCATGCTGAACTTGTTTCAGCATCCATCGCCGTGCATTAGGTTGCAAAAGCAGACCAAGACATGGACCCTGAAACGAGTTCAGGGTGACGAGTGACTGGGAGAGATACACGTGAGCTACGAACATATCCGCGTCGACACTGACGGCCCGCTGATGACCATCACTCTAAACAAGCCCGATCGCCTCAACGCTATGGCTCCGCAGATGGCCGACGAGATCGGCCAGGCCTTTTACGATCTGGGGGAAGCGCGCGCGGTGCTGATCACGGGCGAGGGCAAGGGCTTTTGCTCGGGCGCCGATCTTTCCGCGCGCGGTGATGGCAGCGCGCTGGGGTCCAAGGGCGGTTCGCACCAAGCACTCTCGCAGCATTACAACCCCGCGATCAGCCAGATCTTGCGCGCCGAAGTGCCCGTGATTTGTGCGGTCAACGGCCCCGCCGCAGGTGTCGGCTGCTCGCTGGCGCTGGCCGCCGATTTCACCATCGCGGCCGAACGCGCCTACTTCCTGCAGGCCTTCGTCAATATCGGCCTCATCCCCGATGGCGCTTCGACCTGGCTGATCACCCGCGCGATTGGCCGCGCGCGCGCCACGCGCATGATGATGCTGGGCGAGAAGATCAGCGGCAAGCAGGCTGAGGAATGGGGTCTGGTCTACAAATGCGTCGCCGACGAATTATTGATGGACGAAGCGCGCGCGCTCGGAGAGAAACTCGCTAACGGTCCGACCGTCGCGATCAAGCAGATGAAGCGCAATATTAGCCTCGCACTGGACGGTGGCGTCAACGAAGTGATGCTCGCTGAGGCCGAAGGCCAGCGTATTGCCGGTGCGACGGACGACGCGATGGAAGGCGGCATGGCCTTCCTGCAGAAGCGCAAGGCCGAATTCAAGGGGGCATGATGCCCCGCGCGCGGGTTCTATTCCGGTAGGGTAGGGACCCGCCGCGCCTTCTGACCGTTAGGCTGTAACAGCAGGCTGCCGCCTTTGCGGGTGGCGCTCTTTGTGTATAGGCATCCGTATGAGCAGCAATAACGACACCGGACCCACAACCGAAGACTGGAAAGCTCTTGCCGACAAGGAAGCGAAGGGCCGTGATCTGACATGGGAGACGCCCGAGGGCTTCGCGATCAAGCCGCTCTACACGGCTGAGGATCATGCGGATTGGAACCCGGGCCTACCCGGCTTTGCGCCGTTCACGCGCGGGGTGAAGGCGAGCATGTATGCAGGCCGCCCGTGGACGATCCGGCAATATGCGGGTTTTTCGACCGCTGAAGAATCCAACGCCTTTTACAGGCGCAATCTGGCGGCGGGGCAAAAAGGTCTTTCGGTCGCCTTCGATCTTGCCACCCACCGCGGTTATGACAGCGATCACCCGCGCGTCGTCGGCGATGTCGGAAAAGCAGGCGTCGCGATCGATACAGTCGCCGACATGGAGGTTCTGTTCGACCAGATCCCGCTTGATACGATGTCGGTCTCGATGACGATGAACGGTGCGGTGATCCCGGTGATGGCGTTCTTTATCGTGGCGGGAGAGCGTCAGGATGTCCCGGCTGAGAAGCTTTCAGGCACCATCCAGAACGACATTCTCAAAGAGTTCATGGTCCGCAATACCTATATCTATCCGCCCGAGCCATCGATGCGGATTATCGCGGACATCATCGCATACACCTCGGCCAACATGCCGAAATTCAACAGCATTTCGATCAGCGGTTACCACATGCACGAGGCCGGTGCGACGGCGGTGCAGGAGCTGGCGTTCACGATTGCGGACGGAAAGGAATACGCCAAGCGCGCGATGGCGACCGGGCTCGATATCGATGCGTTTGCAGGGCGTTTGAGCTTCTTTTTCGGCATTGGCATGAACTTCTTCATGGAGATCGCCAAGCTGCGCGCCGCGCGCACTTTGTGGTACCGGGTGATGGACGATTTGGGCGCGCAGTCCGAACGCTCCAAGATGCTGCGCACCCATTGCCAGACTTCGGGCGTCTCTTTGCAGGAGCAGGACCCCTACAACAACGTCATCCGCACCACGGTGGAAGCGCTTGCGGCGACTTTGGGCGGGACACAGAGCCTGCACACAAACGCACTTGACGAGGCCATAGCGCTCCCAACCGACTTCTCAGCCCGCATCGCGCGCAACACGCAACTGGTGCTGCAAGAGGAAAGCGGGATCACAAATGTGGTCGATCCGCTGGGCGGCTCGCACTACATCGAAGCGCTTACCGCCAAGCTGGTCGAAGAGGCTGAAAAGCTGATGGCCGAAGTTGACGAAGCGGGCGGGATGACAGCCTATGTCGATACCGGCGCGCCCAAAGCCGCGATTGAGCGCGCGGCGGCGGAAAAGCAGACGCAGATCGACCAGGGCGAGACGGTGATCGTCGGCGTCAACAAATACCAGCTTGCTGAGCAGGAACAGATCGAAACGCTTGAGGTCGATAACGCTGCGGTGCGCAAAGGCCAGCTTGCCCGGATCGCATCGGTGCGCGCCAACCGTGATGAGGCCGCCTGCCGCGCCGCTTTGGATGCCTTGCGCGAGGCGGCTGAGACCGATCCCGCCACGCACCACGAAGCGCTGTCCACTGGCCGCGATGAGCGCGGTATCCCGCTGCCTCCCTCCCGCATAGCTGAGCTTGAAAAGCAAGCGGATGTGAACCTTCTCGCCCGCGCGGTGGATGCGGCGCGCGCTGATGCGACGCTGGGCGAAATATCGGAGGCGATGGAAGCGGCCTTCGGTCGCCACGATGCGACGCCAAAGCCGGTGAGCGGGGTATACAAGACAGCCTATGAGTTCGACCGGCGCTGGGCTCAGGTCACAGATGGCGTTGATGCGGTGGAGCGCCGCTTGGGCCGAAAGCCGCGCATCATGGTCGCCAAGATGGGCCAGGACGGGCACGATCGCGGCGCCAACGTGATTGCGAGCGCGTTTTCTGACATGGGTTTTGAGGTGGTCTCCGGCCCGCTCTTCCAAACGCCTGCCGAGACGCGCGATATGGCCCTGGCGCGCGGAGTTGACGTAATTGGCTGTTCCAGCCTTGCTGCCGGTCACAAGACATTGATCCCTGAACTTATCAACCTGTTAAGGGACGCAGGCCGCCCGGATATCAAGATCACCGCTGGAGGGGTGATCCCCCCGCAAGACTATGACTTCCTGCGCGAAGCGGGGGTGCAGGGCATTTACGGTCCGGGTTCCAACGTGGTCGAATGCGCGGCGGACATCCTGACGATGCTGGGCCACAATATGCCGCCGCTCGATAGCGTGATTGATGAGGCGGCGGAGTGAATCCTGAGCCCTTTTATGCGATTGCAGCTATCGCATATGTCGTGTGGGCTTTGCGACGGCTCTACATCGCTTGGAAGCACGGCCATGTTGTCGAGGTCGACGATCCTGATTTTGGTTTTGAAGTTGCGGAAATCTCACGCGCCGAAAAGCCGAGATGGTTTTGGACAAGCGTGGCAATTACTACATCACTGATGCTTATCGCTTTGGTTTTTCTGATCATGCTGGTCGCTTATTACGTTTGAACCAGGTATGCCGTGCTTTGCGAACTTGTCGCAAGGAAGGAAGACCTTTGCGGGCCAAACGTGCCAGCATGCTGGCCACGCTCGCTCACCATCAAAGCCTTCCCATGGTAACACCGGAAGCGTAGACCGAAGCGAATTCTAAGATAGCCAACGGAATCGCGAGCATGACCGACCTTCACCCCGAAACCCTTACCATCCACGCGGGCTGCGAGCCTGATCCGACCACAAATGCGCGGATCACGCCGATCTATCAGACCTCCTCCTACGTCTTTGACAGCCCGGAGCACGCGGCCAAGCTGTTCTCGCTGCAGGAATTCGGCAATATCTATTCGCGTATTTCGAACCCCACCAACGACGCGCTCGAAGCGAAGATTACAGCGCTTGAAGGCGGCGTGGGAGCGCTGTCCTGCTCCTCGGGCCACGCGGCGCAGATCCTTGCCTTCCACACGCTGATGGAGCCGGGCTGTAACATCGTTGCGGCGAAGAAGCTGTATGGCGGATCGCTCAACCAGCTGGGTGAGGCGATCAAGAAGTTTGCGTGGGATGCGCGCTTTGTCGATACCGATGATCTCGGCGCCCTGCGCGCTGCGATTGATGACAAGACGCGCGTTGTCTTCATCGAAAGCCTGGCCAATCCGGGCGGCGTCGTCAGCGACATTCAGGCGATCGCCGATATCGCGCATGATGCTGGCGTGCCGCTGATGGTCGACAACACGATGGCAACGCCTGCCTTGTGCCGCCCGTTCGAGCATGGGGCGGACATAATCGTCCACTCGCTCACCAAGTTCCTGAACGGCCATGGCAACGCAATCGGCGGCGTGATTGTTGATAGCGGTAAGTTTGACTGGAAGGCGCACGGCGACAAGTTCCCCTCGATCACCAAGCCTAGCGGCTCGTATCACGGAGCAGTGTTGGCTGATGCGCTCGAACCGATTGGCCCGATTGGCTTCATCATCAGTTGCCGCGTACACGGCCTTCGCGATCTCGGGCCCAGCCTTGCGCCGATGAACGCATTCCTTGCGTTGACAGGCATGGAAACGCTCTATCTGCGGATGGAGAAACACTGCTCGAACGCTCTGGCGCTGGCCGAATGGCTCAAGGATCAGGAGCAAGTGGCATGGGTCAGCTATGCGAGTCTGCCGGATGATCCCTACCACGCCAACGCGCAGAAATATCTGGGCGGCAAGGGCGGATCGGTATTCACCTTCGGTCTCAAGGATGGATATGACGCGGGCGTAAAGCTCGTCTCAAATGTGAAGCTCTTCAGCCACTTGGCCAATATTGGTGACACGCGTTCTCTGATCATCCACCCCGCCTCAACCACGCATAGCCAGCTGTCCGAAGAGGAATTGCAGGCCGCGGGCGCGGGGCCTGACGTGGTGCGCTTGTCGGTCGGCATCGAGCATATCGAGGACATTAAGGCTGATCTTGCCAAAGGGCTGGCTGGGCTTTGAACAGGATACGCGATTGAGCCTCGGCTTCAGCGTCAATGATCTGCTCCTCAAGGCGCGCGGGGGCGGGCAATTGCGCATGGGGCTCACCAAGCTTAGCGAAGAGATATGGCTACAGCCCGATCCGGACTTACGGGCGCGCGAGGCGGCGTTTGCTGAGCATCCCGAAGGGGTGCAGCTCACACCGGACGCCGACGCGCCGGGGCGCGAACTCGCCGCAATATTGGGGGTGAAGTTGGCGTTCGATCAAGCGGCGCTCCCCGAAGCAGCCCTTAGCGCTCATGAGGATATGTGCCTGCTCCAGCGCTTTGCCGGGAAAGACCAATATCGCCTGATCGGCGCTGCGGTCGCCTGGCCGACTGATTGGCACCCCAAGGACAAACTGGGCTTGCCCTTAACGGCCTTGCACGCCCCAATCGCCGGGTATGAGGAACAGCTTGCAACCGGCGTCGACCGCTTCATGGACACACTGCGTCCCGGCTTGATTTACGGGCGGTGCAATTGGTTCATCGCGCCCACGGGTGAGCGGCTATGGCTGGCCAATGGAGATCCTCAAGCGCAGTTTGCGCATGTCACGCCGGACAATGCAGGCAAGACGCTATTCGTCCGTTCCGAACGCCAGACTCTGCGCCGCTTGCCTAAAACAGGAGCGATCCTTTTCACTATCGGCGTCTATGTGGCCCCTTTGGCCGCGCTTTTGGAGGAAAACGTGCAGTCGCTGGCGGGCGCGGTGCAGGGCCTTCTCACGGGCGAGGGGGATCGGCGCGGCGCGGGGGCTTACGCGAAGACACTGATTTTATACGCACAAAAGCGCTTATGTGCATCTTAAAATTCGACGCGGTGTTGTCGATTTAGACTGGCTCACACAAGTCCTTAATCACAATCACTTCCTTTTTCCCGCTAAACCTGTAAACTTTACTTGGGTCGTATTCCACAGGGATCCAATGGGAGGAATGCAGTATGCGTAAGTTACTTATGATGGTCGGCGCCTTGGCTTTGCCATTTGGAGCGGCGCCAGCGTATGCGGACGGTCACACCGAGCCGACACCCGAAATTGCTGACAAGGATTGGTATAACGTCGTCTACTATCGTTTTCACGAAGGCAAGATGGGTGAAGCTATTGAATTGGTCGAGGCGTTCGCAAAGGTCGATGAGGCTTTAGGGAGCGAACCTTTTGGCCTGGTGATGAGCAGCGGTGAATGGGACATGGTGGTAGCCTTCAAGATGGAAGGCGGTATTGCCGAGATGGGTTGGCAAAACAATCCGGCAGCCGATGCCTGGAACGCAGAATTTGAGAGGCAACTTGGCAGTAAGGAAGCGGTCGCGCAGCATTGGCAGAAATTCTACTCAATTGTGAAGGATCGACAGTTCGAAATCGGCTATGTGCCTCAGTAGTCTTTCTGCCGAGTAGTCTTGCAGCGTTGGTCAGGCTTGGTTGAGCGCAAACTTGATAGTGGCCTCTGGGAACGGCATAGGCGTTGCAAAGCTATACCGTTTCCGGAGAGAGCCGCCTTGTTTTCCAAAATCCTGATCGCCAATCGCGGTGAAATCGCGTGCCGTGTCATCACGACGGCTCAGCGCATGGGGATCGCGACCGTTGCTGTCTATTCCGATGCCGATGCACGCGCGCCCTTTGTGCGCATGGCCGATGAAGCGGTTCATATCGGCCCCGCGCCAGCCTCGGAAAGCTATCTCATCCCGGAAAAGATCATCGCCGCGTGCAAGGAAACGGGCGCTGAGGCGGTGCATCCGGGCTACGGCTTCCTGTCTGAGCGGGCGAGTTTTGTGGAGGCTCTGGAAGCGGAAGGTATCGCCTTCATCGGCCCCCCGGCTGGCGCGATTGCGGCGATGGGCGACAAGATCGAATCCAAAAAACTCGCGAGGGAAGCGGGCGTCAATGTCGTCCCCGGCTTTGTCGGCGAAATCCGCGACACCGATCACGCGGTCGAGATATCGGACGATATCGGCTATCCGGTGATGATGAAGGCCAGCGCGGGCGGCGGGGGCAAGGGAATGCGCCTCGCCTGGTCGGAGAAAGACGTGCGCGAAGGGTTCGAGGCGACCAAGCGCGAAGGCCTCAACTCTTTCGGCGATGATCGCGTTTTCATCGAGAAATTCATCGAAAACCCGCGCCATATCGAGATCCAGATCCTGGGCGATAAGCACGGAAACACGCTCTATCTCAATGAGCGCGAATGCTCGATCCAGCGCCGCCACCAGAAAGTGGTCGAAGAAGCGCCGTCGCCCTTCGTCACCGAGGCAATGCGCCGGGCAATGGGCGAGCAGTGCGTGGCGCTCGCCAAGGCGGTGGATTACCACTCAGCGGGCACGGTTGAGCTGATTGTCAGCGGTGCAGACAAGACGGGGGAGAGCTTCTACTTCCTCGAAATGAACACTCGCCTGCAGGTCGAACACCCCGTCACCGAAGCGATCACGGGCATCGATCTTGTCGAGCAGATGATCCGCGTCGCTGCTGGCGAAAAGCTCGAAATGACGCAGGACGATATTGGCATTGATGGCTGGTCGATCGAAAACCGCGTCTACGCCGAAGACCCGTACCGGGGTTTTCTGCCCTCTACGGGACGACTGGTAGAGTATTCGCCCACAATCCCCGGCTGGACCGAGGACGCGGAAGTCGTAGGCAAAGCTCGGCGCGGAGTGGCTCGTGGCGCTGGCAGCGTGCGCGTCGATGATGGCGTCTTTGAAGGGGGCGAGGTTTCAATTCATTACGACCCCATGATTGCCAAGCTCATCACCTGGGCACCCACACGTGAAGAGGCTGCTGATTTGCAGATCGAAGCGCTCGACACGTTCCGGATCAAGGGGCTGGGGCACAATGTCGACTTCCTCTCCGCGATCATGCAGCATGATCGATTTCGCTCCGGCGAGCTAACCACAGGCTTTATCGCGGAGGAATATCCGAAAGGGTTTACCGGCGTTCCGCTAAGTGAGGACAGGCGGGGTCTGCTGGCTGCGATTTATGCCGGTAATGAGTTTACATGGCAGAACCGCGCTCGCCGTATCAGCGGGCAGCTGGATGACGATGATGGGCAGTCCGGCGTCAACCGCGTGACCTCTGAATGGATGGTCAAGATCGGGGATACGCGTCACGAAGTGATCCTGGGCGAGCGGCACGCCGTGGTCGATGGCGAGATGATTGAGGGGCATTATGACTGGATGCCGGGCATGGTCGAGGCGACAGCCATCGGCCCTGACGGTGAGAGTTATGGCTTGATCGTTCGGCGTGACGGCGCGCACTGGGTGATCACGACGCGCGGCGCTTCGACCCGCGCATTGGCGCTGCCGCTCAGCCTTGCTCATCATGAGAGCCTGATGATCGAGAAAGAGCCGCCCGATCTTTCAAAAATGCTCATCTGCCCGATGCCCGGAATGTTGGTGAAACTGCATGTCGAAGAGGGCGAGACGGTTCAGCAGGGACAGCCGCTGGCGACCGTTGAAGCGATGAAGATGGAAAACATCCTGCGCGCTGAAAAAGAGGGCACGATTGCCAAGGTGAATGCCAGTGAAGGCGAATCACTAGCGGTCGACGCGATTATTCTGGAGCTTGAATAGGACGCAAGTTTCGGCATCCAAAAAGCCCGCTAGCCTCACGAAATGCACTCATTAATAGTAAATGCTAACACTACCGGGCGGTAAATGTGCAGTACTGTCGAACCATAAGGCGCTGAAATCGCGTCCTGTGTCTTCTTATGGCACGACGAATGTGCATAAAGAGGCTGGTAAATTGCCCTTTAAACACTGACACTATTCGCGCTTTGGAGGGACGCCGATTCGGATCGCGCGCCTCCCAGTACAGTCAGAACGGAGGGACGGGTAATGGCTAAAAGCGGGACGGGCTACTTCGACAGGAAGGGCCATTTTTTTAAGACACCGCGCGACGCGACAGTCAGCGATATTGCTGCGGTTCTCGGACAGATTGGTGATGGCGAAAGCCTTGCACCAGGTATTGCGCACACGCTGCTTGAAAAGCGCTCAGAGATTGAAACGCTGTTTCGCGAGCACGACGCAATGCTGGCGGAAATGGGTGCTGAGACAGTGCCGGTACTTGGCGAAAAAGTCTCCAAACTGGCAGACCATTTAAAGAAATAGGCACGGCCAAGTGATGCCATGCCGATTAGCTTCGGGCGGGCACTTGTAGGCGCAATTGCTCGTCAAGAAACGCGGCAATATCGTCCATGTCGACATCACGTGCCAGGTAGGCATCACCTATCGCGCGCAGCAGCAGGAAGGGAAGGGCGCCAGCATCCATCTTTTTGTCGTGGCGCATGTGATCGGCAAGGTGCGCTCCATCGCAATCCAGCTCCAATTGCGCAATCTCGGCGCGCAGACCGGACGCGGCAATCGCCCCCGCAACACGCTCGGCATCAGCGTCGGCCAGTTCACCGCGCCGGGCCGAATACCGCGCCGCTAGCACCATTCCCAGGGCCACGGCTTCACCGTGCAAAAGCGCATTGGAAAACCCTGTTTCCGCTTCGAGCGCATGGCCGAAGGTATGCCCCAGATTGAGTAGCGCGCGCGCGCCAGTGGTCTCGCGCTCATCCTCGGCGACGATGCGGGCCTTTGCGCGGATGCTGGTGGCGATGGCATGGCCCAAAGCCTCCGGTTCGCGCGCCAGTACTTTTTCGCCACTGTCTTCAAGCCATTCGAAGAATGCAGCATCGCCCAGAAGCCCGTATTTGAGCACCTCAGCATAGCCAGCGCGCATCTCGCGATCGGGCAGGGTGTTGAGCACGAGTGGGTCGATCAGAACAGCATAAGGCTGGTGGAATGCGCCAATAAGGTTCTTGCCTGAGCCTGTGTTGATTGCGGTCTTCCCGCCCACTGAACTGTCCACTTGTGAGAGCAGCGTGGTGGGAACCTGCACGAACCGGCAACCACGCTTGGTAATCGCGCAGGCAAAGCCGGTCAGGTCCCCCACCACGCCGCCGCCCAGCGCCACAACATGGGTTGAGCGGGTCACTCCAAGATCAAGCATCCAGTCGGTTAGCTGTTGGAGCACTCGCCAAGACTTGGCTCCTTCACCCGGGTCGACCACGAACCAGCACGCGGTGAATCCCCAGTGGAACAAATCGGCCTCAACGCTCTTGCGAAACAGCTGGTGGGTGTTCGTGTCTGCGACAATAGGCACATCGCCTTCGGGCAGCATTCCATCAGCAACACTGTGACCAATATCGCTAAGACAGCCCGGCTTTATATCGATTTGGTAGCTGCGCCCTCCCAACAGGACAGTGACTTGCTCGCGTTTGCTCATCCCTGCCATTCCTTTATCTCGCGCACTATGGCCTGCGCTGTGTCGTCGTGTGGACCGTCATCGCTTTGCACACGGATGTGCGCCTGCGAATAGGCGGGCTTTCGCTCGGTGTGCAGGCGGGTGAGGATTTCGCGTGGATTTCCGGTTTTAAGCAGGGGACGATGGTCGCGCCGCGCGGTACGCTCGACGAGCGTATCGATATCGCAATCAATCCAAACAGCAAGCCCGCGCTCAAGGATCAGCGCGCGTGTCTGTGGATCAACGAATGCGCCGCCCCCGGTTGCAATTACGCCGCATCGCTCATCCATCAGGCGCGCGATTACCCGGCGTTCACCGTCGCGAAAATAGGCCTCGCCGAATTCCTCGAAGATTTCCGGGATCGAACGCTGGGCAGCCTCTTCGATTGCGTCGTCCGCATCGACAAAGTCGTAGTCCATCATGTTGGCGAGCCGCCGGCCGACGGTCGACTTGCCTGCCCCCATCAAGCCGACAAGCACAATCGGGCGCTCAGCGCGCGGGGGCTGATGGGCCAGATCAGCGCCCTCATCTTTGGGAGCGGACACCGTTTGTGGAGGCTTTGCGTCGGTCATTGAATTGACGCCTATAGATGGGGTAGAGCGCGCGCAATATGCTCAAGGCCTTTCAGAACACTGCGCGCAACCGTCACGCGGCGCCCACCGGGCTCATCGGTCCCACGCGGGCCAAGCGGCACGTGGTGCTTTTCGCAGGTCTCGCAGCGCTTCTATTGGCTGTCCTTGCATGGATCGATGGTGGTGAGGAGCCGCTTCACACCATTGTACAGCCGGTCGCACTTCCGGGTGAGGGCTCTGGGATATGATGCCCCGGTTGTGGCTAGGCATTGGCATGGCAGGCGCAATGGGCGGAGCGCTGGTCAGTGGCTTTGCGATGGCGCAGCGTGCGCCGGAATCGCTGCTGCCGCCGGGCTTTGATAAACCTGCGCCCACACCAACGCCTCCCCCTACGCCCGCGCCGCTGCCAACCGCAGTTCCTGTTGCGCCAGCGCCCAGCATAGCGCCTCCCAGAGCGCCGCCGGTTCCAGGAGACCCGAACGCTGCGCCTGTCACCACGCTGCCCCCGGTGTCTGAGTTGTCGGATGAAGAGCTGCGCAATCTGCCAAGTATTGAAGAGCTGGAGCAGTTATCGACCGACGAGCTTGACGATCTTTTCGGGCTAAAGCCGCAATATGACATCCCGCCGGCTGCGCGGCGATCGCTCGTCCAAGTGGGCGTAATCGCGCCTGAAGAAGGCGGCCTGCCAGTTGCCAGCCTTGGCAAACAGCCCGCCCGGCTCGTAACGGCCACGCTGACGGGCACACGCACCGCGTTGGTCTCCCGCTGGGGTCACATCCTTCTGCGCCGCGCCTTGGCGAGCCGGTTGCAAACGCCTGAGGGTATCGACCCTGTTGCCTTCGCAGCGCTGCGCGCAGGTGTGCTCAACCGGATGGGCGAGTACGAAGTGGCGCGCGCGCTGATCCAGGATGTGGACACCGCAAATTGGAGCGATGAACTCGCCGAAGAAGCACTCACCGCCTTTGTGGCCGAGGCCGATCCTCTTGGTGTGTGTCCCTATGTGCGCCTTCGCGGCGCGCCTGAGGCGTCAGGTGAAAGGGGCGCTCAGTGGACCATGGTGAGCGCAATCTGCAACGCCTATGCAGGCGAGGGTGCGCTTGCAGGCTCACAGCTCAACGCTGCGCTCAACGAAGAGATAGCGCCAGCCATTGATGTCCTGCTGGCGCGCCGCTTTGCCGGCGCTGCGGGAAGCGGTCAGCGCGCGGTCTCGATAGAGTGGGACGGGGTTGAGCGGCTAAATCCGTGGCGCTTTGCAATGGCGAACGCAGTGGGAGAGCCGATCCCCGAGCCACTCTTGCAAGACACCGAGCCCTATTTCGCCCGCGCCGGCGCACGCGCGGCTATGTTGCCCCTTGACCAGCGGGCCAGGTTTGCGTCGCGCGCAGGCGAAGAGGGGATCTTCTCATCGCAGGCTATGGTCGATCTTTACAGCGAGATTTACGGCGATACCGCGATTGGCGGCGAAGTGGGCGAGCGCGCACGTGCCCTTCGCACAGCCTATCTCGCTCCCAGTCCCAGCGCGCGGATCGATGCGATGGAGACACTTTGGAACGATACTGGCGCTGGTGATCCCTACTGGGCCAAGGTCCTCACCGCTTATGCAGCCGCGCGCATTCCTGCCCGACCTGATCTGGCGGGCCGGGCCGACAATCTCATAGCTTCGATGCTGACGGCAGGGCTTGATCGCGACGCGGCGGCGTGGAAGCCCTTTGTCGAGGAAGCGAGAATGGCATGGGCGCTCCTCACCTTGACCGAGGCGCAGGATGGGCTCGTCGGGCAGACACAGCTTGATGCCTTTGTTGACAACGATGACAGCGCTGAAAGCCGCAAGGCGCAATTCCTGATCGCAGGGCTCGCCGGGCTGGGCCGTGTGAATGCCGCGGATCAGGGCGCGCTTGATAGTCGTTTGTCGCTGGGGCTTGACCGGGAAACCCGCTGGGTGCGCATGATCGGCCGGGCGGCTGAGGTTAAGAACCCGGCCATGGTGGTAATGCTCGCCGGATTGGGGATGCAGGGAACCCAATGGTCACAAATGACGCCTTTGCACCTCTACGCAATCACCTCTGCCTTATCCGAGGTGGGCCTTGATGCCGAAGCGCGATTAATCGCTGCAGAGGCGGTTGCGCGCGCATGAAGCCCGCTGCGGTGTTCGGGCGCTGATGTCCGCATCTATCGAAGCTTTTCTTGACATGTTGAGCGCTGAGCGCGGCGCGGCGGCCAATACTCTGGCGGCTTATCGACGCGACCTTGAAGGCGCGGAAGAACGCATCGGAGACCTTGTCAAGGCAAGCCGCACCGATGTCGCGAAACTCGGCACCAAGTGGGCCGATCTTGCGCCATCGAGTGTGGCTCGCAAGGCCTCGGCGCTGCGCCAATATTTCGGATTTGCGCTTGATGAGGGCTGGCGCGGCGATGACCCATCGGGCGCTCTGCCCAATCCGCGAACCCGAAGGCCATTGCCCAAGGTGCTGAGCCATGATGCCATCAATGCCCTGTTTGAGCGCGCTGAACTTGAAGCGGCAAGCGAGCGCCCGGCCCGTGTGCGCCAGCTCGCGCTTTTGGAATTGCTTTATGGATCGGGTTTGCGCGCAACCGAATTGGTCGCCTTGCCGCTTGTCGCTCTGCCGCGCGATGCGCCGGTGATGACGATCAAGGGCAAAGGCGGGGTTAGCCGTGTAGTGCCGATAAGTGACCGCGCACGTGAGGCATTGGCGCGCTGGCTGGCGGTTCGCCCCACGGAGCCGGTGTCCGCGTTTCTGTTCCCTTCACGCGGGGGTAAGCCGCTGAGCCGCGTACGTCTTTTCCAGCTTTTGAAAGAGCTCAGCGTGCGCGCCGGGCTCGATCCGGCTGGGGTAAGTCCGCATGTCTTGCGCCATGCATTTGCGACCCATCTGCTCGAAGGCGGGGCTGATCTTCGCATGCTCCAGACGCTGCTCGGCCATGCCGATATCGCGACCACGCAGATTTACACCCACGTCGATGCGGCGCGGCTCGTGGCGCTCGTCAATTCGCGCCACCCCCTTGCTAGCCGCCAATATCCGGACTAGCGCCAAACGATGATTTCCTATCTCGAATTCGAGAAGCCGGTCGCAAGCCTTGAAGAGCGCATCACCGAATTGCGCGGGGTCGATGCGCATCACGGGGTCGATGTTGCTGCAGAGATCAAACGGCTCGAGGGCAAAAGCGCTGAACTTTTGGCAAGCACCTACGCCTCGCTGACACCGTGGCAAAAGACGCAAGTCGCGCGGCATACCGCGCGTCCGCATTTTCGCGATTACGTCGCCAACGCTTTTGAAGACTTTGTTCCGCTTGGCGGTGATCGTTACTTTGGTGATGATCTGGCCATCATGGGCGGGTTTGCACGGCTCAACGGGCGCCGCATCATGTTGATCGGGCATGAAAAAGGCTATGATACGCAAAGCCGCATTCAGCACAATTTCGGCATGGGCAAGCCGGAGGGTTATCGCAAAGCCATCCGCTTGATGGAGCTGGCAGGGCGCTTTGGTTTGCCGGTTGTAACACTGGTCGACACGTCCGGAGCATTTCCGGGGATCGAGGCTGAGGAACGCGGGCAAGCTGAGGCGATCGCGCGTTCAACCGAAGCGTGCCTTGCGTTGCCGGTGCCGATGGTGGCGGTAATCGTGGGGGAGGGCGGTTCGGGCGGCGCGGTTGCCCTGGCGAGCGCGGAGAGGGTGCTGATGCTTGAACACGCGGTTTATTCGGTGATTTCACCTGAAGGCTGCGCATCGATCCTGTGGCGCACGTCCGAAAAGGCTCCCGAAGCGGCTGAAGCGATGAAGGTGACCGCCCAGCATCTAAAGCGGCTCCAGGTGATTGATCGCATCGTCAAGGAACCGGTCGGCGGGGCCCATCGCGATCCCGTGGAAGCAAGCGAGGCGCTTGGCAAAGCGATCGATGAAGAGCTTAAGGCCTTGTCCAAAAAATCGAGCGCGGATCTGATGCGGATGCGTGAGGAACGTTTCCTCAGTATGGGCGGCTAAGACCCGAGCGCAAGTTTTACCCGGTAACCGAGATAAGTCTGTGGCCCATGTCGGTCAGAGGCCTTGCCCGGTCGTTGGCGTCGCACCAAAAACGCGCCTAATTTATTGAGCGCACAAACAAAAAGCGGCGGGGAAACCCCACCGCTTTCTGTTTTTCTAGCGAATTAATCGCAGTGCGATTAGTTCGGCGCCTGGTTGTTGTCCAGGGTAGTGGCGACGCCCGAGAAGGTCTCGTCAAGCGAGTTGCCAAGGCTCTGCATGGCGGTGATCGCAGCAACGGCGATCAGAGCAGCGATGAGGCCGTATTCGATGGCGGTGGCGCCTTGCTCGTCACGAGCCAGCTTGTTGATGAAGTTCATGTTTAGTCTCCTGGTTTGGTCTTCGGTACCCGTGCCCGTCCTTATAAGTTCGAACAGACAAAAAGCGTGATAGGTGTCAGCTCTTGAAAATTTCCTAATCCGGTCAGTTTCCAAAATCTAAATTATCCATCACATTCGCAGTCTCATCGGAAACTTCGTCCCATTGGCCGGTGTTTGCGTTGCCTACGCTCTGCAAAGCGCCGACCATGGCGATTACGACAAGACTAATGATCAGTCCGTATTCAACGGCGGTTGCGCCCTGGCTGTCGCTTCCAATGTGCTTTAGGAATTTCGTCAAAACCATGGGAATACCCCGTCTGCTACGTTGCTGACCCTCACGGAAATCGACGTTGAAAATTAAGAAAAGGTTGAGAGTGAGCGAGGAATTGGAAAAATTTCCGACATGAACCCGGACCTTATCTGGGTGGTTGCGGGCGCTTTACAGCGAGCTGATGGCCTTTGGCTCATGCATCAAAGACCCTTCGAAAAGCATCATGGCGGGCTATGGGAATTTCCGGGGGGTAAGATCGAAGTCGCTGAAAAACCTAAAGAAGCCTTATGCAGAGAACTTTATGAGGAACTCGGAATTCGTGTCACTGTCGATGATTGTAAGCCGCTAGGCTTTGAAGAATCGCTGATCCAATCGGACGTTCCTGCAATTGTAATCCTGCTTTACAGAATTGCGCGCTGGGATGGGGAGCCAGCTGCACTTGAAGGGGAATCGGTCGGATGGTTTGCGCCAGATGAGATTGAGCGACTCCATAAGCCTCCTCTTGATCAGCGGCTTACAAGGCGCTTGTTTGAGAGAGGGTCGTCATATGCTGGCCATGAACAGTGACTTTGCAGGATGGGGCTTGCGAGGGCGGACTTCAATATTATCGCGCGCGGCGCCGATCAGGGATTGCCAAGTCTCGCAAGCGCCCTTATGTGCCGCCGCTCACGCGCCAGTAGCTCAGCTGGATAGAGTACCTGACTACGAATCAGGCGGCCGGAGGTTCGAATCCTTCCTGGCGCGCCAAGAAAGGGACTGCTCCCAAAGGGCGGTCCCTTTTTTGGTGGGTCAAAGGGATGAAGCGAACCTCGGAGCCCGAGCGTGACATAGACGGGTCGCAGCGTAGCCCTGGTTTACTCTCTCAGGTTGTGACTGCGTGACTTGACGCAAGGGGGTGTAATTTTTCGCAGACACTCTTATATAGTGGCTGGGCGGTCATCGACACACCGCAATCGCCAAACAGCCCCGGAGTTTTTCCGCGACAGACGGAACCCGATGAAGCTTAAGCGATTTTTACCATTGGGATCACGTCGAACACTTGGGAGAGAGCTGCTACGTGTGGTTTCTCCGACCGCGAAGAAAGACCTACCCGCATGAACTACCTTCACGATCACGACGACTTTGATCCTGACAATCCTCTGGGAAAGCCTGATGTGCCTGATGACGTTCAGGAGGCGATCCGCACCCTGTTGCGCTGGGCGGGCGATGACCCAACGCGTGAAGGACTGATAGATACGCCCAAACGTGTCGGCCGAGCATGGCTTGAATATTGCCGCGGCAACCAGGAAGATCCTTCGATTCATCTCGCGCGGATTTTCGAGGAAGTCGGAGGCTATGAAGAAGTCGTCCTGTTGAAAGACATTCCTTTCCAGTCACATTGCGAACACCACATGGCGCCGATCACTGGCAAGGCGCATATTGCATATCTTCCTGACAAGAAAGTGGTCGGCATTTCGAAGCTTGCCCGCGTCCTGCATGGCTTTGCCAACCGCTTGCAGGTGCAAGAAAGGCTGACGGCGGAAGTTGCGGAATGCATCTGGAAACATCTGGAGCCGCGCGGTGTCGCGGTTGTGATTGAAGCAGAGCACGGTTGCATGACGGGGCGCGGGGTGAAGGTCCACGAAGTCGAAATGGTCACCAGCCGCATGATGGGCTGTTTTCTTGACGATGATCGCAGCCGCAAGGAAGTCATGAGCCTGATGGGCTATTGATCTGATTTGCCGGCGCCCCTTGCGCATTACGTGTTTGGGGCGCTAACTTAATGTGTGTCGGTGAAAGGGTTGCGCCGATCCGTTTTCGAATCAAAGAGCAGGATTTGAATAATGGCCTATACCAAAGTTTTCGCAGGCGCGGCGATCGCCGCGCTGACCCTTAGCCTTGCTGCGTGCAGCGAGGCACCCGGAAAAAAGGGAGCAGGTACACTGCCTCTTGACGCTTCGGCCCCTCCCGCAATCGAAGAGCGTCAAGCCAATTTCAAAGCGATGGGTAAGGCCTTCAAGGCTATCCGCACCCAGCTCGAAGGGGACGTCCCCGACACCGCTGCAATCGCGACAGCGGCAACGGATTTGAACGCGACCGCTCTTAAAGTTGAAGGCTATTTTCCTGAGGGTACCTCGGTTGATGATGGCTACGACACGGAAGCTTTGGCAACGATCTGGGAAAAGCCTGAAGAATTTGTCGAAGCGCACCAGCGTCTTGTCGATGCGAGCGCCAAGATGATCACTCTCGCTGAAGGCGGCGATGTAGCTGCGATTGGCGATCAGGTTGGGGCTATCGGCGGCTCGTGCAAGAATTGCCATGACACCTTCCGTCTCGACACGGATTAAACCCGCTTGAGCGAACCTACAGACGTACCGATTGCATCGCGCTTTGCGCCGGATCCGTCCGTGCGCGTCTGGGATTTGCCCGTGAGGCTTACCCATTGGAGCTTTGCGTTTCTGGTGCCTGCTCTTTGGTGGTCAGCGGAAAACTCCCAATGGGCTCTGCACAAACGCTTCGGCGTGGCGCTTCTCGGGCTGCTCATTTTTCGGGTGATTTGGGGCTTTATCGGCACGCGCACTGCGCGCTTTGGCTCCTTTGTCAAAGGCCCGCGCGCAGTTCTCGCCTATGTCACTGGCAAAGCGGGCGCAGCAGCGGATGCTATCGGCCACAATCCGATCGGAGCGCTAAGCGTTCTCGGACTGCTCGGCGTCATGTCGGTGCAGGTCGGATCGGGCCTTTTTGCAGGAGACCCGTATGACGGGGCGACAGGGCCGCTAAATGCGCTTGTTTCGGTTTCGACGGCTGACACACTGACCGACTGGCATGAGTGGTTTTATTGGGTCATCCTTGGCCTTGTGGCGCTGCATCTGTGCGCCATCGCCTTTTACGCAGGCGCCAAGCAGAACGATTTGGTGAGCCCGATGCTGTCAGGCCGCAAAATCATCAAAGGCGAAGTTGAAGAGAACGAGGCTGCGCCTTGGGGTCGCTTTTGTCTCGCCGCTGGCACGGCTGCAGGGCTGGCCCTGTGGGCAGCTTATGGAGCGCCGCCTTTCAGCTGATACGAAAAAGGGCGCCCGGTTAACCCGCAGCGCTCGCTTTCAAATCGAAAGCAATCGGCGAAACCTTACAACTGACCGAGCATATGATCCGCGCTCGACACGCTGAAATCGCCTGGCGCTTCCACGTTGAGCTGTTCGACAACGCCATCATTGATCACCATCGAAAAACGCTGGCCGCGCGTGCCCATGCCAAAGCCCGAGCCATCCATGGTGAGGCCCACCGCTTCGACAAAGTCGGCATTGCCATCGGCGAGCATGGTGATGGCGTCCGATCCTGCGCTCGCATTCCACGCGCCCATCACGAACGCATCGTTGACCGCAGTCCCGACAATCTCATCGACGCCCTTAGACTTTAGCTCATCGGCTTTCTCAACAAAGCCCGGCAGATGCTTGGCAGAACAGGTGGGCGTGAACGCGCCAGGAACCGAGAAGAGCGCTACCTTTTTGCCGGCAAAGTATTGCGCGGCCTTGACCTGCTGAGGCCCTTCGGCGGTTGCTTTCACCAGCGTCACATCGGGAAGTTTGTCGCCTACCGAAATCGTCATTGCCTGCTCTCCTTTTGTCTGGGTTCGGAAGAATAATGCGACGCGGGTATAGGCGTTCAGGCAGGGGAGGCAATCGGCGAGTTCAGGGGGATCAAGGGAAGGTTGATCCGGTCTTGCGCCCATGATCGGTGATCCGGTCAAATTCGCGCTGGCGCATCGCGAGGTTATCAAGAATGACTTTCGCGCGGTCGTTAGCCGATTCGCAGGGGCCGCCTTCAAGCGCCGCTCTGATGTCAGGCATTGCTTTATATGCGAGGGCGATATGGCCGACTTCATGCGCTTCGAGTGCCTCAACATAGTCGCTCCACCGTGCCTGATCTTTCTTCGAGAGCTGTGCGCTTGCGGCAAGCTTTGGAATCCTCACAGAGGTCTCGATGGTCAGCGTGGCGTTGCAACGCGGGCCTGAGCCGCGGGTGGTCCAGCTGAAATAGTAGCTGGCGCGGGCATCAAAGCGGGGGCCGCCATCGAATGCGGCAGGGCGCTTGCGATTGATATCGGCGCGAACGGCGCGGGCGCGTTTGCCCGTCACTTCGTAGTATTCGACGTTGGTTTCGGGATAATCGGCAAATCGCTGTGCCTTCGCTGGAGCCTGATTGACGAGTCCTGCGAGAATTACGGTGGCGATAAAAAGGAATGCGCGAACCATGTGACAAGTGGATAAAGCAGTGCACCTTACAATCGCATTAGCGAAGTGCTCCACTCCGAAATTTAACATATAAAGATAACTTTATATTTGCGTGCAGAAGGGCGCACGGCTAGGGGCTTGGCAGCAAATCAGGAGACACTTTCATGGCCACCGCCGCCCTCACTCAGGAATACATTATCAAGGATATCGCGCTTGCCCAGTTTGGCCGCGATGAGATTGCCATTGCCGAAACCGAAATGCCCGGTCTGATGGCGCTGCGCGAAGAGTATGGCGCTGCACAGCCTTTGAAAGGCGCGCGGATCACTGGCTCGCTTCACATGACGATCCAGACCGCGGTTCTGATCGAGACGCTGGTGGCGCTGGGTGCTGAAGTGCGCTGGGCGACTTGCAACATCTTCTCAACGCAGGATCACGCGGCGGCTGCGATTGCGGATCAGGGCATTCCGGTGTTTGCGATCAAGGGCGAAACGCTCGCTGATTATTGGGACTATGTCGGCCGTATCTTCGATTGGTCCACTGAGGCCGATCCCGATCTCACCGCCAACATAATCCTGGACGATGGCGGCGATGCGACCATGTTTGCCCTGTGGGGTGCGCGCATCGAAGCGGGCGAGGAACTTCCTGCGCCTACTAATGCAGAAGAGATCGAGTTCCAGCGCGCGCTTAAAGCGTATGTCGCTGAGAAACCGGGTTACCTCACCAAGAGCGTCAAGACCATCAAGGGCGTTTCGGAAGAGACGACGACAGGCGTCATGCGCCTCTACCAGATCGCCAAGCAGGGCAAGCTTCCGTTCCCGGCGATCAACGTCAATGACAGCGTCACCAAGTCCAAGTTCGACAACCTGTATGGCTGTAAAGAGTCGCTCGTCGACGCGATCCGCCGTGCGACCGACGTTATGCTCGCAGGCAAAGTCGCTTGCGTTGCCGGCTATGGCGATGTGGGCAAGGGCTCGGCTGCCTCACTGCGGGACGGCGGCGCGCGGGTGATGGTCACTGAGATCGACCCGATCTGCGCTCTGCAAGCGGCGATGGACGGCTACGAAGTCGTCTCGATGGAAGAAGCTGTGAAGCGCGCTGACATCTTCGTGACCGCAACGGGCAACGAAGACGTGATCACCGGCGAGCACATGAAGAACATGAAGAACATGGCGATTGTCTCGAACATCGGCCACTTCGACAGCGAAATCCAGATCAGCGCGCTCGACAATTATGAGTGGAAGGAAATCAAGGACGGCACCGATATGGTGACATTCCCTGATGGCAAGTCGATTCTCGTGCTCGCCAAGGGGCGCCTTGTGAACCTTGGCTGCGCGACGGGCCACCCCAGCTTTGTAATGAGTGCGAGCTTCACCAACCAGACGCTGGCTCAGATTGAGCTTTTCACCAAGTCGGACGAATACGAAAATGACGTCTACGTCCTGCCCAAGCATCTCGATGAGAAGGTCGCGGCGCTGCATCTGGAAAAGCTGGGCGTGCAGCTCACTCAGCTGAGCCAGAAGCAGGCCGACTATATCGGCGTGCCCGCCGCTGGGCCGTTCAAGCCGGATCATTACCGCTACTAAAGTCGCGAAAGCGCAGTCTCAAACCTTGCCAAGCGCCTCGCTTCTTCAAAAGAAGTGAGGTGCTTTGTTTTTGAAGACGCACGCCCATTCCCCGATCTTGTGGGCCTGACCGGCTCAAAGGTTGAGGCTATCGGGCATCCACGTGTTGCATCACGCAGCCAGCGCGCATAGCTCGTGAGGGATGGAGATCACGCCCCTAGCTGCTGCAATTATTGGCCTGGTGCTGGCCGCCTGGACGGTGATTGCCGCTGCTCTAGTGTGGCGCTCGCAGGTCAAGGTTGCGCGGGCCAAGGCGCTCCAGACCTCATTGGGTCGGATGCAATCCCTGCTCGATGCAGCGCCTGCCATTCCAATGCTGGTGCGGGTCGATGGGCGAATTGAGGCGCCTGAGCGCTTGGCGCGCTGGCTGGGCTTTCCCCAGATGCCCAAATACCTCTCCGAGCTTTCGCGCGATGATGGTTTGACCCCGGCTCAGGTGGAGGCCCTGTCCGAGAAAGTGCGCCTTACGCAAAAGAGCGCGGCGCCGTTTCAGATGTCTGTGACGCTGCCGGGTTCGAAGCGCGCGCTGGCGCTGCATGGTGTTCTGGCAGACCCGCAGGTCTCTCCCGGGGGCGCGGCGCTGGTATGGGTGTTCGACTTTTCGGAAAGCGAGGATGAGCTCAGCCGTCTGCGTCAAAGCGCAGCCCGCGCCGAAGCGGACTTTACCGCGCTGATCGGTCTTATCGAAGCGGCTCCCATGCCGATGTGGTTTCGCCGTCAGGATATGGCCATCCAACTGGTCAATCAGGCCTATGTGGATGCCGTGGCGGCGGCCAGCGCCGAAGCGGTGGTGCAAGGCCAGATCGAATTGCTTGAGGCAGACGGCGAACGCACTCCGGCCGAAATCGCCCGCGATAGTCTGTCGCGCCAAGCCAAGACCGAACGCACGGTGGCGGCCACGATCCACGGCGCGCGGCGGACTTTGAGGGTCAGCGATTTGCCTTTGGGCACTGAAGGCGTGGCAGGCTACGCGATCGATATCGAGGAGCAGCAGCAGGTCATGCGCGAATTTCGCGCCTATCGTGAAGCGCAGCGTGCCATGCTCGATCAGCTCTCTATAGGGGTGGCGCAGTTCGATGGCGATGAGCGGCTGACTTACACAAACCTGCCCTTTCGCCGCCTGTTTGAGCTCGGCGCGGATATCGGTGATGGCAGCGAAGCGGGTGAGGTGGCGTTTGAGCGTTTCCTCGCCGAAGCGCGCGAAAAAGGGCGCACGCCCGAAGTTCGCGACTTTCCCGAATGGCGGCGCGAGCGGGTCGAATGGTTCGGTCAGCCCGACACAAAGGATGAAAACTGGCCGCTTCCCGGAGGCACGCATTTGCGGATCGTCGCTCAGCCCATGCCCGATGGCGGGCTCGTGATGCTGGCAGAAGACCGCACCGAAAGCCTCGCTCTTTCGGCCACGCGCGATACGCTGCTGCGCACGCGGACCGCCACGCTCGACAGCTTGTTTGAAGCCCTGGCGATCTTTGCGCCTGATGGATCAGTGCAGCTGTGGAACCGCAGCTTTGCGCCGACCTGGGGCCTCGCGCCCGAATTTCTTGACACGCACCCTTCAGCGCAGGGATTGCTCGATGCGATTGCGGACAATCTGATCAGCGCAAAGGATGCAGGGAAAATCGGTGCGGTTGTGCGCGCTGCGACGCTCGATCGCCGCGATAAGAAAGGGCAGGTCGAGCTTGCCGATGGCCGGACCTTGCGCTTTGCTGGCGTACCTTTGCCCGATGGCAATGGCTTGCTGACAGTCCTCGATATTACCGATTCGCAGAAGGCGGAGAAGGCTCTGCGTGAACGCGCGCAGGCTTTGGAAGAGGCGGACAGCGTCAAGACCCGTTTCCTTGCCAACATGTCCTATGAATTCCGCAATCCACTGACTTCAATCGGTGGCTTTGCCGAAATGCTCGCGAGCGGGGCTGCGGGTGATCTGAACAGCGATGCACGCGAATATGTGCAGGCGATCCTGACATCTGTTGCGCAGCTCACCGAGCAGGTCGAGAACGTGCTTGATCTCTCGCAGAGCGAGGCTGGGCTCATGCCGCTTGCCAAGGAGAAGATCGAACTTCTGCCTTTCCTCACCACTCTCATCCGCAACCGTGAGGCTGCGATCATTGAGGCAGGCCTTGGCCTTGATCTCAAGGGCAAGAAGGGCCGCTTTGCCATGGCTGATCCGCGCCAGTTGGCGCGCGCTGTGGGCCATCTGCTTGACAATGCGATCAAGGGAACGCCCAAAGATGGCCAGATCCTCGTCGAAGCCCCCAAGCCGGGCCCGCAAGATGATTGGAGCGCGGCCATCGTCATCTCCGACAATGGCACCGGGATGGACGCAGACACGCTGGCTCAGGCTGTGGGTGCGGGAAGTGCGGGGGGACATAGCCGCTCCGATGTGCGCACAGGCCTTGGCATACCGCTCGCGCGGCAGCTGATCGAAGCGCATGGCGGCACGCTTGAGCTCACCAGCGAAGAGGGCGTGGGGACCACCGCGATCATCGTCCTGCCATGAGCAAGCCATCGCCGCATTCCGACAGGCATGTCCTGCCCGATCTCACCGCGATGCAGCGTTATGGCGAGCGGATCGCCGCGCAGCTTCGCACCGGCGATGTGGTGGCGCTTTCAGGCGGGCTGGGGGCGGGCAAGACCACGCTGGCGCGCGCCATTATCGCAGCGCTAGGCTACGCGCACGAAGTGCCTTCACCGACATTCACTATCATCGAGACCTATGACGCGCCGCCTTTGCGCCTGCCAGTGGTACACGCGGATTTCTATCGTCTCGATGATCCCGCCGAGCTCGCTGAGATCGGGCTCGATGACTATCGCGAGGGTGCGGCGCTGATCGCTGAGTGGCCGGACAAGGCTGGAGGCTTTGCGCATGAGGCCGCGTGTCTCCAGATTACGCTCGAACCTGCGGAGGAAGGGCGGATTGCGATTGCGAGTGCCGGCACGGATTGGCTAGGGCGGCTCCCATGAGCGAATTGCCCGAAGGCTTGCATGATTTCCTGCGCCGCGCGGGGTGGGGGGATGCGGCGATCGATCCGATCCCGGGCGACGCATCATTCCGGCGCTACTTCCGCTTGCGCCGCTCGGCTGACGGAGTGGAGACCCAAAGCGCCATGCTGATGCACGCGCCGCCTCCACATGAAGACCCCGAGCCGTTCCTAAAGGTCGCCGACTGGCTCCACGCCAATTCGATGCGCGCGCCCGAGATCTACGCCAGCGACCACCAAAAGGGCTGGGTGCTGCTCGAAGACTTCGGCAATGACCGGATGCGCGACTGGATCGATGCTCACCCCGATGGCGAGATGCCCGCTTACGAGGCTGCGATCGACGCACTGATTGAACTTCACCAGCGCCACGCTGGCCCGTTCCCCGAATACGACATGGCGACTCTGCTGCGCGAAGTGGCGCTGTTCACCGAATGGTTTTGCCCTTCATGCGGTCTTGATTTCGATGCTGAGGGGTACGCAGCTGCCTGGCAGGAGGCGCTTTCCCCGCTGCTCGACACTGCCAAGCCGCGCGTCACGGTGCTGCGCGATTACCATGCGGAAAACATCATGCTGCTGGGCCAATCGCCGTCAGCGCCGCAAGGGTTGATCGATTTCCAGGACGCGCTGGTCGGGCACCCGGGCTATGATCTTGTTTCGCTGCTACAGGATGCGCGCCGCGATGTGTCGCCCGCGCTTGAGGCGGCCATGCTCGACCGGTACCGCAAGCGTGCCAATACCGACACCGATTTCGACGCCGACTACGCCCGCCTTGGAGCCCAGCGCAATGCCAAGATCGTCGGGATTTTCTCGCGCCTCAATACGCGCGATGGCAAGCCACGCTATCTATCCATGATCCCGCGCGTATGGGCAGCGATGGAGCGTGATCTTGCGCATCCCGCGCTCGCCCCTGTAGCCGATTGGTTCGATGCCAACATCCCGGATGATCTGCGCCAAGCCAATGGAAGGCTCTAGAGCATGAGCGACAATCCTCCTCTGGCGAGCGACACCGCGATGGTGATGTCCGCAGGGCTTGGCAAGAGGATGCGCCCGCTAACCGCCACCCAGCCCAAGCCACTCGTGCGGGTCGCGGGCAAAGCGCTGGTGGATCACGCGCTCGATCGTCTGGCCGAAGCGGGCGTCGGTCGCGCCGTCGTCAATGTGCATTACCTCGCCGACGCGCTCGAAGCGCACGTGTTGGAACGCAGGAGCCCCAGCGTTACCATCTCTGATGAGCGCGAGGAATTGCTGGAAACGGGCGGCGGGCTCATCAAGGCGCAGGCCCATCTGCCCGATCCCTTTTTTTGCCTCAACGCTGACAACATCTGGCTCGACGGCCCGCGCAACGCCTTTGCCGATCTGTCGAACCGCTGGGACCCGGAGGTGATGGACGCGCTCCTGCTGGTTGTCCCCCATGTGCGTGCGAGCAATTTTGCAGGCCAAGGCGATTTCTACATGGACCCGGTCGGCAAGCTGTCTCGCCGCAAGCCCGGGCGTCTCGCGCCCTTCATCTATACCGGTATCCAGCTTGTCTCTCAGCGGCTCTTGCGCGACGCGCCCGAGGGCAGATTTTCGACCAACATCTTGTGGAACCGCGCGATTGAGGAAGAGCGGCTGTATGGCCTCTCCTTTACCGGCGAGTGGTTTGAGGTGGGCACACCGCAGGCCATCGAGCCTACGGAGCGCGTGCTGGGGCGGGGTTGAAGCATGAGCAGCAGGGCGTGAGGTTCGAGGGACCCAAAGTCTATTCCATCGCTGCGCATCGCGGCTTTGCCGATGCGCTCGTGGCTGGCCTTGTCCCGCGTTACGCTGAAGGTGACCTAGGCCTTGCGCGTCTCACTTTGCTGGTGCCCAGTGCGCGCGCAGCTCGCACCATTTCCGAGGCCTTTGTGCGCTACACCGGTGAGATAGGCGAAGCGGGCATGCTCATGCCGCGCATGGTGGCGGTGGGCGATCTTGATCTGGATGAGGCGCTGGGCGCGCTGCTCGATCCACTGGGCGCAAGCGATTTGCCGCCCGCAGCTGAGCCCACGCGCCGCTGGTTTGAGCTGGCGCGCCTGGTCGAGGTTGAGATGAAGGCGCTGGGCAAGCCGCCGCTGCCCGGTGCGGCTCGGTTGCGGCTGGCGCGCGAGATTGCGAGCGCGATGGATCGCTTGCTGGTCGAAGAAAAGACACCCGATGATCTGATGAGCGCCAACGTGCTTGAGGCGCTGGGTGATCTCTCGGGTCATTGGCAGGATTCCATCCTTCTATTTGCTCGCGTTCAGGCGCGTTGGGCGGCGCTTCTTGAGGAGCGCGGCGAAGTGGATGCAGCTACCCGGCGCAATCTGCTGTTTGATCGCGCGCGTTTGCGGTGGCGCGACGACCCGCCTGAAACGCCGATTGTGGCGGCCGGTGTCACGAGCGCCTCGCCCGCTCTGGCGCGCCTCTTGAGGGTGATTGCCGATTTGCCGCAGGGTGCGGTGATCCTGCCCGATCTCGATCTTGCGATGGAGAGCGAGGCCTGGGACGAGCTGGGCCGCGCAGGCGCTGCACCAGAGCCGGGGGGAGAGGTTTTTGGTCGCTCCGACGCGCTCACGCATCCGCAATATCACTTGAAGCTGCTCTTGGAGCGCATGAGCCTTGCGCGCGAAGAGGTGCGTCCTTGGCACCGCAAGGGCATGATCGCAGCCGAGCCTGCCCGCAGCCGTGCGATCAGTTCGCTGTTCCTCCCTCCGCAGGCGAGCCGGAGCTGGGTTAAGCTTGAGCCCGACAAACGCCGCCTGCCGGGCCTGCGCATGCTGACAAGTGCAACCAGCGAAGAGGAAGCGCAAGCGATTGCCTTGCTGGTTCGAGAGGCGCTGGAGGAGCCCGGCAAGCGGGTGGCTGTGGTGAGTGCTGATCGCTCGCTCGCACACCGGGTCGTGCAGCATCTCGAGCGCTGGAATATCGCCGCCGATGATACAGCGGGCCGGCCCTTGTCGCTTACGCCTGCCGGGCGATTGTTCGGGCTTTTGGCTCAGATTGCAAGTGAGGGCGCGCCGGTCGTCACACTTGTTGCTGCACTCAGCCATCCGCTGATTGCCAGCACGGACACCGAGGCTCGGCGCGAATGGCTCGCTAATCTGCGCGTCTTTGAGCGGAGCCTTCGTGGCCCTGCCCTGGCACCGGGGCTCGAGGCTTTGCGCGATGCCGCGTCTGCGACACAAAGCCCGCCGGTTATGGAGTGGTGGGACCGCGTCGAGAAAATCCTGTCGCCGCTTCTCGCACTGCCTGAGGAAGACTCGCTGGCAGACACGCTCGACGCCGTAAGTGCGGCGGCCGAGGCTCTGGCGGGCGAAGCGGTTTGGGCGCGCGAGGATGGCCGGGCGCTCGCACGCATGGTCGAGGATATGCGCCTCCATGCGGGCGAGTGCGACATCACTCTGGCGGTGGCTGATCTGCCGGGCGCTTTGCGCGATGCCATGGACGAGATAGCAGTGCGACCGCCCTATGGTGGCCACCCACGGGTCAGCATTTACGGCCTGCTCGAATCGCGCATGGCGCGCGCCGATCTGGTGATCTGCGGCGGGCTCAATGAGGGCACCTGGCCGCAAACCCCGCCCGGTGATGCGCTGCTCGCTCCCGCAATCCTGCGTGCGCTGGGCGTGCCAGGGACCGAGTTTCGCATCGGCCTTGCTGCGCATGACTTGGCAGGGGCCATGGGCGCGCCCGAAGTTGTATTGAGCCGCGCGCTAAGAGACCGGGAAGGGCCCACACGGCCTTCGCGTTTTCTTCTGCGGGTCGAGGCTTTGCTGGGCGAGGACGAGGCGAAAAAGCACCGCGAGACCCGCGTGCCAGACTGGCTCCCCCAGCTCGATCGCGCAGCGCCTCGTGTGGCCAGTGTCTATCCAAGGCCCGCGCCCAATCCTGCACCGGAGCTGCGCCGTGTCTCGATCAGCGCCACCGCGCTCGACCGGCTGCTGGGCGATCCCTATCAATTCTACGCGCAAAAGATCCTTGATCTCAGAAAGCTTGATCCGCTCGCGGCTGATCCGTTCAGCGATCCGGCTTTGCGCGGCACTTTGGTGCACGAAGCGCTGGAGCAGTGGCATGCGCGCCGCGTCGAGGAGCCGGATCTGCCGCTTGTCCCCTTCGCCGATGCGACCTTGCGCGCGCTCAATGCCAACCCGTTCTTCCTTGGCCTGTGGCGCCCGCGCATTCTCGCAGCGCTCGCCAAGTTCGAGGTCTGGATCGACGAAGCGAGCGCAGAAGGCCGCCACGTGGCGCTGAGTGAAAGCTGGGGCGAGATGACATGGGACGGCGTGCGCGTGTTCGGCAAGGCGGACCGGGTGGATCGTCTGGCGGATGGGAGCCTTGTCATCGTCGACTACAAGACCGGCAAACCCCCAAGCGCCGCCCAAGTTGAAAGCGGGTTTGCGCTTCAGCTTGGCGTTTTGGGCCTTATCGCGCGCGAAGGCGGATTTGGCGACGCGGATGCGAGGGTCAAAGGCGAGGCTGCGCTCTTCGAATACTGGTCGCTTGGCCGCACAAAGAATGAGCCCGGCTATGGCTACCGCGACGAGCCCATGAAGAAAGGCCGCAAGACCACTGGCCTTGAACCCGAACGCTTCCTTCCCGAGCACGCGCGCTATATAAGCGAGGCGATCGCGCGCTTTATCAACGGCACTGATCCCTTCACCGCCAAGGAAAACCCCAATTACCCCGGCTACACCGATTACGATCAGCTGATGCGGCTGGAGGAATGGGTGTTCGAACCGGAAAACCGATCCGGCGGAGACGTGTCTTGAGCGCGCGGGTATTCCCACTTGCTGGCAATCAGGCGCGTGCGGTTGAGCCGGCGGACAATGTCTGGCTCTCCGCTTCAGCGGGGACGGGCAAGACGCAGGTGCTCTCAGCCCGCGTGCTGCGGCTCTTGTTGCGCGCTGATGTGGAGCCTGACCAGATCTTGTGCCTCACCTTTACCAAGGCTGGCGCTGCGGAGATGGCGAACCGGATCAATGCCGTGCTGGCGAAATGGGTGCGGCTTGAGGATACCAAGCTCTACACCGAGCTCCAGCATCTGGGCGCAGACCCGACGCCCGAAACCAGAGCGCGGGCGCGTACGCTGTTTGCAACCGTGCTTGATTGCCCCGGAGGGGGCCTGCGCATCGATACGATCCATGCTTTCTCGCAATGGCTGCTCGGCCGTTTTCCTGAAGAGGCCAACCTTGCGCCCGGCTCGCGCCCGATGGATGATCGCCAGCACGAATTGCTTGCCCGAGCTGTGCTGAGCGATCTCTTGAGCGAGGCGCACAGCGAAGAGGACACGCGCATCCTCGGCGCAACCGAGTTGTTCGTCACTCGCAAGGACCCCGGCAGCCTCAAGGACTGGCTCCTACGCTGCGCTGCGCGCGGGGAATTGTGGGAAGGGCCGGGCGCCTGGGCGTCTCCAGTGGATGAACGCGTGCGCTGGATGCTGGGTATGCCTGCTGATGCAGACGAGAGTTGGGCTTTGGCGGGCGTGAGCCCGGACACCTTCCCCGATGACGCGGTGCGCGCGATGATCGCGCCGCTTGAAGACTGGGGCACAAAAACAGCCGATACTTGCCTCACTTTCCTGCACGATTGGCTCACGCTCGAACATGCCGCGCGCACGCAGCGTTATGACGAATTTTGCAAGACTGTTCTCAAAGCCGACGGCACGCCGAGCCTGAAGCTTAAGAAGCCGCGCGAACAGCATCCCGATTTTGTCGAAGCCCAAAAGCTCGTCGCAGGCGCAATTGCTCTCATCAAGGAACGTCGCGCGCTGCTTGAAACCGCGCAATTGCTAACCGCTTCGCTTGAGCTTGGCCGGGCCTTTTCGCTAAAATGGATTGAGGCGAAAAGGCGCGAGGGCCTGCTTGATTTCGACGATCTCATCCGCCGCGCGGCGCAATTGCTTAAAAAGGCCGATACTGCCGAGTGGATCCGCTACAAGCTCGACCGGCGCTTTGACCACATCCTGATCGACGAAGCGCAGGACACCAACGAAGCGCAATGGGACATAGTCGAGGCGCTGATTGACGATTTTTTCAGCGGCGAAGGCGCTAGCGGTGACAAGCTGCGCACGATCTTCACGGTGGGCGATTACAAGCAGGCGATCTTCGGATTTCAGGGCACCAGCCCGGAAAACTATGAGCGCGCCAAGGTCAAAATCCGCAAGCGTATCCTCGAAGCGCGCGAGAACGCGCTGGCTCTGCGCGATCAGCGCAACGTACCCAACTGGGTGCCGCTCGATCTTGATCGCTCCTACCGCACCGCGCAGCCTGTGCTCGATTTCGTCAACGCCGCGATTGGTCTTATTGGGCACGAGGCTTTCGGACTGCCCGATGCGCCGCCCAATCACGAAGGCGATGCCCGCGCCGGGCTGGTTTCTCTGTGGAGCCCAGTGCGCGCGGATGAGGGTGCGCTTGAGGAAGAAGAGCGCGACTGGTTGGCGCATCACGATACGCGCCTCGCGGAGAAAATCGCCGATCAAGCGGTCGACTGGCTGCGCGGGGACAACCGGTTTGTGCTTGAGAAAGGCGGGCGTCGCCACGCCGAGGCGGGCGACATCATGATCCTTGTGCGCAAACGCGGCGCGCTGGCGGCTCAGATCGTCGCCAGATTGCATGAACGCCGGGTGCCGGTTGCTGGTGTTGATCGCCTGCGTCTTGCCGCGCCGCTGGCGGTGCGCGATGTGATGAGCGCGCTGCGGTTTGCTGCACAGCCGCTGGACGATCTGGAATGCGCCAACCTCCTCGTCTCTCCGTTGATCGGGTGGTCACAGGATGACCTGCTTGAACACGCACCGCGGCCAGACAAGGTGGCCTTGTGGCACCATTTACGCCGTCCCGATGCGCCCCCGATTGTGAGCGATACGGCTAACACATTGCGCGAATTGCTGCGCCGCGCGGATTTCGAGACACCGCAAGCGCTCATCGCCTGGCTGCTGACCGGGCCGTGGCAGGCGCGCGCGCGATTGGTCGCTCGGCTGGGGCGCGAGGCCAACGATCCGCTTGATGAGCTCGTCAACGCAGCTTTCGCTTATGAAAGCGCCAACATCCCCAGCCTAGCGGGCTTTATTGAGTGGTTCGATGCAGGCTCAGCCGAATTGAAGCGCGACCCTGATGAAGCGGCCGGCCAGGTCCGAGTGATGACGGTCCACGGGTCAAAGGGGCTGCAAGCGCCGATCGTGATCCTTGCCGATGCGACAGGCAGGCCGGGCGAGGGAAGCGATCTGGAACTGCCCGATCCTTTATCGGGCGGCGGTGCGGATCAGATGAAAGTGCCGATGCCCTCGCTCTCGGCCAAGGAGCAAGCGGGTCCCTTGCGCGCTGCGTCAGAAGAGGCGAGCGCTTCAGACATAGCTGAACACTGGCGGCTGCTTTATGTCGCGATGACGCGTGCGGAGGAGGCGCTCTTCATCACCGGAGCGCTCGGCAAGAACGGCCTCAAGAACGGCCCCCACGAAGACAGCTGGTATGCGCGGCTGGAGCCTTTGTTCGAAGCCGACGCGCTGAGCGATCCCATCTGGGGTGCCCGGCGAGAAATGGGAGCGCGTGCAAAACCGCTTTCCGAAAAAACCAAGGATGCAAGCCCGGAGCGCCAGCCAGACGCGCTACCGGAATGGGCGTCAACGCCAATCGGTGAAGAGCCGCGGCCTCCCAAACCGCTCGCGCCAAGCGCGGCGGGCGAGGAACAGGGCGCGGATCCGCCGCTTGAGCTTGCGGGCGATGCAGCGACACGGCGCGCGAGCCTGCGTCGGGGTGTGCTGATCCACCGCCTGCTCGAACGCCTGCCCGACATCGAGCCTGCTGATCGGCGCGAGAGCGCTCTTCTATGGCTTGATCGGCAAGCGAGCGACATGTCGCCGGATGCTCGTTCAGAGATGGTGGATCAGGCGCTGGAGGTGCTGGAGACGCCTCAATTCGCTGAGCTCTTTGCCCCCGGCGCCCTTGCCGAAGTGCCTTTTTCGGCCACAGTTAACGCGGTGGTGATCGCCGGGACGGTGGATCGCTTGCTCGTCACGCCCGACACGATTTTGGTCGTTGATTTCAAGACAACGCGCCGCCCGCCCTCAAGCGCCGAGGATATTCCTACCAGCACTGTACGCCAGATGGCCGCCTATTGCGCCGCGCTTGAGGCGATTTATCCGGCAAGAGAAGTGCGCGCGGGCGTGCTTTACACGCAGACACCGCAATTGATTGAACTGCCGCTGGAATCGCTTCTGGTGCACAAGGATCAGTTGGGCACCACGCAGGAAAGCTATGGGGATGTGGACCCCGCCGCGTATTGAGTGCGCGCGCTTTTGGCCTAAGTAAGGGGCAACCAAGCTTCAGGAGACCCGTAATGGCCACCGTCAATGTAACCGATGACAGCTTCAAGACCGACGTTCTGGACAGCGACAAGCCAGTGCTCGTCGATTTCTGGGCGGATTGGTGCGGGCCGTGCAAGATGATCGCACCGGCCTTGGAAGAGATCAGCGACGAGTTGGGCGAGGCTGTAACCATCGCCAAGATGGACATCATGGAAAGCACCGTCACCCCCGGCGAAATCGGCGTGCAGTCGATCCCGCTGATGGTGCTCTTTAAGAATGGCGAAGCGGTGGCGCGCAAGGTTGGCGCTGCACCCAAGAGCCAGCTCAAGGAATGGCTCGAAGGCGAGCTCTGACGAGGCGAGTGGGATTGCGCCTAGGGATTGTCCCCTTGCAGGCTAGCATAGGCGTTCAACAAAGGCTTCCCAGATCGCGGGGCTTGATGCGGCGTAAAGGCCGGGGAGATTTTGCTCGTCTACGCGGTATTCCGACCCATCCATCCGCGCGCATTTCCCGCCTGCCTCGTTCAACCACAGCGCGCCTGCTGCGTGGTCCCAGGGAAGAGTGCGGTGAAAGCTGGAGGCATCGTTTACGCCAAGCGCAAGGCGCGGATACTGCTCGGCTGCACAGCGCGGAATGTCGGTGAAGGTGTAATGCGGGCTTAGCCGCGCATCGATGTCAGCCGCTTCCTCAGCAGAGAGAAACATCCGGCTTACTGCGACGACCGGGGGATCGGTCTCGGTTGTGCGTGCCAGGACCCGTTCGCCATTGAGAAAAGCGCCTTCGCCCTTTCGCGTGTGACACAATCGGTCCTGGTTGGGATCGTAGATCCAGCCTGCCACCGTTTGCCCCGCATCAGCGAGCGCAATGATAATGCCAAATGGCTCCTTTCCCTCGGTGAAGTTCGCCGTTCCATCTAGCGGGTCGATGATCCAGCACTGGCCAGAAAGAGCGTTCAGCGCAGCTTTATCCGCGGCCACAGCTTCTTCCCCCACCACCGCGACACCGGGCGCGAGCTTGGTCAGAGCCTCTGTAAGGAACGCTTCCACTTCGCGATCTACAATCGTGACCGGGTCATCCTCGCCCTTCATCTCGATCTCGTCCGCTTTCAAGGCCCGGAACCGCGGCAGCATCGACCGTTCAGCGGCAAAGCGCATCAGGTTACGGATTTCAGCGTCGAGGGCAAAGAGTTCACTCATGAACGATAATCCGCGTTGATCGAGATATAGCCATGCGTCAGGTCGCAGGTCCAAACGGTGGCGTTTCCTTCGCCGACACCCAGTTCGACAGCCAAATCAATCTCTTCGCCCTTCAGATGCACGGCCACAGGCGCTTCATTGTAATCGTCCACGGGCACGCCGTTACGCGCGGCCCACACCCCCCCAAAGGCGATGCCAAGCTTGTCGCGGTCCGCCGGTTCTCCCGCTTTGCCGACCGCCATCACAACCCGCCCCCAATTGGCATCCTCGCCCGCAATCGCGGTTTTGACGAGCGGTGAATTGGCAATCGTAAGCCCGACCCGGCGCGCGCTGTCATCGCTTGCTGCGCCCGAGACGCGGATCTGAATGAACTTGGCCGCGCCTTCGCCATCGCGCACCACCAATTGAGCAAGCTGGCGGCACATGTCTTCGAGCGCTGCGGCGAATGCATCAGCGCCTGGGCTGTCCCAGCCGGTGATGACCGGGGCGTCCGATTGCCCGGTTGCAAAGACGAGCACCGTGTCGCTGGTCGAAGTGTCGCCATCGACTGTGATGCAATTGAAGGTCTTCGCGTTTGCGGCGTTCAGAAGCTGCTGAAGGAAGCCTGGCGCAACGCTAGCGTCGGTGAAGATATAGCCCAGCATCGTCGCCATATCGGGAGCGATCATACCGGAGCCCTTGATGATCCCGCAAAGGTCCACTTTCACGCCGCCGATCATCGCGGAAGTGTGCGCGCCCTTGGCGAAGGTGTCAGTCGTCCAGATCGCGCGCGCGGCTTCCTCCCAGGTCGCCTCATTCGCCGCGAAGGCAGCGGCGATACCATCACAAGCTTTGTCCTTTGGCAGAGGTACGCCGATAACGCCTGTGGAGGAGACGATTACGTCGTCGGGCTCGCAGCCGATATGCTGTGCGGCTTGCGCCATAATCGCTTCAACCGCCTCGCGCCCACGATAGCCGGTAAAAGCGTTGGCGTTACCAGCATTGACGACCAGCGCGCGAGCACAGCCCCGCTTCATCTGTTCACGGCCAAATTCCACCTCGCTTGAAGCGCACAGCGACTGCGTGAAGACGCCTGCGACAGCCGCACCCTCGGCCAGTTCGACATAGGTGAGGTCTGCCCGTTCCCAATCCTTGTATCCAGCACGGATGGTGCGCACGACCACGCCCTTGATGGGGGGCATATCGGGGAAGGGCCGGGCGAGAGGCGAGGGTTTTAGGTGCATGACGCGTCTGCGCTTAGGTGTCCGCGCGCGTGTCGGCAACTGGCGGAGCGCGTATGGGAAGGCAAAACCGGCGACCAGACTATGGACGGATTGCGACAAAGAGCTTATCTACTATGCCGATGACACGTCGCTTGTTTGCCATTCTGGCCCTTTTGTCAGGCCTTGCCGCGCTTCATGCGCCGGCGAATGCGTCGCGTCTCGACCAGCTTTCCTATGATGTTCAGGCGCTTGCCGACGCGGTGAATGCCAAGGGCGGCGCGGTGTGCCAGTGTGAGCATCCCCCTCAGGAACACAAGCGGGTGTGTCAGGATCCGGACGTGCAGGCCATGCGCCCGCGTCTCCTCGGCATACTTCCGCCATCGCTGGTTCTCGGAGCAGACCGCGCTCTGGAATAGAGCCCCGATCGCTTAGCTCCCTTCGCGTCGGGCGGTGCGTGTTTGAACGCTGCGCCCGGGTAGCGAAATTAATTCTCTTCTCCCAATTTCGCACGGCCGCGCCGGATCACCTGCCAAGGCCTTGCCTTCGACAAATACAGGACCCTCAATCGCCATGTTCGATACCCTGATGAAAGCGGTGTTTGGCTCTTCCAATGATCGCTATGTGAAATCGCTAAGCAAAATCGTCAGCGAAATCAACGCTCTTGAGCCGCAGATGCAGGCGCTCACCGATAGCGAGCTTCAGGCGCAGACTGACAAGTTCCGCCAGCTTCTGGATGACGGGGCAGCGCTTGATGAGATCCTGCCCGAAGCCTTCGCCACCGTGCGCGAAGCATCGGTTCGCATCTTCGGCATGCGGCACTTTGACGTGCAGCTTATCGGCGGCATCGTCCTTCACCGAGGCGAGATCGCCGAAATGCGCACTGGTGAGGGCAAAACGCTGATGGCGACGCTTGCGGTCTACCTCAACGCTATCGAGGGCAAGGGCGTCCACGTGATCACAGTGAACGATTACCTCGCGTCTCGCGATGCGGAGGATATGGGCCGGCTTTATAACTGGCTGGGCCTCACGGTCGGCACGATCCTTCCCAATCAGGACGAATATACCAAGCGCGACGCCTACAATGCCGACATCACCTACGGCACCAACAACGAATATGGCTTTGATTACCTACGCGACAATATGAAGCATGAGCGCGACCAGATGGTGCAGCGCCCCTTCAGCTTTGCAATTGTCGATGAGGTGGACTCGATCCTGATTGACGAAGCGCGCACCCCGCTGATCATCTCCGGCCCGACCGAGGACAAGTCGGAACTCTACCACGCGCTCGATGAAGTCGCGAAGGAGATCCCCGAGGACTGGTACGAGAAGGATGAGAAGACCAAGAACATCCAGCTTACCGAAGATGGCCTTGAGGAAGTCGAGCAGCTTTTGATCAAGAAGGGCCTGCTGGAGACCGACAATCTCTATGATGTCGAGAATACGCAGGTCGTGCACCACTTGGATCAGGCCCTGCGCGCGGTGCACATGTTCCGGCGCGATGATCACTACATCGTCAAGGACGACAAGATCATCATCATCGATGAGTTCACCGGGCGCATGATGGATGGGCGGCGCTGGTCTAACGGTCTGCACCAGGCGGTCGAAGCCAAGGAAGGCGTCAAGATCGAGCCGGAAAACCAGACCATGGCCTCGATCACCTTCCAGAACTACTTCCGCATGTATCCCAAGCTGTCAGGCATGACCGGGACAGCCGCCACCGAAGCGGCGGAATTCTGGGACATATACAAGGTCAACGTCGTCGAGATTCCGACCAACCTGCCGGTCGCGCGGATTGATGAGGACGATGAGTTCTACAAGAACACGATGGACAAGTTCCAGGCGATCGCGAAGACGATCAAGGAGCACAACGAGAAGGGCCAGCCGATCCTTGTTGGCACCGTGTCGATCGAGAAATCGGAGCTGCTTTCGAACTTCCTCGATAAGGAAGGCGTCCGCCATGAAGTCCTAAACGCGCGCCAGCACGAGCGCGAAGCGCATATCGTGGCGCAGGCCGGGCGCTTTGGCGCGGTGACTATTGCCACCAATATGGCGGGGCGCGGGACCGACATCCAGCTGGGCGGCAACCTCGATTTCCGTATCAATGATGAAACCGGCGCCATGGAAGAGGGCCCTGCCAAGGACGAGGCAGCGGCGAAGATCAAAGCCGAAGTCGCCGAGGAAAAGGCCAGAGTGATCGAAGCGGGTGGTTTGTTCGTGCTCGGCACCGAGCGGCATGAAAGCCGCCGGATCGACAACCAGCTGCGCGGGCGCTCGGGCCGCCAGGGCGATCCGGGGCTGTCGCGCTTCTACCTGTGCCTAGAGGATGATCTCCTGCGCATTTTCGGCCCGGACACCCTCTTTGCCAAGATGATGAACTCCAATCTCGAAGATGGCGAAGCGATTGGTTCCAAGTGGCTCTCCAAAGCGATTGAGACCGCACAGAAGAAGGTTGAAGCGCGCAATTACGACACGCGCAAACAGGTCGTGCAATACGACGATGTCATGAACGACCAGCGCAAGGTCATCTACGAACAACGCGCCGAAATCATGGACTCCGAGACGGTTGATGATGTCGTCATCGACATGCGCCACGATACGATCAACACGATTGTTGCCGATGCCTGCCCGCCCGGATCCTATCCCGAGCAGTGGAACATCGCGCAGCTCAAGGAAAAGATCGAAGACGTCTTTGGCCTTGCTCCTCCGATCGATGATTGGCTGGAGGAAGATCAGGTTGAACCGGAGATCATCGAGGAACGCCTGCGCGAGCAGACCGATCGGATGATGGACGAAAAGATCGCCAAGAACGACGCTTCGATCTGGCGCATGGTGGAAAAAGACGCGCTGCTGCGCCAGCTCGATTTCCACTGGAAGGAGCACTTGGCCACACTCGACGCGCTGCGTCAGGTGATCTGGATGCGCGGCATTGCCCAGAAGCAGCCGATCAACGAATACAAGCAGGAAGCCTTCGGCCTGTTTGAGACCATGCTCGATACGCTGCGCGAAGAGGTGACCAAGATCCTCTTCAAGTCGGAACTTCGCATCGCTCAGCCTGAGCCCGAAGCGCTGCCCGATCTGCCAGACTTCCTGACTGGCCACATCAATCCGCTAACGGGGCTCGACAATTCGAATGATGGCGATGGGTCGGAAAGGCGTCCCGATCTATTTGGATCGCTCGCAGGCGCGCCGATGGCTGAAGCGGGGACAGGCGGTGCGATTACTGAGAACCCCTATGCTAATCTCAACATAAGCCGCAACGCGCTGTGCCCTTGCGGTTCAGGCAAGAAATACAAGCATTGCCATGGCGCGGTTGGTATCCCGCCGGTTGCAGCGCCTGTCTAAACCGCTGGTGTCTAACCCGCTGGCGATCGCTCTCAGGGCATGATCGGAGCCGTCCCGCTTACCTTGGCGTTGGCCTTTGCGGTGACTGCGCTGCTCTATGCCAGCGTGGGATTTGGTGGCGGGTCGACTTATGCAGCGCTGCTGGCTCTCGCCGATCTTGACTATCGCCTGCTGCCGCTGGTGGCGCTGGCGTGCAACATCGTGGTGGTGGCGGGTGGCACGGTGCGCTTTGCTCGCGCTGGCATAACGCCATGGCGCGGCGCTTTGGTGTTTACCGCGCTGGCCGCGCCCGCTGCCCTCATCGGAGGGCTTATCCCGATTGAGCAGGCGCTCTTTACGGTGTTGCTGGGCGCGAGCCTGATCCTCACCGGTCTTACCATGCTGATCCCGGTTCGTGAACGAGCGCTCGAAACTCAGGCCTCTGAGCCGACGCGCATGGCGCGCTATGTGCCGTTTGCCGCCGTACCACTAGGCTTCCTAGCAGGGCTTGTAGGGATTGGTGGAGGCATTTTTCTCGCCCCGCTCCTTCACCTCACCCGCTGGAACGGTGCGCGCGAAGTGGCGGCAAGCGCTAGCCTGTTTATTCTGGTAAACTCGCTCTTTGGTCTAGCGGGCCAGGTCCTCAAGCAAGGGCCCGGCGTACTGGGAGCGGTGATCGATGCCGCGTTGCCTCTGATGATCGCCGTCGCCATTGGCGGGCAGGTGGGCAGTTTCCTTGCTGTGCGCCTGCTCCCTGTGCGCTGGGTGCGCTGGATGACGGCGGCATTGGTGATGATCGTCGGTGCGCGCCTGCTGCTTTCGCTTTAAGCCCTTAGCCCTTAGCCCTTAGCCCTTAGCCCTTAGCCCTTAGCCCTTAGCGCTTGCGCTGCGGTGAGTGCGCGCTCTAAGGCTCAGGTAAACATGATATTGGAGAGAGACTTATGAGTATGACTTCGCTTTTCGACGTAAGCGGCAAGGTGGCTGTGGTTTCGGGCGGATCGAGCGGGATCGGCGCGATGATGGCGCGCGGCCTGCTTGAGAATGGAGCCAAGGTTTACATCACTGCGCGCAAGGCGGAGCGCCTGATGGCAATGGCTGAGGAGCTCTCGCAATACGGCGAATGCATTGCGATCCCGGCGGATATGTCCAAGGTCGAGGGAATTGAGGCCTTTGCCGCTGCTGTCGCCGAGCGCGAGAGCCAGATCGATATCCTCATCAACAATGCGGGGGCCAATTGGAGCGCGCCGCTCGAATCCTTCCCCGAAAAGGGCTGGGACAAGGTCATGGATATCAACATCAAATCGATCTTCTTCGCGATCCAGAAGTTCCTGCCGTTGCTCAAGGCTTCCGGATCGCTCGATGCGCCCGCGCGCATAGTCAACATCGCCTCGATCAACGGCATCCGCAATTCAGGCATGCCGACCTATGCGTATTCGGCGAGCAAATCGGGCGTCATCCACCTGACCGAACATCTGGGTGCAGAACTCGCCGCAACAGGCATCAACGTCAACGCTATCGCCCCCGGCCTCTTCCCGAGCAATATGACCAAGCAATTGGTTGAAAGCGACGAAATGACGAAGTGGGCGCTGGGCCAGATCCCGCGCGCCCGGTTGGGCAAGCCAGAAGACATTGCCGGGACTGCGATCTATTTGTGCTCACCCGCCTCCTCATGGATGACAGGTCAGACAATCGTGCTCGACGGGGGCATGATCGCGACCGCTTGATAGGCACGGACGATCGGCTTTCGCTTAATGATCGCTTGTCCGTCGTCAGATAAATTGAGACACGCAGAGGTTTTAGCCTAGCGAGTGTTTGGTCTCATCTGGTTGAAGTATTTTAGGCGGCTAGGCTGCGGTGAAGCAAGCGCCGACGCTCAATTGTCTTTCGTTTAGTCCTTTCTCTTTGTTTGATAA
>JBCCJS010000025.1:0-36614 GCA_039027675.1 Pseudomonadota bacterium
CGTGATGGAGAACCGCTACCGCGTGCGCAACGGCGAGATCAACCCCTTCAAGGTTCGCACCACCCAGGAATTTCTGGAAGAAAGCCAAGAGCTTACCAGCGTTCTACAATGGCTGCTGGTCTCGATTGCCTCAATCTCGCTGCTCGTTGGCGGGATCGGCATCATGAACATCATGCTGGTGAGCGTGACCGAGCGCACCCGTGAAATTGGCCTGCGCATGGCGCTGGGCGCGCGCAAGAGCGACATTCGCAACCAGTTTCTGGTCGAAGCGGCGGTGCTGTGCACGCTGGGAGGAACCGTGGGCCTGATCCTCGCCTGGGTCATTGGTCTCGCGCTGTCGACCTACGCCGATTTCCCCGTCCCTGTGGGCGTTGTCACCGCAATGGGAGCGGTCACATTCTCAGCCTGCATTGGCCTTGCCTTTGGCGGTTATCCCGCTGTGCGCGCCTCGCAATTGTCACCGATCGAGGCGCTTAGGACTGAGTGATTGGCTTCGCCCATCCGGGCGAGCTCCTCGGTGCTATTCCCTCCGGTGTATTTTGGGTTTTCCTCGGTGCTGATCCCTCCGCCCAATCTTGGGCTGCGGGGCACCTGCGGGCGCGCGGTTGCGCTTGCGGTTGCCTGCGCAACCGAAGGATGTGATTAGCGAAGGCTTCCTGCGAGGATCTTGTGCAACTTGGAGTGCAGCGTGTCATTCGCCGCCAGAATTTGCGCGGAATGGATCGGGTTTGAACGCCCGCGATAATCGGAGACAAAGCCGCCCGCCTCGCGCACCAGCAGACAGCCCGCCGCCGTATCCCAGTCGTTAAGGCCGCTCTCCCAGAACCCGTCAAAGCGCCCTTGCGCGACGTATGCCAGATCAAGCGAGGCTGCGCCAAACCGGCGAATGCCAGCGACTTCGGGGCCAATGGCTCCGAAAATCCGGCCCCACTCGGCAAAATCACCATGCCCCGAAAACGGAATGCCCGTCGCTATCAGCGCATCGTCCAACCGCGAGCGCGCCGAGACGCGCAGCCGTGCATCCTGAAGCCAAGCGCCGCGGGTCTTTTCGGCCCAATAGGTCTCATCGCTGATCGGGTTGTAAATGACGCCTGCCGTAACATCGCCCCAACCCTTTCCATCAAGGCGCGGCTCTTGCACCGCGATGCTGATCGCGAAATGCGGGATGCCGTGGAGGAAATTGGACGTGCCATCAAGCGGGTCGACAATCCAGCGCGGCTTGCCCTCATCGCCTTCAATCACGCCCGCCTCTTCCATGACAAAACCCCATCCGGGCCGCGCCTGAGTAAGCTCGTCATAGATCGTGCGTTCGGCGCGCATATCAGCCTTGGAGACAAAGTCCGCCGGGCCCTTGCGGCTCACCTGCAAGTGCTCAACTTCGCCAAAATCGCGCCGCAAACGCTGCCCTGCTTTGCGCGCGGCGCGCTCCATCACGCGGATGAGGCCTGAAAACATGCTCATTGCGGGTTAGCCAGCCTTCCCGACATAGGTCTGCTCATAAACGTCCACCACGATGCGCGTACCGCTCTCGATATGCGGGGGAACCATGATGCGAACGCCATTGTCGAGCACGGCGGGCTTGTAGCTGGAAGAGGCCGTCTGGCCCTTCACCACCGCGTCCGCTTCGACGATTTCGGCTTCGATTTGGGCAGGCAGCTGGACGCTGATCGGCTTTTCTTCCCACAGCTCAAGCATCACCTGCATGCCGTCCTGAAGGAAGGGGCGCGCATCGCCCAATAGATCGCTTGGCAGATTGATCTGCTCGTAGGTGTTCGTATCCATGAAGACGAGCATGTCGCCATCCTCATAGAGGAACTGGTATTCCTGCGTGTCGAGCCTCACCTTCTCAACCGTGTCGGCGCTGCGGAAGCGGACATTGGTTTTGCGGCCGTCCTGCAGGTTCTTCATCTCGACCTGCATATAGGCCCCGCCCTTGCCCGGCTGGGTGTGCTGGATCTTGGCGACCTTCCAGATGCCGTTTTCGTATTCGATGATATTGCCGGGACGGATATCGACGCCGCTGATCTTCATGGGGCTACTCGCGCGTTTTCAAAAATTGAATGAGCCTGCTGGCGGGAGCGTTGCGCTGACGCAATCTCGAGGCTCCGACAGCGTGGTTGAGGCGCGCCAATAGCCGAGGGCGGTGAGGACAGCAAGCGGTGTGAGAGGCCCGCCCCCAAGCGGGCGCAGATGCACACAAACATGGTTAAGCAAGTGGAACCATGGCGATGCCGGTGATAAGGACGCGCTTAAGAGAAAAGGTTCAGAGCTCCTATGAAGAATTCGCACGTCCTGATCCTCACCGCGCTCGCCGCTGCAATTGCCGCAGGCGCGCCGCTGATCGCGCAAGAGGGACGCCCTTTGCGCACCATGCCGCACGGCACCTATCAATGCGCGCTTCCAGGCAATGCTGAGGGAGAGCCTTACGAAGTGGTGAAAAGCGAAGGCTTCGCCATCACCACTTCCTCGCGCTACACAGTGGCTGAGGGCGGCGGCATCTACCTGATGCGCGGGCGCGAGTTCGTCTTCACCAGCGGCCCGCGTAAGGACCAGAAGTTCAGGCGGATGGGCTCAAACACGTTGCAGCGGGTGAACGCCGATGGGACGCTTGATCGGCTGCAATGCACACGGCTTGGCGGGACGGGTTAAACGGGCAAGGCCGCTCGACATCCCCGCTTCACCCTCTTATCGAGACACTGTCTCATCACGAGGGGAAAGTCATGAAATCACTGAGTGTTTTTGCGCGAGGGGTGATCCTGGCCGCCTTCCTGTTTGCAGCATCCACGCAGGCGCAGGCGCAGACTGACGCGGCAAACCCGGCCACCCCGCTCTACACCAGCTTTGAGACAATCGAGCGCTTGCAGCAAGGCGGCTATGTCATGGTCATCCGGCATGAGCGAACCGAATACCCCTCGCGCGCGGATGATTACTCAGCACTGCCGACCGAATGCCGCGCGCAGCGAAATCTCTCGGCAGCGGGCGTAGTGAGCGTGCATGAGAACGGTCAGCTTATCCGCGCTGCTGCAATTCCCGTTATGCGCGTGATCACAAGCCCCATGTGCCGCGCCTCGGAGACCGCGCGCTATCTGTTTGGCTCGGACTATGAGACCGATGCTCGCCTGATGCACCATGAGCCGGGCGAGATGAGCAAGCGCTCGCTCGATCAGGCCGCCAGCGAAACCGCAGCCGCCATTCGCGAGCTTGCCCCCTTGCCCGCTGGAAGCAATGTGGCTGTGATCTCGCACGGCGGCAATATCTTCAAGGGCACCGGACTGCGGCTGAGCGAAGGCGAAGTAGGCGTCCTCCAGATCGATGAAATCGGCGCGTTCACACTCATCGGCCAGTTCACGGGCGGCACTTTGGGCTTCTATGTGCGGATGAAAGAGGAAGAGGCGAAACGCGAGGCGGGCGAGAGCGAGTAGGCCTGAATTCTCAGTCAGCGCGAAACTCGTTTCCCAAAAGCCTTCACCGCCTCAGCCTCATCGCCGTTCCACACCCCGCCTGACACCGCGAGGAAATCTGCGCCCGCTTCGATCAGAGGTGCGCAATTGTCAGGCGTAATCCCGCCGATTGCGACCACGGGAATTTCGAAGAGCTTCGCCCACCACTCGATCAGCGCAGGCTCAGGCCGCTCGGCATCAGGGCCTTTGTCTTTGGTGGTTGAGGGGAAGAAGGCGCCGAACGCGACATAGTCCGCGCCCGTTTCGCCTGCCTCCATGGCGAGGTGCTTGGAGGCGTGGCAGGTGACGCCGATCTGCGCATCGCGGCCCAGCACCTCGCGCGCGTCCTTCGGATCGCCGTCATCCTGACCCAGATGCACACCGTCCGCGCCGATCCTCTTGGCAAGCGCCACGCTGTCGTTCACGATAAACGCGCAATCATGGGCTGCACAGATGGCCTGCAAGGGCTCGGCCAATCGCGCCGCCTCATGCTGGTCCACCCCCTTCACCCGGAATTGAAACGCGGCAACTAGACCCTCACCCGCCGCCAGCGCGCATTCAAGCCGCGCGGGAAAGTCACCGCCAACATCAAGCGGTGAGATAAGGTAAAGCTGTGTCGCCGGATCGCTCATGCGCGCCTCTTAGCGCCGCGTGCGCGTTTCTGTCCATCGCCGGGACAGGCTGCGGCAAAAGGCTGCACATTGGGCGCGATTATGGTAAGCAAAGGCTTAAGGAGACACCGCCATGAGCATCTTGCGCGCCGCTATCCTCGCAGCCTTCGCCCTTTTCGCCGCTTCAACCCCGGCACAGGCAAAGGCACAGCAACAGGTCTTCAGCGGCGTGAGCTTTTTTGAGCGGACCAACATCGGCGCCGTCGATTTTGCAGCGGCCAACATTTTCTATGATGAGCGCTGCGTTGATCCAGAGTTCTGCTTCAGCTCAGATCAGATGGCGATCTCCGTGATCCTGCTCAGCGAAAATGGCCTTGCCGAGAGGATTATGCGGCTTGGTGATCGCGTGCGTGTGCCCGGCGGTACACTGGCGCTTATTAGTGTTGGAACGCCCCCCAGCGATCGAGGGGCGATCCAGCTTGATCGCTATTCGCTTACCTTTGTGTTTACGCCTGACCCACCGCGCCGTGGGCCTCGCGGATCCTAGACCGCTAGCCCGCAACACTCGCTGCGGCGATCTGGTCAATCGCGCTGCCAAGCGCGCCGTCAAACTCTGCGTCCGACTGACCCTTGCGCAGGTCTTGTAAAAGCCCGCGTGAGAAGCTGGCGATCATGCCGGGGTTCTTGGCGAGGTGCGCACAGGCATCATCGGTGGAATAGCCACCCGAAAGCGCCACAACACGCAGCACGGCGGGGTGCTCGATTGCGGGCGTGTAATGGCCAGGCTTCACCGGGATCGAGAGTTTGAGCATCACCTGGCGCCCTTCCAGCAGAGCATCGAGGCCCTTGAGGATTTCAGCCAGCAGAATATCTTCGCCCGCCTCGCGGTCCTCAGCGGTGATGTCGTATTCTGGCTCAAGCATGGGCATCAGGCCCGCATCGGCAATCTGGTTGCCGACTTCAAACTGCTGCGCGACAATAGCGGCGATGCCGGTGGGGCTCGCCGACTTGATGACCGAGCGCATCTTGGTGCCGAACATCCCCTTGGCGACCGATTTTTCCAGCAGCGCGGGTAGCTTATCGAGCGGCTTCATCAGCTGCACGCCGTCCGCTTCATCCGCGAGGCCCTGATCGACCTTGATAAAGGGCACAACGCCGCGAGCTTTCAAGGCATCCGCGGTCGGCTTGCCATCGACTTCGCCGTCCATCGTCTTTTCGAACAGGATCGCGCCGATCACCTTGCCGCTGGAAAAGCACGGCGAGGTAATAACCCGGCCGCGCATCTGGTGGATTTGCGCGAACATCTCATCATCGCCCGACCATTCGCCATCCTCAACACCATAGCCGCGCAGCGCCTTGGGGGTGGAGCCGCCCGACTGATCGAGCGCGGCAATAAAGCCCCGCCCGCTGGCGATCTTGGCGGTCATTTCTTCGGTGTTCATGGCGCTTGGTGCCCCCTTATTTTCATCCCTGAAACTGGTGGGCATCCTTTAGCCAGCGCCCCTTGTTGCTGCAACTGCGAAGGATCGCAGGTGACGCGAAACGGGACGGAAAGGCGCGCGATTATTGCCAAAGCGCCCGTGCTCTAGCGCCCGCTCAGCTGCGGGGCGAAAACTTGCGGATAATGCCGGTGAAGCTGAAAGCGGGTGCGCCATCGCCTGTGATGAGGCCGCGCACGAAGATCGTCTTGCCCCCGCCGCGCGTCACCTCGCCGCGCGCCTCCACCAGCGCGCCGGGCGCGATACCGCCGAGAAAATCGCCCGACAGGTTCAGCGTCACCGCGTTGGCGCCGCCCAATTCATCGGTCGCAATGGCGAAGAGCGCGAAATCGGCAAAGGTCATCAGGCACCCGCCATGCATTGAGCCTGCGCCGTTCATGTGCTTGTCCTCAGCCCTAAACGCGCTGAGATAGGTCCCGTCCTCCTCACGGCGCATGAAAAACGGGCCAGCGCGGGTCTCGAACGGGTCGTGGTTCCAGTGGTACCAGCCTGAAAACTCGCCCTCGGTCGCTTCAACCGCGCTGCCATAGCCGTATTCGGTTTTCGTCTCGCTCATCGCTTTATCGCGCCCCTATCCGTGCCACATTTGCAAGCGGCGCACGCTTTCGGCGAGCCGCTGATCGCTATCGAGCGGGGCAAGGCTGCGCTCGGCCAGCTTCCACCCCCCAATGCGGTGCTTGCGCCAGAGGCCTGTCATGAGGAAGCGGGTCTTCCAATCGCGCGCGCCCAGCTTGAGCTCCAAATCAACCGAGGCGGTGAACCATGCGGCGCGTCCGTGGCGGCGCACCACACCCTCCCCCATGCGAAAGCCGAGACAGCGAAAATCGTTTTCAACCGCCGCCACAAAGCTTGGCCGGTCAAGCAGTTCGGGCGGATTGGTACCAAAGACCAGCATGCAATCGCGCGAGGCCAGCTTGCGGATCGCACCGGCATCGCGGTGCATCCAGCTTTGCATGAAGCGCAATTCCTGCGCCTGAATGAGCTCGGCGGTGTTGGCCATTATCCTTGGGTCCGGGTGGTCAAGAGGGGTCTCATCGAAACGGGTGCGCTCACTGACCGCTTGCTTTGCGTGCGGGGATCAGGTTGATCGCAATCGAAATGCGCGTACCGGTTCCGTGGAACGGGCGCACAGCGTGTTGCAACCAGCTTGGGAACATGACGATCTGCCCGGTCGACGGGCGAAGCTTGGGTTCGTTGTCCTGAGGCTCGCCGCCTGCTGCCTTGATCCTTAGGTCAGGCGCGGTCATGCGGATCATCGGCATGCGCGGATCGAGCATCTGGAACTCGCCGCCAAGCGCAGGGTCGGACGAGCCGCCGTAGCCATCATCGATATAGGCGACCGCCGACCAGAAGCTGCCGGGATGGGTGTGGTGGAAATTGGCATTGCCGGGCCCGCTGACATTGGCCCACATTTCCGGGATCCAGCCATAGCGGGTTGCGCCGGGGCTGCCCGTGTCGATGGTGAGCGCGTCCGCCATCGTCATCGCCTTGTAGGCGAGCGCGCGGGCGGCCTCCCCGCCCCACTCGATCATATTGGTATTCGAATGCCACCCGCCAATATTGGAGATTTGCACGCCCTGCGCATCGCGCGCCTTTTCGGCCAGCACCGCCTCATGCAGCACTCGGATACCCTCAGGGCTCTGCAGCCGGTCTATCACAAACGGGGTGCCGAATAGGTAGCGCGTGTCCGCCATGGCTCAGCTCGAAAGGGCCGCCACACCGGGAAGAACCTTGCCTTCCATCCATTCGAGGAATGCGCCACCTGCGGTTGAAATGTAAGTGACTTCGTACGTCACCCCGGCCTGAGCCACAGCGGCAACCGTATCGCCTCCGCCCGCCACGCTGGTGAGCGAGCCTTCTTGCGTCAGCGCGGCGACATGAGCGGCGAGCGCCATGGTCGCTGTATCAAACGGCTCGGTCTCAAACGCGCCAAGCGGCCCGTTCCAGACGAGCGTGCGGCAGGTCTTGAGCACATCGGCGAGCGCTTCGGTCGCCCGCGGCCCGATATCGAGGATCATCTCATCCTCTGCGATTTCGTGGACATTGGCGGTGCGAAGCGATGGCGGGTTGGCAGCGAATTCCTTTGCCACCACGACGTCATAGGGAAGATGCACGGTGCAGCCCGCGTGATCGGCCTCATCCATGATCTTGGAGGCGGTGCCCGTTAGGTCATGCTCGCACAGCGATTTGCCCACATCGACGCCCCTTGCCGCGAGGAAAGTGTTGGCCATACCGCCCCCGATGATGAGGTGCTGCACGCGGCCCACGAGGTTTTCGAGGACGGCAAGCTTGGTCGAAACCTTGGCCCCGCCGACGACCGCCGCCACCGGCGCCTCTGGATTACCGAGCGCTGCGTCAAGCGCCTTCAACTCCGCCTCCATCGCGCGGCCAGCGTAAGCGGGCAGGTGATGCGCGAGACCTTCTGTGGTGGCGTGCGCGCGGTGCGCCGCGCTGAACGCATCGTTGACGTAGAAATCGCCATTGGCAGCAATTGCAGCGGCGAATTCGGGATCGTTGGCTTCCTCACCCGGCCAGAAGCGGGTGTTGTCGAGAAGGCCGATATCGCCATCGCGCAGGATGCCGATCGATTGCTCAACCACCGGGCCTGCAACCTCGGGGATGAACATGATCTCCTTGTCCAGCACATTTTCGACATCGCCGATCACCATGCTGGTGGAAAGAACCGAAGAGCGGTGTCCCTTGGGACGTCCGAAATGCGCCAGCAAAAGCACCTTGGCCCCGGCCTCCGAGAGTTCGAGGATGGTCGGCTTGATGGCCTCAACACGCGTCAGATCGGTCGCTGATCCGTCCTTCATCGGCAGGTTGAGATCCACTCGGACGAGCGCGACCTTGCCGGTCACGTCCCCCAGATCGTCCAGAGTTTTGAAGGCCGCCATGATCCCCTAACCCCTGCTGCCTAGATTAGAGAAACTTCGCCATCACACCGGCGGTGTCGATCATGCGGTTGGAGAAGCCCCATTCATTGTCATACCAGCTGACCACGCGGGCAAGCTTACCCTCCATGACGCTGGTCTCGAGGCTGTCCACCGTGGAGCTTGCCGGGTGGTGGTTGAAGTCCGCGCTCACCAGCGGATCGGCGGTGTAATCGAGCACGCCCTTCATGGCGCCCTCAGCAGCGGCCTTGAGCGCCGCGTTGATTTCCTCAACGCTGGTGTCGCGCCCCGGATTAAAGGTGAGGTCCACCAGGCTGACATTGGGCGTCGGCACGCGAACCGAGGAGCCGTCAAGCTTACCCGCCAGCTCCGGCAGCACCAGGCCCACCGCGCGTGCGGCGCCGGTGGTGGTCGGGATCATGCTCTGTGCGCCGCCACGGGCCCGGCGCATGTCGGAATGCATCTGATCGAGCATGCGCTGATCATTTGTGTAGGAGTGGATCGTGGTCATGAAACCGCGCTCAATCCCAACCGTATCGTTGAGCACCTTGGCAACGGGCGCGAGGCAGTTGGTGGTGCAGCTTGCGTTGGAGACAATCACGTCTTCGGCCGTCAGCGTGTCGTGGTTCACGCCGTAGACGATGGTGGCCGAAACGTTCTTGGCAGGCGCGGAAATCAGCACGCGCTTGGCACCGGCAGTGAGATGCGGTTCGGCGGCTTCGTGGCTCTGGAAGAAGCCTGTGCATTCAAGCACGATGTCAACTCCTTGCGCCGCGTTCGGCAAGTTACCGGGGTCCCGCTCGCTGGTGACGGCAATGGTCTTACCGTTCACTATGATCGCACCATCAGCGACTTCAACCGTGCCGGGGAAGCGGCCGTGGGTGGAATCGTACTGGAACAGCAGCGCGTTGGCTTTGGTATCGGCCAGATCGTTGATCGAGATGAGCTCCAGATCGTGATCATCCCGCTCAAGCACAGCGCGCGCGACCAGGCGTCCAATGCGTCCGAAACCGTTGATGGCGACTTTGGTAGCCATGATGTGAGAAACTCCTGCTTATGCTTTCAAAGTGTTGAGGATTTGAGTGGTGACGGCCTGTGTCGTAAAGCCGAAATGGGCAAACAGATCCTTGCCCGGAGCAGACGCTCCAAAAGTGTCGATACCAATGTTGAGACCATCAGTGCCGGTGTAGCGCTGCCAGCCAAAGGTGCTCGCCGCTTCAAGGCTGACGATCAGCGCGTCATCAGGCAGCAGATCGGCCTTGTAGCCCGGGGTTTGCTCGTCGAAAAGCTCGGTGCAGACCATGGATACAACATCAACGCCAATGCCCTGTTCTTCCAGGACTTTGGCGCTGTCCATGGCGAGACCCACTTCTGAACCGGTGGCAAGGATCACGACCTTGCGCGCGGCCTCAGCCGCCTTGGCGCGGTAGGCACCCTTGGCGCTGAAATTCTCGCCCACAGCCTCAAGCCGATATTGCGGTAGGCCCTGACGCGACAGGGCAAGGATCGTAGGGCGATCCTTCTGCTCCAACGCCGCCTGCCAGCACTCGGCGGTCTCCACCGCGTCGCCCGGCCGCATCACCAGCACATTGGGCATGGCGCGCAAGCTGGCCAAATGCTCGATCGGCTGGTGAGTTGGGCCGTCTTCGCCAAGCCCGATGGAATCATGTGTCATCACATAGATCACGCGCGCTTGTTGCAGCGCCGAGAGGCGGATCGCACCGCGCGCATAGTCGGTGAAGACAAGGAAAGTACCGCCATAAGGGATAACGCCGCCATGCAGCGCCATGCCGTTCATCGCAGCCGACATGCCGAACTCGCGAATGCCGTAATAGACATAGCGGCCCGAGCGATCATCCGCAGTGAAAGCGCCGATATCGCCCGCCTTGGTGTTGTTGGAGCCGGTCAGGTCCGCGCTGCCGCCAAGCGTATCGGGGATAGCCGGATTGATCGCAGCGAGCGCAATCTCGCTCGCCTTGCGGCTGGCGACGTTTTGCGGGGTTTCGATGAGGCTTGCAATGTGATCCTCAAGCGCCTGAGTTTCAGACAAATCTCCGGCCATGCGGCGCTCAAACTCAGCCTTGTGCGCGGATGCCTCAAGCCGGGCAAACCACGCACCCGAAGCCTCAGCCCCCGCCTCACACGTGGCGCGCCAGTCGGCGAGAATGCTTTCAGGCACCTCAAACGGGGCGTGCGGCCAGCCAATCGCCTCGCGTGTGCCAGCGATCTCATCGGCCCCGAGCGGCGCGCCGTGCGTCGCGCTGGTGCCTTGCTTGGTGGGCGCGCCCTTGCCGATCACCGTGTGGCAAGCAATCAGCGAAGGGCGCGGATCATTCTTCGCTTCCTCCAGCGCGCGGTCAATATCTTCAAAGTCGTGTCCATCGCACTGCGTGACGTGCCAGCCTGTGGCCGCATAACGCGCCTTGATGTCTTCGCTCGTTGAAAGGTCGGTCGCGCCATCAATGGTGATACGGTTGTCATCCCACAGCACGTTAAGACCGCCCAGCTTCAGGTGCCCCGCAATCCCGATTGCTTCGTGGTTGATGCCTTCCATCAGGCAGCCATCGCCAGCCACAACCCATGTCCGGTGATCAACCAGATCATCGCCAAACACCGCGTTCAAGTGCCGCTCGGCCATCGCCATGCCCACCGCCATTGCGAGGCCCTGCCCCAGCGGGCCGGTGGTGCATTCGACACCTTCCAAGAGGAAATTCTCAGGGTGTCCGGCGCACGGGCTTCCCAGCTGGCGGAAGTTGCGAATGTCCTCCATGCTCGGCGCCGCATAGCCGGAAAGATGCAGCAGCGCGTAGATCAGCATCGAGCCATGGCCTGCCGAAAGCACAAAGCGATCGCGGTCCGCCCAATCGGGCCGCGCCGGGTCGAACTTCAGGTGGCGCGCATAGAGAACCGTCGCAGCATCCGCCATTCCCATCGGCATGCCCGGGTGCCCGGAATTGGCCGCTTGCACAGCGTCCATCGAAAGCGCGCGAATGGCATTGGCCATCGGGCTCAGGCGAGCGGCGTCGAGTGTAAGGACCAAGGTGATGCCTCCCAATTTCAGGCGCCGCGCGGCACAGAATTTGCGGCCCCGGCTCTCACCGCCCGGCGGCCCAGAGATAGCGACAGTCTCAGGGCCAATTTCTCAAACGATTCGATGCCATATTACGATCTGGCGCCCGCCATTGCTGAGGGTTACGGCAAGGTCAACACCATCAACCGATCACCGGTGCAGATCACTTATCAACAGCGCGCGCCAAATCTTTGCCTTGGAACGCCAATCTTGGTATTTCCAGCATTCATGAGCGACAGCCGCATCGATAAGGCCTTGGCTCGCATTGACGCCGCCGTAGCGCGAATTGACACCGCGCGAGAAGGTGCTGTTGCCCCAATCAAGCAAGCTGAAAAATTCGCGCACGAAATTGAGAGCGCGGGATCAGCAAACGTTACCGAACTTGTGAACCGCCACGAAAAACTGCGCGAAGAGGTGGCTGAGAGCCTGCGCGACCTCGACGCGTTGATCGAAGATCTGGAGGGATAAAGCCGTGCCCGAAGTCGCGATCACGATCGGTCCCAAGACTTACAACATCACGTGCGGCGAAGGCGAGCAGGACAAGATCAGGTCTCTGGGCGCATTGATTGCGGAAAAGCGCGCTGAGCTGGGTCCATCAGCTGCGCCGCAGGAATCCCAAAACATGCTGTTCACCGCATTCTTCCTTGCCGATGAACTGAGCGAGGCTCGCAGGCGCCTTGAAGACGAGAGCAAAGGGACTGCATCGGCCAAGGCCGAGCTCGAAAGCGCGCTCAACAATATCGAGCATGAGAAATCGAAGAGCGGCGGCAAGAAGGCCGAATTGCGTGCCGAAATCGCGACCCTGCGCAAATCTGAAGCGCGCGCGCGCGAAGAGCTCGCCACGGTCAAAGCCGAGCTGGCCCAAATGCGCGAGGAGGCAGCGCATCAGCACGATCTGTTCGGCGCGAGCGTGGATGCAGACGCAATCGCCGCCAGCCTCGAACAGCTCGCCGACAAGGCCGAAGCCACTGCGTTTGCTATCGAAGGCTCTCTGGAAGCGCCCCGGGTTGAAGACCCGCGCCCGAAGCCCTAATTTGCATTCGGCGGGGCTGCCCGGCACGAGCCGATTGAATATCCCTGAGGCTATAAGCAATCCAAGGGAGCTGTCCCTGTCTTGGCTCACCAGTTCGGCTGTGGGGCCGGGACATACGGCGCCCACCTGACGTTTTCGGCGTCAGAGGATTTCTCTGGCAACGACCCATGGTGGTCCCGTCATCCTTTCGTGTGCACGCCCATCCGGGCGCGCATCCTCGCTAGATGGGCAGGCAATCTGCCCCCACTGCGGGCACCCAGTCGGGCTTGCAGCCCTTCCGGGCTGTTTCAACTTTTGTATCGTGAGCCGACCGCCGCATTCATGGACGAGGTCTTGAGCAAAGCCGAGCTTCGCAAGCGCTTGCGTGCTGCGCGCCGCGATCATTCAGCAGCGCAGCCTGAGAGTATTCGCGCGCTGCTGTTTCACACGCCCCCTCGCCCACTTTTGGGAACGATCGCAGAGGACGCGGTCATCGGCCTCTATCACGCCAATGCAGGCGAGGCTCCGGCAGCTGGCTATGCGCGCTTCTTCAAGGAACAGGGGCACACCATCGCCCTGCCCTTTTTCGAGCGCAAAGGCAGCGCCATGGGCTTTCGCGAGCACACCGATCCGTTTGCCGAAAGCGATTTGGAAACCGGCCCCTATGGCATGACGCAGCCGAACGCCGATGCCGCCAGCCTAGTGCCCGATATCCTCTTCGTGCCGCTCGTCGGCTTCACCGCCTCAGGCAAGCGTTTGGGGCAAGGGGGCGGGCACTATGATCGCTGGCTTGCGGAACATCCGGGCACCACAGCGATTGGTCTTGCATGGGACATCCAACTGATCGAACCCGATGACGCGCTTCCCATCGAGCCGCACGACAAACCGCTCGACGCCGTTATCACCCCGACGCGAGTGTACGGAAACCTGTGATGCGTGAGACCCCGACCTGGCGAATCCCGTTTGGCATAATCGGCCTGTTTGTGGCGCTAATGATCTATGGCGTGGTGATTGCGCGGTATGCGCCCGAGATTATCGGCCATTGGTCAGGCCTTGCTCAGACGGTGGTGTACCTGTTTCTGGGCGTGATCTGGCTGTTGCCGCTCAAACGCTTCCTGATCTGGATGGAGACGGGAAGCTGGTCCCCGCCCGCCGCGCCAGCAGACGAAACCGAAGCGTGACGCGCGCCGCAATCCAACTGCATTTCCCGTAAAGCCCGAAGGGCCCCAAGTGGCGCGAGTGACGGGACTTGAACCCGCGACCCTCGGCGTGACAGGCCGATACTCTAACCAACTGAGCTACACCCGCGCAATCATGGCGGTCAGCGCCTCTTGGGAAGCCGGGCCACTAAGCCAACCGACATGGGCTGTCAACAAGCCCGAGCCACCTTTTTGCCCCTTCGCTGAAAAAGCCTCAGCACTTCTCATATTTCCAGTTTCGCCGCTTACCCTCGCTGATCCACTGCGCCGCTTCAACCACGCGTTTGGCGCGGGTGCCCTCGCGCTTGGCCGCAGTGATCCATTCGATGTAATCGCGCCTCTGGGCATCAGTGAAACCATCGAACACGGCACTTGCGCCCGGTGTTTCAGCGATGGCGGCGGCCAGATCGTAGGGCGTATCAAGCACGGGCTTAGGCCTGGGCTGAGAGATCTTGGGCGACTGCACAGCGAGCGCGGATTCGCGGAAACGCTCCATGAGTTCAGCATCGGCAGGCAGCTCTTCAAGGCTGGTGAGCTTGCCGAAATTGCCCATCCCTCCCCCGGCGGTTTCGTCGCTGCAGATGATCACCGAGGCATGGGCCTTGAACGCGGCCATGCCAACCGCGTTCTTGCCCTGAACCGTGAAGTAGGGAACGCCCCATTTCACCGCTTCTTCCGCCTCGGGCAAGGCTTCGTGCACAAGCGCGCGAACATGCCTCAAAATAGGCTGAGCAAAGCCTTGCGCGTTCTCAATATAGGCGTCGATTTTCTCGCTATCGGTCACGGCACTCCCCTCCCAGTGAGGTAAAATACCCCTTAATTCGAAAGAAGCAAAACCGGGGTTTCGATGAGCGTCTTGATGTCCTGGATGAAGCTCGCTGCGTCATAGCCGTCGACCACTCGGTGATCACACGAGATCGAGATGTTCATGAGCTTGCGCTTCTCGATCCGCTCCGCGCCATCGGGGCCGGTGACAAACATGGGCCGCTCGATAATGCGATTGGGGCCGATGATCGCGACTTCGGGGCGGTTGATGACGGGCGTTGTCGCAACGCCGCCAAGGGGCCCAAGCGAAGTGATCGTCAGCGTTGAGCCCGAAAGCTCCTCGGACTTGGCCGATCCATCACGCGCCGCATTCGCCAAACGCCCTATCTCGCTGGCGAGCTGCCACAGATTGCGGCTTTGCGCGTCGCGAATAACGGGGACGATCAGGCCGTTATCGGTCTGCGTCGCCATGCCCAGGTGAACGCTGCCGTGCCGGGTGACGACGTTCGCTTCGTCGTCAAAGCGCGCGTTGATCATCGGATAATCGGGCAATTTCTTGCAGATAGCGGTTATCAGCAGCGGGAGCAGCGTCAGCTTGGGCTTCGCGCCTCTGTTGGCGTTCAAATCACCGCGCATCCGCTCAAGCTCAGTGACGTCGCATTCCTCTACATAAGTGAAGTGCGGGATGTGGCGCTTGGAGGCGCTCATGTTTTGAGCGATGCGCTTCCGAAGGCCGATGACCTTGATCGCTTCGTCAGCGCGCGCCGCGCCGGCGGGCGCAAAGCCTCCGCCTGAATTGTAAGCAAGGAACTGGTCAAGGTCGCCATGACGCACGCGGCCATCTTCGGCCGGTTTCACCTCAGCTAGGTCGACGCCAAGGTCGCGCGCGCGCTTGCGCACAGCGGGGCTGGCCAACACTTTTTCCGTAAGCCCTGAGCTTGCCGAATGGCTGTCCTTCTTTTTTTCAGGTTCATCCGGAATGGGTTCAGGAGCCGGTGCGGGCGTTGGAACCGGGGCGGGTTCTTGAGCGGGTGCGGGCGTTGCTTCGACGACCGGCTCAGTGACTGGTTCCGGCGTCGACTCTTCTTCCGGCGCAGGCTCATCCTGCTCACCCTCATCTCCCTCGACCTCGATCATTAGCAGCATCGAGCCCACCGCAATCGTATCGCCCAGCTCGCCTGCGACTTCGAGCACCGTGCCGGTCACCGGGCTTTCAATGTCGATCGTCGCCTTGTCGGTCATCACATCGACGAGGTGCTGGTCCTCCTCGACCGCGTCGCCAACCTTGACATGCCATTCGACGATCTCCGCCTCGGCAACGCCTTCGCCCACATCGGGCATGTTGAATGTGAATTTTTTCATCTGTTCAGATCATCCTGTGATGCGCCAAAGCCGCTTTGGAAACGCCGAGCCGCCGCGCAAAAAGCGACACGGTGTCAACTTCAAGCATGACCTTCAACCCATTGTTAACCTTCAAAAAATTTCAATCCTGACCCCAAAGGCGACACTGCACTGACAAGGGGGAATGACATCTTGCCATTCCATTTCCCTCTCTGTGCCACGGCCCGCCTCGTGTAGGAAACCACCCTAACCCATCAAAATCTTGTCTAGCGCCTCGCCAATACGGACGGGACCGGGGAAATAGGCCCATTCAAGGCTGTGCGGATAGGGTGTGTCAAAGCCGGTGACCCGTTCAACGGGCGCTTCGAGGTGGTAGAAGCAGCGTTCGGTGACGAGCGCGGACAGCTCGGCGCCAAAGCCGCTGGTGCGCGTGGCCTCGTGGACGATCAAGCATTTGCCGGTTTTCTTCACCGAAGCCTCAATCGCCTCGATATCGAGCGGGACAAGCGAGCGCAGATCAAGGATATCAGCCTCGATCCCCTTCGCCTCACACACGGCCTCTGCCACGTGAACCATGGTGCCGTAGGCCAGAACCGTGACCTGCTCACCTTGCGTGACGTGGCGCGCCTTACCCAGTGGGATTTTGTAGTAGCCCTCAGGCACTACACTGTCTTTGTGCTTCTTCCACGGCTCAACCGGCTTGTCGTAATAGCCGGAAAACGGCCCGTTATAGATGCGCTTGGGCTCGAAGAAGATGACGGGGTCATTGTCTTCGATGCAGCTGATGAGCAGCCCCTTGGCATCATAGGGCGTTGACGGGATCACCGTCTTCAACCCTGAGACATGGGTGAAAAGGCTCTCAGGGCTTTGGCTGTGGGTCTGCCCGCCGAAAATCCCGCCCCCGAACGGCGAGCGCACCGTCATCGGCGCAATATACTCAGTGGCAGAGCGGTAGCGCAGCCGCGCCGCTTCGGAGATGAGCTGGTCAAGGCCGGGATAGATGTAGTCGGCAAACTGGATCTCGGGCACTGGCCGCAGACCATACGCCCCCATCCCGACGGCAACGCCGATAATGCCGCATTCGCTGATCGGGGTATCGAATACGCGGGTCTTCCCGTGTTTTTCCTGAAGGCCTGCAGTGCAGCGGAAGACGCCGCCGAAATAGCCGACATCCTCGCCCATCACGATCACGTCGTCATCGCGCGCGAGCATTACGTCGAGCGCTTCGTTGATCGCCTCGATCATGTTTAGGCGGCGTTCTGTGCCCTGCTCCTTGGTGGGCTTGGTTTTGGTCTCAGCGCTCATTGACCGCCTCCCTTTCCCGCGAAGTCTTTCGGATGGCTGTCGGGCCATTTTACCTTGCGCTCGCGGGTCGCCTGCTCGGCTTGCTCTTCGAGGTGCCAAGGCAGCTCTTCGAAGACGTCTTCAAACATGGTGTGGAAGGGATGGTGTAGGCCATGGCCGAGGATGCCATTCTTTTCCGCTTCCTTAGTGGTGGCCTTGACTTCTTCAGCACACGCCTTGTCCATGGCGGCCTGGCGGTCTTCATCCCATTCACCCAGCGCGATGAGGTGGTCCTTGAGGCGCTTTACGGGATCGCCCAGCGGCCATTCCTCGCGTTCCTGCGCGCTGCGATAGCCCGATGGGTCGTCGCTCGTGGAGTGCCCCTCGGCGCGGTAGGTGAAATATTCGATCAGCGTCGGGCCAGCATTGGCGCGCGCGCGGGTTCCAGCCCATTGCTGCGCCGCGTAGCACGCCAGCGCGTCGTTCCCGTCGACGCGTAGGCCCGCGAGGCCATAGCCAAGAGCACGAGCGGCGAAGGTGGTGCGCTCAGCGCCTGCAAAGCCGCTAAAGCTCGAGATTGCCCATTGGTTGTTGATCACGTTCAGGATCACGGGTGCGTTGTAGACGGTCGCAAAGGTGCAGGCCGAGTGGAAATCGCCTTCCGCCGTCGAGCCCTCGCCCACCCACGTCGCCGCGATCCGCGAATCGCCCTTGATCGCGCTCGCCATCGCCCAGCCTACGGCCTGCGGGGTTTGGGTCGCAAGGTTGCCTGAGATTGTGAAAAAGCTGTGCTCGCGGCTTGAATACATGATCGGCAGCTGGCGGCCCTTCAGCTTGTCGCCCTTGTTGGAATAGATCTGGTTGATCATCTCAATGAGCGGATAGCCGCGCGCGATCAGCACGCCTTGCTGGCGGTAGCTTGGGAAGACCATGTCATCGCTCGCCAGCGCCATCGATGCGGCGACAGAGGTCGCTTCTTCGCCGGTGCACTTCATGTAGAAGCTGGTCTTACCCTGACGCTGTCCGCGAAACATGCGTTCATCAAATGCGCGCACCATCGCCATGTGGCCCAGCATCGTGCGCAAGGTGTCGGGGTCAAGCTTGGGGTCCCAGGGGCCGTGCGCCTGGTTATCATCGCCCAGCACCCGGACGAGGCCATAGGCGAGGTCCTTCATGTCTTCAGGCTTGGCGGTCTCATCCGGGCGCGGCTGATCGCCGGCCTGACCGATATCGATATCGGAGAAGTCCGCTGTATCTCCAGGCCGGAATTTGGGTTCGGGCACGTGCAGCGCAAGCTTGGGGCGATTACCCCCCTTTTGCGGCGATTGATCGGCCGGATCGGCCATAGGTTTGCTCTCCCAGCGGGTGCGTTTGCAGCGTTGGGTAAGCGCGCCATTCCTCCCTCGTCAAGCGGCGGGGCTCACACCGCAACAGGGGCCTTGATCGGAGGCAGAGGCGCGTAATCATCGACCCGAAAATCCTCGATCCGGTAATCGAAAATTGTTTCAGGCTTTCGCGTGATTTCGAGCGTGGGCTGCCTTTGGGGCTGGCGAGTCAGTTGTTCTTCGATCAGCGCTACGTGGTTGAGGTACAGATGCGTATCGCCGCCCATCCAGACAAGCTCGCCCGGTTCATACCCCGTCTGCTGGGCTAGCATCCGGGTGAGCAGCGCCGCAGACCACAGGTTGAACGGCAGGCCCAAAGCGACATCGCAGCTGCGCTGATAGAGCAGGCAATTGAGCCGCTCAGGGCCTTCCGAGTTCATGGCGACATGAAACTGATAGGTCTTGTGGCACGGCGGAAGCGCCATCTGGTCAAGCTGTGCGACGTTCCAGCCTTCGATAATGTGGCGGCGGCTGCCGGGATTGGTCTTGAGGCTTTCCACTACTTGCACGACCTGATTGACGCCCTCGCCCTTCTCGTAGAGCCCGTCGGGCCGGTAGCGGTATGTCGGCCAATCCACCCATTGCTTGCCATAGACAGGGCCCAAATCGCCCCAGCGCCGCGCAAACGCCTCATCCTCTGCGATTCGGGCGATGAAATCGTCGAGCGCGAGATCCTCACCCGTCGCCTTCACATAAGCGGCATGCGGCCACTCGTTCCAGATCTTCACCCCTTGCAGCACAAGCGGGCGGATATTGGTGTCGCCCGTGAGGAACCACAGCATTTCGCGCGCGGCGGTCTTCCAGTAGACGCGCTTGGTGGTGAGCAGCGGCATCGCGCCGCCCGCCAGATCGAAGCGCAACTGCGCGCCGAAGATCGAGCGCGTGCCCACTCCTGTGCGATCAGCACGCTCAGACCCGGTCTCCCAGATCGTACGCATGAGATTGAGATATTGGTGCTCGGGGTGGTTGGGTTCGCTCATTGTCGGGGGAATCGCTGCTGTAGCCATGCCCTCAATCATAAGGCGCAATTGCCCGCTTGCCACCTTGGCTATCCACACTTATAGGCGCGCCCCTACCGCACGAACGCGTAGCGCGTTTGTACTTGTTGAGTCGGGAAGTAGCTCAGCCTGGTAGAGCACCGTCTTCGGGAGGCGGGGGCCGGAGGTTCGAATCCTCTCTTCCCGACCAGTTTTTCATTCACATCGCCGCGCGGATCATCGCTTCGAAATCTTCCGCCGAGGCCCTGCGCGGGTTGCCGCGGGCGGCGAGGTCCATTTGCGCGTATTCAACCATTTCGGCGATGTCGCTTTCCTCTATCCCCATTTCAGCAAGGCCTGAGGGGATGCCAATGGCCGCATTCATGCCCTCGATCGCTTGCGCCAAGTCCGCGCCCCGCTCCAGCCCCATGGCGGTGCGCAGGCGGACATATTTGTCCGCGCACACCTCCTCGTTGAAGCGCAGCACGGTTGGCAGGAACACGGCGTTAAGCGTTCCATGATGTGGGTTCAGGCGGCGGATACGGCCCGCGGCGTGGCTCATCGCGTGGACTGCGCCCAGCCCCTTGATAAAGGCAAGTGCGCCTTCGGTAGAACACATCATCATCTGCCAGCGCGCATCGCGGTCAGAGCCGTCTTTCACCGCGCGCCCAAGATGTTGCCATCCGCGCCAAAGCCCATCGAGCGCAACGCCATCCGCCGGGGGATTGGGGGCAGCCACAAGGAATGCTTCAATACAGTGCGTGATCGCGTCCATGCCGGTCGCTGCGGTCATCATCGGCGGCAGGCCCATGGTCAGCTCAGGATCGCAGATCGCGGCGCGCGGGATGAAGAGCGGGCTCGCAAAGGTCATCTTGCGCCCGTCTTCAAGGATGATGACAAAACCAACCGAGACCTCGCTGCCCGTACCCGACGTAGTTGGCACCGCAATCAGCGGGGCGACCGTCTTGATCAGGCGCGCACCGCCTTCAAGCGGATCATATTGCGCGAGCGGGCCGCCGCTTCCGGCGATAAGGCCAACCGCTTTGCCCAAGTCCATGGAAGAACCACCGCCTAGCGCCACGATCCCATCGCAGCCTTCGCTGGTGTACTGGTCAAGCGCGGCCTTGACCGCTTCTTCGGTCGGGTTGCCGGGCGTTCCGTCATAGATGCTTGGCGCAAAGTCCTCGCCCATTGCTCTGACCACCGTGTCGACCACTCCGACAGCGACGAGGCCAGCATCGGTCGCGATAAAGGGCTTGGTAATGCCCGCTTTTTTCAATTCCTTGGGCAGCAGCTCGAGCGCCCCAAAGTCGAAATGCGTGGTCGTCAGATAGGTAAGCGTTGCCATCGTCGTAGAATCCCTCTCACAGCTTTTGAGGCTGTTTGAGCGAGGCTATGCGCGATGGCAACCGCTATTGAGGACGTGTCCAACGGACGCGGTGATGCGGCGCGATCAGGCGTCTTCGGGGATGGGTACCGCCTCAGCCCAGACCGGGAAGGGATCGTGCAGGCCCTCCCATTTTTCAGGCTCGAAATCGGTTTCGGGCACCAGACAGTCTTCGAGCGCGGCGGTGATAGCGGCCTGGTCCATCGAGATGCCGATAAAGACAAGTTCCTGACGCCGGTCACCCCAAGGCGCTTCCCAATGCTTGGCGACAAATTCCTCAAACGTGCCATCTTCGGGCCAGCGGTTCTTGGGCACAGCGGCCCACCAGCGGCCCATACGGCTCACGCTCTTTTGCGAGCCCGCAATGGCGAGTTCAGCGAGAAATTCGGTGCGCGTTGCCATCCAGAAATGGCCCTTGGCGCGGATCACCCGGTCAAGATGTTCGCCTGTGAGGAAGGCGTAGAATTTGGCCGGATCAAACGGACGGCGCGCGCGGTAGACGAAGCTTTCAACGCCGTATTCCTCGCTCTCGGGGCGGTGGCTGGCGAAATCGTAAAGCTCTTTCAGCCAAAGCGGGTGCTGCTCGGCTTTTTCTTCGTCGTAAAGGCCCGTGCCGATCACGTCATCAAGCTCGACGCGGCTGTGATCCGCCTCGATGATCTTCGCGTCGGCATTCAGCGAAGCGACCACCTTTTTGACCATAGCGAGCTGCTCGGGGCTCACATCGCTCGCCTTGTTAACGATCACGACATCGGCAAACTCGATCTGTTCGACGAGCAGCGCGACAAGGCTGCGATCATCGCCCTCGCCCGCGGTTTCACCACGTTGAGAGAGGAGATCACTGCTCGAATAGTCTGCCAGCAGGTTCACCGCGTCAACGACGGTAACCATCGTATCGATCTCAGAAACATCGCCCAGGCTCTCACCAAATTCGTCACGGAATGAAAAAGTGGCGGCCACGGGCAGTGGTTCGGAAATGCCGGTGCTCTCGATCACGAGGTAATCGAAGCGACCATCTTCGGCGAGCGTGCGCACCTCCTTCAAGAGGTCATCGCGAAGCGTGCAACAGATGCACCCATTGGTCATCTCAACCAACGTTTCCTCCGAGTGTGACAGCGCCGCCTCGCCCCCGCGAACAAGGTCAGCATCGATGTTTACTTCGGACATGTCGTTGACGATCACCGCCACGCGCTTGCCCTCACGGTTGGAGAGGATGTGGTTGAGAAGCGTCGTCTTGCCTGCTCCCAGAAAGCCGGAGAGGACGGTGACAGGAAGGCGCTTTTCATTGGGCAATACGAAGCCAGGCATGACTAGTCTCCGGGGTAGACTACGATATGAGTCAATTGATGATATAATGTAACATTAGTGGCTTTTGAGATCAGGTTCAATGCCCGCAGTGCAAAAACGCAGCCCGATCAGGCCACAGCGCTAGGTCATCGTACCGGTAGCAGCAGAGCTGGGTTGTGGGATCGGCATCATCGAACGGCTCCGCTCAGCCTCAATCCACATTGTCAACACGCCAAGTGCAATCGTCAGGCCACCCAGCCCCAGCGAAAGATGCCAGCGCAGGCGCAGGAAATCGGGCGCCGCATATCCCAGAGCGCGGTCCACCAAAGGGCTAAGCGCCAGAAATGCACCAAGATAAAGCATTGCCGGGCCGGGCCACTCCCACCCGTCGAGATAGGGATAAAACAGGGCTGCGGCGATCAGACTAGGCATGACCGCGATGATGTAAGACCCCGCACTCGCCGCGCCCAGCTTGGCTATCGCCTGGCCCCACCACACGCCGCCAAGAAAGCTGAAGATCATCGCTGGATAAACAAATCCCATAAACTCAGCGTTGTACCGGTACGGATTGTCAATGGCGACAAGTGCAAGGCAGATGATCTGCGGCAAAAGACCGGCATATCCAAGCGTTCGCGCCGCAGGCGTGAGGGCAGAATGCACGTCCATGATCATGAGAGCGCTCAGCCACACGGCGGGTTCCGAAAAAGCGGATTTTGGCACTTCGTTGGAGCAATTTGAAATTCGCGGCCTACATCGTCTCAGACAAAACGGGCATCACGGAACACCCCTTTGGCCCAAGTGTTTAGAGGCTACAGGCTCATCGTCGACCGGTAAAACCAAGGATAGCACTTCAGTGGCTGATAACAGCAATGACATGTCAGGCAGAGATCGATCCCGCGAGCGCGCAGTGCCATCGGGACGGCTGGCGCGGTTTGGCACGTTTGGGCGGCTTGTTGGCGGTGTTGCGGGTGGCATGGCTGCCGAGGGCGCGCGGCGGCTGACGAGCGGTGAGAAGATCTCCACCCGCGACCTGATCCTGACGCCGGGCAATGTTCGGCGGATGACCGAAAAGCTATCGCACCTGCGCGGCGCGGCTATGAAGATGGGGCAGATGATCAGCCTTGATTCCGGCGATTTCCTTCCCCCTGAGCTGGGCGAGATACTGGCCACCCTGCGCGATCAGGCCAATTTCATGCCGACCAAGCAGCTCGACTCTGTGCTCAAAGCCGAATGGGGGCCTGAATGGCGCCGCCAATTCAAATGGTTCAACCCGCGCCCGATTGCGGCGGCCAGCATCGGACAGGTGCACAAGGCGATGACGCGCGACGGTCAGGAACTCGCGATCAAGGTGCAGTATCCCGGCGTTGCCAAAAGCATCGACAGCGATGTCGATAATGTCTCCACCCTGCTGCGCGTCGCGGGCTTTGCACCGCCCGAGCTTGAAATGGGCAAGCTTCTCGATGCTGCCAAAAAGCAACTTCACGAAGAAGCGGATTACAGCCGCGAAGGCGCGCAGATGAAGCTTTATGCAGAGGCTCTCGCGGACATGCCCGGCTTTATCGTCCCGCGCCTCAACGAAGAGCTTACGCGCGGATCAATCCTCGCGATGAGCTTTGAGGAAGGCGTGGCGATTGAAAAGCTGGAAGAGGAATCCGCTGAGCGCCGCGACGAGATCTTCGGCAATCTGTTGCGCCTCGTCACACGCGAATTGTTCGATTTCGGCGTCATGCAAACCGATCCCAACTTCGCCAATTTCCGCTACCGCCCTTCAACAGGCGAGATCATCCTCTTGGACTTTGGCGCGTGCCGCGCGGTCGATCCGGCGGTCTCGAACGGCTATCGCGACATGCTTGTAGCGGGCCTTCAGGGCGAGCGCGACGAAGTGCGCGACGCAACGGTCCGAGCAGGCTTCATGATGCCGATCGTTGTCGAAAAGCACCCCGATCGGGTCAACAAAATGATTGATATCGTGATCGACCAGATGCGCGAGGATAAGCCCTTCGACTTTGCCGATCGCGGATTTGTGCACCTGCTTCGCGAAGAGGGATTTGCCATCGCGCAGGACAAGGACACATGGGCCTTCCCTCCCATTGAAACGCTGTTTGTGCAGCGAAAGGTGAGCGGCATGGCGCTGCTTGGGACGCGGCTTAAAGCGCAAGTCAATGTGCGCCGGATTACCGAAGACGTGCTGGCAAACACCAGTGCGATGGCGGTCGAGAAAGCAGCCTGAAAGACCCCGCCCCTCGAACTTTCGAAGGGGCCCCAATCGGCTGGAGGAAAGCTGCGAAATGATCGCGGGCTTTAATCATGGATTGCCAGCGAGCCCGCTGATAATACTAGGGTTTACTGTTAACCGTATTGCATCTGTAGCAATGTGTGCGATACGCCAGTGCAATGAACCAGCCTGTCGACCGAAGACCAAAGGTGCTGTTTGTGTGCCTCGGCAATATCTGCCGTTCGCCCATGGCCGAAGGGGCGTTTCGCAAGTCTGCTGAGGAAGCGGGCCTTGATTGCGTGGTCGAATCCGTAGGCACTGCGAGCTACCATGTCGGCGACGCGCCTGACCCGCGCGCCATTGCCACTGCCGGGGCGCATGGTGTTGACATCAGCGGCGCTATTGGCCGCCAGCTCGAGCCAAGCGACTTTGAGCGTTTCGACCACATCATCGCAATGGACACAGCCAATCATGCCGGGATCATCGGCCGCGCCCCGCGCAAGGCACGCGGCAAGGTTTCGATGCTTATGGACGCAGTGTCCGGACGCGAGGGCGAGGCGGTGGCCGATCCTTATTATGGCGATGAAAGCGATTTTGAGGCCGCGTGGAACGATATCGCCATGGCAACCGGCTTGCTGGTGGAACGCCTGCTGGCCGAGCGCGCCAAACCGAGCGCGTAAAAGCGCCCTACCCGCCGCGCAAAAGCTGAACGCCCCAGTCGCGCTCAAACAGGTAGAGCAGTGTGCGCGCCGCCTCCCCGCGATCCGAGGTCAGCCCGCCATCGCGCTCGATCAGCAGCCGTGCATCGGCGTGCGCGGCTGGCAGCAGGCGTTGAACATGGTCGAGATCGGCGATCCGAAACGCCGCTTCGCCCGATTGCCGCGTGCCGAGCAATTCGCCCCCGCCGCGCAGCTCCAGGTCTTTCTCTGCAAGATCAAACCCGTCCTGCGAATCCTTGACGTAAGTGAGCCTCTTTTTGCCCGTTTCCGACAATTCATCGCCCCGCAACAGCACGCAGCGGCTCTTCTCAGAGCCCCGACCCACGCGCCCGCGCAATTGGTGGAGCTGAGCCAGGCCAAAGCGCTCAGCTTGCTCGATCACCATCAATGTGGCGGTGGGCACGTCCACCCCCACTTCAATCACAGTCGTCGCGATCAAGAGCTTTGCCTCGCCGCTAGCAAAGCGTTCCATATTGGCGTCCTTGACCTCGGGGTGAAGCTGGCCGTGGACGAGCGTAACTGCATCCCCAAACCGCTCCTGAAGCGCCGCATAGCGCGCTTCGGCTGCGGCGATGTCAGCCACTTCGCTGTCGCGGATCATGGGGCAGACCCAGTATGCTTGGCTCCCACTCGCCAGATGCCGTCCAACCGCCTCGACCAGCTCGTCTGATCGGTTTTGCGGGAACACGAGTGTTTCGATCGCCTGGCGTCCGGGCGGGAGTTCATCGAGGCGGCTCACATCCATTTCGCCATATTGCGCCAGCGTTAGCGAGCGCGGGATTGGGGTCGCCGTCATCGCTAGAGTGTGTGGTGCGCGGCGGCCCTTACCCGCGAGCGCGAGGCGCTGCGCGACGCCAAAGCGGTGCTGCTCATCGATCACGACGAGACCGAGGTCCTTATAAGCAACGCTATCCTGAAAGATCGCGTGCGTGCCCACGAGAATATCGATCGAGCCATCGAGTAGGCCCATCAAGATACTCTCACGCTCACGACCCTTGGCCCGGCCCGTCAACAGCGCGATCTCAACCCCGATGGGCGCGGCCATCTGGCGCAATGTCTCAAAGTGCTGGCGCGCGAGGATTTCGGTCGGTGCAAGCAGCGCGGCCTGCTTGCCCGCTTCGCACGCGATCAGCATGGCCGCAAGCGCGACCACCGTCTTGCCCGCGCCGACATCGCCCTGCAGCAGTCGCAGCATCGGCGCTTCCTGCTGAAGATCGCCCTCAATCTCGGCGATGGAGCGTTTCTGCGCGCCTGTCATCTCGAACGGAAGTGAAAGCTTGGCGCGCAAGGACCCATCGCCCGCCAGCGCCTGCCCCTTGCGCCGCCGCCCCTCAGCTTTCACCAGCAGAAGAGCGAGGCTGTTTGCCAGCAATTCGTCATATGCCAACCGCTCGCGCGCGGCTTCGCTCGGGCCCTTATGCGCGGCTGCCAAAGCCTCTTGCCACGAAGGCCAGCCCTCGGCTGCAAATTGGCCCGGCTCGATCCATTCCGGCAGAGGCGGAAGACGGTCCAGCGCTTGCTCCACCAGCGAGGCGACACGCGGCTGCGTGAGTCCCTCAGACAGGCGATAGACAGGCTCGGTCATGCGCCCCATATGCGCCGCGCTCTCGGTCTCGACATGATCGGGATGGACGATCTGCAGCATCTCGCCATAGCGATCGAGCCGCCCTGCCACCCAGCGCTTTTCGCCTACGGGAAGCTGCTTTTTAGCGGTGTAGGAGGCGCGCCCGAAATAAGTGAGCGCCGCGATATTGCCCGCATCATCCTGCGCCAGAACCCTGTAGGGCCCGCGCCCAGGATTATAGGGCGCGCGGTGCTCAGTGGGCGTCAGCGCGACGATCACCTGCTCGCCCTCAGCGCCCTCATCGAGATTGGCAATCGCGCGCCGGCTCACGAAGCGTTCGGGCAGGTGGTAGGCGACGTCCTTGATCGTAGTGAGGCCCAGCTTCTCCATCGGCTTGGCCAGCTTGGGTCCGACACCATCGAGGGTCTTGGTCTCGGCAAACAGCGGATTGAGGGCTTCAGGACGCATGATCGCTGCCCTCTATACCCGCTTGAACGCTTCGGGCGAGTGCCTTACCTGCGTGGATATGACGGATATGCCCACCTTCGAAGAGCGCCTCGCCCGGGCCAAGTTTCGCGCTTGGCATCGCGGCACGCGTGAAGCGGATTACATGATCGGCGGCTACTTTGACCGCTATGCCGCCAATTGGGGCGAAGCGGAGCTTGAATGGTTCGAGGATCTGCTCGCCGAAGACGATGTCGACATAATGGCCTGGGCCTTGAAGACGCAAGACGTGCCTGAGCGGTTTCAGGGCGAGCTTATCGATACTATGATGAAGCTCGACTACGTGGATATTCCGCGCTAACGGCGCGGCCCCCGGACTCTCAAGGTCCGGATTTCTGCTCCATTTGAGCCCCGTGCGGGAACGCGCGGGGCCATTGCCGTTTGAGACTACAACCATGCCCGAGCTTTCCCGTATTTTGACAGCGAGCGCGCCGCTGACGCTCTCCTCGCTCCCACGCGGGGCGGCTCCGCTGGTGCTTGCCGATCTGGCACGTGCGGCGAAACAGCGCGCAGTGTTCATCGCGCCGGACGAAGCCGCCATGCGATCTGTAGCCGAAGCCGCGCGCTTCTTCGCGCCCGAGGTGGAGGTGCTGGAGTTTCCCGCATGGGATTGCCTGCCCTATGACCGCGCCTCGCCTGCGCTTTCCGTCAGCGCTGCGCGGCTGTCAGCTTTGTTCAAGCTTCAGCACCCCTCAAGCGGTTCGCAGCTGCTCGTCACCACGGTCAACGCCGCCCTGCAGCGAGTGCTCACCCCGTTCCGCATCCGGGAGAACGCGCGCGGGTTTAAACCGGGCGTGACGATTGGCCATGAAAGCCTCTCCGCGCTGCTGACCCGCCAAGGCTACACCCGCACCGATACGGTGGTCGACCATGGCGAGTTCGCGGTGCGCGGGTCGATTGTCGACATTTTCCCCTCCTCGCTCGATGAAGGGCTGCGGCTCGATTTCTTTGGCGATGAGCTGGAAAGCCTGCGCTTGTTCGATCCCACCACCCAGCGCTCGACCGGGCGGTTGGCGGATCACCTGCTCCTGCCCGCTTCTGAGGCACTGCTCGACGAGGACATGATCAAGCGCTTCCGCAGCCGCTATCGCGAGCTGTTCGGCGCCAGCGCCACGCAAGACCCGCTCTACGAGGCGGTGAGCGACGGGCGGCGTCTTGCAGGCATGGAGCATTGGCTGCCGCTGTTCGAGGAGAAGCTGGCGACCCTGTTCGATCACCTCTCCGATAACGATGTGGTAGTGATCGATCAGGCGGCGCTGGGCGCAAGTGAAGAGCGCCTCAAGGACATCGCCGATTATCACGAACAGCGCAGCCGCATCGCGGGCGACAAAACCGGCAGTTACCGTCCCTTGAGCTCAGAGGCGCTGTATCTAGGCCAAGAGGAATTCGCCGCCGCACTCGCCTCGGCCAAAGCGCACAAGACCACCGTCTTTGCCGCGCCCGATGGCGAGGCGACGCTCGATTTCGGCTTCAAGGCCGCGCGCGATTTTACGCCCGAGCGCACGCGCGGCGAAAATGTCTACGAAGCCGCAGCCAAGCATTTCACATCCATCGCCAAAGAGGGGCGCAAACCGCTCTTTGCTGCCTATTCGCAAGGGTCCGTCAAGCGCATAGCCTCAATCCTCGAAGAAGCGGGCTGTGCAAGCGTGCAAGCGGGATCCTGGCAAGAAGCGCTCGGGCTGTCGGCGAAGGGCACGATTGCGGCCATGGTACTTCCGCTTGAAACGGGCTTTGCGAGCGAAAGCCTAGAAGTCCTTACTGAGCAGGATGTGCTGAGTGACCGCCTCGTGCGGCGCAAGAAAAAGCGCAAAGACGCCGACGCTTTCCTCGCCGAGTTGCAAGCGCTCGCACGCGGGGACCTCGTCGTCCATGTGGAGCATGGGATTGGCAAATATCTCGGACTTGATCCGATTACGGTCGGCAAAAGCCAGCACGATTGCGTGGCTCTCGAATACGCGCAAGGTGACAAGCTCTTCATCCCGGTTGAGAATATCGACGTGCTCAGCCGCTATGGCTCTTCCGAAGAGGCCGTGCCGCTGGATCGCCTCGGCGGTGAGGCCTGGCAGAAACGCCGCGCGCGCCTGAAAGAGCGCATCACCGCCATTGCGGGTGAGCTCATGAAGGTCGCGGCGGAGCGCGCGCTCAAGAAAGCGCCAGTCTTTGCCGCCGAAGAAGCCACCTACAACCCCTTCGTCGACCGCTTCCCCTGGGAAGAGACCGAGGATCAGGATGCCGCCATCGCCGATGTGCTGCGCGATCTCGAAAGCGGCAAGCCGATGGACCGCCTCGTGTGCGGCGACGTTGGCTTTGGCAAGACCGAGGTGGCCCTGCGCGCCGCTTTCGTTGCCGCGATGAGCGGACAGCAGGTGGCCATTGTCGCGCCCACCACCCTGCTCGCGCGCCAGCATTTCCAGAACTTCAGCGAGCGCTTTGCCGGCTTCCCGCTCAAGGTCGGGCGCTTGTCGCGCATGGTCCCTGCCAAGGAGGCGGCCGAAACGCGCGAGGGCCTTGCCAACGGCACCGTGGACCTCGTCATCGGTACGCACGCCATCCTCTCCAAGTCGACCGAGTTCAAGGATCTGGGCCTCGTGATCGTAGATGAGGAGCAGCGCTTTGGCGTCACCCACAAGGAGAAATTGAAACAGCTGCGCTCCGATGTGCACATGCTCACCCTCACCGCAACGCCCATTCCGCGCACGCTGCAAATGGCGATGAGCGGCCTGCGCGAGCTTTCCACCATACAGACCCCGCCGGTCGACCGCCTCGCTGTGCGGACCTATGTAATGGAGTGGGACGATATGGTGATGCGCGAGGCGCTGCTGCGCGAACATCACCGCGGCGGGCAGAGCTTTATCGTTGTCCCGCGCATTGCTGACATGGAACCGCTCGAGGAATGGTTGCGCGAGAATGTGCCCGAGATAAAGGCCGTCTCCGCCCACGGCCAGTTGAGCGCAGGCGAGGTTGAGGAGCGCATGAGCGCGTTCTACGACAAGAAATACGATGCGCTCCTTTCCACCACGATTGTTGAGAGCGGGCTCGATATCCCGAGCGCCAATACAATCATCATCCACCGCGCCGACCGCTTTGGCCTCGCCCAGCTCTACCAACTGCGCGGGCGCGTGGGGCGTTCGAAAATACGTGCCTACGCCTATCTCACCACCCCCGCCGACACGCAGCTTTCCGAGGTTGCCGAAAAGCGCCTCAAAGTGCTGGGCGATCTCGACAGCCTTGGTGCAGGCTTCCAGCTTGCCAGCCACGATCTCGACATCAGAGGCGCGGGCAATCTACTGGGCGATGAACAATCAGGCCACATCCGCGAGGTTGGCTTTGAGCTCTACCAGTCCGTGCTCGAAGACGCGATCATGGCCGCGAAAGCGGGCGAAATGGGGCTTGAAGCGGCCAAGGATAAAGTCTCCCCCCAGATCACCGTCGATGCGCCGATCATGATCCCAGAGGATTACGTGCCCGATCTCGCCGTGCGCATGGCGCTCTACCGCCGCCTCAACCAGGCGCAGGACAAGGCCGAGATTGAGAGTATGGCAGCGGAGATGATTGACCGGTTCGGCGACCTGCCCTCGCCCACGCAGAACCTTGTGCGCCTGATCGAGATCAAGCATCAGGCAATCGAAGCCAACATCGCCAAGATCGATGTCGGCGCGCGCGGCACTCTGGTAAGCTTTCACAAGGATGATTTCCCCGATGGGCCGGGCCTCGTCGCCTATGTCGACAAGCTCAACGAGGGGCGTGAGGGAACGGCCAAGCTGCGCCCAGACATGAAGCTGGTGATCAACCGCGCCTGGGGCGATCCGCAGAGCCGGCTCAACGGGCTGTTTCAATTGACCAAAGGCTTGAGCGGGATTGTTCGCCGCGCGCAAAAGGGGAAAGAGAAGGCCCGCAGACAGGCAGCGTAGAGGGCTTTGCGCCTGGTTTTTGCCTCGTGAGGCCTTTCCCTTGCGTCTTATTTTGGTATGACATCGTAATACCAAAGAGACATCGCTTGAACGATGCCCGCTCCCACTGATGCATTTTCAAGGTAAGAGCAGACCTGTGAAACAAGCCTTCTTTGACCATCTCCCGCCGCTTAACGTGGCTCTGATTCTGGCCTTCTTTGGCTTTGCGCCGCCGGAATTGGTCGAAGCGGGCTGGCCGATCGCAGTCGTCTCATTCGGGACCATGGCCTTCGTCCAGTTGATGGAGCTGGTGAACGAACGCCACGAAGGCTGGCGCATCACCGGCAAGGAATTGGCGACCGATATCTTCTACATGGTTCTCGTCATCTTCGCGATCAGCGCCTTGGTTGAAATCGCAGTTGATGGGCCACTGGGCCAAGCTAAAGAAGCCATGGGCCTGTCAACCCCGTGGATCACGCAGCTGCCCTATCTTGTGCAGGTCTTCATGATCATGTTGATCTTCGAATTTGGGCAGTACTGGATGCACCGCTTCATGCATAACAACGACGTGCTCTGGTCGACCCACGCGCCGCACCATCATGTGACGCAGTTGAACGCGCTCAAAGGCTTTATCGGCAACCCGATTGAGCTGTTCCTGATTGGTTTCAGCGTGATTGCTCTGTTCGACTTTTCGCCAGCCGCCTACCCGGCAGCCTTCCTTTCGCTGGGCGTTATCGCGCAATATGCCCACGCCAATATCAAATCGAACCCGCCAATTTGGTTCAGCTTTTTCTTCACCACGATCCGCCATCATTCGCTACACCACACAGCGCTCAGCTATGAGGATACGCGCTGCAATTACGGCAATTCGGTGATTTTGTGGGACCGCGTATTCGGCACATTCAAGGAAGGCGAAAGCGAAGTGGTCGGTCAGGATGATCGCCGCCGCCTGTCGATCAAGGAGCAATGGCTGTTCCCGATCACCTTCTTCCAGAACAAGCGCCGCCAGCAGGAGCCGGCGGAGTAAAACACCGCCGCACTTCGCCCGCTTCAGCCATGCCCACGCCCGCGCGCGGTGCGCGCTAGTTCGACAACGCTCTCGCTGGGCATCGGCATGGCGCGCAGAAAGCCCTGCCAGTAATGGCACCCTTCAGCCTGGATCGTGGCGCGCTGGATCTCGCTCTCGATCCCTTCGGCGTAGAGATCGAGTTCAAGCGCGTGCCCCAACGCGATAATCGCTCGCAGCACCGCTAAAGCCTTGGCATCGCCGGGCACGTCATCGACCATGATCTTGTCGAGCTTCAAGGCATCGAGAGGCAGCTCGCGCAGATATCTGAAATTGCAAAAGCCAGCGCCAAAATCATCGAGCGCAGTGCGAAATCCAAGCTTGCGCAGAGACTTTAGCGCATTTGACGCCTGCTCGATATTGCGCAGCAGCAGATCCTCGGTGATCTCCAGCATCAGGCGGCCCGGATCAATAGCGCTGGTGCCGATCAGCGTTGCAAAGTCGGCGGCAAAGCGCGGATCACCCAGCTCCTCGGGCGTTATATTGAGCGACAGGGAAAGCTCGGTCGGCCACAAAGCTGCATCTTCAAGCGCGCGCGCCACCACATGGCGCGAGAGCGGAGCGACCAGCGCGGCCCTCTCGGCGATGGCAAACAGGTCCCTGGCCCCGATCAGGCCGAGCGTGGGATGCCGCCACCGCGCCAGCGCCTCAGCTCCTACGACAGACCCATCATGCGCGGAGAATTGCGGCTGGAACACCACTTCGATTTCTCGCCGGTCGAGCGCGCGAAGCAGATCGCCTTCGAGCGCTGCAGGCTTTACGCCCGGCACACGGCCATGGTCCGCGCCGCGCAGACTGGTTTCGATGGGAGGCTTGCCCGATTCCATGACATTTTCCTTACGCTCGCTTATTCCTCGCTGTGCACATCAATTGCAATCCGGCCAAAATTGGAACATCAGGAAAAGTAGGTAGTGCAGCCAGCGGCTCGATGCGCTTGGGGCACTTCGGGCGCCCGGAGCTATGGGGGAAAGGAGACAATGGCAACGTCACACACAGACGATGCAGGCAAGACAAGTGCGCCCTTGGCACATGCCGAGGTCGATCGCGCGTTTGAACGCATCGCCATCCTCGCCTCGGAAAGCCCCCGCGCGCAGGAAGCGCTCGCCCACCTGTCCAACCAGGGTGATTGGGTTCCGCTCGACGAAGCCGATGCGGTCGTTGTGCTGGGCGGCGATGGCTTCATGCTGCAAACGCTCCACACCATGCTGGATGCTGGCCGGATCGTACCTGCTTACGGGATGAACCTTGGCACGGTGGGCTTTCTTATGAACCGCTATGACAAGCGCGCTGCCGTACGAAAGAGGTTGGCACGCACCAAGAGCAAAAGCATTGCTCCTCTGCGAATGGAGGCAACCACTCAAAGCGGCGAGAAGCACAATCTGTGGGCGATCAACGAGGTTTCCTTGCTTCGTGAGACGCGCCAGACCGCTTGGATCGAAGTCACCGTAGGCAGCCGCGTGCGGATCAAGCAATTGGTGGGCGACGGGGTGCTGGTGGCAACGCCGGCAGGGTCGACCGCCTACAATCTCTCCGCCAATGGCCCGATCCTGCCGCTCGACAGCGAAATGCTGGCGCTCACCCCGATCAGCCCCTTCCGCCCGCGCCGCTGGAAGGGAGCAATCCTGCCGGACCGGATGAAAATCGGCCTCAGAGTGCTCGACCCGGACAAGCGGCCTGTGGCTGCCGTCGCCGACCAGAAGGAATTGCGCGACATCGCCGAAGTCACGCTCACCATCGCGCACGACACAGAGCTTGAGCTGCTGTTTGATCCGGGCCAGTCGCTGGAAGAACGGATTGTCGCCGAACAGTTCATGACCGACTAGGCGGCCCGGTGCCCTAGGTTGCGTAAGGGGCGCCAGCGGTGTCCTTACACATGGTTAAAATCCGCTCACAAAGCTCTTGCCAAGCGCGGCGTGCGACCATATAGGCGCGCTTCCGCACACGGGAGAAAAACCCCGTTCGTGCTGCTCCCCGATAGCTCAGTGGTAGAGCATTCGACTGTTAATCGAACGGCCGTTGGTTCGAATCCAACTCGGGGAGCCATACTTTTCCAGTAAATTACTGGTTCTCAGGGAAAAATTTACCCTGTTCAGTTTCGGCTCCCACATAGGAACACCATTTCTGGGTGCGCACTGAAAAGGTCTCATAGTGCAAACAATTAGGTGGCCGGTTCGAAATGAGCACTAGGATGCGCCAGCTTGAACCAAATCAGGCCATCCGTCTTCGCAATACGACCTGCCCATATTGCGGTGTGGCCCTAACCTCTGAGAACCGCACGAAAGAGCACGTGATTGGGCGTCGGTTTGTTCCAAAAGGCACTCTTGATGGGAACTGGAACTTGATCGTTTGGGCCTGCAAGGCGTGCAACAATCATAAGGCCGATCTAGAAGATGATCTGTCTGCGATCTCGATGCATTCTGATCTTGTGAGCGGACATTCCCGCGATGATCCTAGGTTGTACACGGATTCTGAGCGGAAAAGTGCGGGCAGTTTCAGCCGAAAAACCGGGAAGCCAGTTAGCGAAAGCCGTGAGGAGCATTCGATCTCGGGTGATCTCTTTGGCGCTCAACTCAAGGTAACATATGTTTCAGCGCCTCAAGCCGATCATGACCGCGTGCTTGAGCTTGCACGGCTGCAGCTGATGGCGTTCTATTACTTTATCACCATTCCGGAGAATGGTGAGAATGGTGGTTATTGGATTGGCAGATTTATGCCCCTCGAGCCTGTGAGAGCACCGGATTGGGGAAACGAACGCCAGCTCTTTTTTATGCAAGAGACAAACGATTGGGACTGGCGTGTCCATGCAATCACCGCCGATGGCTACTTCAAACTCACACTCAAGAAACATCCGTTGGAGCAGATTTGGTCCTTTGCAATCGAGTGGAATGATAGCTTTCGCATCGTAGGATTTTTTGGCGATGAAAGTTGTTTAAGCGCGTTGCGCGAACGCATACCTGTTTTGGCGATGGACACCATCTATCAGCGAGACAACGAACGAATTCGGCAACGTATTGAAGTGCCGATCTCCAGCGCCGATGATATCTTGTTTGACCCGCCACCAAGCCTCGAAGGCTAATCAGTTTAATCCTGCCTATTTGCCCGGATAAGCTTAAGTGATGAGACCGCAAAACACGGCGATTCTGTGCACCTATCCACCGATTTCTCTCGGTATAACTTTCGACGATTTCCTTTGCTTGCTGTATCGATTTCGAAACGACTTGCATCGCTTTTAACAGGATAATCAAATGGCAGAACAGGCTTGGAACTGGGACGACCTTCATGAAAGACTGAATGCGCAGCGCGAACGCAAGAAGCAGCTCCAAACCGCTGGCACTGCTGAGATCAATCTCTTGGAAGATGCAATCGATGAGGCGAACAAAGCCTTAGGCAATTTCCAACTTTCGATGAGCGAGTATTTCAGCGATGACGACCCCAATGGTGAGATCGAAGTCGGGCTGAGCCATCCTGTTGACGAGTTCAGATTTCCCATCAGCCTGAAAGCCCATTTCTTCTACAATGGTCGAACCCATGTAACTCTTTCCGGGATCCATGCTGACATTGCGACGGAGCGCAGCACAGGAGCAATCACCCAGGCAGATTGGTCGCAGTTTCTGGGAAATATGGTCGATTACAATCTCAAGTCGGGACCGCAGAAGCAGGAGGCTTAGACGATCCCGAAAGCCGAGCTGGCGAAGGCATTTGACGCAACCGAAACGCCATCATTGGTGGCCTCAGTTCCAATCGGGGCATTGGACGGATGAGAATGGCCAGATCACCGCTGTTAGAGCGGACGGAACGTCATTCCGCGCCGCGCCAGATAAGCTAGCCGTAGAGCGCGATCTCTACACGCGCTTCGACCTTTCTGGCGAAAAGGACTTGTCGATTGAGAGTTGGTTTTCCGCGCAGATCGAGCACCCATTCTCCGCCGCACTGAAACACATTGCCGCCTTGGATGAGATTACGGTCGCTTGGCGCAATCCACCGAACCCCGCGAAAGAACAGGAGATTAAGGAACTCGGCTTCGTCGTTCCGAAAGACGCTGAGTTTCTGCCGATCGAAGGGTGGCATCGGTCAGCAGTGAACGAGTATTTGGCCGCGCTCCTAGTTCGCAATCCTCGATACCTTGAAAAGCTGATCGCATTTCACGATGAGCATCAGAACTCGCTTCCGAAGGAATTGCCGAGAGGGCAGGCTCTCAAATCCGTCGCGCTCGACAACATGCTCAGCGTGTTCGAGATTTATCGCGACAAGATCGCCGAATCCCACATTGCGCTTTTGATTGCAGAAGGCAGCAACGACTTCCTCTTCGGAGATGCAGGTATCACGGCTCAAGAGCCTTGGAAGCCCGGCCCAATTCCTTTCACTGTTCGCCGTCAGCGTTTGTGAGACAGATTGAGGTGATTGGATAGAGGAGTGTTTTGGTCTCATCGTAGTGACTGTAAGGAACGAAGATGAGATCAAAACGAGCAAATTCCAAAGCGCCTGCTGAGCGGGTCGTGAAGGAA
>JBCCJS010000026.1:0-35242 GCA_039027675.1 Pseudomonadota bacterium
GTAATTGATGAGGATGCGGCGCATCAGACGAGCGGAAAGCGCAAAGAAATGCGCGCGATCCTGCCAATCGACATCGACCTTCATCAGCCTTTCGAACGCTTCGTTGACGAGCGCTGTTGGCTGAAGTGTGTGCGAGGCGCGTTCGGAGGCCAAAAGCCGGCGCGAAATGGCAAGCAGTTCATCGGAAACAATCGGAGCGATCCGATCTCCGGCCTTGTCGTCCCCGCTCGACCATTGCCCGAGAAGCTGTGTGATGTCCGTGGGGTCCGCCATGCTTCAAACACCTTTCAAAACTGTGTGATCGAAGCTCCAATGCCCCGGAACCATGGCGCTCTAGGCACGCGTTGAAGACAAAAATTCGTCCAAGATCAATTTTTTTGACCGTTTTTGATCCGGCTTCCGGCTTTTCCAATCGAGCGGGTGTTTGGCTTTGTGTCAGGACACCTCGGAACCGGGCAATGGGCCGAACAGCCGCTCACTACCAACGCAAGACGCAGGAGTTGAGCTATGTTTGGAAGAGTGAACGCGGTGGATGGGGTACCAGTTTGCCACCTGTCTCGATGGCGCGCGGCCGCCTTGGCGCTTGGCCTCGCCACTTTGTTTGGTCTCGCAAACCTCGTTCCTATATCGTCAGGACCGCTTGCGGCGGTTGTCCATGCAAAGGACTTTCCGAGATCCTGTGGGCGCGAGGGGCAAAAGCCGTGCCCGTTGTTTGGCCCCAATCGCCATATACCCTCATGTATGCCGGGCCTTGTTGAGCGACCTTTTGGTAAGCGTTGTTCACGCAAGAAACCGCCGCCGCCGGTGTTTGACAATATCAAGAAGACGCTTTCAGACAGCAGGCTCAACCCCAACAATCAAGCCAATTGCGGTGGCCGTGGTCAAAAGCCCTGTCTCGCCCCGATCTTGCCCTCTTGCGATAAAGGTCTCGTCCAGCACTTCATCAAGAATCGGTGCATCATCAACGATGACGACATCGTCTTCATGGCGCGCAACACGATCCGCGAAGTGGGACCCGTCTTGCGCACTATCGCGATGGGTGTGGCTGAATGCGGGATCGAGACTTTGGTGTCGCAGGCCAATCGCAGCAATCGCGGTGCGATCGCACGTCAAATCCAAGAGCGCCCTTGTTTCAACGCGCTGCTTAATCAGGCCCGGCAGAGTGGCTATCAAACGCTCACGTTAGGCGCGAGCGGAGGCGGCGCGTTTGGCGTTGGTGTGGATGGCGAAAACGGCTTTGCCTTTGACACTGCGCGCCGTTTGCCCATTGTCACTTACCACACGCTTGGCCTGTCTTTTGGCAGCCTTGGCGTGGGTAGTGCCGTTACGGTTGGTCTTGGTAAGGGTCCAAACAACACTATGGCCGGCGACGGGCACGGCGCAACGGTGGGGTTCGCCGCCGTGGGCGGAAGCGGTGCCTCAGTCTCTTTCGACTATGGAAGCGCTGAGGTGTCTTCAGTGAGCGCAGTGATTACCGCGGGAGCCAAGTTCAGTCTTGCTTACTTCCGTAACACTACGAAGACGCTTTCCACATACCCGGTGGTGGCATCCGCCAGTCTCCCCATGAGCGGCAACACTCCAGTGGGCACCTACCAACCGTCGCGACCACGGCGCCCGATCGGGCCGACAATTTCACCTGCGCCCGCTCGTGATCCGGTGGATACCTTCGCTGAAAACCATCCGCAGGCCCACGCTGCCGCCGAAAATGTCGGATTTGCGCTCGGGAACGCGCTTGGCCGCATGATCGCTCAAAATCGCGATGCCGCGCGCCCACGGACCACTTTCGATATCTGCAACAACACGCAGCACAAGAAAATCTTGGTCAGTTGGATTTATAAGAGACCCAACGGCAACAAGATCGCCGAACGCTGGCGTGCGCGTGGCAATTTCACAGTGAAACGCGGAGAATGCTACTTCGCTGGCGCTAAGAACTGGGCAGGTACACAAGGCTATGAGGGGCCCGTCTTCTTCTACGCATCGACCGATCCCAAGCTGCGCAAGAAAGGCCAGTTTGCCGACTGGCAGGGCGATGGTTTGGAATTTTGCGTTGCGAACAAAAAGAAGAAATTCACGCATGACAGCGGCGCTACGATGCGATGCGATTCCAAGTATGGGCGGTTGGTGCGCGGCTATCGGATGGATGTCGGCCCAGGCCGCAGCCGGTTCACCTTCAACGATTGATCAAAGGAAGGCACCGCCGATCTCAGTGACCGGGCCTGATCAAAATCGCGCCCGGCCATTCGCAAAGCTGGCGATGGCATTCTTCGTCCGATCTTATCCTCAAAATTGGCCCTTAATCCTGACAAAACTTGGGTCGTCAGCAGTCAGTCTGCTTTTCATTGTCGACGAGTTTGAAGCGGACAGTCAGTACTCGGCCCAAAGCAAGAAGTTGGGTGACCGGGCTTGCAAACCCGATCACCCGCTCCTTCAAGAGGAGTGTCGGCTAGGCGCTTCTCGGCGGTCCAGTCGTTGTTGGAGCCAGTCGAGCACTTCGTCCTCAACCCACCCCACTCTGCTTGGGCCTAGGTTTACCCGCTTGGGGAATTGCCCGGCTTTCTCCAGTCGTGCGATGTGCTGCGGTGAGTGCAAAACAAGTTCCTTGAGCTGACGCTTTGACAGTATCCTCATCACGATATTCCCTGTGAAGAGAGCATCGCGATGCCCCGGTTTACGACAATACCCAGGCGGGGCTGACGCTATCAGGATCAAAGGGACTCGCCAAACAGGTTGAACGTGGCGCCACATTTCTGGCCGCTGTGACGCATGATTGCAGGTGGGCCGGAGGGTGGACCATACTTCAGACCTTGGTCTACATCTCTGAAATAAATTAACAATTTTAGGAAATTGGTGCGGTCGAGAAGACTCGAACTTCCACGGGCGTTAGCCCACAACGACCTCAACGTTGCGCGTCTACCAGTTCCGCCACGACCGCACTCTCAAAAAACGGGGCCGCCCAAGGCTCGCCCCGTGGTAGGAGCGCGCCGATAGCAACCCGGTCTGGGGTGTGCAAGCCCTTTGAAGCGGGCCCTTGGAATGAGGCTTGCTGCTCACGCGACGTATCAGCCTGGGGCCCAGCCGATCGCGGCGGTTGCAGCGCTGCTGGGATAGCCTGACACAGCTTCGACAACATTGAGGCTCTCGCCCGGTGCAAGCTCGCTCTTGGCAGGGGCGATAGGCTTGCTGAAAACGGCGTTACCATAAGTGTCCTTGAACACGATCACCAATTGCGGGACGGAAACCGGCGCGCTGCCCGCATTGGTGATCGATCCGCGCACGCGGAAGATCTCGACGCCATTTTCCAGCGTCTCTTCGCGCTGCTGGGCCTCAGGGAAGCTCAAGACAAGGTCAGGCTTGCCAATGCCAAAGGCCGGGCGGTTGAATGGAGCCCATTCGGGCAGGCTGTAGAAATTGACCGCGGCGACGGTTCCGAGCGCCATGAGCGCAAAGATCGCGGCGGCGAAGTTCCACATCTTGAGCGGGTTGCGCCGGGTGGTGAAGGGCGCGCGGTACTCGAACTGCGAGACCTCGCCATCGGTGTACCCGCTCTCGTCGAAGGTCGCTTTGTAGTCGTCGTCAAAGGGCGTGGCGTCGTTGGTATAGTCGGTTGCGGCGGCCTCTTCGTCGCTGGCAAGCGGATCCTCAAAGGCCTTGGCCAGCGGATCGCTTTGGCTTGGGAAGCCGTTCTGCGGTGTTGGTGCCTCAGCCTTGTCCTCGTCGTTGTCATCGGCCGGTTCGCGGCTGCGAGTGCGCGCGGTCATGAAGCCCATCTCAGGGTCCTTTGTGGACCAGCGACTGATGGCGGGCTCGGGGGCGGTGTCTTCGGCAGCCTCTGGCGTTGCGTCTGGGACAGCGTCAGGAGCTGGCGGCGCTGCGCCGGAAGCGGCGGGCACACGCGGAGGCTCTCCGCTGCCGGTGGGGCGCGGGGCGCGGTTCGGCTTGGGGATGACCGGGCTGCGGGGTGCGCTTGCAGTGGGCTCGGCCTCGGGCGGCGTTGAAGGAACGGGCTGCGGGGCGGCTTGGGACGGAGTTGATGGGGGCGCCGTAGTGGTCACTGTGTTTGCCGCCGGCTCTTGGAACCAGCTATGCTTGCACTTGGCGCAGCGCACCGTGCGGCCTTCACTTCCGATGGCCGTGTCAGGAACCGCGTAGCGCGTCCCGCAATTAGGGCACGATATGATCATGGTTACAATCGCAGTACTTGGTGGACCCTGTCACACAAGTGTATCGCCTCATAAGGTGCGTACATTGCGCCGTTTTTCCACACTGATAACCATGTTTGCGCACAAGAGCCATGGTTAAGCGGCTGATGGGCTTTCCCGGTGACAGGGGCGCTGATAGGGCCAAAGCATGACCGAGCGCGCGAGCGAAATCGTGAAATTCGACAATGTCGGGCTGCGCTATGGCGCGGATCAGGAAGTCTTGAGCGATCTCAGCTTCACTCTGTTTCCGGGCAGCTTCTACTTCCTCACAGGAGCAAGCGGCGCAGGAAAAACCAGCCTTTTAAAACTCCTCTACCTCGCTCAGCGCCCATCGCGCGGCGGGGTGCGGATGTTTGGGCGCGACATGATCACATTGCCCCGCACCGAGTTCCCGAGCTTCCGCCGCCGCCTTGGCGTTGTGTTCCAAGACTTTCGCCTCGTCGAGCATCTCTCCGCTTTTGACAATGTCGCGCTTCCGCTGCGATTGGCTGGGACGGATGAAGGCCGCGTGCTCAAAGCGGTCAACGATATGCTCGACTGGGTGAACCTCTCCCACCGGGCCGAGGCGCGGCCTGAGACCTTGTCGGGCGGAGAGCAGCAGCGCGTCGCAATTGCCAGAGCGGTGATCGCGCGCCCGCAATTGCTGATTGCGGATGAGCCGACGGGCAATGTTGACCCCGACATGGCGCTAAAGCTGCTGCGTCTCTTCGAGGCGCTCAACAACCGGGTGGGCACCACTGTCGTGGTCGCGACCCACGATGTGCAGCTTATCCAGAAGGTGCCCGAACCGCTGATTATGCGCCTCAACAAAGGGCGGCTGTCCGATCCCACCGGCGCGCTGCGGTATCCGCCAGCGCGCGCCAAAACGCCCTCGGTGCCTGGCAACCTGTTTGGTGCTGGCGACAAATCCGGTGGAAGGCCCGGAGACAGGCCCGGAGACAGGCCCGGAGACAGGCGATGAGCGGCGAAAACGGCACGATAAGCGCCCGCCAGGCCGCCCGGCTGTTGCCCAAGGCCCGATTTGGCGGACCCATCCCCTGGGTCATCGCCATCCTTATCGCGCTGGTTGTGGTCGCGGCTTCAGGCGGTCTGACGCTGTGCAATCTCATGCAGAATGCGCGCGCAGACCTGTCTGATGCGGTCACCGTGCAGATCATCGAGGCCAATCCTCAGACCCGTTCGGAACGAGCGCAGGCGGCTGCCTCGGCTCTTGCCAGTCAGCCGTTGGTCACCTCGGTTCGGATCGTGCCAGAAGAGGAACTCGTCACCCTGTTGGAGCCATGGCTGGGCACCAGTGCGGCGAGCCAGGACCTTCCCATCCCCGCGCTCATCGATGTCGAGCTCAGCGGCCGTGCAAGCGCCAAAGAGATCGACCAGCTGCAAGCCGCGTTGGACCGGGCAGTGCCGGGAACTAAGGTGGAGGCTGATTCATCTTGGCTGCGCCCGGTCTACAACGCGCTGGCGGCGGTGCAATGGCTGGCGCTTGCCCTGATCGCGCTGGTGGCTTTCCTAACGGCATGGGCAGTCTGGCTGGCAGCGCGCAACGCGTTTACCAATCACCGTGAGACGGTGGAGATCATCCACCTCCTGGGCGGGACGGACCGCCAGATCACTCGCGTTTTTGAGCGCTCTGTCCTGCGCGAAGCAGCGTTTGGCGCAGGGATCGGGCTTGCGCTTGGCCTGGTGATCGTGTGGCTTGTGGGCCAGCAATTCGTGGCTCTGGACAGTGGGATGATCGGTGGCGGTCAGCTTGGCTGGAAGGATTGGCTGGTGATCGCTGCAATCCCGATTGTGGGTGTGCTGCTCTCGCTCATCACCGGACGGATCACCATTTCGCTTGCGTTACGCGCGATGCTGTGAAGAGACATACGAGCTATGCCTCGCCCCCGGTCCAGACCCATCGTGCGCACACTTCTTTCTGCTGCCTTCCTGATCTGGGCGATCGGGTTCCTGTGGTTCGCGGTCGATCTGCCGCAGCCTGCGCAGGATCTGACGACCGACGCCGTTATCGTACCCACTGGAGGCGCGGGGCGGATTGCGCGAGGGCTGGATGTACTCGACGATGGACTGGCCAAGCGCATGCTGGTTACCGGCGTCGATCCAGAGGTAAAACCAGGTGAATTCGCCGCTCAGTTTCAAGTGCCGCAACGCATTATGGAGTGCTGCGTCACGCTTGGTTTCATGGCGGTCGATACACGCGGTAACGCTTTCGAGACCGCAGAATGGGTAGAGCGCAACGAGGTGCAATCCCTGCGTCTTGTAACCACGGACTGGCATATGCGCCGCGCCGCAGGAGAGCTAGATCGCAAGCTGCCTTCCGGCGTACGGGTGGTGCGCGATGCGGTGCCCTCGCAGCCCAATCTTGGCGCGCTATTCCTTGAGTATCACAAGCTGATCGCGAGCCGCATCGCCGGTTTGCTGAACGTCTAGGCCGGCAGGGCTCAGCGGTGATGTCCTACCTTCGAAGCGCGATGTTCTACCCCATCTTCTATGGGTTCAGCGCTCTTCTTGTTGTCGCCTCGGTGCTGGCTATCCCGCTGGGGCAGGACAAGCTGCGCTGGGTGGTGAGTATGTGGGGCGTCTGGCATCGCTGGTGCTTGAAGACGATTGTAGGGATCGAGGTTGTGGTCGAAGGGCATCTGCCCCAGGGGCCGGTCCTCATCGCGGTCAAGCACGAAAGCTATTTTGAAGCGATCGACATGCCGCGCCTTTTTCGCTTTCCCACCGTGTTTGCCAAGCGTGAGCTATTCCTGATCCCGGGCTGGGGGTACTCGGCCAAGGTTTACGGGCTCATCCCCGTCGCGCGTGACAAGGGCGCAAAGGCCTTGCGCGACATGATCAAGACCGCGCGTGCGCGAGTGGCGGAGGGACGCCCGCTGGTGATCTTTCCTGAGGGTACGCGCGTCGAGCACGGCACGCAGCCGCCGCTCCAATCAGGCTTTGCAGGGACGTACAAGCTGCTGGGCCTGCCCGTTGTGCCGATCGCGGTGAACAGCGGTCCGGTTTATCATCGCCTTGTAAAACGCCCCGGCACGATCACCTATCGCGTCGGCGAGACGATCCCGGAAGGCCTCGGGCGTGAAGAAATTGAGCGCCGCGTGCACAGCGCGATCAATGCGTTGAATCGTTAGGCTTCAATGCTCGCGGCCGAAATCGGGTTTGCTGTCGTCCTGTCCCTGATCGATCACTTCCCGGCGGATTGCGCGGGTGCGGCTGAAGAGGTCGTGCAATGCCTCACCATCGCCTGAGCGGATTGCGCGTTGCATGGCGGTGAGGTCCTCGGTGAAGCGGCCGAGCATCTCGAGCACCGCGCCCTTATTGTTGAGAAAGACATCGCGCCACATCACCGGATCGCTTGCGGCAATGCGGGTGAAGTCACGAAAGCCGCCGGCGGAATATTTGATGACTTCGGAACGGGTAACCTGCTCCAGATCGCTCGCAGTGCCCACAATGGTGAAAGCGATGAGGTGCGGGATATGGCTCGTCACCGCCAGCACCAGATCGTGGTGATCTGGGTCCATCAGCTCAACCCGCGCGCCGAGCTTGCCCCAAAATTCGGACAGCGCCTCAATCGCTTGCTGTTTCGCATCTGTTGGCGGGGTGAGGATGCACCAACGGCCTGAGAACAAGGTCGCAAAGCCAGCCTCCGGCCCGCTCTGCTCGGTCCCGGCGACAGGGTGCGCGGGGATTATGGTGTGGTCGGGCAATGCAGCTTGCAGCGCTGCTAGCACGCTTGCTTTGGACGAACCGACATCGGTGATGATTGCGTCAGCGGGCAGGTGCGGGGCGAGCGTGCGCGCGGCCTCTTCCATCGCGCCCACGGGCACGCACAGGATGACGAGGTCTGCCGTTGCCACCGCTTCGGCAGCGCTATTGCATACCGCGTCAACAAGGCCGCGCGAGCGGGCCGCATCGCGCACGGATGGGTCGCGGTCATAGCCGGTGGTGACAATGTTGTCCGCGCGATCAGCAATGGCGAGGCCGATCGAACCGCCCAGCAGGCCAAGGCCGAAAATGGCAACCCGTTCGATCGTCATGATGCATCCCCGGCAAGGCGCGCCAGCGTTAGGGCAACCGCGTCCATATCCGCTTGCTTACCGATGGTGATGCGCAGATGTTTGGGCAGGCCCTGGCCCGGCAGATGCCGCACTGCGTATCCGTCTTCTGCAAGCGCATCGAGAGCGGTCTTGGCGCTCAGCGCCCCGCCAAACTCAACAAGGACGAAATTCGCTTCGCTGGAGAGCGCGCGCAGGCCGCTGTTTCCGAGCGCTTCGATCTGCGCCACGAACCGCGCGCGCACCTCGCGGTTGTGCTGGGCCGAGCGTTCGACGAACGCCTGATCGCCCACCGCCGCCAGCGCGGCCATCTGGCCACTGGCGCTGACATTGAATGCGCCCCGTAAGCGGTTGAGATAGTCGATGAGCGGGGGCGCACCATAGGCCCAGCCAATACGTTCCGCCGCCAGCCCATAGGCCTTGGAAAAGGTCCGCGTGACTAGGACATTGGGATGCTCGCGCACCAGATCAAAGCCTACCGACTGCACCTCTTGCGGCAGATACTCGGCATAGGCCTCATCGAGAACGAGCAGGATGTCCTTGCGCAGCCCGGCGTGAAGGCGGCGAACGCCCTCGGGGTCGATCCAGGTTGCGGTGGGGTTGTTGGGGTTGTCGAACAGGACCACGCGCGTCTTGGGCGTCACCGCGGCGAGCAGCGCATCGACATCGGCGGTATAGTCGGCGTCCGCCGCCATTATCGGCGTTGCTCCCACCTTGTGCGCAATCAGCGGGTAGAGCGAAAAGGAATAGCGCGAAAACAGCACTTCATCGTCGACACTCGCAAAGGCCTGAACCGCACAGTGGAGCAGCTCGCCCGATCCTGTGCCGCAAACGATCCGATCCGCCTCAAGCCCGTGGAGCGCGCCCAGGGCTTCGCGCAGCGCGGCGCATTCAGGGTCAGCGTAAAGCGCCGCCTCAGCGCGCGGCTGAGCCAAAACGGCCATCGCCGCCGGGCTTGTGCCAAGCGGGTTTTCATTGGCCGAAAGCTTGATCAGCGCGCGGCCATCCGCAGCGCTTGACTTGCCCGGTGTGTAAGCGTGGATCTCGTCAATCCAGGGTTTTGCGACAGGTTGGGTCATGGCGTGGATGCGCTTGGACAAAAAACGCCTTGGCGACAAGCCATATGGATGAACTTGTCGCGCGCGCGTTTTTGCTCTTTAGGCGATGCCATGGCCCGCAAGCTTGCCTCGAACACCTTTGTGATCCCCGCAGCACTCCCGCTCGACAGCGGGCAGAGCCTTGCCGACGCTGAAATCGCATATGAGATGTATGGCGAACTTTCGGCTGACAAATCGAACGCCATCCTTATTTGCCACGCGCTGACAGGCGATCAATATGTCGCAAGCGCGCATCCGATTACCGGCAAGCCGGGCTGGTGGGATCGCATGGTCGGCCCCCGTAAACCGATCAATACGGATCGCTACTGCGTGCTGTGCGCCAATGTGATCGGCAGCTGCATGGGTTCCACCGGCCCCAAGAGCATCGCGCCCGATGGTAAGCCCTATGGCATGCGCTTTCCCGTCATCACCATTCGCGACATGGTGCGCGGGCTAGTCGCCTTGCTGGACGGGCTTGGTATCGAGCAATTGCACGGGGTCGTCGGTGGATCGATGGGCGGGATGCAGGCGCTCAGCCTTGCAGCCAACTGGCCGGATCGCGCGCGCCGTGTGCTCGTCATTGCCTCAACCGCGCGCCACTCGGCGCAAAACATCGCCTTTCATGAGGTGGGACGTCAAGCGATCATGGCTGACCCTGCCTGGGCGGATGGCGACTATTACGGCGATGATGGCAACGGCCCGGAAGCTGGCCTCGCCGTTGCACGCATGGCGGCGCACATCACCTACCTGTCTGAAGAGGGACTGACCGAGAAGTTCGGCCGCCGCCTGCAGGATCGCGACTCGAAAAGCTTTGGCTTTGACGCTGATTTCCAGGTCGAGAGTTATCTGCGCTACCAGGGCAGCGGGTTCACTCAGCGCTTTGATGCCAACAGCTATCTCTACATCACCCGCGCGATGGACTATTTCGATATCGCTGAAGAGCAGGGCGGCAAGCTTGCCGACGCCTTTGCCGGGACGAGCGCGCGGTTTTGCCTCGTCAGCTTCGACACAGACTGGCTCTACCCCACCGCCGAGAGCCGCCATGTGGTGCATGCCTTGAACGCAACCAGCGCGAAGGTCAGCTTTGTCGAGCTGAGCGCCAATGCCGGGCATGACAGCTTTCTGCTCCCTCATGACCAGCTGGACCGGGTGGTGGAAGGCTTCCTCAATGGCTAATGGTACCAGTCGCTATCGCAGTCGGCTCCTTGGGGGAGGCCTCTTCATGACCCCTCCCACCACCTTTGGTCTTCGCGCGGATTTGGCCGCGATCGCGCAGGTGGTGAAATCGCGTTCGCGCGTGCTCGACGTGGGCTGCGGCAATGGGGACCTGATGGAAGCGCTCGAAATGCACAAGATGTGCGAGGCGCGCGGGATCGAGATTGCGCCTGAACTCGTGGAGAAATGCGTGGCGCGCGGCCTGTCGGTTGTGCAGAGCAACGCCGACCGTGACCTTGCAAACTACCCAGACAAGGCGTTCGACTACACAATCCTCAGCCAGACGCTGCAAACCGCCGATCGACCCGATCAAATGCTCGACGAGATGCTGAGAGTGGGTAAACGCGCGATCATCAGCTTTCCGAACTTCGCCCATTGGCGCACCCGCACCGCGCTCTTTTTTGGAGGGCGTATGCCGGTGACACGCGCTCTGCCTGTAAGCTGGTACGAAACGCGCAACATCCACCATGTGACGGTGGAAGACTTTCTGACGTTGGCCAAAAACAAGCGCGCCCGCATCGAGCGCGCTTGGTATTTCGCGGACGACGCACCAATCAGCCGGTTGGTGGCCAACTGGCGCGCCGAATACGCTATGTTCGAGCTCAGCCGTTAGGGCTCAACCCGGACGGTGCAGACCGCAGATCTTGTGGCCGTCGGGGTCAGTGAAATAGCACAGATACATCGGCCCCATGCTTCCTTCGCGAAGGCCCGGAGGGTCTTCTGACGAAGTGCCACCATTGGCTACCGCGACATCGTGCAACTCCTGAAGCTGTTCGGGCGAATCGCATTTGAAGCCAATCGTGAAGCCGTTTGCGCAGGTAGCGGGTTCGCCGTTGATCGGCTCGCTGATCGAGAACGTGCTGCCATCGTGGATATAGAACAAGCGGGTCTGCCCGGTGTCATTGACATGTACCATCGGCTCGCCCGCGCCCAGAACACCCAGGACCGCGTTGTAGAAGGCTTTGGATTTCTCGATATCGTTGGTCCCGAGCATCACGTGATTGAGCATGGGGGTTTCTCCTCTCTTAGCCGCCGGGCCCTTGTAGCCAAGCGTTCAGAAAGGGTCGTATAGCGCCTTTGTGATGATCGAAAGCCTCTTTTTGCCCGCTCTGCTGATGATGGCACAAAGCACGGATAACGCGCCTGATGAACCGGCGTCAGCGCTGCAGACGCTCAAGGCGCCCCAAGCGCTGAGAGAAGAAGATCGAGCGGCTTTGCGCTGTTCGGCGGCGTTTGCTCTGGCAGGCGCGCGATCACCGGGCACGGGCGGCAGCGATGACGTGGCTGACCTCCAGGAACGCGGCCGGGAATTCTTTGTCCAGTCGCTCGCCAAGATCATGGATGAGCGCGCGCTTGACCGGGCAGTGATCGAACAGGCGGTGCGCGCGGAGGCTGAGGCGTTGAGAAAGAACCAAGAGCTCGACGCCGTGATGCCTGCCTGCCTGTTAATGCTGCAGGCCTCAGGGCTGTGACGCGAGGTCTCAAAAGCGGTTGGCTGACGCTAGTGCGGGGCACTTTCTCTCGTTAAAGCTTCTCGCCACTATGTGGTCTCTTTACCAATTCCCGCTGTGCCCCTTCAGCCGCAAAATTCGCTTGCTGCTGGGTGAAAAGAACATCGCTTATCAGCCGGTGCGGGAGGATCCGTGGAACGCATCGGATAGGTTCTACACCCTCAATCCCGCGGGCAGAACGCCGGTGCTGGTGGATGAGGAGCGCAATATTGTCATCGCCGACAGCCGCGCGATTGGCGAATATATTGAGGAAACGGTCGACCGTTTGCCTATGATTAGCGGGACTGCAACGGCGCGTGCGGAAGTGCGCCGGCTGACCGCGCTGTTCGATGAGAACTTCTTTTACGATGTCACAGAGCCCTTGCTCAATGAGCGCATGAAGAAGCGCCTGATCCTGAAGCAGCCCCCCGACAGCACGGCACTATCCGATGCGATGCGTATGGCGCACGGGCACCTTGATTACATGGACTGGCTGATCGACAATCGGCCGTGGCTTGCCGGATCGACGATGAGCATGGCGGACCTAGCGGCGGCGGCGCAGATCTCGGTCGCGGATTATCTTGGCGGGATCGACTGGACTGGACACGAACAGACGCGTGGCTGGTATGCTGTCTTCAAGAGCCGCCCGAGCTTCCAGCCCCTGCTGACAGAGCGCATGGACGCGATCCGACCGCCGGCGCATTACAGCCAGGTTGATGGATGAAAAGTGCGCGCGCCGGGCCTATGTAGGTCGCACAAAGAGAGAGGCTGCCACAATGACCGATGATCCCAGGACCTTGACCGAGGATGAGTGGCGCGCGCGCCTTTCCGCCGAACAGTTCCACATCCTGCGCGAGGCCGGGACCGAGCGGGCCTTCACCGGCAAGTATGACAAGTTCTACGAACAGGGCGAATATATGTGCGCTGCCTGCGGTACACGGCTCTTCATCAGCGCGGCCAAGTACAATTCGGGCTGCGGCTGGCCCGCTTTTACCATGCCCGCCGAAGACGGCACGATCGAGGAGCGCCGCGATATATCATTCGGCATAATCCGCACCGAGGTTCTGTGCGAAAATTGCGGTGGCCATCTCGGCCACGTCTTTCCCGATGGTCCACTTGAGGAAGGTGGACTGCGCTATTGCATCAATTCGGCAGCGCTCACCTTTTTGCCTGAGGATGAGGACTGAAACGCGCTTCACGCTCAGCACGTCGCACGCCCCGCACGCAACCGGGGGCATGTCTCAGCAGCGTGTTCACTCAGCGTTACAACTTGCCTATGCAAAGGCTTGGTCATGGGCATGAGTGAGCAGGCAATCGACGCCGAATGAACAAGCGCGGCAAACAGCTTACAAACAAGGGCAAGCGCGGCAGCCGCCGGGCGGCGAGCGCGCGCGCGCGTGAGGCAGCGCCCAGGATGACCTCAAAAGCGAGCGGCGACAAGCGGCCTTCGTTTTTGTGGAAGTGGTTCAAACGTCTTGCGCTAACCGGTGTCGCCCTCGCTTTCCTGGGTGCTGTGTTCCTGACCTTTGCCGTTGGGTTTGCCGCGCGCGAGATCCCCAGCTTCTATCAATTGCGCACCGCTCAGAACGCACAGACCATTCTGGTGCGCGCGCGCGATGGCTCGGAGATTGTCGAGCTGGGCCCCAGCTTTGGCGAGTGGCTGTCCTATGAGGACATTCCCGATAACATGAAGAACGCCATGATCGCGGTTGAGGATAAACGCTTCAACGATCACTACGGCGTTGATCCTATCCGTCTGACCGGCGCCATGATTGAGGGAATGACGGGTGCGCGTGAGCGGGTGGGCGGAACCTCCACCATCACCCAACAATTGGCGCGCAATGTCTTCCTCAACACCAACCGCACGTTTGATAGGAAGGCGCGCGAAGCGGTGCTGGCGATTGCGTTGGAGTGGAAATTCTCGAAGGAGCAGATCCTCGAGCTATATCTCAACAAGGTCTATTTCGGCGGCGGCGCCTATGGGATCGACAGCGCGAGCCGCAAATTCTTCAGCCACCCGGCCAAGGAGCTAAGCGTTGCCGAATCCGCCATCATCGCCGGACTGGTCAAAGCGCCGAGCCGCTATTCCCCCACCGCCGATGTCCAAGCCGCGGTTGACCGGGCCAAAGTCGTGCTGCGCTTGATGCGCGAGCAGGAATACATCACCGCCAGTGAGGCAAGCGTCGATGTCGACGCGGTCAAGCTCAAGCAGCAGGCCGGGCAGAATTCAGTGCGCTACTTTACCGACTGGGCTCTGCCTCAACTCGATGTGCTGCTGCCCGAAACCTACGCGCCGATCGAGGTGTGGACGACGCTGGATGTTGGCATGCAGCGCGCGGCCACAGCAGCGGTCAAAAGCAACGCGCCCGAAGGCGCGCAAGGCGCTCTGGTCAGTCTCGACAGCGACGGGGCGGTTCTCGCTCTGGTGGGCGGCACGGACTATGTCGAAACCAATTTCAACCGCGCCACCGATGCGATGCGCCAGCCCGGCTCATCCTTCAAGCTGTTCGTGTATCTCGCCGCGCTTGAGGCGGGATACAATCCCGAAAGTGTGGTCAAGGACGTGCCGGTGCAGTTTGACGGGTGGAGGCCCAGTAATGCCAACGGACGCAATATCGGTGAGACGAATTTGCGCACCGCGTTTTCCTTTTCGATCAACACGGTGGCAGCGCAGTTGGGCAATGAAGTGGGCTTTGGGACAGTGGCCTCAATGGCCCGCCGGTTTGGCATATCATCGCGCGTCTCGACCTTCCCTTCGATGGTGCTTGGGTCCTCGGAAGTGCGCCTGATTGAGATGACGCGCGCCTTTTCCAGTATCTCTGCACGTGGGCGCTTTGTGGAGCCCTATGGCATCACCAAGGTCGCCGCCGCCGATGGCGAACTCCTCTATGAGCACAAGAAACCGCCTGAGCGTACGCTTGTGCCGGAATATGTCGCCGCTGGCATAACCGACCTCCTTCAATCCGCTGTGCAAACGGGAACCGGCCGGGCTGCGCGCATTGAAGGACGCCATGTCGCTGGCAAGACGGGAACGACCAGCTCGAACAAGGATGGGTACTTTGTCGGCTTTTCCTCAGGGATCACAACGGGCGTGTGGATGGGGCGTGATGACGCCAAGCGCGTGCCGGGCCTTCAGGGCGGCAGATCGCCTGCGCGCGCCTTTGCCGCCTATATGCGCTTTGCGGTGAAGGACCGCGCGGACATTCCCTTCGATATCGAATTGAACCTGCCTGAATGGCAGTTAGAGCCGGATGAAGAATATCTTTTCGGTGACCCTGATGAGTATTATTACATTGATGAGCAGGGGAACCTTGTCGAACCGGGACGTCTTGACCTTGAGGAAGGGCGCGATCCGGCTCTCGGCCTGCCGCCCGATCCGCTCTCGCCCGATTTTCTGCCGCCAGAGATCCCCGAGGCACCCCCTGCGGCAAGCAGGGATTTCCTCGAAGAGGCGACGGGCCAGAACCTGCCGCCAACCGATCCAACCCCGCCGCTAACTCCGGATCCGGGTGAAGGTATCCCAACTGAGGGGGAGCCGCCGCCACGCTTTGAGGATGTTTTCGGCGGTCCTTAGCGTCAGTGCTCGGTCCCAGGGCCAACAAGAGAGGCGCCGGAGCACTAAGCTCACGGCGCCCGTTTGTGTGCCCCTACACGAAATTAGGTACGATCAGCGCAGACGAACCGCGATGAAGCGCGGCGGCGTGCCGCGACGCTGGACCCGCAGGAACAGGGCCTCGCGGCCTTCGGTTTCTGCAGTCTCTATCTGAGCGCGCAGCGCATCGACGCTCGCCACTTCTTCGTAATTGGCCGAGAGGATTATGTCCCCGCGACGCAGACCCTTGCGGCCTGCATCCGAGTTCGGGTCGACCGCGCCCACTACAAGACCGACCGTGTCCTCATCCGCACCCAGGCGGCGGGCGATCTCGGGCGTCAGGGCGATGACTTGCAGGCCGAGCTTTTCAGCCACCACATCGTCCATCTCATCTGGGTCCATGGGTTCATCGGAATCGGGGTCAAAGGTCTGCTGTTGCTCGCGTAGCTCCTCTTCGCTCGGCCGCTTGCCCAGCGTTGCATCGACGGTGATGGTATCGCCATTGCGCAGAACCTCGATCGGAACTGTCTCACCGGGCTGGAGATTGGCGATCAGGAAGATCACTGTCTGCTCTGACGTCACGTCCTGGCCGTTGATGGCAGTGATAATGTCGCCAGCTTGCAGCCCCGCGTCAGCGGCTGCGCTGTCATCTTGCACCGACTGGACGATTTCGCCGCGGTTGGCCGGTAGGCCCAACGAGTCCGCCATATCGTCTGTGATCGGTCCAAGGCTGACACCGAGGAAACCGCGCTCGATTTCCTGGCCTTCCTTAAGCTGGTCCACAATCGGAGCGGCGATCTCAGCAGGAATTGCAAAGCCAATCCCCACGCTCCCGCCTGAAGGTGAGAAGATCGCATTGTTGATGCCGATAACATTGCCGCGCATGTCGAATAGCGGACCGCCCGAATTGCCGCGGTTGATGCTCGCATCTGTCTGAATGAAGCGGTCATACGCGCCGCCCTGTCCGGTGTTGCGATAGACGGCCGAGATGATCCCGCTCGTCACCGTACCCTTGAGACCAAACGGGTTGCCGATTGCGACCACCCAATCGCCGGGGCGCGCCTGGCTGGAATCGCCAAACTTCACGAAGGGGAAGGTCGCGTCCGACCTAATCTTGAGCACCGCAAGGTCCGAGGCCGCGTCCGCCCCAACCAATTCGGCTTCGTATTCCGTGCCGTCTGGCATGGTGACAGTGATCTCTTCCACTGTCGCGCGCTGGTTGGGTGAGACGACGTGGTTGTTGGTCACCACGAAACCATCGGCCGAGATGATAAAGCCCGAACCCAGCGATTGCGCCTCGCGTGTCTGGGGCTGAGAGTTGCCGCCGCCGCGACGCCGGTTGAATAGGTCGGCAAAGGGTGTGCCAGCAAACGGGTTGCGATTGGTAATCTGGACCCGCTGGCGTGTGGCGATGTTGACAACTGCGGGCTGCAATTGCTCGGTCAGGTCAGCAAAGCTGACAGGAGCGCCTGCACGCGGCACGATTTGCTGCATCGCTTCGGTTTCGTTCTGAGCGACCTGGGCGCCAACCGGCTGTCCGCTCATTAGCGACACGGCCGCACCCCCAACCAGGAGCGCGCTCGTCAGTCCATATACATACCGCACGTTGTTCACGTCCTCTCGTTCCTTCTCGTCTGTGCTCACCTTTCAAGGCGAGCGCAGCGCTATCATCGGCGCCGCAAATCTGTTTCAGCTACGTGTCCACATGTCGCCAAGACGCCGTGAACGCTGATTGAACATTCTCGCCCTTGGCCCGCCTCTCGCCGGTCCATGTCAGCGGTTCGTCGGTCAATAAGACCAAGGCGTTGCGCTAAAGCCCGGATCAGGGCTGACCTTGGAACTGGCGAAAATACTCATTGTCCGTTGACAAAATGATCGAACTGTCTCCGCGGCCATCGCCTTTGCTAAAGCTTTGATCATAGCTCTGCATGGCGCGGTAGAAGTCGTAGAACCCTTCATCCTTGCCAAAGCTTTCCGCATAAATGCGCGCCGCCTCAGCATCGGCCTCCGCACGGATGATGCGCGCATCGCGTGTGCCCTGTGCACGGATGGTGCGCGCTTCGCGCTCGCGGTCCGATTCCATACGCTGGAAGGCCGATTTAAGGGGCGCACCCTCGGGAAGGTCCGTGCGCTTGATCTGCACATCGATCACTTCCGCGCCATATTGCCGCGCTTCGCGGTCGAGGTTGACGCGCACATTGTTGAGCGCCGTGCCCCGCTCAGCGGTCAACATATTGGCGAAGGTGCGGCGGCCCAGTTCCTGACGCAGCGCGGAGTTGAGGATCGGCTCAAGCGCAATACGCACGCCATCTGTCGTGCCTGCGCGTTCAATCATGCGAACTGGGTCAAGGATGCGAAAGCGTGCATAGGCGTTGACCAGAAGACGCTGCTGATCGTTTGAAAGCACTTCCTCATCGGTCATCTCAAGATCGAGAACGCGCTTTTCGATGCGGCGCACCGACTCGATGATAGGGATGCGAAAGTTCAAACCAGCCGTAAGCCCATCGCTTGCTGCATGCACTGTCTTAACCGGCTCACCTGTGCGAATGATGACGACCTGCTCTTCTTCGTTCACGACATAGACGCTCATCAGGAAGCCCACGGCAAGCACACCCACAGCGATGAGAGCGACGCGATATTTCATCCAGATACTTTCCATGATCACTGTCCTCCCGTCTGAGCGCTGGGCGCGGGTGGTGGCGGTGTCGAACGACGCCGCACTTCGGGAAGCGGGAGGTATGACGTCACGCCATCGGCTTCGACAACGGTCTTGTCGGTCTGCGCCAGAACGCGCTCCATGGTCTCGTAATAGAGACGCTGCCGGGTTACGCCGGGCGCGAGGCGGTATTGCTCATAGACCTTGTCGAACGCTTCGGCTTCACCTTCGGCCTGAGCGATCGTCTGCTGCGCGTAGCCCTGCGCCTGGTTGCGCGCGCGGTCCGCATTCTGCTCGGCCACCGACACATCGCGGAAGGCTTCGACGACTGCGCCCGGCGGGTCTGCCTTAGCGATTTCGACACCAACGACCTGAATCCCCGCTTGGTAGCCATCAAGCGTCTCCTGCATCCGGTCACGCACCGACTGCTGGATTTCGGCTCGGCCCTGACCGGTGAAGGTTTCATCGAGGGTCTTTTCAGCCACCGAGGCGCGCATCGCAGCTTCAGCGACCTCGTTGACGGTCTCCTCGGGCTCAGCGAGCTGGAATTTGAAATTCGGCAGGTCCTTGATCCGCCAACGCACGATGTAGCTGAGATCGACCAGGTTCTGGTCGCCTGTAAGGATCAGCTTTTCGCTGGCCCCGCCGGGAATGTTGACAGCTCGCACACCCTCAACATCTTCGATATCGACGGTCTGGAGCGGGTAAGGGAGGCGAATGTGAAAGCCCGAGGGCAGCGTTTCGGTGTAGCTGCCAAGCGTCTTTACGATCCCGTTTTCGCGCGGCTCAACGATGTGAATGCCTGTGGCTACTTCCCACAAGATCAGCGCGCCAACGATCAGGACCGGTGCCCAACTGCGTCCGCCGGGAAGCTCGGGCAGCCGCAGATTGGGGCCGCCGGGGCCACCGCCGCGCCGCGGGCCTTCCGGGCCGCGGTTCCTGAAGATATCCTCAATATTAGAGGGGCGCCGGCCATTGCCCCCACCGCCTGAGCCACTGCCAGGAAGCCATGGGTTGCGCGGGCCATCATTCTTGTCTCCCTTAGGAGCATCATCGCCGCCGCCGCTTTCGCTGCTGTCGCCTCCGCTGCCCCAGGGGTTTTTCTTTCCGGCCATGGCGAATCCACCAAACCGCGATTTGAGTCCGTCGAACATATTCATAATCCTCTTATAGGAATGCAAATATGGGAAAAACAGGGGTGGTGAAGCGAAATTTGCTGGCAAGAGCGCGCGCAATTGGTGTTAGGACTTAAAACGTGATGAGCGACGCGGATCAAACCCCATCGGGATCAGGCGCCGGACCGGCCTCTGGGCCAGCTATGTCTCCCGCTGAAGCGGAGGCGTTTATTCGCGGGTGCCTCGGGCCTGACATGGCGCACCGTCTGCGCTCGGCGCGGCTCAAGGATGGGCGAGCAATCCTTGTCGCGGAGGCTGGCGATTTGTCCGAGGGCGCGCGGGTCGAACTTGAAGCGGCGATGAAACTGGCGGTCACCCGGATTGAAGGCGTGGCTGAGGTGCATATCGCGCTGACCGCGGATCGGCGCAGGCGGCGTATCATCGCGGTGGGATCGGGCAAAGGCGGCGTCGGCAAATCGACGCTGACCACCAATCTCGCGGTGGCGCTGGCTGCTATGGGTCGCAAGGTTGGCGTGATCGACGGCGACATTTACGGACCTTCGCAGCCCAAACTGCTCGCCACCGAGAGACAGCGTCCGCTCACCCAAGGCGACAAGCTGGTTGCGCTAGACAGTCCGCATGGCGTCAAAGTGCTCTCAATGGGCCATGTCGTTGCGCCCGGCAAAGCGCTGGCGTGGCGCGGGCCGATGGCCGGCAAGGCGCTGGGCCAACTGGTGGATGCCAAGTGGGATGACACCGATCTGCTGCTGATCGACCTTCCCCCCGGCACGGGCGACGTGCAGCTCTCGATGATGGCTGACAGCAAGCCCGATGGCGCGGTGCTGGTCTCAACACCGCAGGACCTGGCGCTCCTCGATGCGGCGCGCGCCGGGCAATTGTTCGAGCAGGGCGAGGTGCCGATCATCGGCCTCATCGAAAACATGGCCGGGTATGAATGCCCGCATTGCGGAGAGATCAGCGATCCGTTTGGCCAGGGCGGTGTCGAGAAATTCGCTAAGGCGCTTGAGATACCGTTTTTAGGGCGCATTCCGCTGACCATCGAGACGCGTTTGGCGGGCGACAAGGGCGAGCCGCCCGCAGCGCAAGAGGGCCCTCTGGGCGAGCCCTTCCGCGCCATTGCCGAGCGGCTGGCGCGCTGGCTCGATACCGGAGCTCTCTAGACGATGCAGGTCTCGCGGCGTGGCCTAGCGGCTGGGGCTGCCGTCGGTGGCGGATTGATGGTCGCCTGGTGGCTCATACCGCGCAGCTTTCCCAACCCGCTGACGCCCGCTAAGGGAGAGCATGTTTTCGGCGCGTGGCTCAAGATCAGCGAGGATGGGGTTGTCACCGTTGCTGTCCCCCAGCTTGAGATGGGACAGGGGATCACGACGCTTTTGCCGCAGATCATCGCTCAAGAGCTTGGCGCCGACTGGCGGCAGATCGCAGTGGAGCCTGCGGCGATTTCGGGCCTTTACGGCAACAGCGCTCTGGCTGAACGCTGGGCGCATTTGTGGGACCCGATGGCGACCGGCATTTCCGAGGATATTGACGCCTCAATCGCGCATTCGCTGGCCTCGACGCACCGCTTCACCGCCACAGCCGATGGCACATCGCTTGCCGCGTATGAGGAGCCGTGCCGCAACGCTGCTGCCGCTGCGCGCGCCATGCTGGCGATGGAGGCGGCCGAGCGTTGGGGCGGCGCGTGGGAAGCGTGCGAGGTTGGAGGCGGTTTCGTCAGGCTCGGCGCTCAGCGCGCGCGCTTTGGCGAGCTAGTTGCTGGAGCCGCCACACGCACGCCGCCCGATCCCCCACCGCTGCGTCCCGATGCGCCCGCTGAAGCGATCTTCTCCGATATCGCCTCGGGCAGCGCGCGCGAGGCTAGCGAATTTCCGCGGATTGATCTGCCCTCCAAGGTTGATGGCAGCTATCAGTTTGCAGGCGACGTGCGATTGCCCGGCATGGTCTTCGCTGCCATCCGTCACGGCCCTAGTGACGGCGCTGAGCTCACAGGCTTCAATGTGGACGGGGCCAAGGGCATCAAGGGCATTGAGCGCATCGTCCAATCGAAACGCTGGCTGGCGGTTGCGGCTACAAACTGGTGGGCTGCGCATGAAGCTCTCACCGCGATGCAACCGCAGTTCAAAGTGGCCTATCCGGTCGACAGCGCTGACATTGCAGGGCGCCTCAATACGTTTCTGCTGGGCGGCGAATCCTATCGCATTGCCGAGGTCGGCTCTGGCGCAAAGGGTATGGCGCGCGTCGACTTTGCCCGGCGCTATGAGGTGGAGCCCGCTCTCGCCGCGCCGCTTGAAACCGCTTGCGCTGCCGCGCGGCTCCAAGGTGGCCGGCTTGAGCTTTGGATGGCAACGCAAGCACCCGAGCAGGCGCGGATTGCGGCGGCCAAAGTGCTGGGCATGGCGGTAGAGGATGTGGTGCTCTATCCCATGCCCGCCGGGGGAAGCTTTGATGCGCGGCTGGAGCATGACCACGCGATCGAGATTGCGCTGATCGCTCGCGAAGTGGGCCGCCCCGTGCAGCTCACTTTGCCGAGGCGCGAGGAGCTCATTCGCAGCCGCCCGCGTCCGCCAGCCTACATGCTCATGGGCGCGCAGCTGGCAAAACCGAATGGCGGGGTGCCCGGTGTGATCGATGCTCTGCGCGTGCGCATTGCCTGCCCGCCCACCGCTCTCGAATTGGGGGAGCGCCTGTTTCGCGATTCCACAAGCTGGGCCGCGATCCGCAATAGCTCGGGCCGCAAGGACACACTTGTTTGCGAGGGCGCGGTGCCGCCTTACAAGCTGCCCAGCCTTGTGGTTGATCATGTGCCAGTCGAATTGGGCCTCCCCACCGGCCGGGTGCGGGGCAACGCGCACAGCTACACCGCCTTTGCGATGGAGAGCTTCCTCGATGAGATCGCCCTAGCCAAAGGGCGTGAGCCGCTGTCCTACCGCATCTCCATGCTCGGCGATGACATCCGCATGGCCGCCTGCCTCCAGCGCGCGGCGCAGCTCGCCGAGTGGAATGGCGGGGCGGATCAGAGCGGGCAGGGCCTCGCGTGCCACCGGATCGGCAATGCTGCAACCGGCGGACGCATTGCCTGCGTTGCAACGGTGCGGCGCGATGATGATGGCCTTCGCGTCGTCAAGCTGTCGGTCGCGGTCGATATTGGCCGAGTAATCAATCGCGACATTGCCCGCCAGCAGATCGAAGGCGGCCTTATCTTCGGCCTCGGCACCGCGCTTGGTGCTGCGCCGCGTTGGCGCGCGGGCCTGCCTGTCAGTCTCGACTACCAGGATCTGGGCCTTCCGACGCTGAGCGACTGCCCTGAGATCGAGATTGCGCTCATCCTAAGCGATGCCGCCCCCGCCGATCCGGGCGAATTGGGTGTGGCGGTGGCTCCTCCAGCCGTGGCTAACGCGTTGTTTTCGGCAACAGGCTTGCGCCTGCGGCGTCTGCCCCTACTTTCTGACGGGTTATGATACGGACCCTGCGCCTCTCCCTGCGCCTCTCCCTGCGCCTCTCCCTGCGCCTCTCCCTGCGGTTCGTGTTGACCGGTTCTGATTGTTGCACCCGTCTGGAAACAGACGCGCTCTAGCGCGTTGAGTGTGCAATGACCTGGCAACCGCAACACCTGCCTAACGATCACCCGCCTGTGAAAAGCGGGACTGTCGGCGTGCTTCTTGTCAATCTGGGCACGCCCGATGGGCCTGATCCTGCCTCGGTAAAGCGGTATCTCAAGCAATTTCTGTCGGACAAGCGGGTGATTGAGCTGCCCTCGATTGCTTGGCAGCCTATCTTGCGGGGCATCATCCTCAACACGCGCCCTCAGAAAAGCAGTAAGGCCTACTCCAAGATCTGGACCGAGCGCGGTTCTCCGCTTGCTGACATCACCGCGAGCCAGGCTGAGGCGATTGCGGCTGAAGTGGGCGAAGAGATCGTGGTCGATTACGCCATGCGCTATGGCTCGCCCTCGATTGAGCAGCGCTTGCAGGAACTGACCGCCAAGGGCTGTGACCGTATCCTCGTGGCGCCGCTCTACCCGCAATATTCCGCGGCAACGACGGCAACCGTGTTCGACGAAGTGGCGCGTGTGCTGGGTGAGATGCGCTGGCAACCGGCCTTGCGCTTCCTGCCGCCCTATCACGATGATGCCGCCTATCTCGACGCGCTGGCGGCTGATCTGACGCAGCAGGTCGCCAATCTCGATTTCAAGCCAGAGGTCATGCTGCACTCCTTCCATGGCATGCCGCTGCGCACTCTGGAGCGCGGCGATCCCTATCATTGCCAGTGCCACAAGAGTGCGCGCCTTTTGCGTGAGCGGCTTGAGGATCGAACCGAATTTGAAGGGGTTCGGTTTGAAACCACCTTCCAGTCGCGCTTTGGCCCGGCCAAGTGGCTCGAGCCCGCCACCGATGACACGCTGATCGCCGAGGGTGAGCGCGGGACCAAGCGGCTTGTCGTTGCCGCGCCCGGCTTTTCCGCGGACTGCGTTGAAACTCTTGAGGAACTTGCGCTTGAAGGGCGCGATGAGTTCGTCGAGGCGGGCGGCGAAGACTACGCCGTGCTCAGCTGCCTCAATGTCAGTCAAAGCGGCCTTGCCATGCTGGAGACGATGATCCGGCGCGAGCTTTCCGGCTGGATTTAACGCTTAACGTTATTTACACCCGTGTCAGTTGTATGTGCGGACCTTGGCTTGCTTGAGAGGGTGCGGCCAATGACGTAAGGTTCGCCGCTTTGGAGAGAGCAGAGACAAATATGGCAACCCTGGCTGACGCACCGCTGAAGTCCGCGCCCTTCGCACATTGGAGCGATGGCATTCCGGCGGACACATCGATTGACCATATTCCGGGCGAGGCTGGCCTGCCGCTGGTCGGCAACACGTTCAGGATGCTGGCGGACCCCCACGCCTTCGCATCCCGCATGATCGAGACATACGGCAAGGTTTACAAGAACCGCGCTTTTGGCGGGTTTGGCGTGCAGCTTGTTGGCGCAGAAGCGAATGAGCTGGTGTTATTCAACAAGGACAAGATCTTCTCCTCGGAGCAGGGCTGGGGCCCGGTGCTTGATCAGCTCTTCCCGCGCGGCCTGATGCTGCAGGATTTTGACCACCACCGGATCGACCGCCGTGCGCTTTCGATCGCCTTCAAGCCCGCGCCGATGCGGCATTACATGGGCGCCCTCAATTCCGGTATCGCCAGCGAGACCGCCAAGTGGGAAGGCGCGATAACCTTCCAACCCGCGATCAAGCAGCTGACCCTTGATCTGGCGGCCGACAGCTTCCTTGGCATCCCGTGGGGCCCGGAAGCCGACCGCATCAACACTGCCTTCGTCGGGATGGTCCAGGCGAGCGTTGCTCCGATCCGCCGCCCGTTGCCCTTCACCAAGATGAAGAAGGGTGTCGATGGCCGGGCCTACATGGTCGACTATCTCACCCGTGAAACCAACCGTCGCCGCGCCGAAGGCGGCGGGCAGGACATGTTCAGCCAATTCGCCACAGCCACCCGCGAAGACGGCTCGCTCCTTCCGGTGGACGAAGTCGTCGATCATATGAGCTTCCTCATGATGGCCGCGCATGACACGATCACCTCCTCGGCGACCTCGCTCATCTATCACCTCGCGACCAAGCCCGAATGGCAGGAGACAATGCGCGAGGAGATCCTTGCGGTCACCTGCGGTCCAGACGGCAATGGAACCCAGCGCCCGCTCGCCTATGAGGATCTTGCCAAGCTTGAGCTTACCGAGATGATCTTCAAGGAAGTGCTCCGCCTCATCCCGCCTGTGCCCTCCATGCCGCGCCGCGCCCTGCGTGAGTTCGAGTTTGGCGGCTATCGCATTCCGGCTGGCCAGATGGTGGGGATCAACATCCACTGGACGCACCATTCCGATGAGTACTGGGACGATCCCTACAACTTTGACCCCATGCGCTTTACGCCTGACAAGGTGAAAGCGCGCCACAAATACGCTTGGGTGCCCTTCGGCGGCGGCGCGCATATGTGCCTGGGGCTGCACTTTGCCTACATGCAGATCAAGGTCCTGATGACGCAGCTCCTCCAGCGCTATCGCATTGAACCGACCAGCGGCGGCGCGGACTACAAGCCTGACTGGCAGGCATGGCCCATCCCACAGCCCAAGGACGGGCTGAAAGTCACCTTCAAGCGGATTTGATCGGTCTCTCGCCCGGCCTCAACTGGCGCGATCTCCTGTCTTGTTGGAGACACATGTTACACAGTCCAAAAGTCGAAAAGGCACCTCCCTAAGGCTTTGTGCTTCTCCGTCAAAAAATCGCGCTAGACCAGCCCGCCCTTAATGCTAGCTCAAGCAGTCTGCGCGTGATGTGTTAGCGGGCCGGGGCCGTGTAGGAAAATGGGAATTTCCGAGAGTTTCTTGAGTGCGGCGGGGTTGGTTCGGCGAGGGTTGGGGCGTGATGGGAGGTTTTGAGTCTTTGTCTCATGCACCCGCATCCGGGGCTGGGTGGGCTTCGCCCGTCTTCGACTCCCTCGCTAGACGTCCTCCGGCCAATCTTCTCCCCTGCGGACCCGCGGAGTTTATCCTGAGCGGCTGGCTTGACAGCCAGACGAAGGGGGCGGCCCTTGGCCTTGCGATTTGCTGTCTCAAACCGTTTCTTGCGCAACAACGAAATCTAAGATTTCCCAAGAACGACCGTCCGCCCGCAGGTGCCCCGAAGCCGAAGAAACGGCGGAGGGAACAGCACCGAGGATGCTCGCCCGGATGGGCGAGCGTAACCACAAAAACTCACCACAAAAACTCCTTAAAAATCCCAGGCGATACCGTCTTTTTCCCAATCGCCATAGCGCGTGGGTGAGAGATCGCGCGGCTCGTCTTTTTCAGGATCGACCGCCTTGGGCTTGGGCACTGGATCATTGGTCCAATGCGCGGGTTTCTTGAAGTTTTTCGCAGCTTCGGATTTCTTTTTGGTCATGCCTTTCAAACGCCTGCGCTAGCCTTGCGGTTCCGAGGCCGTTAGGGCGCTGTGACGCATGGCTGAGCCCACTGGAATTCACGCGCGCCGCGCGGCGCTCAAATTGCTCGACGCGGTGCTGCGCCGGGGCGAGATGCTGGAGCGGGCGGGCGGCGCGGCGTTGCGCGATGTGCGCGATGCCAATGATCAGGCGCTGGCGCGCGCGATTGCGGGAGAAGCGCTGCGCTGGCTGACGGACTTCGATGCATTGATCGACAGCGCTACGAAAAAGCCGCTTCCCGAAGATGCTAAACCGCGCAATGTCTTGCGGCTGATGCTGGCGCAGGCATTGCGCCTTGGCACGCCGCCGCACGCGGTGATCGCAACCGGGCTGCCACTGCTTTCCGGAGGGCCAAGGCGGCTTGCGCACGGCGTCTTCTCAACCCTGATGAAGCGCGAAGTGGGCTTGGCCGAAACCCCCACCTTGCCCGCCCGAGTGGTGGAGCGTTGGGGCCATAAGCACGCCGCCGCTATTGCCTCAGGCCTCGTCGAACCGCCTGAGGTGGACCTTCATATCAAGGACGCTGGTGAGACCGCGCAGTGGCAGGCAAAGCTAGGCGGGGTAAGCCTCGCGCCTGTGCATGTGCGGGTGGCGCGCGGCACGCCGATCGAGAAGCTTGAAGGCTATGCTCAAGGCGCGTGGTGGGTGCAGGATCTGGCGGCGATGCTGCCCGCTGCGCTGATCGGCGAAGGTGCGGGCCACGCGCTGGACCTGTGCGCGGCGCCCGGAGGCAAGACGATGGCGCTGGCAGCTAGCGGCTGGCAGGTGACCGCGCTCGATATGTCGAAGCGTCGGCTCGATGTGCTCAAGGCCAATTTGAAGCGCACCGGGCTCAAGGCCTCGCCTGTGCGTGCCGATGCGCTCCAATGGGAGCCCAAGCATAAGTTCGATGCGATCCTCATCGATGCGCCGTGCAGCGCTACGGGAACCTGCCGCCGTCATCCCGATGTCCTACACCGGGTCCGCACACAGGACATCGCCGAGATGGCAGAACTCCAGCGCGCGCTGATCGCCAAGGCAATCGAATGGCTCAAACCCGGCGGAACGCTGGTCTACGCGGTGTGCTCATTAGAGCTCGAAGAGGGCGAGGATCAGGCTGCGTGGATCGACGAACAAGGCACGCTGACGCCGCTCCCCGTTCGCGCCGACGAATTGCCCGCAAGCCTAACGCCAACGCCCGAGGGCTGGGTCCGCACCCATCCGGGGCTACTGCCCGAAGATGGCGGCCTTGATGGCTTTTTTGTGGCGCGCTGGAGCAAGGCATGAGGCAGTTAAACCCGGCGCTTGCCATGGCTTTTGCTCTTGCCGCCTGCGGGCCAGATTTGGGCGAGCATCGGTTTCTGGACGCATACAGTACAACCCAACTGCCCGAGCATATCAATCATTCACGCGAGGATATCGGGTATGTCGTCCTGCGATTTCGCACTGAGCGGAACTTGAACTCAGCCGAATTAAACGCGCTCTACGCACAAGCATCGGCTTGCCCATTCGACGAGGCTGCGTTGCTCCCCGCCTTTGGGCCTTTCACCGATAATAATGCCCGCCTCTATCTGCCTACTGGTGAACGCAATGCGGAGCACAGATCCTATCTCGTCTACATTCCAAACGAGGGCGAGATTTACGGTGAGCTGGAAAATGGGCGAACGCCTGAAATCGGGCGCTTTGACCTCAGGACGGGGAATTGGGAGCTTTGTGTGCGAGTGGAGCATACGGGCTTTCCCATGGCCACTCGCACAGAGCCGATCACAATACCGCACGACGCGATGAGCGCTGTAGTCTCGCCTTAGACGCCCTCTTTCACGTACTTCTGAAAGCTCTTGCGAAGCTTCATGATCTTGGGCGGAATGGTGGCGAGGCAATAGGGGTTTCGCTGGCCTTCGCCTTCCCAATATTCCTGGTGGTAGTCTTCGGCGGGGTGCCAAGCTTTGGTCTGGGTATCGCCGTTGAGCCCCTCTATCGTGGTCACTGCCACCGCGCCGTTCTCGGCGTTCCAGCGCCCGATAGCCGCCTCGGCCTCCGCGCCTTGCTCAGCGGAAAGCGGGAAGATGGCTGAGCGGTATTGCGTGCCCACATCATTGCCTTGCCGGTTCAATTGGGTCGGGTCATGAGTGCCAAGGAACACGTCATAAATCTTGGCAATGCTGATGACGTCGGGATCGTAGGTCACCCGGATGCCCTCGGCATGACCCGTGCGTCCCGAGCACACTTCGCGATAGGTGGGGTTGGCGCTCGTGCCGCCAATATAACCGCTTTCAACTGCGCTCACGCCAATGACGTCCTTGAACACAGCTTCGGTGCACCAGAAGCACCCGCCTGCGATGATTGCCTGTTCCATAATGGCTGATCTCCTTTGACCCCGGACATAGGGACTGCGCGCGCAATCGCCAGAGGTAAGGACACGGAAGACTTGTCATCGCCGTGTCCCTTTGTCAGGACAAGGAGCATCAGAACGACCATCCCCTTAAGAGAGGTTTATCCAATGCGCACCACATTCCTGCTCGCCCCGCTTGCTGCTTTTGCCGCCAGCGCCGCTTTCGTCGCCCCTGCCTTTGCTGACCATCACGCTGAGGGCGGCGCGCCCAGCCTTGAAGAGGTTCTCGCCAGCGACAAGCGCGGCGATGATGGCAAGCGTGACCAGTACCGCCGCCCGGTCGAAACGCTTGGCTTTTTTGGGGTTGAGCCGACCATGACGGTGGCTGAATACGGGCCCGGCGGTGGGTGGTACACCCGCGTGCTGGTGCCCTACATCGCGCCAAAGGGCCAATACATCGCTTTCAACGGCGACAGCGGCGGGCGCGAATATCCCAGCCGCGCGCGCGAGGCTCGTGCCAAGGCCTGGACCGAGAACTTCGTGCAGGGCCTCACCGACACAATGGGAATGGTGGCGAGCGACGTCATGGCCTTTGAAGTCGACGAAATGCCAGAAGAAGTCGCTGGAACCGTTGATCGCGTGCTGATCTTTCGTTCGATGCACGGCCTCAACATGGGTAACAGCGCCGATGATGTGCTGAAAGCTGCGCGTAAGATGCTCAAGGATGATGGCATGGTTGGCGTTGTTCAGCATATGGCTCCCGAAGGCGCGAGCTATGACGATTACGGCGCGCGCCAGCGTGGCTATTTGCGCAAAGAAGATGTGATCGCGATCTTCGCCGCCAACGGCTTTGAACTGGCAGCCGAGAGCGACATCAACGCCAACCCCAAGGATCCGGCCAATTGGGCAAACGGCGTTTGGACGCTCCCGCCAGTGCTCACCACGGGTGAAAGCGATCCCAAGCGTGCCGAATATCTCGCCATTGGCGAAAGCAACCGGATGACGCTGCTGTTCAAGAAGGCCAGCTGATCCGGGCTTTGAGCAAGGGGAGAGAGATGATGAGAAACACAGTCATTGTGGCCGTGAGCGCGCTCGCGCTGACCGCTTGTGAGCCTACCGCCCAGGATGACGCGGTCGCAAATGAAGTCCCGGCTGAAAACAGCCCGCTTATCGAAGCGCTGGATGATGAGCGGCGGGCCGAGGACAAGGCGCGCGACAAATATCGCAACCCGGCCGAAACGCTCGCATTTTTTGAGGTCGAGCCCGATCAGACCATCATCGAATACGCGCCGGGCGGAGGCTGGTACACCCGCATCCTCGCACCGCTGCTTTTGGAGAGCGGCCAATACATCGCCTCGGGCTTTGCGCCTGAAGCGGCCTCGGCTCTGGGTGAGGATTTCGCGGAACGCGTCCGCCAGGGTGGAGAAACGTTCTCGGCCAAGCAGTCCGAAGAGCTCGGCATCCCGGCGGAGAAGCTCCCGTTCTATTTCGGCAACGCTATCCCGGATGAGGTGAACGGCACGGTCGACCGCGTGCTGGTCTTCCGCATGATGCATAATTTAAAGCGCTGGGGCATTGCCGACGCTGAGGCTGAAAGCTGGCTCGCCGCATTGAAGCCCGGCGGCATGCTCGGCGTCGTGCAGCACCGCGCCAAGGCGGACGCGCCGGACGACTACACGGATGGCAATCGCGGCTACCTCAAGCAAGCGGAGCTGATTGCGTTCTTTGAGGGCAAGGGCTTTGAGCTGGTCGACACCAGCGAAATCAACGCCAATCCCAACGACACCGCCGATTACGAATTCGGTGTGTGGACCCTCCCGCCCAGCTACGCCAAAGGCGACGAGGATCGCGAAAAGTATGCCGAAATCGGCGAAAGCGATCGCATGACGCTTCTGTTCAAGAAGCCCGAATAAAGCTAGCGGGCGGCGCATGACGACGATCACTGTTGCCGCCCTCCAGCTTGCGCTTGGTTCTGACGACGAAGCGGCCAATATCGCCGCTGTCAGCGCCCTCATCGAAGACGCCGCGGGCAGGGGCGCAAAGCTCATCCTGCCACCTGAGCTGTTTTCCGGGCCCTATTTCTGCCGTGAGGAGGATGAGGCGCTGTTCGCACTCGCTCGCCCCACAGCTCAGCATCCCAGCGTTATCGCGATGCAGGCGCTCGCGGCAAAGCTTTCCGTCACAATCCCCACCAGCTTTTTCGAGCGCGACGGGCACCATTATTACAACACGCTCGCCATGATTGGCCCGGACGGCGCGATCATGGGCACCTATCGCAAAAGCCACATTCCCGATGGGCCGGGCTATGAAGAGAAATTCTATTTCCGCCCCGGCAATGACGGGTTCAAGGTCTGGGACGTGCCCGCCGACAATGGCTCATCGGTGTGCGTGGGCGTCGGCATTTGCTGGGACCAGTGGTATCCAGAAGCTGCGCGCGTGATGGCGCTCAAAGGAGCTGAGATGCTGCTCTATCCCACCGCGATCGGCTCTGAGCCCTATGACGCTGACCTCGACACCAGCCGCATGTGGCGCCGGGCGATGATTGGGCACGTGGTCTCCAATTGCATGCCATTGATAGCAGCAAACCGGATCGGGACCGAGGGTCCAGCCGAAGGCCCAACCGAAGCCGCGCAGAGCTTTTACGGCCACTCTTTCATCAGCGATGAATGGGGTGATCTGGTAGAAGAATTCGGCGCGGGTGATGAAGGCGTACTGGTCGCGCAGCTCGATCTGGTGCGCGCAGCCAAGCACCGCGCTGGCATGGGCTTCTTTCGTGATCGCCGCCCCCAGCTGTATGGCCGCATCGCCGAGGACATTTGAGCGACCTCTATCTCGTTGCCGTCGGTTCGAATGCGCGCGTGCCCGGTATCGGAGACCCTCGGCGCGTGGTGGGGGCTGCGTTTGAGGCTCTGGATGCGTATGGCGCAAAGCTGCTCGCATGCGGGGCCATCATCGACAGCGCGCCCATCGGGCCCTCTCTGCGTCGGTATGCGAACAGCGCGTGTGTGGTGGAAAGCGCGCTTTCCCCTCCCAAGCTTCTGCGCAGCTTGCAATCAATAGAGGAACTTTTTGGCCGCACCCGCAATCAGCGGCGCGGGCAGCGCTGGCGGGCGCGGGCGCTTGATCTTGATATCATCTTGTGGAGCGGGGGCGTGTGGGCAAGCCCAGACCTCGTCATCCCTCACCGTGAGATGCGCGGGCGCGATTTTGTGCTTGGCCCGGCGAGCGCGATTGCGGGCAACTGGCGGGATCCTGTAACTGGCCTAAGCCTTGCCCAATTGCACGCTCGCCTTTCACGAAAGTAAGGAGCGCACCATAGCAAAGGGCGCCCACCCCCCCAAGAGATGAGCGCCCAATGCGGCTTAAGACAAAAGGGAAAGCCTTAAGCGGCAGCAGGTTTGTTGCGGCGCCGACGGCCAAAGCCCAGCGCCATCAGCGCCAGCGCAAACAGGCCTAGGACACCCGGAGCGGGCACATCTGTCGGCGGCACCACGTGATAGCCAACGATCTTACGAATGTAGTCGCCTGCGACCACTGGATGGCCCCACCAGGACCACAGATTCACCTTTTTGTTGTTCTGCGTCTTGAGCATGTAGGGGTGAAAGCGATTACCGTTGCGATTGGTCGGCGCGAAGGTCACGCCCTTGATCTCACGCGAGCCAGTGAGCGTTGTCAGCGTGAACTTGAAGCTGGGATGCGCTCCGCCCTTGAAGTTGCTGAAGTCGCCTGTGAATTGGGTTTTGATATCGTCACCAATCCAGCTGCCAGTGCCATTTGCGGTGTTGATGGTGAGGACGTCCCCATCATTCATCGTGTACTCGAAGATCGTCGCCGATGCCGGAGCGGCGGCGGCCATGCTCGAGGCGGCAAGCGCAATCGCTGCGGTTTTTGTCCAACGTGCCATGTTTGTCCCCCTTACGGACGTTTCAATCGCTTTGCGGCGCCAAAATGGTCACCGAGAGTAGTGAACAATTTGAGAGCAAAGGGCGTGCCAGAAGCCACAAGGCTTTGATAAAACACGCACTCTCAGGTTAACGGCATTGAGCCGTTTCGGTTAATTGTAAGGCTTCCCGACAGTCTGCCCGGCCACGGCGAGAGCAAAAACGCGCTGTTAAACTCCTCTTGCTAAAGCCTGCCGCATGACGCGCTTGCATTCCTCGTCCGCTTTTGTCCGCCCCCGCATTCTCGCCGCCGCGCTTGCTCTGGCGCCGCTTGCTGCGTGTGACACAGGCCCTTCCGACCCCTTCGCAGCGGCCCAGGCGGCGATGGCCAATGGCGAAGTGCGCACCGCGCTCGAATACATCACCGCCGCCAGCGCTGAGCGAGGCGATGATCCCGAAGTGCTGATGCTGGCAGGCGATATCGCGATGGCGATGGGCAATGCAGATGGAGCAGTGAGCGCGTTCCAGAAAGTGGTCGATGGCCCCGCTTCCGGCAGCCTTGCCAAGGCGAAACTGGCTGAGGCCAATATCATGGCCAATTACATGGCCGCTGCAGAACAGAGCGTGGCCGCGCTTGACTATGATGTGCCGCTTGCCTTCACCGCCGCGATTGGTTTTGCGATGGCAAAGGGCGATTACGAGACCGCGAATGCCAGGCTTGATGAGGGGCTCGCCGCCTTTCCGGACGATCCGCGCCTTGTCACCATCGATGCAGAGCGGCTGTTTGCCAGCGCTCAGCCGGATGCAGCGCGGACACGCCTTGTACCCGTGCTTGAAGAGCAGCCTCCGCTGGCGCAGGCGCACAAGCTGGCTGGCCGCATAGCTCTCACCCGGCGTGACGCAGGCGCTGCAACCGAGCATTTCAATGCGGTGCTGAGTGTAAAGCCCAAGGATCAGACCGCCATGCTGGCGATGGCTGCGATTGCGCGTGACAACGGCAATGAGGGAGAGGCCGCAAACTGGATCAACAAGGCCAACGAAGCGGGCGAGCCACACCCCATCGGCCTCCTGTTTGCAGCGCAAATGGCGTATGATCGCGGGGCTTTTGAACGCGCTTTCGAGCTGATCGAAAAGGTGCCGCCACAAATCGCGAGCGAGCCGAGCTTTGAGCGCCTGCGCGGCTTTATCGACACTGCTCGGGGGCAATATGGTGCAGCGATCCTGCCCCTCCAATCTTATCTTGAAGGGGCGAGCGATGATTACCTTGCCCGGCGCATCCTCGCTGAAGCTTATGCCGAGCAAGGCGAGCTAGACAATGCCTGGACGACGATCGCGCCTGTGCTGACCGATCCGCAAGCCGATAGCGGCGCATTGACGCTCGCTTTGGCGCTCGCGCAGCAGACGGGTGAAGGAGATCCCGATGCCATTCGTACGCTGATCGACAAGCGCAAGGCTGCCCCCGATGTCTCGGAGAAATTGCGCGCTGCGGGTGAAGCGATCCGGGCAGGCGACTGGGCGAAGGCCGATGCGATCTATGATCCGCTTATTGAAGAGGCTGGCGCGCGCAATGCGGTGCTCCTCAACAACGCCGCCGCGGTCAAAACCAAGCTGGGCGCGCATTCGCAAGCGGTCGCGTTGGCGCGCCGGGCATTGGCTGAGGCACCTGAAAGCCCGCAGATCCTAGATACGCTGGGATGGGCGCTCTGGCAGGAGGGCACAAACCTCTCCGAGGCCCGCGCCCTGCTGACGCGCGCAGCGGAAGGCGCGCCGGGCAACCCCGAGATCGCCGAGCATTGGGCCATCGCGCATCAGGACGCTTGACCCACGCAGCTTGGCTTTCTATCGGAGCGCTCCAACTCGGCATCGACACATCGGTGCCGCCCGGCATGGGGGTCCTTAGCTCAGTTGGTAGAGCAACTGACTTTTAATCAGTAGGTCGCTGGTTCGAACCCAGCAGGACTCACCATTTTTTCAAGCAGTTAGTTTGCATGTGTTTTCTGTCGCCGCATCTTAGGCTCGCCCTAGGCTCAGCTTTTGTTCTGGCGATGTGCCTGTCCGATGCCGCACTCGATATGGCGTGGAATATTCGATTCCGCTCTGGTTCGATTGATCGAATGTGGGCGCCCGGAATAAATCAGCGAGTACCTAGGTTCAGCTGTCAAATACCTCGATCATTCGCGAATTCTTTGCCTTGTAATGGTGCCAAACGGATGCAGCCTTTGAGGTAAAAAGAAGCTGCGCAGGGAAACCATGTCGGTCCGGGTGTCGTTGGGGCCTATCAGCGTTCTGACCGGCTGGAGAGGCGGCGCGAGTTAATGACTCAATAGGGTAATCATATCGAGCTTCGTATCTTGGCCAAGGCTACTTGGAATGGCTGCTATCAACGTAATCGTCCAATGCGATCAAACCAAGCAGTTCTAGAGTCGAACCAAAAATATATGGGAACTCTGCGAGGCTATCGAATGTCAAGCCATGCAGATCCTTAAGACCCTTGAACCATACATCCTTCACTGTTCCCCGTCAGCGTTTGTGAGACAGATTGAGGTGATTGGATAGAGGAGTGTTTTGGTCTCATCGTAGTGACTGTAAGGAACGAAGATGAGATCAAAACGAGCAAATTCCAAAGCGCCTGCTGAGCGGGTCGTGAAGGA
>JBCCJS010000027.1:0-34136 GCA_039027675.1 Pseudomonadota bacterium
GCGGCGACCTCGTCCACGGGAAACTCGCGCTCGGCGAGGATCTGCATGATTTCGCGTCCAACATTGCCGGTCGCTCCGACAATTGCCACCCGATAACCCAATTCGTGCACTCCCATTCAAAAGCGGTTTGCCTCCCTTGCGCTGCCGCGCTTATCGCGGATTGGCAAGGGGTAACGAAGGATCGCGGGACATGGATACGCAAAGCTGGCGCGACAAGGCGCACTATTTCGACTTCCAAGGGCACCGCATCGCCTATTGGACCGGCGGGGACGCAGCCGCAAAGCCGTTGCTGCTGGTCCACGGCTTTCCCACTTGCGCGTGGGACTGGGCGGCGGTGTGGGAGGCTTTGGGCGCGCGCCACCGCTTGATTGCGTGCGATATGCTGGGCTTTGGCCTGTCGGACAAACCGAAAAACGGGTTTGGCGGGCCTGATGCAGGCAAGGGCTACACGATCCACTGGCAGACCGATTTGCAAGCGGCGCTGCTCGATCACCTTGGGATCGGCCAGTTCGACGCGCTGGTGCACGATTACGGTGTTTCGGTGGGGCAGGAGATGTTGGCGCGCCAACAGAGCGGCTTTGGCTTTGAGGGGCTGGGCCAGTGCCTGTTTCTCAATGGCGGGATCTTTCCCGATCAGCACCGCCCGGTCAGGATGCAGAAAATCGGCGTGTCGCCGATTGGGTTTGTGCTGGGCTTCCTTATGAGCCGTAACCGCTTCGGCAAAAGCTTTGCCCAAGTGTTTGGCCCCGATACCAAACCAAGCGCGGCCGAGCTGAACGCCTTCTGGAGCTTAATCCGCCACAAAGACGGCCACCGCATCACGCACAGGCTGCTGCACTACATCGCCGACCGGCGCACGCATAAAGAGCGCTGGGAGGCGGCTTTGGTCGGAGCGCAGGATCGCATTGGCCTTATCAGCGGCGCGCTTGATCCGGTGTCGGGCCAGCACGCCTATGACAAATGGCGCGAAGTCCTGCCCGAAGCGCGGCACCACCTGATTGAGACCGTCGGCCACTACCCGCAGGTCGAAGCGCCAGACGAGGTCGCGGGCAAGGTGTTGGAATGGCTGGAGGCTTAAGCCGCTATTCGGCGGCTTGCGGGCCATATCCCGCAGGCTGAACCCGCTCATCCTGGCTCAAACGCATAGGCTGGCGCTGCCAATGCGTGAGCGAGCGCCACAGCCATTCGAGCGGACCGAACCGGAAGCGCGAAAGCCACCACATAGCCAGAACCGTCTGCAACGCCATGATAAGCGCTGACATCCACACAACCTGAAACCAGCCCACATCGCCATAAAGGCTAAGGCCCCACGGAGCCGCGACGATATAGGTCAGGATAAAGGACTGAGTGAGGTAGATGGTGAAAGCGATCTTCCCCACCGCTCCCAGACTGGCACCAAGGGCGCGCGCTGCGCGGGTGCGCATCAACACATTGACAAGCGCAATGTGCGCAATCGCAATCGCAAGGCGCGGAATATCGCCAAACGGATCAGCCGGATTGGGAAGCGGCTCAAAGGTGAGCAGCGCCTGCGCCTCCCAATACCGAATACCCCAGCCAAAGGCATACCCGCTCACCATAACCGCAAGATAAAGCCGCGTGCTCAGAGCGCCTTGCACAAAGCCCACTTTGTAAAGCGCCATCCCGATCAGCATGATGAAGAAGCTGTAGATCACCCATTCCTGAATCTGACCGACCTTGAACAGGCCAAACCATTCCTGTGAGAATTTTTCGATATAGCTCAAAGGCTCGGCTTGCGCCTTTCGCAGCCTCGGCGATTCCTTGGCAAAGAAGGGATTGCCGTTCTGCTCGACCAGGCGCCGGTCCCATTCGGCGAGCGCGGCGCTTTGCGTTTGGCTTAGCTCCTCGCCCGCTTGCTCCACCACCCGCGCCTCCTCTACGCCCGCGACGAAATCGGCAGCTTCCTCATATTTTTGCACGCCCGCGATCACGGTCCAGGCAAGGAACGCCAATCCGATCGCAAACAGCCAACGTGCGCGCAGCAGCCGAAACGGAAAGATGAAAATCGCCGCCAGCGCGTAAGGGAAAAGGATATCGCCCGGCCACAGCAGCACCATGCCATTGAACGCGCCGAACACCAGCAGCCACAGATTGCGGCGATACCAAACGTCAGCAACGCCCACCGGGCCTTTTGCGCTCATCGCTTTGGATGCGAGCAGCATCAGACCAACGCCCAGCAAAAGCTGTAAGAGCCCGCGCATCGTGCCCTCGGTAAAGATGTGCTGCCCCATCCAGGCCCATTGGTCGAGAGGGCCCCAGCCGATAATGCGGATATCAGAAAACACCTCGAAGGCCGGGTTCAGCGCAAGCGGCATATTGAGGTGCAGGATGCCAAGGATCGCAACCCCGCGCATCACATCGATAACCTCTATCCGGTCGGCGCGCTCAACCGGGCCAATCTTTACTGTGTCCGTCACACTTGATCCCCCAAAGTAACAACCAATCTCGCGGCGAGATTTAAGGAAAGTGTCACATTACTCCGGTGGCGTCACCCCGTGGCTTTCCAGAAAGCGGAAGATCGAATTCCACAGATGAGGGGATATCATAGGCCCACCCACGCGGTGAGTGTAGCCCGGATAAAGCATCATCTCGAAGGGCGTGTTGCTCTCCTGCATGACGCTGATGAATTCCGAGGAGTTTTCAAACACCACATTGTCATCCGCCATGCCGTGGATCAGCAGCAGCGGATCGCTGATCTTGGGCGCATCAGGGATTGCGCTCGCCGCCTTGTAAGCCTCGGGAACCTGGCGTGGGTCGCCCATGAAGCGCTCGGTGTAGTGCGTATCGTACAGTTCCCATTTCGTCACCGGCGCACCCGAAATACCGGCGGCGTAAAGCCCGGGATCAGCCTCAAGCTGCTTCAAGGTCATATAGCCGCCATAGGACCAGCCATAGATGGCGATCTTGTCGGGATCGACGAAATCGAGAGTTTTTAAATACTCAGCACCCGTTTTCTGGTCAGTCACTTCGACCCCGCCCATGGCGCGGTAGATCGGCTGCTCAAAATCGACCCCGCGATTGGCCGTGCCCCGGCCATCGAGCGCGAAATAGATATAACCCTTATCGACAATCGCCTGAGCCAGCGCGCCCTGCCAGCCGCGATCGACGATCTGCGGGCCGGGGCCTGAATAGTGATAATAGAAGACGGGGTATTTCTTGCCCGGCTCGATCGTGGGCAGCACCACCATGTAGTGCAGATCAGTCCCATCCTCAGATTTGATCACACCGTATTCGGGAGTGACATGGCTCAGCACGTAGGGCTCGTAAGAGTGGCCCGCCTCGATCCGGTTTTCCTCGATCCAGGTCAGGCGCTCGCCCTTGGTGTTCGCCAGATAGCTTTGCGTAGGCTGGTTGGGCGATGAGCGATAAACGATCATTTGCTGGCCCGAATTATCCATAGCCGCGCTGTTGGTGTAGGCCGTGTCGGTCAGCAAGGTTGCGCGTGTGCCGGCATCGAGATCGGCCTCGTAGACCTGCTGGGTGAGCACATCAGTTGTTTGTGTGAAGTACAGCTTTCGCGTTTCCTGATTGACGCCAACAAGACCCGTTACCGGCTCATCACCAAAGGTAAGCTGCGTCCAAGTCTTCCCATCAAAGCGGTAAAAGTGGCCAAAGCCATTGCGCTCGGACCACCACAGGAGGGTACCGTCGTTCAAGAAGCGATAATTGTCAGAAAGGTTGATCCAATAGTCGTCGCGCGCGGCCTTTTCGGTGAACGAGACAGTGCTTTCGCCGGTCGCCGGATCGACCTTGAGCATATCGAGCACAGTCTGCTCGCGGTTCTGGCGCTGGACGTAGATCGCGCTGCCATCGGGCGCCCAATCAACCCGGGCGACGTAGATATCGGTCTCCTCGCCCAGATCGATCTTCACCAGGTTCTGACCGTCTGGATCCATCACGAACAGTTCAACAATCGCGTTGTCGGAACCCGCGACCGGATAGCGCTGGTCAAACACCTTCGTACCCGTCGCGCCGATGGCTGCGCGGGTCACAACGCCGACCGGGCTTTCATCAGTACGCTGCACAACAATACGTTGGTCCTGCGGACCCCACCAATAGCCGGTGAGGCGGCTCATCTCTTCCTGCGCGACAAATTCCGCCTCGCCCCAGCGAATGAGCGGTCCTTCCTTGGGCGTGATCGGAGCGGCTTCCTCGCCCACTTTTCCGACCCAAAGCTGGCGATCGCGCACGAAGGAGATATAGCCCGATTTGCTTGAAAGCTTGGGGTTGAGCTCGCTTTCCTCGGTGTCAGTCAAGCGGGTGATGACCGGTTCGCCCTCACCCAGCGCTGCGAAGTACAGATCACCATCGAGCGGCACCAGCACGCCAGAGCCATCGCTCGACCATTGATAGGTGATGATGCCTTTGAGGCTGCCGACGCGCGCACGTTCGCGCTGCATCTTTTCGTCTTCGGACAATTCGCGGCCCGAGCCCAGCTTCTCGCTGTCGACCAGCATCCGCCACTCACCGGTCGCAATCTCATAGCCCCACAAATCGTAGCGCTGAGAGTCCGTCTCGCGGTTGCGCAGGACGGTCAGAAACTGGCCATCGGGCGAGAGTTGGACCCCGCGCGGAACCGCTCCATTCAGTGAGGGTGAGGCAAAGACGCGCTCGAAGCTGAGCTTGGCATCGACGACGTTGGTGGACCCCGTCACTGGCTGCTGCCCCATAGCAGGCGTTGCAAGGACAGCGAGAGCGGCAGCGAAAAGTAAGCGCATAACAAAGTGGGTTCCCCAAACGAAAAGAGCGCCCCGGCCATAGACCGGAGCGCTCATTTTTCAAACCGTTTGGGGGCAAGGCCCCACGCCTTTTACGCCTTGGGTGCGTTGTCCCGGCGCTCAGCGATACGAGCGCGCTTACCGGTGCGGCCACGCAGATAATAAAGCTTCGCACGGCGCACGACGCCGCGACGCACCACGGTGATGCTGTCGACGATCGGCGAGTAGAGCGGGAACACACGCTCCACACCTTCGCCAAAGCTGATTTTGCGCACGGTGAAGTTGGAGTTGATGCTGCGGTTCGAGCGCGCAATCACAACGCCTTCGAAGTTCTGCACACGCTCACGCGTGCCTTCCTTCACCTTGACGCCCACGCGAACGGTGTCGCCCGCGCGGAATTCGGGAATCTCTTTGGTAACCTTGCCGATTTCTTCGGCTTCGATTTGCTGGATCAGGTTCACTGGTCCGGTTCCTTGTTCTTTCGCCGCGCGCCAGAGGCAGATCGGTCCTGAGCATCCCTGTGACGCTCCCAAAGGTCCGGCCTGCGTAACCGTGTGTCGTCTTCGCTTCTCGACCTGCGCCAAGCCGCGATTTTCGTATGATCCCCCGATCGCAGCACTTCAGGGATCGTGCGCCCTTCCCATGATTGAGGTCGGGTGTATTGCGGATATTCGAGCAGCCCATCCTCGAACGACTCCTCAGTCCCGCTAGAAGCCGCGCCCATTACGCCGGGAATGAGCCGAATGCAAGCGTCGAGTATCGCAAGAGCGGCCGGTTCGCCGCCGCTAAGGACGATATCGGCGAGGCTGACCTGTTCCACCTGAGGGCGCGCTTCGAAGAACCGTTCGTCAAACCCTTCAAACCGCCCGCAAATCAGCGTGACGCCGGGGCCAGATGCGATTTCCCGGATACGCTCTTGCGTGATGGGCTTCCCGCGCGGCGTCATGGCTAAAATGGGGCGCATATCGGCCACACTTTCAAGCGCCGCGCCGAGCACATCGGCCTTAAGCACCATCCCCGCCCCGCCGCCTGCTGGCGTATCGTCCACGGTGCGGTGCTTGTCCTTGGCAAAATCGCGGATTTGGACGGTCTCGCACGTCCAATCACCGCGCTCGAGCGCACGGCCCGCGAGCGAAGTGCCGAGCAGTCCGGGGAACATCTCGGGATAGAGAGTGAGGATGGTGGCAGCAAAGGTCATCAGAGTGGATCGTAGTCTGCTTCATCGCCTTTGGAAAACTTGCCAATCACCCAATTGATAAGCGTAAGAACACCCGCCGCTGCAAGGCTGCCTAACAACGCGCACAGCGCATGATACCACAGCGGAATTTCGAATATGATACCGGCCTCTCCATCCTCGGACAGGAGCATTACAGCCAGCACTGGGGGGAATGTACCTGCGCCGATTGCTTTGAGCCAGAACCACTGCCGGGGCCAAACAAAGGCAGTCGGGATGACAGCTACGATAGAGCAGATCACCCAAAAACCACCGACCACCACCGCCCACTGATAAATGCTACCCATAAACAATCACCGAGTGTTGCACTCGTTAGACCATAGCCGCCGAGCCCAGGACTAGTCGAGCGATCTTGGGACGATCTCGCGGTAAAGGGTAAGGATGGTGGCGGCGAAGGTCATCCTTCATCGCTCTCCCTCAACCGGTAAAGCCTGAGCGTGAGCTTATAACTGATCGGCCAAACGACGATGAAAGCGAGTATGGCCGCAAGGCCAAAAATCACTATTCCCAATCCTTCCGGTCCACGGAATTGGCCACTGAAGATATGCGCAATCGCCAATAGCTCAAGGATCAAGAGCATGACCGGAAACACCCCGGTGGCGAGGAGAGCGGCGCGCCTGCGCAGTTGCGCCGGAAACTTTAAATCGAAAATGATGAGTGTGAACGCTCCGAGTATCACTGCTGGAATGAGCAAAAGTGCGGCTGCAACAGCAGAATAGGCGAAAATGATCGCAAAGACGGTCAAGTGTTCCAATTCACCCCATCCTTCGCCCGCGTATCGATGGTCAGCTCGAACACATCGGGCCGCGGGTGATGGCCATCGGTGAGGAGTGTGGTGGCGGCGAAGGTCATTGCGTCTGCTGGTCTTTGGCCAACAAATACTCGAACAGGATAATGACAAGGAAACTCAGAAGCACGCACATGACGAAGTATAGCGCCAACAATCCGGGCCTCCAGAACGCCAGCAGAGCGCAAGCAACAGGCAAGCCGCCAAGCCGTTTTGCAGGCGATTGAGGAAAAAGCCAGTAAAAAAACGCCCAGACAATCATCAACGGGATCGCAAGCACGAGACTGAAGATGATATATGCCATCACGCCCGCCAATTGACCCCATCCTTCGCCCGCGTATCCACATTGAGCTCGAACACATCGGGCCGCGAATAGTGGCCATCGGTGTCGAGGCTGGTGAGGGTTTGCCCACGTTCGGCAAGGTCCAGTTCGGCGAACAGTAGTTCTTCGCCCTCGCCTGCCTGAGCGATCACACGCGCGTCGGGGGCGATGATCATCGAACCACCCTTGTTAAGCGCATCCCCCTCAATCGCTTTGAACAGCGCCTCAGCCTCCGCGTTTCTGCCAACCCGCTCAAGCCCCTCAAACAGGTCAGCCTTTTTCTGCACCAGACCAGCCGCCAGCACAAAGCACCGGCCCTCCATCGCATAGTGCCTTGAGGCAATCGCATACTCCTCGCGCACGGTGGGCCATGCGGCGACATGCACGCTTTCCCCCAGATTGTGCATGGCTGCGCGCGCGAGAGGCATCCAGTGCTCCCAGCAGATGAGGTTGCCTGCCCTGCCCCATTCGGCCTCATGCACGCCTAAAGTCGAGCCATCGCCGCGCATCCAGATCAGGCGCTCGCCATGGGTGGGCACAAGCTTGCGGTGGTCGAGAGGGTCTTGGCCGGGGCGAAACAGCAGCTGGTTGTTGTAGAGGCTCGAGCGCACCCGCTCATGCGCGCCTAGTGACACACAGGCTCCGCTCGCATCGCATAATTCCTGCATGGCCAGCAGCCGCTCATCACCCGGCACAATCGCTTGATCCAACATAATGGCGTGGCAGGCCTTGGTCCCCGGATGGTCCCACAGGGCCGCGCCCGGCGCCTCGTCGAGCCACAGCGGATAGCCGCCCAGAAAGGTCTCTCCAAAGGCGACGAATTGCGCCCCCCCCTCAATCGCCTCGCGCGCAAGACTGGTGGCTTTCTCGATACCGCCAGTCACATCAAGCGGGATCGGAGCGGCCTGACAAATGGCGACGTTGAGGGTCTGCGTCATAGCCCTAGCGCTTACGCGCCTCGCTCAGCCCCCGCAACCGCCACAGCCACCGCCGCAGCCACCGCCGCCGCCATCGCCGCCTGCTCCGCCACCACACCCGCCGTTCCCGGCAGCGCTGCTTGCAGCTGCTTTGTGCATGGCATGTACATGGGCAAAGGGCGTACCCGCCAACACACTCGTACCATACAGGCTAACCGCCCACTTGACCTCATGGCTTTCGGGCGCGCGGGACAAGCGAGAAGAACGATCCACCCAGTTCTTCAAGAGGCGCTCGCCACCTATTGTGCGCCGGGAAACACGAGCAAACCGCCACGCGCCGATAGCGGCGGTGGCGAGCATCATCATGATCAGAAAACCGGTCGGCTCACCTTCGACCATCCCCGCCTGCTGTCGGTACAAACCCAAGACAAGCAGAGCGGCAAGAGGCGAAATCGTCAAGGCGCGCAAGCGAATCCAGTCACTATTATCCAACAGCAAACCTTGCCGGATCAGCGATTCCTCAGCACGCTGGGCATGGTTGCCAAGGCTCGCACTCGCTTCGGAAATCGAAAACGCTCCCACCTTGCGCAGCACAGCCTGACCCGCCTGACTGGTTTCGATTTGCTCGCGCGATACCTTTACGCGGCGCTTATCAGCCGCACCAAGTGCGCCTTGCGCGAACAAGTCAGCGAGGACGGCCAGCGTGTAACGCATTCTTCCGCCTGCGAGAACGGCAAGTTCTTCGGGGTCTTCAACCTCGCGTATTCTTCCTTCGGGCCGCAGATTGGCCGAAATCCAGAAACTCAACCCCACGCAGGTCAGCAGCATTACGCCGTAGAAGACCAAAAAGTCTGCGCCAGTCCAGGTTTCGAACAATTGCATCAAACAATCCCTGTTATGAGCCAGCCCAATATAGCGCCAAAAGTGACCAAAACCAAAAGGCCCACAACCCCTTTCGGGCGCGAGAGGATGAGATCGTCATTCGGATTAACACGCATACCTTGTGGATCGACTTCGAACCGGCGCTTGGCATCGGGCCAGATATCGGCGGGAGGCGCCTCGCCAAAGGCGTCTTCGTAGGCCTTCAGAGTGGCGGCGTATTGGTCGTAATACCGCGCGCGCTCAACCGATCCACCCGCGGTTGGCCCGTGGTGAAACGGCGAGCCCAGCACATTGGAGCAAAACTCATCCCAATAATCGCGGCTGTAGGTGAGGTGGAGGTGCCAGGCCTGATCCACCGCATCGCTGGGCGTCACCTGCTGCCCGGCCTCGGCCGTGCGCGCTAAGTAGCAGAAGCGTTTGTATTCGAGGATCACCCGCTCGGCATGCGAGGCGGACCAGCGGTTCTCACGCGCCAGCCGTTGAGCGAAAGTGAGCGAGGCGTCGGCGGGGCCAATCGAATGGCTTTCTAGGCGCCGCCACAAAGAAGTGTGTTCAGGCGCTGGGATCGTCCGTCTCCGAGGCCTTCCTGCGCTGCGCCACTTGGTAGCCGACCGCCGTACACAGGCTGATCAGCCCCGCCAGAAATGCGACAGCCGCGCTGTTGGCGCTGTGCGCCAGCATGCCGCCGCTATCGCAAATATTCGGGTCGCCGCATGCGGGAGAAGCGATCCACACAAGACCCGCCCCCCAGTAAAGCGCGACCAGCCCCAGCGGAGCCATCGCGCTCCACAGCAAATCCAAGCCCACCGCGCGCAAGCCCAGCACCAAGCCAGCCTGCAACGCTATGAACACCAAGACCCACATGCGCCTAAACGTCGGCGAAATCGGCGCTGATCACAAGCTTTTCTGTGTCCCATTCGATCACCGCCTGCTTGGTCATGGGGACCATGGAGGTCTTGAGACCCTTGGCAGGAGCGGGATCTTTCTCGATTTCGAGGATGTCGGTTGCGCCGTAGTTCTGGACGGCGATCACCCGGCCTATCGCCGCGCCCGCAATACGGGTGGCTTTCTCGATACCGCCGGTCACATCAAGCGGGATCGGAGCGGCCTGGCAGATGGCGACAGTGAGCTTGGTTATTCGAAAATCTTCGGATCAATGGGCTTAGGGCGGCTGCGATCATGCAACTTCGCTGTCAGGAATGCGACAGGAAATCCAATAAACAAACCAAATAGTATCGTGCCAAGCAGTATGGTTTGAAAGTCATTCTTTGGTTCGCCACTGGAGATTGCGTCAACGGCCCAAACGCACGCAATGGGGACCGCCGCCGCCAACAACCCCGCCCACAATCCGCGCGCGATCAAAGTAAAGTGGCGCCGAAAACGGCCCAATCCAAAGGAAATCATTGCCGCGAGGACGGCAACTATGAAGCTCCAGATCAGACCGAACAGCAGATGATTTCTCCACGTCTTTTCCGGATTAGCAAAATTCGGACCGAACCAAAAGCCTCTCACTATTCCACTCAATCACCGCTTGTTTCGTCATCGGGACCATGAAGGTTTTCATACCCTTGGCAGGGGGTGGGTCTTTCTCGATTTCGAGGATGTCGGTTGCGCCGTAATTCTGGACCGCGACGATGGTCCCGACGCTGGCACCCGCATCGGTTTCGACGGTCAGCCCGATCAGGTCGGTGTGGTAGTATTCGCCCTCTTCCAGCGCGGGTAGCGCCTCTCGTGGGACCCTTAGGACTGTGCCGCGCAGGCGTTCAGCCTCGCTGCGATTGGTGGCCTCGGCAAAGCGCGCCACCGCGCCGCCTTTTTTGTCGGAGCGGATCTTTTTGAGCGTCAATGTGCCCGCATTGAATTGGCTGTGACGGGAGAGCGCTTCCACACCCTCCCCGAACAATTTGAGCCTTACCTCGCCATTGACCCCATGCGCGCCGGTAATGGCGGCCAGTTCAATGGGCTTTTCCATGTCGGCGCGCGTCTGGGGTTAGAGAGCTTAGCCCTCGGCCTTTTCTTCGCCGGTTTCTTCAGCAGCGCCATCTTCGGCAGGAGCTTCTTCGGCGGCAACTTCTTCGGCAGGCGTGTCTTCGGCAGGTGCGTCCTCGGCGGGTGCGTCTTCGGCTGGAGCCTCCTCAGCGGCAGCCTCAGCAGCAGCTTCGTCAGCCGGAGTTTCTTCAGCAGGCGCTTCGGCGGCGGCCGTGGCTTCTTCTTCGGCGGCCTGCGCGGCTTCCTCAGCTTCCTTCAGCTTTTCAGCCTTCTCTTCAGCGCGCTCCTTGGCCTTTTCGCCGGGCTCAGCCTTATGGGGGTTGTTGCGCGCCGCACGCTCAAGGATGCCGGCTGCATCAAGGAAGCGGTGAACACGGTCCGAAGGCTGCGCACCGACGCCCAGCCAGTACCGCGCGCGGTCTTCGTTCAGCTTGACGCGGTTCTCATCGTCCTTGGCGAGCAGCGGATTGTAGGTGCCGATCTGCTCCAGATACTTGCCGTCACGTGGGGAGCGGCTGTCGGCTGCGACGATGCGGTAGTACGGGCGCTTCTTGGCGCCGCCGCGCGAGAGACGAAGTGCAATTGCCATGAGTTGTTACCTTTCAAATTTATTTATCTGAATACGTTGATCTTTAATGTCTTGAAATCACTTCTTGGGCCCGCCGAGGCCGGGAAGACCGGGCGGAAGGCCGCCACCGCCTATCCCGCCACCCGGACCGCCAAGGCCTGGCAACCCGCCTGCCCCGCCAGAACCGCCGCCCATTCCAGGAGGCATTCCGGGCATTCCGCCGCCCCCGAACATGGCCGCGAGCCCCTTGAGGCCGCCCATTTTCTTGATCTGCTTCATCGCGCGCGCCATTTCCTGATGCATCTTGAGAAGCTTGTTGACTGTCTGAACGTCGGTACCGCTGCCTGCCGCAACGCGCTTTTTCCTCTTGGCGTTCATGAGCGCGGGGTTGGCGCGTTCCTTGGTGGTCATCGAACCGATGATCGCATCCATGTGGATCAGCACCTTGTCGTCCATATTCGAGGCCGCCATTGCGGCTTTCGCCTTCTTCATGCCCGGCATCATGCCAGCGAGCATGCCAAGCCCGCCCATATTCTGCATTTGTTTAAGCTGCATGCGCAGATCGTTGAGGTCGAATTTGCCCTTTTCAAAGTTGCGAGCAAGCTGTTCGGCCTCTTCTTCCTTGATCGTCGCCGCGGCTTTCTCAACCAGGCTGACAACGTCGCCCATTCCAAGAATCCGGTCTGCGACTGAGCCGGGGCGGAAGGCTTCGATCTGGTCGAGCTTTTCGCCGGTGCCTGCAAATTTGATCGGCTTGCCCGTCACCGCACGCATAGACAGTGCCGCGCCGCCTCTGGCATCGCCATCCATGCGCGTGAGCACCACGCCGGTGAGCGGCACTTCACCGCTAAAGCTCTGCGCGACGTTGACCGCGTCCTGGCCCGTCAGCGAATCGACCACCAGCAGCACTTCGGTCGGAGCCGAAACGCTGGAGACCGCCTTCATCTCGGCCATAAGCGCTTCATCGACGTGCAGGCGGCCCGCCGTATCGAGCAGCAGCACATCAAAATTCTGCAAGCGCGAGGCTTCCACAGCGCGCCGGGCGATATCGACCGGCTGTTGGCCAGCGACGATCGGTAGGGTAGCGACATCGACCTGCTTGCCCAGCACTTTGAGCTGTTCCTGCGCGGCCGGACGGTTGACGTCGAGCGAGGCCATCATGGCCTTCTTGCCGTGCTTTTCGCGGATTAGCTTGCCGAGCTTGGCGGTTGTCGTCGTTTTACCCGAACCTTGCAGACCAACCATCATGATGACCACGGGCGGCTTAGCATCGAGCTTCAGCCGTTCGCCGATATGCGCGCTTTGCCCATCCTCGGGATCGCCGCCCAGCATCGTGACGAGTTCATCGTGGACGATCTTGACGACCTGCTGGCCCGGCGTGACCGATTTAAGCACTTCAGAGCCCACGGTTTTTTCAGTAACCGCATCGATGAAGCGGCGCGCAACCGGCAGCGCCACGTCCGCTTCGAGCAGCGCTACACGCACTTCGCGCATCGCATCGCGAACGTCTTGCTCTTTAAGTGCGCCGCGGCCCTTGAGCTTGTCAAAGACGCCGCCCAAGCGGTCAGACAGATTGTCAAACATCGTCTTCAACTCCTATCGAACGCGCTGACGCCCGTAACATGCGAAAAACGCCGGCGGACGAAACCTCGTCGGCCAGCGTGGACCTATTGGACCGCTTGCTCTTAGATCGCCTCGCATGAACGAAGCGTTCTGCTTAAACTCTTGATGGTGGAGCCTAGCGGGATCGAACCGCTGACCTCAACACTGCCAGTGTTGCGCTCTCCCAGCTGAGCTAAGGCCCCTGATCCATCAATGTGGCCCCATGATAAGTAAGGCCACTGCCCCGCTCTCGCAAGGGAGAGCGCCGCCTAGGCGTCTCCCCTCGCGAAGGCAAGACTATTTTTGCCTTATTGGCTAGGGCGTACGCTGAATGCGCACCAAAAACAGATCAACTGTCGTCGTCGCCGTCGTCGTCGCCCTTGCCTTTTGAAACGCCCAGATCATCATCGCCGCCAAGGTCAACGTCGTTGTCAGGGGAATCGTCATCGTCATCGATGTTCTCGATGTCCTTCAGATCATCATCATCATCGCCGCCCAGATCGCTGTCTGCCTCTTGCGCCTTACTCTTTTCCGGATCGTCGATCGGGATCGGCTGTTTTGATTTGAGAACGGGTTCGGGATACCACTGGTGGCCATTCGGGCTGGTCACCGGATTGTCCTTGCCCAGATCATAAAACCGCTCGCCCGTTTGCGGGCAGGTTCTTTTGGTTCCCCATTCGGGCTTTGCCATTGATGTCGTCCTTTGTTCGATCCGCCAGATCGGCGGACACATGCATATCGTGGCGAGCTGGAGTAGGGCCTTGCCATATTCAAGACCCGCACTCACTCAAGCGCGGCGCGCCTTGCCAGAAGGGTAGTGCGCTGTCAAAGCCGCTGACCGATGCCGCAACACACTTTTGTCTCGAATGGCCCGCTAAAGGGCGCCGTGAGGGTGCCTGGCGACAAATCAATCAGCCATCGTGCGCTGATGTTTGCAGGCCTTGCCATTGGAGAGAGCCGGATCACCGGATTGCTTGAAGGCGAAGACGTGCTCGCGACAGCAGGCGCGTTGCGGCAGCTTGGAGCAGACATCGAGCGCGAGAGCGACGGCACCTGGCGGGTGTATGGCGCGGGGGTTGGCAGCCTGCTGGAGCCCCAAATGGCGCTCGACATGGGCAATTCGGGCACCTCGACGCGGCTCTTGATGGGGCTTCTGGCGACCCACGACCTCACCGCAACTTTTGTCGGCGATGCGAGCCTTTCAGGCCGCCCAATGAACCGCGTGATCGCACCATTAGGCCTGATGGGGGCTGAGTTTCGGGCCTCGAGGGGCGATACCCTCCCATGCATGCTGCGCGGCGCCTCGCCCGCTGTGCCGATCCGCTACCGCCTGCCGGTCGCGAGCGCGCAGGTGAAAAGCGCAGTTTTGCTTGCAGGGCTTAACACGCCGGGCACCACCAGCGTCATTGAACCAGTGTCCACGCGCGACCACACCGAGCGGATGCTGGCAGGCTTTGGCGTCAAGCTTGAGATCGGCGAAGACAATGACGGCGCACGCATCATCAGCGTGAAAGGCGAAGCCGAGCTGAGCCCTTGCGACGTTGTTGTGCCGGGCGACCCTTCGTCTGCCGCCTTTTTAATTGTTGCCGCGCTGATCGTGCCGGGGAGCGACCTTTTTATCGAGAATGTCGGGCTCAACCCCACACGCGCTGGGATCGTTACCGTGCTACGCGAAATGGGCGGTTCAATCGAGGAGCTCAACCAACGCGAAGTGGGCGGAGAACCTGTGGCGGACCTGCGCGTCAAGCACTCCGCGCTCACCGGCATCGAAGTCGATCCTTCGCTTGCACCCAGCATGATCGATGAATTCCCCGCGCTGTTCGTCGCCGCTGCGCTAGCCGAAGGAACCACGCGCACAAGCGGCCTTGAAGAACTTCGCGTCAAGGAAAGCGACCGCTTGGGGGCGATGGCAGCGGCGTTGACATCGGCAGGTGCACGCGTCGTTGAACTGGAAGATGGTCTCGAAATCACCGGCACCGGCGGCGAGCCACTGCGCGGCACGGCCAACGCGCCTGTCGAAACTCATCTCGACCATCGCATAGCCATGGCGATGGCGGTCGCAGGGCTGGCCAGCAAGAGCGGTGTCCTCTTGGATGACACATCGCCCATTGCCACAAGCTTTCCAACATTCACGCAGCTCTTGGAGCGCGCGAGCCAATGAGACTGCCAGCCCTTTTCGCTCTGACAGTCTTTTGGGCCGCGCCGCTTCCAGCGCAGCAGACGTCCGATACTTCCACGCCTGCACAAGAACGCCCCACTCCTTTTTCCGCGCCTGACCGTGAATTGATGGTTCCGGTCGAGGGAGGCAAAGTCTGGGTGCGTATCAATGGCGACATCGCCTCAAGCGAGAAAGCCCCCGCGATCTTCATCCATGGTGGCCCAGGCGGCACGCACGCAGGATTCGCCGCCATGCTGGGTCTCGCGAGCGAGCGGCCCATCATCCTCTACGATCAGCTCGGCAGCGGAAAGTCAGACAGACCCAACAACCCGGCCAATTGGCGGGTTAAACGCTTTGTCGAGGAACTCGAAGCGGTGCGCGCTGCGGTAGGAGCCGAAAAGCTGCATCTCGTCGGTGTAAGCTGGGGTGCGGCTTTGGCGCTGGAATATTCGGCCAAGTACCCCGACCATGTCGCCTCCACGGTGCTGGGCGGCACATTCATCTCGACCCCGCACTGGCTGACTGACGCGAATTTGCTTGTTCAAGACCTCGATGAAGAACAGCGAGCCACACTCACGGCTTGCGAACGCGACACCCCACCGGCACGCGCCAAGTGCAGCGCAGTCTTCAACCGGGTCTATTCGCGCCATTACGAACGCCCCAACTACGCCGAAGTCTTTGGCGAGGCCTATCGCGACTACCGTGAGCGCTTTGGCGGTCAGGGCGGCAACAGCCTGATCTATCGCAGCATGTGGGGGCCGAGCGAATTCAGCTCCACTGGCATCTTGCGAAGCTATGACGCGACCCTCAAGCTGCGCGAATTGACCGGGGACAAGGTGCTGTTTCTGATTGGGCAATATGACAGCGCGCGGATCGACACGGTGCAGGAATTCGTGGCGCTAACCCCGGGCGCGGAATTGGCCGTAGTGCCTGGCGGCGGGCATGGCTTTCTGCTTGATCGCCCGCTGGAAACCGAAGCGATCTTGCGCGGCTGGATGAAGCGAAAGGACGCCGAATGATCATCGCGGTTGATGGCCCCACGGCCTCTGGAAAAGGGACGATTGCGCGGCGACTGGCCGAGCACTTTGGTGTGCCCCATCTGGATACCGGGCTTTTGTACCGCGCCGTTGGACGTCAAGTCGCGATTAATGAGGGCGATCCCGACAACGAGGCTCACGCGCTTGCAGGATGCTCCTTTCCCGACACCTTGCTGGAGGACCCCGTCCTGCGCTCCGAAGAAGTGGGCGGGCTCGCGAGCCGGGTGTCGGTTCACCCCGACGTGCGCAAAGCTCTGTTCCGCCGCCAGCGCACCTTTGCCGAGCAACCGGGCGGCGCAGTGCTCGATGGACGCGATATCGCGACGGTAATTGCGCCGGATGCCGATGTGAAGCTGTTCATCACCGCCAGCGTTCAGGAGCGCGCTCGCCGCCGCTGGCTGGAGATGACGGGACGCGAGATTGAAATCCCGCTCGACGAGATCGAACGCGACATCGTCGCCCGCGATGCCCGCGACATCCAACGCGCTGATGCTCCGCTCAAGGCCGCGCCCGATGCTCTGGTGATCGACACGACGCAGTTTGACCGCGCACAAGCGTTTGAGACAGTCCTCGAAGCAGTGCAAACCGCGCTTGGTTGAGAGCTTTGGGCTGACGGTTACGCGCAGACGGTTTCGTAGGCGCTTCGGCTGACATCGGTCATATCAGCAAGAGCCTCTTTGTTGCCGTTCTCATAGAACTCCAACATGGCATCTTTGCCGTCGCGCTTCGTCATCCAGTAAAGCTCATCGGCATGGCACTCGCATTGCTCCAGGGTCGTTGCCGGTTCACCCTGCGCCAGCTTACCCCACGCAACCTCCTGGTCTTTTTCGTCACCCGTAGACGGCACCGAAGCGCGCAAAGAAAGGGCTTGAGCAAGCTGGAAGACACACCCCTCGTAGATGCGAACCTGCTCGGAATTGCGTCGCGGGCCGCAGGCTGTAACTAGGCCTAGCAGCAGCACGCTTGCGCTCAGAGCCGCGAGTGTCCGCATGATCGTGCTCTCCAATCTCTTGCCGTTAAGCGAGTTACCGCTGCGCTCGAACAGTGACAAGAGAGCCTCCGCTCGTCCGCCCGATTACCCTGCGCATCTCTGCGGTGGTGCCGCAAAAACCATTGCGTTTTTCACACTTCTGGCTTACATGCGCGCCCGTTCACGGACATCTGTTAGATGGACGAAACCTTCATGGCGGCATTCGGCTCCATGGAGACATCGGCCTCTTGCCCCGTATGCCTGCGCAATAGTGCGTTGGCGACGGAAAAAGACCCCGGATAAACCGGTGGCCGGTAGCAAAACGAAAACAGGAAACGCCAAACCTTATGGCAACTGCACCCAACCCAACGCGCGACGATTTCGAAGCGCTTCTCAACGAACAACTCGGCGGCGCCGGCAAAGACGGCTTTGAAGGCCGCGTCGTCATGGGCACCGTGACTGCGATCGAAGCGGGCCACGCCGTCATCGATGTAGGCCTCAAGAGTGAAGGCCGCATCAACCTCAAGGAATTTGCGCGCGGCGAAGACGACCACGGCCTGACCGTGGGCGCTGAAGTCGAGGTTTATGTCGACCGCGTCGAAAACGCCGATGGCGAAGCGATGCTCAGCCGCGACCGCGCCCGCCGCGAAGCCGCCTGGGACAAGCTTGAAAACGAATTTGGTGAAGGCAAGCGCGTTGAAGGCCGCATCTTTGGTCGGGTCAAAGGCGGCTTCACCGTCGACCTCGACGGCGCCGTGGCGTTCCTTCCCGGCAGCCAGGTTGACATCCGTCCGGTGCGAGACGTGACACCCTTGATGGAAGTCCCGCAGCCCTTCCAGATCCTAAAGATGGACCGCCGCCGCGGCAATATCGTCGTCTCGCGCCGCGCCGTGCTTGAAGAAACCCGCGCCGAACAGCGCAGCGAACTGATCGACCAGCTGGCCGAGGGTCAGGTGATCGACGGTGTCGTCAAAAACATCACCGATTATGGCGCTTTCGTAGACCTTGGCGGCATTGACGGTCTGCTGCACGTCACCGACATGAGCTACAAGCGCGTCAATCACCCCAGCGAGATCATTGAAATCGGTCAGACGGTCACCGTCCAGATCGTTCGCATCAATGCTGAAACGCAGCGTATCTCGCTTGGCATGAAGCAGCTCGAAAGCGATCCGTGGGATGGCGTCGCGGCCAAGTATCCGGTCGGCGCGAAACTGTCGGGAATGGTCACCAATATTACCGAATATGGCGCCTTTGTGGAGCTAGAAGCGGGCATCGAAGGTCTTGTCCACGTCTCCGAAATGAGCTGGACCAAAAAGAACGTCCACCCTGGGAAGATCGTTTCGACGAGCCAGGAGGTGGAAGTGCTGGTCCTCGAGGTAGACAGCGACAAGCGTCGCATTTCGCTCGGCCTTAAGCAGGCACAACGCAATCCATGGGACGAGTTCGCCGAGAATCACCCGGTCGGCGCCGAGGTAACCGGCGAAGTCAAGAACGCGACCGAATTCGGGCTCTTCATCGGCCTCGACGGCGATGTCGATGGCATGGTCCACATGTCGGATATCGCCTGGGGCATTTCGGGCGAAGACGCGCTGGCGCTTCATCGCAAGGGCGAAGAAGTCAAAGCGGTCGTTCTCGATGTCGACGTCGAGAAGGAGCGCATCAGCCTCGGTATGAAGCAGCTCGAAAAGGGCGCTCCCACAGAGGCTGGTGCACAAGCTGCTGGCTCGCTGCGCAAGAACCAGACCGTCACTGTCACCGTTCTCGAAGTGCGCGATGGCGGCCTTGAAGTGCAGGTTGGCGATGACGGCGCAACCGGCTTCATCAAGCGCAGCGACCTTGGCCGTGACCGCGACGAGCAGCGCCCCGACCGCTTCCAGGTCGGTGCGAAGGTTGACGCGATGGTCACCGGCTTTGACCGCTCGAAGAAGCCCAACTTCTCAATCAAGGCGCGTCAGATCGCTGAAGAGAAAGAGGCAGTGGCGCAGTTCGGTTCGTCCGATTCGGGCGCGTCGCTGGGCGACATTCTGGGCGAAGCGCTCAAAAAGGGTGACGAGTAAACCAAACGCTTCACTTGAATAACAAGAGGAAGGCCCGTTTGCAGCGATGCAGGCGGGCCTTTTCTCTTGGGCAAAGCGGCGGTATCTTTGGCATCAAGAGCAAGGATTCCCGCATCATGTTACACGTCCACCAATTCCCCTGCTTGTCCGATAATTATGGCTTTCTTCTGAACAATTCGGTGACCGGCGAGACCGCAGCGATCGATACGCCCGATGCGACCGAATACCTTAAGCAAGCAGAGGCCAAAGGCTGGACGATCACCCATATCTGGAACACCCACTGGCACCCCGATCACGCAGGCGGGAACGCCGAGATCGCAGAGGCGACGGGCGCACCGATCCTCGCTCCCAAGGAAGTTGAGAAAATCTCCAAGATCGACCGCGTCGTCGCGCATGGGGACACGGTGAACCTTGGCGAGCACACCGCACAGGTTATCGACGTATCAGGCCACACAAACGGCCATGTCGCGTTCCACATTGTCGAGGAGGGCATTGCCTTTGTCGGGGATGCGGTCTTCGCGTTGGGCTGCGGGCGGATGTTCGAAGGCGAACCGGAGCAATTCTGGAGGAGCCTTGACCGCATCCGCCGCATGCCGACCGCCACCACGCTCTATTGCGCGCACGAATACACTCAATCGAACGCCAGGTTTGCCATCCATGCTGATCCGGCAAACGCCGCGCTCAAGGAATACGCAGACGAGATCGACGCCAAGCGTGCTCGCGGGGAGCCAACCGTTCCCACGGTCTTAAGCCGCGAACTCGCCACCAACCCTTTCCTGCGCGCCGATGATCCCACGCTTCAAACCAAATGGGGCGGCAGCGCGCCGCACGAAACCTTCGCGGCCCTACGCGCGGGCAAAGACAATTTCTGAAAAGATCATGAAGGCACTGCGCGTTGAGAGCTTAAGCGAAGATCTTTCCGGCGTCGCGCTGATCGATGCGCCTTCGCCTGACCGCAAGCCCGGCGAAGTTCTTGTGCGCGTGCTCGCCGCCTCGCTCAACTTTCCCGACCTGCTGATGACCAAGGGCAAGTATCAATTCAAACCCAATCTACCCTTCATCAGCGGCCTCGAATGTGCGGGCGAAGTGATTGAGGCAGACCCACATAGTGGGTTTAAAGTGGGTGAACGGGTGATGGGCGGGAACAAGACCGGGGCCTTTGCGGAAATCGCGAGCCTGCCTGCCAAGGGGCTTTCATCCATCCCCAAAAATTTCAGCTTCGCGCAAAGCGCAGCGATGGGGGCTGCCTATTCGACCGCTTATACAGGCCTCATTGAACTTGGTAACCTGCGAGAGAGGCAAACTGTTCTGGTTACGGGCGCCAGTGGAGGCGTAGGCCTTGCTGCGATTGATCTGGCCAACGCGCTTGGTGCTACCACCATTGCTGCCACCGGCGTTGAAGCCAAGGCGACCTCCATCACGGAGCTTGCCTCACCCGATCATGTAATCGTGAGCGAAGGCCGGTTTCGAGAGGCGGTGGCTGAGATCACACAAGGCAGGCTGTGCGATATCGTGTTCGACAATGTCGGCGGTGATGTGTTCGACGAAGCGACGCGATGTGTGAGCTTTGCTGGCAAGCTGGTGGTGTGCGGGTTCACCAGCGGGCGTATCCCCGAGATTGCGACCAACATCCCGCTGATCAAAGGCTTTTCGGTCGTGGGTCTTCGTGCAGGCGAATATGCCCGGCGCTTTCCCGAGCGGGGCCAAACCATCCGCGATGCGATTCGCGACCTGGCTGAAGCGGGGGCGATCAAGCCAGCGGTGTCCACCACCCTGCCACTTTCCCAGTGGCGCAAGGGGTTCGAGGCGATGGCCCGGCGCGAACTGGTAGGCAAAGTGGTGTTCGATCCGACCCGGTAAAACGCTACGATAGAAGAAAGGCGACCCAGACGGGCCGCCTTCCCCTCTCCAACTCAAGATCCCAAACGGCGCAGCGCTCCCCGAAGGAAGGCGCAGCCGCTAGAGCTGGGAAATAACTTCGTCTGCCAATTTGCTATGCGATGCGGTATCATGCTTCGCCGCAATAAGCGAGCGTGACGCCGCCGCAGCAGCTTCGACAGCGCGGGCTCGCACAGCATCGTGGGCATCGCGCTCGGCTGCCGCGATCTTGTCCTGTGCCATGCGTTGGCGGCGTTCGACCATTTTTTCGCTGTCGCTTTCGGCCTTGGCAAGGATCGCTTCGGCTTCGGTTTTGGCCCCTTCCATCATTGCCTCGGCGTCTTTTTCAGCGCCCGCAATCTTGGCGGCGTATTCATCACGCAAGGTTTCTGCTTCAGCGCGCAGAGTTTTGGCTTCGTCAAGCTGCTGCTTGATCTCTTCAATCTTGGCGTCGAGCCCGCGCATCATGAGGCCGGGTACTTTCTTCCAAACCATCACGAGCAGCAGAATGAGCATGGCGGCGGCTACCCAACCATAATCGTCGAGGAATAGCGCTCGCGGCGCATCTTCCGATGCGGCCAGAAGAAGGGACAGCGAGCCGGATGTCACAGCATCAACCATGGTCAAGCGCCTCCTTTACTGCGGCTCGCGCCGAAGCCTCGTCGACATCGGTGCCTGCCAGCCGCGCTACGATGTCGCGGGTTGCATCGGCTGCGACATTCTCGATCTCAGCCATAGCGCTGATGCGCGCGGCTTCGATCTCGGTTTCGGCTTCGGCAAGTTTGGCATCGAGCCGCACCTGCGCCTCAGCCAGCTTAGCCTCGGTTGACGCAGTCGCTTTTGTCTTGGCTTCAGCGATCAGACCTTGCGCGGCCATGCGGTTCTCGTTCTCACGCACGCGCCAAGCCTCTTCCTGCTCGTCGGCTGCATCGCGGGCCGCCTTTGCCGCAGCAAGATCATCAGCGATCTGCTTGTCGCGCAATTCGACCGTTCCCATGACCTTGGGCACCATGCCGCGCCCAACAAGGAAATAGGTGATCCCGAAAAAGATCGCGAGCCAGAACAACTGGCTGGAGAAGGTTTCGAGGACTTGATCAATTTGAGGCATCAGGCGGGTCCGCGTGAAAATTCGTGTCGGGAAGAGGCGCCTTCAACAAGCGCCCCGCCCCAAAGCGTTGCGTCTGGTTTTAAGCGACGAAGACGAGGATCACGGCCACGAGGAACGCGAGCAGGCCGAGAAGTTCGGCCGCGGCAAAGCCGATGAACAGACGGCCCTGCTGGCTGTCAGCGGCACCCGGATTGCGCAGCGCGCCTTCAAGGAATGAGGCGAAGACATTGCCCACACCCAGAGCTGCAAGACCCGCACCCACGGCTGCGAGACCGGCACCGATCATCTTTGCGGCTTCCATATCCATTGTAATTACTCCTTGGGAAAATCGTTATTTGTAAGTCGTTTAGTGAAGGTTTTCTGCGTCGTTGATATACAGCGACGAAAGCAGGGCGAAGACATAGGCCTGGATGCCTGCAACCAGAATTTCGAGCGCGCTAATTGCAATCATCAGGATTAGCGCGGCGGGGCCGATAGTCGCCCCGTAGACCGCTCCGGCGTTTACGCTACCGATTACGAAGGTCGCGAGGATCTTGAGAAGAACGTGGCCGGCCATCATCGCGACGAACAGACGCAGCGCGAGGCTGATCGGGCGGATGAGGAAAGAAAACAGCTCGATCACGAACAAAAGCGGGATCATCGGCGCTGGCGTGCCGTGCGGCACAAAAAGACCGAAGAAGCCGATGCCATGTTTCCAGAAGCCAACGATCAACACAATCGAGAAGCTCATCAGCGCAAGAACGCCCGTAATCGTGAAATGGCTGGTGAAAGTGAATGGATGAACGCCGACGAGGCCAAGCGGCAGCAGGCCGAGAAGGTTGCCGAACAGGATGAACATGAAGAGGCTGAAAATGTAGGGCACATACTTGCGCCCTTCCTTGCCGATATTGGCTGACAACATATCGTCGATGAAGCCGGTCATCGTTTCGACAGCCATCTGCCAGCGGCCCGGAACCAGCTCGCGCTTCATCCCGCCATAGACAAACACCCACAAGAGTACGACCGTCACGGCCATCCACAATGCAGAGTTGGTGAATGCGATGTTGAACCCGGCAATTTCCCAGTTACCCGACCCGAAAATCGGCTCGATCTGGAACTGCTTCATCGGATCGACTTTGCCTTCTTCGGCTGCCACGTCGTGTCGGTCCTTAGTACCTTGATTGCACCCTGCCCTTGGTGAGGAGCCTTCGCGCGCTAAACAAGCCCGACTTTAGTCCGGGGTGTCGCTCGGATCCTCAGGGCGGGTGTTCGCCGCTAGAATAATGTTTCTGAAGGCAACGCCAATTCCAAGGAACAGGCATACCAACAGACCCCATGGTGCGCTGCCAGCAAGAGCGTCAATCGCCCAACCAACCGCGCCGCCCCCAAAGATCCCGCCAAGAAGATCAGCCAAAGCTCGGTTGCCGCTGCGATAATTCGCATCGACCTCCTGAACCTGGAGCTGATTGCGCTTCTCTTCGCGCTCGGTCGCGGCCTTTAGCCGCTGGTCGAGCGCGTCCAGGCGCGCATCTTCAGCGATGGGTTCTCTTGCGGGCTTTTCCTCATTCATACCTAGCGTCCTAAGAGAAGCGTCAGGCACGCGCAAAAAGCTGCCCGCCAAGGGCAGGCGCGCCTTAGAAGGGGGCAAAACTCAAGTCAACCATGCCTAGCATGTCCATTGTGCGTTGCGGCATGCGCAAAGGTCAGTTGTGATGCGAAAGGCGCGCTTTTGCGTAGCCCCGGACGGTGCAGCGTCAGGGGCAACGCGGGTCGCGCTCGGGCGGAGCACTGGTGCGGGTCTTCCAGCTGCGATCAGGCGCCTGATACTTCTCGCCCGGAACAGTGCGCGCGATAGCCTGGCAACCTACGCTAAGGGCGTATTCCTCCATCGTGGCGTTGTTTTCCTGAGCCTTGCGCGCATAGACAGCACGGCGTTTGATGTTGATATCATCGACAATCCGCTGGAGCTCAGGGGTCGGCGCGACAACTATCCCGAGATAGCCATCGACCTGTTCACCGATTTGCCCGGTCGCGCGCGCCGCAGCGTAGGCAGGGTCACGCTGAGCCTGCAGGGGCCCGGTCAAGATCAAGCCCAAAGCCGCGGCCATTGCAGCAGTGGCGAATAGCGTGCGAACAATCTTCATCTCAATTTCCTTCCCCGCTAAGCGTGGCGAGAGCCTCAATCGGTCCATCAATAGATGTCCGAAAATTCCTCAACGGTCTCAGCGGCGTCTTCCGCGAGCCTATAGATCACTTCCTGCCGAATGTTGATGTTGAGCTCGATCACTATCGGCTCGTCAGGTGCAGCGACATTGATGCATCCGCTCATCGCGAAAGCGCCGAGTATAATGCCCCCTGCCCTCATCAACTGCATCGCCCAAGACCTACCCGCTGCATAACTATTGTTGTCAGCGAAAGTGGTATCAGGCCGGTGCGCGGTCAAACTGAGAGATGTCATGGCAGATCGTCGCTTTCTGGTGGTTGAACACCGGGTTCATCGAACCGCAGCCCCGCTTTGGGCGATGACTGAGGCGGCTCAGGTGGATCGGGAGGAGAAGAAGGCGGCCGTGGCTCTGATGAGCGAAGAAGGAGCACACCATCACTGCTGAGAACCCCTTGGTCCACGGGGTCCGGCAAAGCTTCCGGATCCCAGAAGGTGCGCACCATCGTCGCCAGCTTGTAGAAATTTTCCGAGCGCACGTTGATGTTGAAACGAATGGGCAGCTTGGAGAGGCGGCGGGTGATGAAGTTCCGGCTCGCAGCCTCGCCCTGGCTTACGCCGTCGATTTGAAAGCGAGTGATGATTTCGCCTGCAAGGCTGCCATCAAGTTCAACACGCATGGCCTTGTAGTCGAGGCTTCTGAGCGACTGGAACGCAAAATTGCTGACCGCCCCAAGGTCTTCGTATGTGAGCTCACCAATGTAGGACACATTGCCTCCAGGAGCCTGACTGCTCAGCGAGCCTCCTTCGATACGTCCATCACCATTGTCGTTGAAGATGATCGGCACGGTGCCGTTGAATGTCCCGGTGGCGCTGAGATTGGCAAGCTCCATCTCAGCGATAAACTTCGCCGCATCAAGGTTGGTGATGTCGAAGGTGTATTCCTGCTCCTCATCGATACCGTAGCGCAGGGTGGTAGGGCGCATAACAAGCTCCCCCCCCATGAACGGCCAGCGTGCTTCCTCAACCTCGACTATTTGGCCATCGGTGAGGGAAAACTGGACGGTCCCTGCCAGCGCTTCGACCCCCGGATTGATCGAGGCTATTGTGATTACTTGCGAGGGTTCGGTCGTGAAGTTGAGAAGGTCGCTGAAGCGAATCTCTCCCTTCAGCCCCCGGACTGGACCGAATGCTGCGGCAAGATCGATATTGTCAGTGCGAAACGCGCCGGAACTGGTGACCGTGTCGCTCGTCCACTCAATCTGACCGCTGCCGATCACCGTCCCTTCGGTAAAGGCGATGACCCCCTTGGCGAGATAAGTCAGGTCTTCAGGCGCTAGAACGTCTCCGAATGTCACCTCTGGCACGTCGAGCAATGCGGCTCCTTTGGCGGTTGAAAGATCGTGCTGGATCGTCAGATCCGCGATTCGCATATCGGACAGAGGGTGGCGCATGGTCGCTTGCGCCTTGATATCGCTACTAGAGAGCGAGAGGACGGCGTCTCGTGCAATAAGCGGTTCGAACCTTGCGCGCTCATCGCCGCGCTCGGTGAGAGTAAGGCTCGCTTGCGATACGCGAAGAGTTTCATCGTCATAAGCCCAGCGCCCGGCCATTTCGCTAAGGTCAAGCGGCACTGCATCAAGCTTGGCCGATGCATTCTCGAATGTGCCGCTCACCCCATCCTCAAACGAACCGCTCAGCGCCGCGCTGGTGAGATGCACCGCATTATCGGGTTCGCCAATAACCGCTGAAAAATCTGCAAGGTTAAAGTCGCCGGGGTAGCTAAGCGTCGTCTGGGCCCCCTTGAGGCGGAAGGCGCTACCGCCAACTTCGCCCGTGAGCTCAAGGTCATTCACTTGCGCGTCGATCTCAAGCGCGTTGCCATAGCGGAGTATTGCTTGACGCCCCGCCGGGCAGACACGCAAGTCCTGATCCTCGATGGCAAGATCGTAAGAGACTAGAGAGGCAACGCGAATGTCGGTGCAGCGCGACCCAAGTCTAAGGCCGGTGCTTGAGCCGATCGAACCTGTGAGCGGCACCTCCAGAGACGAGATAGCGCCGCCCGGGATCGCGCCGCTTGCTGCTACTTTCCCAGAAAAAAGCCACGATCCGTTGGCTCTTTGTCGGGCTTGCAGGCCCGGGATAGCTACCCGGTCCTCGCCTTCGGAATACTCAGCCATGCTCAAGCGCAGCGCGATGGCGCCCGTCTCGTCCTGATCCATTCGGCCAGTAATCTCAGGAAGGCCTGTGCCTCCGGTCAGGAAATTACCTACAAGGCGGGGCGCTTTATCGGCCGACCTCACACCCAAGGCAAAGCGCGAGAGCGCGACCAGTGTTTCCCCTGCACCGCTGATCAGGCGCGCTTGAGGGATCACCAAGCTCTGCGCATTGTCTTCTAGGCGATATGTAACATCACCGGTCAAGGAAGCGCCCTGGGTCGCAGCCTTGAGATTGCGTTCCAGCTTGGCGAGCAGACCCGCTGCCAAGGTGGCCTCACTCGCATTGCGGGCCTCGGCGATAGTGCTGTCGACATAGGCCGCGGGACTGATGCCCTCGCCCGTGACCTGCGCATCCCAGGTGGTTTGCGAAGAGCCCTCCCCGATTCTGAGCGTTCCGTCGGCTCGAACCGCGCCTACCGAGGCAAGATCGGTCTCAACACGCTCAAACGTCAAATCGTGCGACACCGTGAGAGCGTCCTGGCTGACAGAAAAGCGAGCCGATCCTTTGGCACTTTGCGCGGTGTCCTGCGCATAGGCCCATGAACTGGACGCGAGATTGAGATCACCGCTTACGGTTGTGAACGCCGGATCTGTAGAAACATCCACCGCAAAATCGGCGCTTGCCAGATCAGCGCCCCCGCACGCTGCATCGCGTAGCCTGAGCGGGCCTTTGAAGCGAGGCTCTCCTTTTGTCGTCGAGAGCTCACCGAAAGCGGTGAGTGAGGCGGCGAGGCAGTTCTCCAGCCCCAGCCCGGGCGCCACGAGCGCGAGATCGGCGGAAAACCCGTCATCGAGCGGCCCCTCCCCCTTTATGAAGACGCCAACATCACCAAAATCAGTCTCGATCAGAGCGCCCCCATCGATGATCGCAAGATCGATTTCGGGCAATCCAGAGGATGGCATGTCGCTTTCAGCAAAAAGCAAAGGATCAAGCGCGCCAAGGCTCAGCTCACCATCGCGATAGGTTGCAAAAACCCGGGGGCTTTCGAGCCGCGCCGCACCAATGCCCGGTGCTCCCAGCGTGTAGGACACATCCACGATCACGCGCTTTATCGTCGCATCCGGGCGCTTAGGGTCGCCGATGACGACATTCTCAATGATCTGCTGATTGAGCCCGATCTGCACGATGTCGTAGCTCGCCTCGAGACCCGCCTCCGCCAGATAGTCGTCGATAAGATCAGTCGCGATCCGCTCCCTGGTCAGCCAGACATAGGCCATGGCGGTGATCACAAGCGCGACAAGCGCCCATGCCACGCGTCCAAGCCAGAGCCTCACCGGCCTGCCATTGCGCTGATCTGTATCTGTCTCGGAAGACCCCATGGCGCTATCACACTTGCGCGCTTCGCTCGCCAAAGGCAATGAAGCAAAAGGCAAAACCGCCAAGGCCATCGACAGATGAAGGGCCAAGGATCGACGACGTGGCACAAGGCGACGACAGCTTTGACTTCGGAAACGACGCAGCGAACGGTACTCCTGCTCGTACTGCGCCCACGTCAGATGCAGGCAAGATCGCAGGAAGGGGTCACCGCTCGCGCTTGCGTGAGCGGCTCCTCAAAGGTGGTGCCGAGGCGCTCGCCGATTACGAAGTGTTGGAATATCTCCTGTTTGCAGGCATGCGTCAGGGCGACACCAAGCCGGTGGCCAAGGCGCTCATTGCTCGATTTGGGTCGCTCGCGGGCGTGCTAAACGCAGACCCCGGCGCACTCCAACAGGTCAAGGGCGTGGGCGAGACGAGCGCAGCTGCGCTCAAGAGCGTTGCCATTGCCGCTCGGCGCATGGCCCGCAGCGAAGTGGTCGACAAGCCGGTGCTCTCAAGTTGGCAAGCGCTGCTTGACTATCTCGCGATCGACATGGCGCATCTCACCAGGGAGCGTGTGCGAGTGCTTTATCTCGATGCGAAGAACCGCTTGATCGATGACCACCACCATGCCGATGGATCGATTGACGAGGCTTCGATTCACCCGCGTGAGGTCATCGGGCGGGCAATGGATGTGGGCGCCTCCGCTCTCATCCTCGTCCACAACCACCCCAGCGGCAGCCCAGAGCCTAGCCGAGCCGACATCCAGATCACTCATAAGATTGCCGAAGCTGGCGAGCATCTCGGCGTAACTTTGCACGACCACGTGATCGTGGGCCGCGAAGGACATGTTAGCATGCGTGCAAAGGGTCTGATCTGACGCCTTGCCTGCCGTGGTGCCAGGTCAGCTGCGCTCGGTGATTAGACGTATGCCCGAATGGCGCGCAAAGAAGTTCCAGCCCCAATTGATGACAACAGTCGCCCGGTTTCGCGCTCCGGTGAGAAAGCCGATATGCACAAGGCCCCACAACCACCAAGCCATCGCGCCCGACAACTTGAACGCGCCAAAATCCGCCACCGCAGCTTTTCGGCCAATCGTCGCTAGGTTGCCTTGGTGCTTGTAGACGAATGGGCCGGGACACGGTTTGCCCAGCAATTCCGCTTCAATCACATCGCTGACATAAACACCTGCCTGCTTGGCCGCAGGGGCGAGACCGGGCACAGGCTTGCCATCCCAGGCATTGCTGCCCGCTGTGTCTCCGATTGCGAAGATGTGATCGATGCCTTCGCCATCCGCGCCGAGTACACGCATGACTGCGTTGACTTCGACACGGCCTGCTTGGTCGGCCTTCGCGCCTAGCCACTGTGCCGCCGGGGAAGCCGCCACGCCAGCCGCCCAGAGCACGGTTTCGGTGTCTATAGTGTCGTCCTCGCCGATGCACACCTGCGTTTCGGCGATCTTGGTAACACGTGAGCCCGTGCGGATATCGACCCCCAGCGCCCGCAGTGATGCATGCGCTTTAGCTGAGAGTTTCTCGGGAAAAGAGGGCAAGATGCGCGGGCCTGACTGGACAAGCACAACCTTGGCGCCGGCCGGGTCAACCGTGCGAAACTCACGCTCAACATTTAGCTTGGCGAGCTCGGCAATCGCTCCGGCCAATTCAACACCGGTTGGCCCAGCGCCCACGATGACAAAGGTGAGCAGGCGCTCGATCCGCTTAGGATCATCACTCGCCTCAGCCTTTTCGAAAGCGTTGAGGATTGTGCCGCGCACTGCCACCCCGTCCTCAATCGTCTTGAGGCCCGGCGCGTAGGCACCCCACTCGTCCTTACCGAAATAGCTATGCGTGGCCCCAGTCGCGAGCACCAGCTTGTCAAACGTAATCTCCTGCCCGTTCGCGAGCGTTAGCGCCTTGGCACCGGCATCAATAGCAGTCACCTCACCCTTAAGCACTCGCACATTGCCATCGGAGCGGAACAAGGATCGGATCGGGGTCGCGATATCTGCAGGGTTCAGGGTCGCGGTCGCGATTTGGTAAAGAAGCGGCTGAAAGAGGTGATAATTGCGCTTGTCCAGCAGCGTGATACGCACCGGAAGGCGTTTGAGGCGCGAGACGGCAGCGAGCCCACCGAAGCCTGCTCCCACAACGACGACATGCGGCCAGCTGTCAGGAATATCCGCATACTCGCGGTCAAACAAGATGTTCCTCTCCATCCAGGCAAGAATGGCCCGGTCTACTGAGAACACACCTGCGCCGCGCGCTTCATACATGGCGAGGAACAGGAAAGGGAAAAGTGTTACATTGGGATGCGCGTCTGCGACCATGAAGAACGCGATAAGGAAAAACAGCGCGTATGACACGATCACTGCGCCAAATCCGGTGAGGAAGAAAACCGCCGCAATTACCGCCAACCAAGTCGGCATGCCGTAAAAGATCATCGTGGGAAGCCAGGTCTGCACTGCCACAGGTGGATCAATCAGCCCTGCAAAGACTAACAAGCTGAATCCAAGCCAGATACGGATCAGCGCCATCAGTATCGGCGCGAGGTATGTTCGTGACCATTCAGCCGCGACGATGGCGGGACGAGCAAAGGGCAGAGCGCTTGTCTTGAGGCCACTCGCCAGCACCCGGTCGAGAGACAGGGCTCCGGGCCCCGCCACCGCATACCATGCGAGCATTGAAGCGACGATCAGATTGCTAGTGGTGGGAACATAAACCGCCTGCGAGATAATGGTGAGCGCCGCCATGGCGATGGCTGCAGGGCGGGTTATGAAACCGGCGATCAAAAGCAAAGGGCCGACCAACTCGATTGTAACGCCGGTCAGCGCCGCATTGGCCGGGCTCATCCAGCTCACAGGATATTCGTTGGTGGCAAGGTAGAGTGCTGTCTCCCAGTCCGCCGCCTTCACAAGGCCGGATCGTAGAAACCACATCCCAACAAAGAAGCGGATCAGAGCATCGCTGATCGGCCAGAACGTCTCCGTCCCGTCGAGATACCACTTCACCCAGCGCCGCACCGTCACGCGAATGAAGGGCGAGTATTTCTCTTCCGCCAGACGCACGCGCTCTGGCGGGTCCGGCGCCTGCTTAACGCTTTGCGTCATCGATGTCCTCCTGCCCCCCAATTCGCGCCCGGCCGCCTCGCGGTTACACTGTGAAGTCCACCCACGCCCTTGCCAAGAGAGCAGCACGCGCATAGCCGAGCCGCAAGGCTGCACCCTAGGTTCAAGAAAGCAGGTTTATGGTCCCCCGCTACGCCCGCCCCGAAATGTCCGCTCTGTGGGAGCCAGAAGCGAAGTTTCGCATTTGGTTCGAGATTGAAGCGCACGCAACACAGAAGCTGGCGGATCTGGGCGTGGTGCCCGAATCGGCGGCTAAAGCGCTTTGGGACTGGTGGGCGACTAATCCCACGATCGATGTCGAAGCCATCGACGCGATCGAGGCGGTGACAAAGCATGATGTGATCGCCTTTCTAACCTGGGTGGCTGAGCAAGTCGGTGACGAAGCCCGCTTCATGCACCAGGGCATGACCTCTTCCGATGTACTCGACACGACGCTGAGCGTTCAATTGGCGCGCGCCTCGGATATTTTACTGGCAGACCTCGATGCGCTGCTGGCCGCGATCAAAACGCGCGCCGAAGAGCACAAATACACGCCCACGATCGGGCGCAGCCATGGCATCCATGCGGAACCCGTGACCTTCGGGCTCAAACTGGCTCAAGCCTACGCCGAGTTTGACCGATGCCGGGCGCGTCTCATCGCTGCGCGCGCTGAAGTCGCCACTTGCGCAGTGTCAGGCGCGGTGGGGACCTTTGCCAATATCGATCCGGCGGTCGAGGAATATGTCGCTCAGCAAATGGGCCTGACGCCTGAGCCGATCAGCACGCAGGTTATCCCGCGCGACAGGCACGCAGTGTACTTTGCAACGCTTGCTGTGATTGCGGGCTCGATTGAGCGTCTGGCCGTTGAAATCCGTCACTTGCAGCGCACCGAAGTGCTTGAGGCGGAGGAATATTTCTCGCCCGGCCAGAAGGGTTCGAGCGCCATGCCGCATAAGCGCAACCCGGTGTTGACCGAGAATCTGACCGGCCAGGCCCGCATGATTCGTGCCTACGCGCTGCCCGCGCTCGAAAACGTGGCGCTGTGGCATGAGCGGGATATCTCGCATTCCTCGGTCGAGCGCTTTATCGGTCCCGATGCGACAATCACGCTCGATTTCAGCCTGGCCCGGCTGACAGGCGTCGTCGAGAAACTTCTCGTCTACCCTGAACGCATGCAAGCCAATCTCGATGCGATGGGCGGCCTTGTCCATTCGCAGCGCGTGTTGCTGGCGCTCACGCAAGCGGGCGTGACGCGGGAGGACGCCTACAGACTTGTCCAGCGCAACGCGATGAAGGTGTGGGACAGCTCAGGCACCCTCCAGCTTCTTGACCTGCTTAAGGCCGACGCCGATGTGACGGCTGCGTTGAGTTCAGCTGAGTTGGAGGAAAAATTCGACCTTGCTTATCATTTCAAGCATGTCGACACGATCTTTGCGCGGGTCTTTGGGTAAGTCATGGCAAGTGCGATTGGACAGCGCGGCCAAATCGCCTAGGATTGCGTGGGGGAAGGCATTGGAGGGGAGACGTTAGGCTCATGCAGATCGTGCGGACAATCATCTGGGTGCTGCTGAGCGTGGCGCTCCTTGCCTTTTCCGTTTTCAATTGGGAAACTGTTGAGGTCACCTTGTGGGAAAACTTGGTTCTTGAAACCAAAGTGCCCGCACTGGTCATCATTTCATTCCTTTTGGGCCTCGTGCCGATGTGGGCTTACCACCGCAGCGTGAAGTGGAGCCTTAGCAGGCGCATTCGCAGCCTCGAGAACGCGGCACGTTCTAACGCGCTTCAAAAGCGCCATGAGCCCGGCTCGACGCCTGTTAGTAAATCTGTGGAAAAACCCGTTGAAAGGTTGGCAAAACCTGGAGATCTTCTCACGCCGAGCGAAGACACTGGTAGCCGTTCGACCGCTTCTTCGGATATCAAATGAGCAATCCTGTCTATCTGGCCCTCGACGTGCCGCAAATCGAGCCGGCCAAGGCGCTGTTATCCAAGGTCAAATCGCATATTGGCGGAGTTAAGCTGGGCCTTGAGTTCTTCTGTGCGCATGGCGGGCACGGCGTTCATGAAATTGCGCATATGGGCCTGCCGATCTTTCTCGACCTCAAATTTCACGACATTCCCAACACCGTCGCCGCAGCCATGCAGGCGGTGCACGTCTACGAACCCGCGATTGTCACCGTGCACGCAAGTGGCGCGCGCGCGATGATGGAAGACGCGAAAGCGGCAGCGGCGGAGGGCTGCAAGGTTGTCGGCGTAACCACGCTCACGAGCATGGATTCCAGCGACCTTACCGCGACAGGCATCTATGGGAGCGCAGAAACGCAGGTAATGCGCCTCGCAGAACTCGCACATAAGGCCGGGCTCGACGGGATCGTGTGCTCCGGCAAGGAAGTGGGCAAAGTGCACAAGCAGTGGAAGGATGGTTTCTTCGTCGTACCCGGCCTGCGCCCGCAAGGGGTTGGCACAGGCGATCAAAAACGCGTCGTCACCCCGCGTTCTGCGCGCGATAATGGCGCCAGCGTGCTCGTGATAGGCCGCCCAATCAGCCGCGCGGACGACCCCGAAGCCACCGCCCGGGCGATTGAGGCAACTCTCTAACCAGACCTCTTTTGCGATGCTGAAGATCAAGATTTGCGGCTTATCAAAGTCCGAGGAAATCGAAGCCGCCGCTCTGGCAGGCGCAACGCATGTTGGGCTGGTGCATTTCGCCAAAAGCCCGCGCCATCTCGAGTTCGACGAAATTGCGCATTTGCAAGGCTTTGTTCCAGAGGACATTAAGACGGTCATCCTCGTCGTCGATCCCGATGGCATTGAGCTCGCCAACATAACCGAGCGCCTTCGCCCCGATGTCATCCAGTTTCATGGGGGAGAACCTCCTGAAGCGCTCGCTTTGGTCAAAGAACGCTCGGCTATTGAAGTGTGGAAGGCTCTCCCTGTGCGCAGCGCTGCGTCGCTTGATGAAAGCGCCGCTTATGAGGGAATTGCAGATCGTCTTTTGTTCGATGCGCCCCCGCCCGATGGCTCAGCGTTGCCTGGCGGCAATGGTGAGGCCTTCGATTGGGGCGTGCTCAAGGCCTACCCGCACCGGACCCCATGGGCGCTTGCTGGTGGGCTTAACCCTGACAATGTGGTGCA
>JBCCJS010000028.1:0-33736 GCA_039027675.1 Pseudomonadota bacterium
CCCCGTATCGACCCGGACGATCTTGCTCCCCTGCTTGAGCGAGACAAATTGCACACTATCGGCAAATTGGGTGTCGAGCTGGGGCAGTTGGTCTGCGTCGGCGTCGTCCACATTGTCTGGGTCACCGCTCAGCAAAAAGCCTGAATAGACAATCGCCGGGCCAACCTGCGGCACATCGCCCTTGAATGGTGTGGTCTTGCGCGGCTTCTGCGCCTCATTGAATTGCAGCATCGTGCGATAGCGGCTGCGAAAGCGTTTGAGCGAGGGGCCAGCGAGGGTCATCGCGACGGTTGAGCTTGGGCGATATTGTTCAAAGAACAGGATGTGCCGATCTTCGCCCTCACCAAAGTATCGCGCGAGGCGGCAATTGGTCTCGCCAAAGTTTACATTCCATTGGCTCGAAGGTGTCAGAACCGTCGTCTTGGCGGAAAGCGCGGCCATGGGAGCACCGACCAGCGCGAGGGCTGCCAACGCGCTTGCGCTGGCCTGCGCTGCTGGTTTTGTATGTGCGATGGCCATGTTGCTCGCTCCTCTGTTTCGTCAGACAACCCAACGCACTGTCTGTGCGCGCACGTGAACAGGAAAATGCTGGAGGGGCCGAGAGTTCCGGCGATCCTCCACACGCAACATAATTGCTGGCGCAGCACTGAATGATTCAGAGATTGATTCACATGATTCAATCACCAAATTTTTCTTCACAGATTCAATTTGGGGCTTGCGCGCCGCGCGACTCAAGCTTTGTCCACGCGTCGCGCCTCTTGTGCAGTGCAACATAGGGCGTCAATCGCGAGAATCGTGGTTAATACCCCGTTGACGAGATTCTATGACCGATTCATGATCTAGTGGTTCGGTTCGCGGGGACCCCACAAGCTTTGGTGATTTCTCCCGTGCCCCCTTCGCAAGCAGGCGGGCGCGGACAGGTCAGGAGTCGCTGAATTCTCTGGGCTTTGCGAGCCGATTGTTGAAGCATCGGCGGACAGGCCTGTCGACACTTGGAGCACAAATTGCTCCTTGTGGACGAAACCGGGGGCAAGGCTGTCGAGAGCGTGTTGAGAACAGAATTGGAACATTGGCCTCGACGCCGCGTTCTGATTCGTGCGATGAATGGGTGCTAATCAATGGATTTTAAGGCGAGTGACAGCGTGCGCGGGGAAACAGACATCAGTGCACACGCCGGTGATACCGAGGCGGGCGGCTCGGTCAGCCAGGCGACAGACAAGAAAGACAAAAAGGCCATGAGCATGCAGAAAACCGATGCCGGCAGCGACGCGCTGATCGCAGAGAAAAGCGCAGAAGCGCTCGGCACCGCTATGGCCGCCGTCGCCAAGGAAGCCGCCACTCCGGACAGCAAGAAGGTCAATGATCGCCGCTTCGACATCCAGATCGACACGGCGCGCGATGCCAACCTCACCGAGTTCGGCAAGGAAACGCTGACCGACCGCTATCTGCTGCCCGGAGAGCGCTATCAGGACCTCTTCGCCCGCGTCGCGGATGCCTACGCTGATGACGCCGAGCACGCGCAGCGCCTGTATGACTACATCTCGAACCTGTGGTTTATGCCGGCAACGCCGGTTCTCTCAAACGGCGGCACCAGCCGCGGCCTGCCGATCTCGTGCTACCTCAACAGCGTCGAGGATAGCCTGGGCGGTATTGTCGGCACCTGGAACGAGAATGTCTGGCTTGCGTCCAAGGGCGGCGGCATCGGCACCTATTGGGGCAATGTGCGCGGCATTGGGGAGCCGGTTGGTCTCAACGGCAAGACCAGCGGCATCATTCCCTTCGTGCGCGTTATGGACAGCCTGACGCTGGCGATCAGCCAGGGCTCGCTGCGGCGTGGGTCGGCGGCGTGCTATCTCGACATCAGCCACCCGGAAATCGAGGAATTCCTCGAAATCCGCAAACCCTCCGGCGACTTCAACCGCAAAGCGCTGAACCTGCACCACGGCGTTCTGCTCACCGATGATTTCATGGAAGCGGTGCGCAATGGTGATCGCTTCGAATTGAAATCACCCAAGACCGGCGAAGTGCGCGGCGACGTTGATGCGCGCTCGCTGTTCCAGAAGCTCGTCGAAACGCGCCTTGCCACCGGCGAGCCCTACATTGTCTTCAACGACACCGTGAACCGCATGATGCCCAAGCACCACCGCGATCTGGGCCTCAAGGTCTCGACCTCGAACCTGTGCTCGGAAATCACGCTGCCCACCGGGATTGACCACCTCGGCAACGACCGCACTGCGGTGTGCTGCCTGTCCTCGCTCAACCTTGAGAAGTGGGATGAGTGGAACGGCGACAAGCGCTTTATCGAAGACGTGATGCGCTTCCTCGACAACGTGCTGCAGGACTATATCGACCGCGCGCCCGACGAAATGGCCCGCGCCAAATACTCAGCCGAGCGTGAGCGCAGCGTTGGTCTCGGGGTCATGGGCTTCCACTCCTTCCTGCAGCAAAAAGGTCTCGGCTTTGAAAGCGCGATGGCCAAGGCGCATAACTTGAAGATGTTCCAGCACATTCAGGCGAAAGCATCCGAAGCCTCGATGCTGCTTGCACAAGAGCGTGGGCCCTGCCCCGATGCGGCCGAAATGGGCGCGATGGAGCGTTTCTCCTGCAAGATGGCGATCGCGCCAACCGCGTCGATCAGCATCATTTGCGGCGGCACGAGCGCCTGCATCGAGCCGATCCCAGCCAACATTTACACGCACAAGACGCTCTCGGGCAGCTTCGTCGTCAAGAACCCGTATCTGGAAAAGATCCTCGATAGAAAATCGAAGAACTCGAACAATGTCTGGAACTCGATCCTTGAGAACGGGGGCAGCGTACAGCATCTCGACTTCCTGAGCGCGGAAGAGAAGGCAAGCTTCAAGACCAGCTTCGAAATCGATCAGCGCTGGCTGCTTGAATTCGCCGCCGACCGCTCGCCCTACATCGATCAGGCGCAGTCGCTGAACCTGTTCATCCCCGCCGATGTCGACAAGTGGGACCTGATGATGCTGCACTTCCAGGCATGGGAGAAGGGCATCAAGTCGCTCTATTACCTGCGCTCAAAGTCAGTGCAGCGCGCAGGTTTTGCCGGCGGCGTCGAAGCCGACAACACCGACGAAAAGCTCAAGATCGAACTGAGCGCCAGCGCTGGTGAACAGACAGACTATGAGGAATGCCTGAGCTGTCAGTGACACTGAGTTTTTCTGGAGTAAGGCCAAATGATACAAAGAGCGAAAAAAGGAACTTGGCAACATTCGCTGGCAGGCGGATTTGCTTATATGACCGCCCCCTTTGCTGTTCATCCTTACGACCGTCAGCGCGCAAAAGAAGCGGTTAAGCTCGCGAGAGCGAGTGGAGTAACTGAGGGTGAATTTGTCGAGGAAGCCCGATCATACTTGAAACATGCGGTTGGCTGGCCAACGGACGTTTCCGAACAAATCGGTTATGTAAGGCAGTTCATCAAGGGTAAGCTATAGCCTTTGTCTCAAGAAGCGAATTCACACGAATCCCCGGTCGGCCTCGCCCTTGCCGGGGTTTTTCTTAACCTTGTGCCAACCCCATTGCGCTATTCCTCCCCGCACCATGCAGACGCGCAGAGACAACCGTATCCGCACCAATGCGGAGGGCACCTACACCACCAATCTCGGCCGCGAGTGGGAGGTCGAGGTGACCGACCTGTCGCGCGGGGGTTGCCGCGTTGATGATCCGCATGGCGGTCTCAAGCTTGGCGAATATGTCGAGGTTTTCGTCGGCGGCACCGGCCCGCACAAGGCGGAAGTGGCCTGGCGTCAGAGCTTTCGCGTTGGCCTCGAATTCGTCCAGCCCATCGCGCAAAGTGTGCTTGCCCGGATCGAGCAAAACGATTGGGATGGCGCGGCGAGCGAATTCAGCAAGACCCGCCACCAGGCGATGGTGCGCCGCTTTTGCTGATCAGCCTCGCCGAGGCATCAGCGACGTCCTCTAAGGGTTTGTCCCAGGGCGTCCTCCACCGCATCGCAAGGCTGGCGCGCTATGGCTCCTGATATGCATCCTCGCAACTCTGAGCGTCTGCCCACCCGGTTGACGGGCACCTATCGAACTCCGCGCGGGTTTGAGTGCAAGGTTGACGTCGACGATCTCTCGCTTGGCGGATGCCGGGTGGACGATGAGCGCGGCGGCTTGATGCTTGGTGAATATGTCCAGATCACTTTGGAGGGCGAAGGCCCGTTCGTCGCTGAGGTAGCATGGCGCCAGGGCACGCGCGTCGGCCTCCAGTTCAAGCGGCCCTTGCGCGCGAAGATCGTGTCCCAGTTAACAGGGGTTGAGGTGAAGCCATCGGGTCCGGTCGCACCGCCGCAAGAGGCTCCTCGTTTTGGGCAGCCGCGCTCTCACCCCGCGCGCCTATCCCCCTCGCAATCCTCACCTGCAGGCGGACCATCACCTGAAGGCAAACCCGAAGCAAGCGGCGCGCGCCGGTTCCTCTAGCGCCCGATCCCGCGGCCAGTCGCGCCAGACAACACCTCTACCCTTAGCGTCGGTCCTGTGTCATACTCGCCCGGCAGCGCAGAATATCGTGCACCGGTGAAAGGACGGGGTCTTATGAGTATGCCATTTTGGGCGGGGGTGTTCGGCCTCATCGTATCGCTGGTCTTCGGCTTTAACGCCATCCGCGAACTCAGGCGCAATCAGGAAGGCCACGCGCGCAATGCTGCGATGATCCATATCGCGATGGTCTCGATGTTCCTTCCCGCCTCGCTCATCATCATGGCGTATTACGGGCTATGAGTGAGGGGAGCTCGCCGCGCAAAGCGCTTGTCACCGGCTTGAGTACGGCGGCGCTCGTGCTGCTTTTGTCGGCCTGCGCCAACCAGATTGACGCCGGTGTCAGTCAGCAACAGGGCTCGCCCGGCTTTCTGTGGGGGCTGTGGCACGGCTTCATCTTCCCCTGGGCCTGGATCGGCTCGCTTTTCTCAAGCGATATCGCGGTATACGCCGTTCCCAATCGCGGCTGGAGCTACGATGCGGGCTTTTTCCTCGGCATAACCGTGCTGGGAGGCGGCAGCTTCTTCGGCTCGAAAAAGCGTAAGGATTAGGCCCCCGGTTCGCCCTCTAGCGACCCCACTTGCGCGCCATACACGTTAAGATCGTGCGGGCCCTGCAAGGGTCAATCATCTGAGCTATCCACAGACTCGGTTCGACTCAGATTTTGCACGGTTTATCCCCGTCGAATCATACGCACTTGCCTTCAGAATCGTAGTTTGTTCACTATATTGGTAAGCCAACACAAACACAGGGAAACACAAGATGTCGTTGCTCGAAGCCCGCAAGACCTACAAGCCGTTCGAATATCCGTGGGCTTACGATTTCTGGAAACGCCAGCAGCAGATCCACTGGATGCCTGAGGAAGTGCCTTTGGGTGAAGACTGCCGCGACTGGGCGCAGAACATCACTGAGCACGAACGCAACCTGCTCACGCAGATCTTCCGTTTCTTCACGCAAGCCGACGTCGAAGTGCAGGATTGCTACCACGAAAAATATGGCAGCGTGTTCAAGCCGACCGAGGTTAAAATGATGCTCACCGCCTTCTCCAACATGGAGACGGTGCATATCGCAGCGTACTCGCACCTACTCGACACGATCGGCATGCCCGAAAGCGAATACTCTGCCTTCCTCGAATATGAGGAAATGGCCGACAAGCACGATTACATGCACCAGTTCAGCGTCGACACTGACGAAGACATTGCCCGCACGCTCGCCATGTTTGGCGGCTTCACCGAGGGGCTGCAGCTCTTCGCCAGCTTTGCGATGCTGATGAACTTCCCGCGCCACAACAAGATGAAGGGCATGGGCCAGATCGTCAGCTGGTCGGTGCGCGACGAAAGCCTCCATTGCGAAGGCATCATCAAGATGTTCCACGCATTCTGCGAAGAGCGCGGCTGCCTGACCAAAGCGGTGAAGGAAGATATCATCGACATCTGCCAGAAGACCGTGCGGCTCGAAGACGCCTTTATCGACCTCGCCTTTGAAATGGGCCCGGTCGAAGGGATGACGGCGAAGGAAATCAAGAAGTACATCCGCTACATCGCCGATTGGCGCCTGGGTCAGCTGGGCCTGCAGCCGATCTACCTGATCGAAGACCACCCGCTGCCCTGGCTCACCCCGCTGCTGAACGGCGTCGAGCACGCCAACTTCTTCGAGACCCGCGCGACCGAGTACTCAAAGGGCGCCACCCGCGGCGACTGGAACGACGTGTGGTCAAGCTTCGACAAGCGCCAGAAGGCCAAGCTGCCGGGCGAGGGCGAAGCGGTGAACGACGGGCCAGATATGTTTGGCGAGGTGCAGGCTGCGGAGTAGGTTGAGCTGGCACTTGAATTAAATCATTTCCGGACACCGCTCGCGAGAGTTGGGTTTGGACTGGCAGCAATGGGGGCTGGAGCGATAGCGTTCTGGCCCCCTGCTCACTACATTTTTGATCCAGCCAAAGCTCTTGGGTTTGCTGTGCCTCTCGGATTATGGCTTTTTGCTGAATTCTTTCCGGAGCCTGAAAGAACCCCGAGTAACAATCCGAACTACTCAAAAGTGATGCATCCGCACGGTCAGGCTGTGGCACTGACGCTATTCAAGAAAGCAGATGGGAATTTTGTTCGATTCCTAAAGGAACATGATTTCGGTGCCACTTGACACATGGCAAAGATAACTCCTGCTTTCGAGCTGGAAGACTTCCTCAACGATCCAAACAGCGTTTTTGAAGATGAGGAATTAGGAGCGCTGCTAATGGCAGTGAAGACCAGCAATGAGAAGTTCCTCTATAACATCGGCCATTACGGTGGCGCTATTCGAGGTGAAAAAGACTTTCACGACATGATACCATTTCGTGAAAAGGACTCGGGCTTGCGAAGTGAGCGGACAAAAGCAAGAATTCACGAAACCAACGAGAGGGCCGACAGGCTGGCCTACAGCCTTACCGAACTCTTCGCCTCATTCCGTACAAGAGGCGTTTCACTCATCAAACAGGCAGAGCCACCCTCGCCAAAATGGCGACCGCTCAATGATTAGCGCGATGCTTCTGCATTCGCTGATGAGTAAGAGTCGCGTTGCGTCACCCCGGGCTTGATCCGGGGTCCAGCTTCCTTTTCACTCCGAAATCCAAAAAAGCGGGATCCCGGATCGGGGTCCCGGATGACGTGAAGGGGTTGTTTATCTCGTTCGTCTAGGCTCGCGCCGATGGGCACGCTCCACAAACTCGACCCTAAAGCACCACGCAAGCTGCGCGAGACCGAGTGGACCGAGGGCGGCATGCGCCTTTCGCCGGCCAAGCGACTCGTTGAGAGCGATTGGTTCTGGCCCGCCATGCTGACCTTCCCGCTCGGCGCGTTTTTGATTGTTCTATTTTGGTGAGGCTTTTTTGCCTCTCATCGTCACCCCGGACCTGATCCGGGGTCCAGCTTCTTTTTTGACCGTCTCTTTCTGTCGCTCTGGATCCCCGCCTGCGCGGGGATGACGGGAGAGATGAGCGGATAACGGTCGTCCTTGGAGAGGGACTCGCCGCCCCGCACGCGCGCAAACAAGAAACAAAAAAAGGGCCGCGCGCTTGGGGCGGCCGCCCTCTGTTGCTCTCAGTCCTGAAAACGCTCAGCGGGTGAGCTTCTTCTCGGTCCATTCGGCGAAGTCCTTGGAATACGCGTCGCGCAGCTCTTCCTGCGCAACCGGCACCATTTCGGGCTCCTTGGGCGGAAATTCCTCGAGCGGGTTCTTCACCTGGCCCTTGCCGCGCGCGGTGACCTTGGCACCCTCAAACTCGCGGTAGTTCCAGCCGGTAAACAGGTTGGAGCCATACATCATCGCCTTGTGGTAGAAGATGTGGGTGGTGACGAGCTCGGCGTAGCAATCCGCTGTGCTGCCGGTCAGGCGCTTGGAACCTTTCATGGTCTTGTTGAACGCCTTGACCTCGGCCTTCTTGGCCTTGTCCTTCTTGATCTCCTCATAGAAGGGCGTCGGCTCCTGCATGATCACTTCGTACCGATCGGGGTCGAGGCCGAGCTTTTGCATATAGTCGAGCTTTTCGAGCTCCTGCATCTGGATGTCCGGGCCAAGATATTCGCGCATCAGATCCTTGACGCTCTTGACCTCGTCCTTGTTCCCCTCGGCATCGAGCACCGCGCCAACGGGGCCAAACCCGCTGAGAAGGCCCATCTTGACCCCGATGTAATTGTCGGTCGGCCAGACGTGCAGCTCGCACGGCTTGGCTGGTGCAGCGGCTTTTGGTGCGGGGGCGTCGGGTGTCGCGGCCTCCGGTGTAACGGTTTCCACAGCAGCATCAGCCGTCGGCTGCGGCTGAGCCGGTTCCATCGCCTCATCTTGCGCGGCTACAGGCGCGCAGAGAAGCGCAACAGCTGAGGCGCTGGCGCCCCAGAACATTCCAAACTTCATTGTATTTGTCCCTTCCCATGACCGCGCTTTTTTCGCGGGATCGACCGAAGAGTTACGCCGCTCAGGGGCATGATACAAGCCGCTGTGCCCTTGAGAGCTTGTATTTTCCTACACGCGCGTCGCGTGCTAGGCCCAAGGCTTCGGCGCTCAAATTTTTGGCGCCTTAGGGCGGGTCATACGGGAGGTGCCTTTTCGTTCTTTGGACACTGTAACCTGTGTCTCCTACAAGCGACTGCCTTTGCTCCGGCGCTTTGGGGTTTCGGAGCCACGGCTGGTCATAAATCTGCCGTAAAAACAATCACATTTCGCGCTCTCCCTAACCCTTTGTTCACACTAATGATCGATCCTCGCGACGGACTTTAACTGGGATGGGAGTCTCGTCATGTTTTTCGTAAAGGCGTTGGGTGGTTGCTTGTTGGCGGTCTTTGGTGGGCTTTTCTTCATGGGGTTCTTCGATCACGAGCAGGCAGTGCTGAACGCGGTCGAGACCGTGCGCGAGGCTGAGATCGAGGACAACAAGAACGCGCGTTGGGGCCCTCAGTGCGATGGGCTGCGGGACAAGGTTATGGGCGTGAAGGACGGCGTTCCGGTCGGTCTGGCCAGCGGCAATCCGATCAAGAGCATCGCTAAGTTGCACGCCGCTGAACGCAGGCTCAAGGAAGCGGGCTGTGACATCGACGCAGCACCGGGCGCGATCAACCCGTTCGACAAGTCCCGCGATGGCGGCTTTCGTGAAGTCACGACCACGCTGTCAAACGATCCGGCTGACAACACCGCTGATGGCAGCGAATGGGGCGGCGATCCCAACGCCTTCAATGAAGGTGGCTCGGATGATTGGGGCGTGAACGAGTAACGTCTCTGCGCAAAACCCGCTCCGCTTAGAGGTCGCTGCTTCCCATAGCGCGCTCGCTCGCCTAGACCACTGCATCGGGCGCGCAGGGGGGAAGACGGGAATGAGCGCAAAAGTCGGACAGGCCACCAGCCTTGAAGAATACGGCGATGTGATGGCCGCGGCGATGGCGGGGGAGCGGCCCAACCACCGGCCCTACGAACCGGCGACAGACGAGCCTAAGGACGTCTTTATCGCCAGCTGGGCCAAGAGCGGCACGACGATGACGCAGCAGATGTTCCATCAAATGCGCACGGCGCATGCGGGCGGGGACATGGCCTTTGACGATATCAGCCGCGTCGTGCCGTGGGATGACACCGCCTATCTGCTCGACTTCGACATGACCGCGCCGCAAAGGGGTGCGCCTCGCGGCTTCAAGTCGCATCGCGAATACGAGCGTTTGCCCGAAGGCCACCGCTACATTGTGACGCTGCGCGATCCGAAGGAGACCTACGTCTCGTTCTACCGCTTCCTCAATGGCTGGCATCTCAAGCGCGATTCTGTGCGCCAAGAGGACTTCTGGCCACTGTGGCTGGGTGGCGGGCCGGGCGGCTGCGACTACGCAACGCACATCACCAGCTGGTACGCGCGCCGGGCTGAGGCGGACACGCTGCTGATGAGCTACAAGTGGGTGGTCAAGAACCGGGCCGAGGCCATCGCACGCCTCGCCGACTTCATCGGGGTAGAGCTGAGCGCTGAGGGCGCGGCCTTGGTGATGGAGCGCACGGGCCGCGACTTCATGGCCGCGCACAAGGATCGCTTCGATGATGGCATGTTCTGCAAGATGCTGGAGGAAAAGTGCGGCATCTCGGCTGACGCGGACTCGGCCAAGGTGCAGGATAAGAGCAGCGCGGCGGATGCTTTGCCAGAGGTGATTGCGGACCGGATTGACGCGCTGTGGGCAGAGAAGATCGCGCCGGTGACGGGCCACGCGGACTATGCCTCGCTCGCGGCGGAAGTAGAGGCGCTCTAGCAGAGCTTTCCTACTCTCGATCCCGCGTGCTAGGTATCGGGCACATGGGAGGATAAGCCGATTGAGCGGTGCCGCTTGCGCGGTTACTTCTTCACATAGCGCAGTTCTTCGACAAGCTTCGCGGTGTCCTGATACTGGTGGCCGCTGATCACCTTGCCGTCATCGTTGAACTCCCACAGGTCGAACATTTCGTGCTCGAATTCCGGACGCCCTTCGACTTGCAGTGTGGCGGATACGGTCACAGCGAGGTGGTTGCCTTGCGCGATGGGTTTTCCAAAGGTGCATGCGTTCATGGCGATCTCATCGAATAGCGCCTGCGCAACGGCGTTGGGATCGTTGGGGTCCTGCGTGTCGCCTGCGGGAAAGACTTTGACGACGCTTTCGTTGCCCATGAAGAAGAAACGAGCGTCTGGGGCGAGAACCTGGTGAAAGGCGCTGAGGTCTCCGGTTGTGCGCCCTTCGTACAGCTTAGCTACCTGGGTGAGCATCTCTTCGCCGGTCATTGTCATGTCTTGTCTCCAGTCCTGCGCTTTGGTTGAGCTACCATTTCCCGATGATGCTTGTGTGACGCTTTTGATTGACTACGATCAAAGACTCAAGTCGGCCCGGTGCCTAATATGATGCTCCATCTCAAGGAGGAGAGCTGTTTATGTCCGCCCACACCCCGCACGAGCTGCACGATGAATTCCCGCACGATGTCCGCGTGCTGCATATGCTGAAACTGGCGGACGCGCATTTCTGCAATTTGGCTGAGCGCTATCATGCGCTGAACCGCGCGATCCAACGGATTGAGTGCGAAGTTGAGAGCGTTTCTGACATGTACCTCACTCGCCTGCGTCGCCAGCGCCTCGCCTTGCTTGACGAGATTGCAGTGATGATTGAGGCGGCGGAGGCCAAGCTGGCCACGCCGGTAAACGCGCATCCGGCGCCAGCCAACGATCAACCCGGCATGGCCTACGTGTAATGCGTGCGCGCCTTATCCCGTCTCCACCAATGCCCAAGGGGCCGCTAACCAAGCGGCTCGAGCGCGTTACCACCAGCCGGCGAAGACGCGCGCGGCGCCGTGTGGCGCAACTGGCGGCCTTGGGCGCTACCCTGGCGCTGCGCCGAGCGGAGCGCAGCGCGCGCAAAGCGGCGCGGCCCATCTAAGGCCCACTCCAGGGCTTTGCCTGAAAGCTCAGCTTGCGAGGGTCGCACTCTCGCCTCGCGCTCCTTGAGCGCATCCCTTCAGCGAGCCGGGCGAACCGGCCGGTCTCTCGAACTGACCCGGCGGTGTATGAGGCGATGCGTTGCCGGGTCATTGATTGAGAGCAATGAGAACGGGGCATTGCCGCCTGGCGGTGGTCACCGACACCAATCGGCAGGCTGGGTTCCCCAGCCGCTCTCACTGGCCAGCCCTCTTTCGATCATCACATTGGCGAGGAGCTCTCCTGAGCCGTCAGCGCGCACGCGGCGCGCTGAGCGCAGTTCGCGGCCATACTGGTCGAAGGGCGGGCCGCCCGCTCCGTCCCATTCAAAATCGCCTCGTCGGATCCAGTCGAGCAAAGCGCCGCGCGCGGTGCGGGCCAAAGCACGCTCGGCCTCGCACGTGCCTTCCATCTCAGGCGCGTCAAAGCCAGTCAGGCGGATGCGGCGGCGGCGCTCACCCGGTCTGCCGATCATGAGCGTGTCGCCGTCGAGGACGCAGCCCGTTGTAACACGGCCCTCTCCGCACAGGCTGAATTCGACTTCAACCGCAACCCAGCCCTGCTCTTGGGCGATGGGGCGGATGCCGAACCACCATAGCGCAGCAACAATCGTGACCAGAGTGGGTACGCGCCACAGGCTCCACCAGCTTAGCATCCAGCCGCGCCGGGGCGAGCGAAGCGGGGAGCGGGACCGGAAGCGAAAAGGCGAGTGAGCCATGAGGCCAACGCCTTAGCATGAGTGCGCGCAAAACCCCATCGCGCTTGGTACCGGATAAAGCAAAAGGCCGCCAGGATTGCTCCCGGCGGCCTTTCATAAGTCGCGAAACGCGGCGTGGATCAGGCTGCGATCGGAGCGAGCGAGCCGGTGCCGTTGGGCGTTTCGATGGTTTCGCAGCTGCCTGCATCGACATAGGTCCAAGCGTTGCCTTGGTAGTCGACCGTCGAGGTGCCCGCGCAGCTTGTGCCGGGGCCTGCTGCGCAATCGTTCTTGCCGGCAAGGCTCACACCGTAGCACTTCTCTTTCTTGCCGCTTCCAGCTGAGGCGAGCGCTTCGGCTTCGGTGGTGGCTGCTGCTGCTTCGGTCGGCGCATCGGCACCGCCTGAGCAAGCAGCGGCAAGACCCGCGGCGGCGGCAAGGGCAATCGAGCCCGAAAGACGTGACGTGTTCATAAGCTATTCCTCCTATTCCCGGTTGGGGGTGTCCCAAACTGGCTAGTGGGTGCACGCGATCCCTGCGGCTCCCTCAAGCGATTCGCAGTCAACACCTCTTGGGTTACAGTGCCAAGGAAAAAAGTTGCGAGCCGCCAGTGGTCTGCCCCTGGCCTGCGACGCCGTGCACAGTGCGGCTCGCGCAGAATGGTTCGCTGGGTGGCGCTTTGCTAAAGCGTGGCAAAACGCTAGGGCGCGCAGGGCATGTGCCTTTGAGGAGTATTGCACCGTGAGCCCTTCATCCCAGTCCGACGCGGCCAGCCGGTCCGCGCATGAAAAGGCCGAGGTGCTGATCGAGGCTCTGCCCTATTTCCAGAATTACGCAGGCCGCACTTTTGTCGTGAAATATGGCGGACACGCCATGGGCGATGCCGAAGCGGCGCGCGACTTTGCCGAAGATATCGTTCTGCTCAAAGCGGTCGGGATAAATCCCGTGGTGGTCCATGGCGGCGGGCCACAGATTGGTGATATGCTGGGTCGGCTGGGGGTTGAAAGCACCTTTGTTGACGGCCTGCGTGTTACCGATGAAGCGACCGCGAAGATTGCCGAAATGGTCCTCTCAGGGGCGATCAACAAGCAGCTGGTCGGCTGGCTGGCGGGCGCAGGGGGCAAGGCGATTGGCGTCTCAGGTAAGGATGGCGGCCTCGTCACCGCGCGCAAGGTGACGCGCACGACGCGCGATCCTGAAAGCCTGATCGAACAGGCGGTGGACCTCGGCTTTGTGGGCGAGCCTGCCAAAGTCGACACCAGTGTTATCGATACAGCGGTCGCCGCCGGGATGATCCCCGTCATCGCTCCCATTGCAGCGGGTGAGGATGGCGAGACTTACAATATAAACGCTGACACGATGGCGGGCGCTATCGCAGCGGCTCTGGGTGCAGCGCGGCTGTTTCTGCTCACCGATGTCGCAGGCGTGCTGGGCAAGGATGGCGCGCTGCTGACCGATCTGGACCCGGCTGCGATTGCCACCTTGCGCGAGGATGGGACGATCTCCGGCGGCATGGTGCCCAAGCTGGAGACGTGCGTGAACGCGGTCGAAGCGGGGTGTGAGGCAGCGGTCATCCTCGACGGGCGCGTGCCGCATGCAATGCTGCTCGAATTCTTCACCGCGCGCGGTGCGGGCACTCTGGTGCGGGCATGAAGGTGCTGCTAAGGGGCCAAGTCCAAGAGCCCTTGACCAAAGTCATAGGCGTATTAGGTATGTAACACGGCAGGGACGACATAGCCGGCTGCGCTCCATTTGCGACGGCCTTAAACGGATACATCGCGCAAAAGCCATGCAAGCACTCTTTACTCTTTACGAGATCATCTCCTACCTCACCAACGCGCTGGTGATTTTGATCATCGCGCAGTTCATTATCGGGCTGCTATTTGCCTTCAACGTGGTGAGCCCTTCGAACCAGTTCCTGATGCAGGTCTACGAATCGCTACGCCGGCTGCTCCAGCCGATTTATGCGCCAATCCAGCGGATCATGCCGGATACAGGCGCGATTGATTTCTCACCGATGGTGCTGATCTTTGGACTGAACATTTTCCTCATCATCCTGCGCGGCATTATTCAGTCCCTTGCCGGTGTATGACCCCAACGCGTATTGACGGAAAAGCTTTTGCCGCCGCTTTGCGAGAGCGGGTTGGCGAGGCATCTCTAGGCTTTGCCGAAAAGGCCGGTCGCAAGCCGGGCCTCGCGGTCGTTCTGGTGGGTGAGGATGCGGCGAGCCAGGTCTATGTCCGCAACAAGGGCAAGGCCACTGTTGCGGCACATATGGAAAGCTTTGAGCACCGCCTGCCCGCGGACACCAGCGAGGCAGATCTTCTGGCGCTGGTTGACCAGCTCAACGCCGATCCGGCGGTCGATGGCATTCTGGTCCAGCTTCCGCTACCAGCGCACCTCGACGAACAGAGCATCATCGCCTCGATCAGTCCGGACAAGGATGTTGACGGCTTCCATGTGATCAACGCAGGCCGCCTGTCGGTTGGCCAATCGGGCTTTGTGCCCTGCACGCCGCTTGGTTGCATGATGCTGCTGACCGATCAGCTGGGCGATCTGTCGGGGCTGGAAGCCGTGGTGATCGGGCGCTCCAACATTGTGGGCAAGCCTATGGCGCAGCTGCTGCTTGACGCCAACGCCACCGTCACCATTGCGCACAGCCGCACCCGCGACCTCAAATCGGTGGTGGCGCGCGCGGACATTGTCGTCGCCGCAATTGGGCGCCCTGAGATGATCGGGAAGGACTGGCTCAAGCCCGGTGCAACCGTGATCGATGTCGGCATAAACCGCCTGCCGCCTGAACCGGGCGCTGAGAGGGGCCGTCTGGTTGGCGATGTCGCCTTTGGCGAAGCAAGCGAGGTCGCAGGTGCGATAACACCGGTGCCCGGCGGAGTGGGCCCGATGACGATAGCGGTGCTCTTGCGCAACACCGCTGTCGCGGCGCACCGCAATGAAGGGCTGGAGCCGCCGCAAGGCCTTTGACTTCGCGCCCGCGAGCCGTGACAAGGGGTTTCCTACACACTCATCGCGGACGCCTCATTCACATGCGCCTTTATTCAGCGGGCCTTTTTTTCTTTACTGCCTTGGCGCTTAGCGCCTGTTCTGGAGGGCAACAGCGCCGTGGTCCTCCGGCCAAGGTGATCAACCGAGTGCTCGCCACCGCTCCGGGCGCAGCGCAGCCCAGCGCTATCGTCAAGGCCGAGATCGCTTATGCCAACGCCGCGAAGGAGGAAGGGCAATTTACAGCGGGCCTCAATTACGCCGTGCCCGGCGCCTTGCTGCACGGCCGCAATGGGCCGATCGCGTTTGAGCAATTGGCAAACGCGCTCCCAAATCCGGAAAAGGCGACCGAGTGGGGGCCGAATACCGTTGTCATGAGCTGCGATGGCGCGCTTGCGCTATCGCTTGGCCGCTTTCGCGACGCGGAGGGTTTTGTCGGCAATTACGTCACCACCTGGGTGCGCCAATCCAACAACAGCTATCGCTGGTCCTATGATGTCGCGGGCCGCGATGATCCGCAGCCGCCGCCGCGTGAGGAATTCGAAGACGGCGCGATCGTTGTGACCGCGATTGATTCGATCCGCGGTCTCGTCGCCTCGTGCCCCCCGCGCGGCGCCACGCCGCCCCCGCCGCCGCCTATGCCCATCGGCGAGGATGGCAAGTCAGATGCGCAATTGTCAGCTGATGGCACGCTGCGCTGGCGCTGGGAGCACCGCGAGGACGGTATCAAATACGTAAAGGCGGAGTATTTCTACGAGGGCGGCTGGGAAACCGCTTTTGAGGAGAGCCTCACATCGCCGAGCGAATGACGCCTCCTCACACAAGCCCGCGAAGACTGGGCTTGCAAGTTGGGGCGAAGAGTGGTGAAGGGCGCCGCTGTTCAACACTCATTTGAAAAAAGCATTGCGTAATCCATGCTCACCGAGATCTTTATCTCTGCCTTCATCACTCTGTTCGTTGTGATCGATCCGCCCGGCTGCGCGCCGATCTATGCCGGGCTGACCAAGCAGGCGACCAGCGCTCAAGCGCGCACCATGGCGATCCGCGCGGTGGCGATTGCGGGCGTGATCCTGCTAATCTTTGCGTTTTTCGGCGAAGCGCTGCTGAACGCGCTTCACATTCAGCTTGACGCCTTCCGTATCGCGGGCGGGCTCATGCTGTTTTTCATTGCCTTCGAGATGGTGTTTGAAAAGCGCACGCAGCGCCGCGAAGAACGCGCCGACAAGGTCAGCGCGAGCGAGGTGGAGGATGTTTCGGTCTTCCCGATGGCGATGCCGATGCTGGCTGGACCGGGGGCTATCGCAGCGGTGATGCTGCTTATGAACGAGGCCGAGGATTGGGCGCAGCGCGGCGCGGTGTTCGCAGCGCTTGGTCTGGTGCTGGCTTTGACGGGCGCGGCGCTCATTGCAGCTGGCCCCTTGATCCGCTTGCTGGGAGACAAGGTCGAGGCGGTCATCACCCGGCTTTTGGGCGTGCTTCTGGCAGCGCTGGCAGCGCAATATGTGATCGATGGAGTGAGCGGCGCGTTTGGCCTCGTAGCGAGCGCGTAAGAATGGTCTTGTGCCTCTTGCCAGCCTAGCGTCGACAACATGTTATATGGGAAGCAGGATTTCGCGGTCGATCCGCGCTAAGGGCTAGATCAAATTCGCAATGAGGAAGCCCGCGCACGCAAAGGCCACAGCGATTGTCCCCATAGCCCCCAATCCGCGCATGAGAATGAAGGGGTTAATCATACCCTCTTCGCCATCGCCATGGGATCCGGCGAGCGATGAGAAACCTGCTGCGTGGAGTAAGCGAGCGGTCGCAAACCCGATCGCAATGACGAGGACATAAGTCGTCTGGCCGGCGATTATCTCGAGCACACCAATGGCGGCAAGAAACAGGCCAGAATTTTCGGCCAGATTGCCATGGCGGCGTACTTTGCGTTCCAGATCGCGATCATCACCAATCCCAATGGCTGGCCCTTTGGCGCGGCTCGAACCAACAGCAACCATCAAGGTCACCTGGAAAACGATCAGGAAGGCGGCAAGCCACCCTGAGTAAATGGGAAGATGTTCCAAGAGTGTGCTCCGAATTGGCCTCGCGCGGCTATTGCAGTGTCATGATCTCTTCACCGCCATCGCCGCGGCTGAAGAACTGCATCAATTGCACCAGCAATTCGCACCGGGCTGACAGTGTTTTTGCTTCGAGCAGCGCCTGCTTGGAGGCGGGGTCAAACGGAGCGATCTGCGAGACGCCGTTGATGAGCGAGTGATCATCGAGCCGCTCAACCGAATCCCAGTCCACGCTGTAGCCTTGCGAATCGGCAAAAGCGCGCGCTTCGGCTTCGAACCCGCCGCGCTGGGCATGGCTCAATGTTTCGTTTTCATCCTCGTCAATCAGCTCGCCTTCCACTTGACGGAAGGCGGTGGCGACATCGAGCTCGCGCACAAGCTTGAAGCGCGCTTCGCCCTCGAGAATCAGGTTGTAGCGGCCATCATCCATTGCCTCGATCTCGCCAATCCGCCCCACGCAGCCGACCGTGTAGAGCAGCGCGCCTTCGACCGAACGCTGGGGCTGGATCATGGCGATGCGTCGATCGCGGACCAGAGCATCGCCAACCAGTGCGCGGTAACGCGGCTCGAAGATATGGAGCGGCAATTGCAGGCCCGGAAACAGGACAGCGCCGGGAAGCGGAAAGATGGAGAGGCGGATGGACATAGGTATAGCGTTTCCCGGGCCGTTTACCCAAAAAGGATTTTCGAAAGGCGGCGGCGGGTGGTGACGACCCACGGGTCTTCGAGGCCGACCGCTTCAAAGATCTGTAATAGCTTTGAGCGCGCGGCGCCCTCGTTCCATTCGCGGTCCGCTTCGACCATGGCGAGCAGCGTATCGGCAGCAGCGTCGCGGTCTGATGCGGCAAAGGCGGCTTCGGCATAGGCAAGCTGCGCGTCCATATCCGCCGGATTGGCGCTGGCTGCGGCCTTGAGCCCGGCAAGCTCGCCATCGTCCACCTGAGTGCCCGCCAGATCGAGCGCAGCCTTGGCGGCGGTGAACAGCGGATCGGCCGCCATCTTGGGATCCGCTTCCATGGCGGCGAGCACCTGGCGCGCTTCGTCGACCTGCTCCATCGCGATCATCGCGCGCACAAGGCCTGCGTGCGCAGCCGGGCTGTCGCTCGCAAATTCGGTGACCTGCGCGAAGATGCCCGCAGCGCGCTGCGCATCGCCATCGGTCAGGGCTTGCTCACCCATGGCGATGAATTGCGCGATCTCCTCTGGCGAGGGCCCTCGCGGAGCGCCATCACCGCCGCCGCCTTCTACAGGGAGCTGGTTCAGCAGTTGGTCGAGGACCTGCTTAAACTGAGATTCGCTGCGCGCGCTGGTGAGATCGGCAACTGGCTGCCCTTGGAACATGGCGTAGACGGTCGGGATCGACTTCACCTGGAATTGGCTGGCGATGAAAGGCTCTTCGTCGACATTGAGCTTGGCCAGAACCACGCCCTTATCCGCATATTCGGCGCAGACTTTTTCCAGCATCGGCGCCAGCGCCTTGCACGGCCCGCACCACTCTGCCCAGAAATCGAGGATGACTAGGTTTGTCTGGCTCGGTTCGACAACGTCTTTGCGGAAGCGTTCAACGGCCTTTTGTTCGTCGATATTGAGACCCATGCTGGCCAAGGGATATTCCTCTCATAGTGTTGCGCGCTGGGCGCTTGGCGTATCGAGGCCGTGCCGGGATGGTGCAATGGCTCTTACAGGAGGCGGGCTGGACCCGCCGACCTTGAACCCAATGTGGGACACATGAGCAAGGATGTGAAGCTCTGGTTTGGGCCCGATCGCATCAATGGCGCGCTGAGGCGTATTTTCCCTTTCAATTTCCTCTTGCGAAGCCGCAGGCACGCTGTTAGTTGGCGCGCCTCCCCGGCAGGGAAGCGGCTTTTAGCCCACCCTGTGAGGCGTCAATGAGCGGGCGTAGCTCAGGGGTAGAGCACAACCTTGCCAAGGTTGGGGTCGGGCGTTCGAATCGCCTCGCCCGCTCCATCTCTCCTTATTTCAAGGCGCTTGCCGCCATCCCATCTTGGACGACTGGGCGTGTCAAATTTGCCGCACTTTAGCCCGTTTGCTGGTAAATGCGAGCGATTCGCAGGAATTCGCGGCTTGCGCGGTTGCGCAAGTGGGCGATCTCTGTAGAGGGCTGATATATTATCTCATCAGTTTTTGCGATTATTGCCAATTCTCTACCCTTTAAACGAACGGAAGTCCCCATGAACACCTTCGTCTCTCGCCTTGCGCTTGCTTCTTCTTTTGTCTTTGCGCTGAACGCCCACACCGCTCTAGCGAACACGGCTGAAGATGCTTCGGAGGACGAGCGATCCGCCGGTGCACAAGCCGGTGCAGACGACGCCGATACCAACATCCTGGTTACGTCAGAAGGCCTCGCCGAACTCGATTTCATCGCGGGGCAGGATGTCATTACGGTCGACGAAATTCAGCGCGATCTGAGCGGACAGGTCGGTGACCTGCTGATCAAGGTGCCGGGCGTCTCGGCGACAAGCTTTGCCCCCGGCGCGTCGCGTCCGATCCTGCGCGGTCTTGATGGCGAGCGTGTGCGCGTCCTGATCGATGGTCTGGGGACCGCCGATGTCGGCAACACGTCTGCCGACCACGCGACCACGATCGACCCGCTGACGGTCAAGCGCATCGAAGTGCTGCGCGGACCGGGCGCCTTGCTGTTTGGCAGCCAGGCAATCGGCGGGGTTGTCAATGTGATCGATGGCCGGATCCCGACCAGCGTTCCCGAGAACGGCTTTTCGGTCGATGCGTTGACCGCGTTTGATACAGCCAACGATTTGCGCAGTGGCGGGGCTGCGGTGGATTTCGGCCTCGGGGACAATCTTGTGTTCCACCTTGATGGCTCTTTCCGCGATACCGGCGATGTCGACATTGCCGGTCGGCAGGTAACGACGCAATTTGCCAACCAACTTCTGGCTACGGCTCTTGAGGAAGAAGCCGAAGGTGAACTGGAAAAGGCCGAAGAGCTGCGCGAGACAGCTGAGCGCGAAGACACGCTGCCGAATAGTGACACGCAGACCTGGACTGCCAATGCCGGTGTTGGCGTCGTTCTTGATAACGCCACCTTTGGCGCTTCCATCGGCTATTACGATTCCGAATATGGGATCGTGAAAAACCCGCTCTTTGAGGAAGAAGAAGAGGAAGAGGGCGGCGAGGGCGGCGAGGGCGGAGAGGAAGAAGGCGGAGAGGAAGAGGGTGAAGAAACCGTCCGCCTCGACATCGAACAGATCCGCGTTGATTTTCGCGGCGATATCGGTCTTGGCGACGGCTTTTTGTCGCGCCTGAAGCTGCGCGGCTCGTACTCCGATTACACGCACACCGAATTTGAAAGTGGATCGCCGGGCACGGTGTTCGACAGCGAGACGATCGAGGCGCGTGCGGAACTGCTTCAGTCAAGCGGCGGCATCATCGGCGCGCAATTCCTGTACCGCGATTTCTCCGCCATCGGTGCCGAAGCGTTTGTTCCGCCTAACGAAACATCGCAATTTGCTGTCTTTACAGCACAGGAATTTGATGTCGGTGGCATTCAGCTCGAAGCGGCAGGGCGCTACGAATATGTTGACGTCTCCTCCGACCAGATTGGCGTGGACCGCACCTTCAACCTTTTCTCCGGCGCTTTGTCGGCCGTGGTTGAAACGTCGGGCGGTACGCGTTTCGGTGTCACCGGCTCGCGTTCTGAACGCGCACCGGCAGGCGAAGAGTTGTTTGCCGATGGCCCGCACATTGCCACTCAGACCTTCGAGATCGGCGATGTTGATCTGGACACCGAGAGCGCTTGGGGTCTTGAATTCTTTGCACGCGCTGGAGTTGGAGACATCGATTTTGGAGCCTCTATCTACTACCAGCAATTCGAGAACTTCATCTTCCTTAGCCCGAACGGGGAAATCGAGGACGGTCTTCCGGTCTTCCTCTTCCTTCAGGAGGACGCGCGCTTCTTTGGGTTTGAAGCCGATGCGGTCATTCCCCTGATCGACGAGGACGGCTTTAGCCTCGCGACCGATCTGCGCGCCTCTTATGTATCTGGAACGCTGACTGGTAACGACGCTGGGGACTTGCCACGCATCCCACCGGTAAGTCTGCTTGGCGCGCTTGACGCTGATATCGACGACTTCAGCGTGCGCGGCGAGGTGCAGTGGTTTGGATCCCAGAACGATGTTGCCGAATTCGAAACGGAGACAGACAGCTTCACCTGGCTTAACCTCTATGTGTCGTGGCGCCCGCTTGCCAACAATCAGAACGTCGTCTTCCAACTGGCGGGTGAGAACCTGGCTGACGTGAGCGGACGCCGCCATTCCAGCTTCACCAAGGAATTCGTGCCTCTTCAAGGGCGCAATATCCGTGCAAGCGTGCGGCTGAGCTTCTGATCGGCGCTTAACGCTTCTTACGTTCCAGGAGGGCGGCCCCTTATCAAAGCGGGTCGCCCTTTTTTGTTCAAGGCCTACCCGTCTCTGAGACAGCCCCTCACGCAGCCCATTCCACAGGCCCTCAAAGATAAGTTCCCTCGCGAAACGCCACGAGAGCTTCAGCCGACAGGCAAAACCCCAGGATCGTGATCGCCAGGCACACCGACTTGGGGCTGGTCAAACGCTTTCCCACTCCCGGTTCGAGCGGGGGGGAAGACATGGCGCAAAACCAGCACCACATCGCGCGCATGACAAACCAACCATGCCGCGCTCAATAGCGAACCGCAGGTCAGTAGGAAAACGAAGATTTGAAGCTGGGCAATGGTAATCGGACCGCTCCTTATAGCGCTCGATCCCACGGTAGATTGCAACCCGCCTGCTTTGTCTCGGTTCCCTCTTACTCCTGTAAACAGGCTCCGCTTGCGGTGAGCCCCTAGTTATCCCTTCAGTTTTCGCCTGCTCAGTTTTCGAGCGCGAATGTCAGCTCGGCGTGTTCCTGCAGCCGGTCCACCAGAGCCTCGCCCAGGAACGCGCCCGGTGTGCCGATGCCGCCTTCCACCTCGCATGAGAGCAGCGCGATGCCCGTTTCTGAAAGCATCCGGCTGGTCGAGCCGTAGCCGGGATCGTACTTACCTTTCACGCCATAGTGCAGGTTGTCGCCGCTATCGGGATTTTCGGCGACAAAGAGCACGTCATAAAAGCCGTTCTCGCGCTCGTCTTTCGAGGGTCCTTCACCGGGCTTGGGAGGCTTGGCGCCGAACGGGTTCTTCATCATTTCCGCGGCGGCTGAGGCGGCGGCCTTGCCTGCTTCGCCCGCGCTTGTCAGCATCATCTCATCATACTGAAAGTCCTCGCCATAGGGGTGGCCCAGCAGAAAGTTGGTACGGTGCACATTCTTGGTGTTGATCGGCGCCATCACGAAAGGCGCGGCCCATTTGCCAAGATCCGTTTCGTATTGCGGGACCATGCCGGTGGGCTGGCTTGCTCCGGTAAAGCCGGGGGTGAGCGCAAAGGGGCTTGTCAGTGTCTTGAAGATCGACGGGTTCTTCGCTGCCGCTTTCATCGTCGCGCCAAGGCTCGCTGCCGTCCCGCCTGAGAAGGTGCCGGCCATGGCGCGCACCCGGCCCCGGATGCGGCTTGCGGGCTTGCCGAAGCGCTTCATTGCTTCTTTCTGCGTCATCAGCACGCCGAGGTCGAACGGGATGGAATCGAACCCGCTGGAGAAGCAGATGCGCGCGCCTGTTTCCTTGGCCTTGTCCTGATACTGCGCGATTTTGTCCGCCATCCAGGCGGGCTCACCGCACAGATCAGCGTAATCTGTGCCGGTCTTGACGCAGGCTGCTACCAGTTTGTCGCCATAGAGCTGATACGGGCCCACCGTGGTAAGCACGACCTTCGTGCGCGCGCACATCTTCTCAAGGTCGACGACATCATCCGCATCGGCGACAACCAGCGGGGTATCGGCGGAGGCGCCGATCAGATCGCGCACCTCTTCGAGCTTTTCCTGTGAGCGCCCAGCCATCGCCCATTTTGGCGCATTATCGCTCGAACCGTAGTGATTGCTGAGATACTCAGCGACGAGGCGGCCCGTGTATCCGGTTGCGCCATAGACGATGATGTCAAACTCGGTTTCGGCCATCAGGGCTCTCCTTTGTTTTCTGCTTATCTTGACAACGCCATGCGCGCGAGACCTTAGCGAGTCAAAGCCGATTTTTTGCCCTCAGGCACCCGGCGCTGCGCCCTACTTGTTGGAGACACATGTTACAGTGTCCAAAAGCCGAAAACGCATCTTGGCCAATGATCGCTTATCCGGTTCAAAAATTCGCCAGGCCTTGCGTGTCCATCAGCTCTGGATCGAGCCGCGCCTTACAGGCATTTGCGAAATCTGGAGGGCTTTCGACGGCCTGAGCGCGATTGTTTAGCGCAAGCTGGGCGTGTAGGAAAATGAGCCGAAACCGGCTGCGCTGAGCATGCAAGATTGACTGCTTTGCCGCTGCGGTGTCCTTTGTTGAGTGACTAGACGAATAGCTGAGTCCAATTTTGGGACGTCTTTCGCACTTTGATGCAATTGAGGGCTTCGAATTTGGTTAGTTAACTGTTAAGTGTTTTCACGGGTCAAACGAATCGTATTGATAAACACCACAACCTCTAAATCGCTTCCAGGGGATATCAGACATGAAGAAGTCGTTAATTTTTACCACGCTGGCTGCGGCAGGCGCGCTTTTTGCCGCTCCTGCTTCGGCAGCTACAGTTTTTAGCAACGAGGCTCTGACCAATCCAAACACAGCGCCAGACGGCAGCGTCCTTTGCGATTTTGAGACTAATGATTGCGGTGCCACTGGTACGTTCAGCATTGAAAATGGCACCAGCGCTGAAGGGGCGACGCCACTTGGTAACAACAGCAATTACATCTCGGTGCCGGGCAACGATGTCGACGGCGGCAATGGAGATTCCGCTTTTATCGACCTGACGCAGTTTACGGGCGATATCAGCTTGCTGGGCTTCGATTGGGGATCAATCGACACTTACAATACGCTGACCCTGTTCACAAATGTCGGTTCATATGTCTTTAGCGGGGCACTATTCTTGCCCGCTGATGGTGATCGGAGCGATCCGGCAACGAACCGTCGTTTCGTTTTTGAAGCCAATGCTGGTGAATTCTTCACTGGTATCGGGCTCCAATCGAGCCGTCCGTCAGGACCGGTTCAGGCGATGGAAATCGACAATATATCGGCCGTCCCCGAGCCCACCACGTGGCTCATGCTGATCCTCGGCCTCTTCGGCGTCGGCGCTGCGATGCGTCGCCAGAAGGCTGCTCAGTCGGGTTCGCTGGCGGTTAGCTAAGCTTGAACACGTCGCCTCCGGGCGATCATGAAAAACCGCCGCTTTTCCAACCTTCGGGTTGAGTGGCGGTTTTTTCATGTCTGGTGATGGGTGAAGGCGGGTGGCTTAGCCTTCAGACGCTATAATCTCGGCCTTTATAATCTTGGTAAGGTCACGCCGCGCTGGCCCATATATTTGCCGGCCCGGTCCTTGTAGCTCGTCTCACAGCGTTCATTGCCCTTGAGGAACAGGAACTGGCAGGCGCCTTCATTGGCATAAATCTTGGCGGGCAGCGGTGTGGTGTTGGAAAATTCCAGCGTCACATGCCCCTCCCAGCCCGGCTCTAGCGGCGTGACATTCACGATAATCCCGCAGCGCGCATAAGTACTTTTGCCAAGACAGATGACGAGCACGTCCTCGGGAACCCGGAAATATTCAACCGTGCGCGCCAGTGCAAAAGAATTGGGCGGGATGATGCAGACATCGGTTTCTTTGTCCACCAAGCTGCCGGCATCGAACGCCTTCGGATCAACCGTGGCGGAATTCACATTGGTGAAGATCTTGAACTCAGGCGCGACGCGTGCGTCATAGCCGTAAGAGCTCAAACCGTAGGAGATCACCCCTTCGCGTCGCTGCGCCTCCACAAACGGCTCAATCATGCCGTTCGTCTGCGCCTGCTCGCGAATCCACTTGTCGGAAAGAATAGCCATCGCGTCACCTAAGGTCAGGCGGGAGAGCAGGGCAAGCGTTGGTGGGCATTCGTGCCCAGCCAATCGGGCCGCTCTTCGCTTGCTCAAAAAGCGCCCGGCTTGCCATCGGCGAACGGGCGATAGGTGATGTGGCATTTGGCGCGGGCGGGATCGACGTGTGCGTATTCCACTAGATCAACCCACATGCCTTTTTCGGCTTGCGGATAGTCCTCGGACTTGATCTTCATGAGGCCTCCGATTTCCTGTGTCTCGGAATGCTCTGGCTTGCCCAGGCTTGTACGCGCATTGGCGAGGAAATTCGGACAATCGGCGGCTTTGGTGATGTAGAAGCGCACAACACTCAACCGTTCGCCATCCCTGAAATGGTATTGCGCGATGACGGGCGTGCCCTGATAGGTGTCGGTCTGCGAGATCAGTTCTGGCTGGCCTTCGAGTTTGCGTGCATCGGCTTCATCGACGCGTTTTGCGCCCTCACCCAGCGCTTCCATCACTTCGTCAGGCGAAATGCCCCAGGCAAAACCCTGCGGTTGCTCCAGTGCGGCGCTCGATGCGCTGATAGCGAGGAGCGGTGCGGCGAGGAAGTACCAGGGGATATACGGCATTCTGTGCCTCCTTGCTGCTTGTATACGCCTGTTGCTGATCGGGCCCTAATCGATCGGTGCAGCGCCCAGTTGCGGGTTGATACCGGCGATATAGTTGAGCCACCTTTTGGGCCGGCGCAGCATATTGTCGGGATAGTCGACTTTCAGGCCCAGCAGCCGCGCGATCTCGCCGACAAAGTGAATGCAATTGCGTTTTTCGAGATCGTAGAACTTGCCCGGTGCCTGCTGCCACGAGGCGACCAGCTGGACCACGCGCCTGTATTCCTCATCGCTTAGCGTGATCGAGAAATGGCGGTTCGTTTTCCTCACATTCTTCTCGCTTTCGGCGAGCACCATGTGTTCCACCGGGCCCGACAGGATCGCGGGCGAGACGGTGCGTGCGGAAAAGCCGTAATTCTCATTGATGGCCCGGCCCGTCCCCTCAAGCGTGCCATCGAGCACGATGAAGGTGTGCGGATAGCGTCCCCAGAAAACATTGCCGTTGAAGCTGTGAAAATGAATCTGGACCTCGGCGAGCGCCGGGCCTGACCAGAAGAATGCGAGCAGCAGGGCGAAGTGCTTGAACAAGCGAAGGGGGAAGGTCCGCATAAGGGCGCTGTATCGCCAAATGTCAGCTTGCAAGCAAGCGTTAGGAAGCAAGAAGGCTGGCATTCCCTCCCGCTGCCGTGGTGTCGATGCAGGTCACCCGTTCGGTCGCGAAGCGCGCGAGGTAATGCGGCCCGCCCGCTTTGGGTCCGGTGCCTGAAAGGCCCTCGCCGCCAAAGGGCTGGCTCTCGACAATCGCGCCGATCTGGTTGCGGTTGACGTAGACATTGCCGACCCGCGCCCGCGCCTGAACGATCCGCCGGGTCTCGGCTATGCGGCTGTGAAGACCCAGTGTGAGGCCATAGCCGGTGGCGTTGATATCCTCGATCACCTGTTCGAGCTGGGAGGCGGCAAAGCGCGCGACATGCAGAACGGGCCCGAAATTCTCACGCGTGAGGTCAAGGATCGTATCGATCTCGATGATCGTGGGCGCAACGAAACAGCCGCGATCCGCGCCTTGGGGCAGATCGATGCGGTGCACTGGGCGCCCGGAGGCTTCCTGACGCGCCACGTGACGTTCGAGCGCAGCCTGCGCGTCGGGGTCGATCACCGGGCCGACATCGGTTGAAAGCAGCGCGGGATCGCCGACATGCAAAGCCTCAAAACCTCCGCGGATCATCTGGAGCATCTCATCGGCGATATCGTCTTGCAGGTAGAGCACGCGCAAGGCCGAGCAGCGTTGCCCTGCGCTCTGGAACGCGCTGGCGAGCACGTCGCGCACTACCTGTTCGGGCAGAGCCGATGAATCGACGATCATCGCGTTCTGTCCGCCGGTTTCCGCGATCAGCGTGGCAATCGGCCCCTCGCGCGCTGCGAGCGTCTGATTGATCAGCCGCGCGGTCTCGGTGGAGCCGGTAAAGGCCACTCCGGCAAGGCTTGGGTGCAAGGTGATCATCTGGCCGACCTCGCCCGCGCCGGGCAGCAATTGCAGCGCTTCGGGCGGGATGCCGGCCTTGTGACACAACTTAACCGCAAGCGCGGCGATCAGCGGGGTTTGCTCAGCGGGCTTGGCGATGACGCTGTTGCCCGCAGCAAGCGCGGCTGAGGCCATGCCGATGAAGATCGCGAGCGGGAAGTTCCACGGCGAAATCGTCGCGAAAACGCCGCGCCCATGCATGGAAAGCGTGTTCTCCTCACCCGTGGGGCCGGGCAGGGTTAGGGGATGCTCAAACTGGCGGCGCGCTTCGCTGGCGTAGTAGCGCAGGAAGTCCACCGCTTCGCGCAGTTCCGCGACGGCATCGAGCAGTGTTTTGCCGGCCTCGCGCTGGCACAGGCTGAGGAACTCCTCGGTGTGCTCCTCGAACAGATCGGCCGCCTCTTCGAGCAGGAGCGCGCGTTCTTCGCCGCCCAGTGCGTCCCACCCCGGCTGGATTGCAGCGGCTCTTGCAAAGGCTGCGTTGACCTCTTCCTGCGTTGCATCGCGCCTGGTGCCGACCTCGACGCTGGTATCGTGCGGCATGGTGATGGGCGCGATCTCGCTCGGCTCGTTACCAGTAAAGGTCGGCTCGGCGCTCCATTGCACTTCAGCAAGCTCAGCAAGGCGGTCTTCCAGCGGGCCCATCACCTGCGGATCGGACAGATCGACGCCTGCGCTGTTCAGGCGCTCTCCCAGAATATCATCGGGCAGCGGGATGTTGGGATTGCGGCGCGGGTCAATCGCGGCGAGTTCAGCCACCGGGTCCTCGACCAGATCTTCAGCGGCAACGCCAGCATCGCCCATGCGATTGACAAAGCTGGTGTTCGCCCCGTTCTCCAGCAGGCGGCGCACGAGATAAGCGAGCAATTCCTTGTGCCCTCCCACTGGCGCGTAAATGCGCACAGGGGTGGGATTGTTGCCCTCAAGCTCGCGTAAGGTAGCGTAGATTTCCTCGCCCATACCGTGAAGGCGCTGATACTCGAAGGCGCGCCCCGCACTAATCTTCTTGAGGGATGCGATGGTCAGCGCGTTGTGCGTTGCAAAGGCGGGATAGATGACATCCTCATGCTCGAACAGTCGCGCCGCGCAGGCAAGGTAGGAGACATCGGTTGCGCGCTTAAGGGTGAAGACGGGGTAATCCTCAAACCCGCCCACTTGAGAGAGCTTGATCTCGCTGTCCCAATAGGCGCCTTTGACGAGCCGTACGAACAGCCGACGCCCATGCCGCCGCGCGCATTTGGCCGCCCAGTCGCACAAGGGCACACCGCGCTTTTGATAGGCCTGGATCGCAAGGCCAAAGCCCTCCCAGCGCGATCCATCAGAGCGGGTGAACAGCGCATCGTCCGCCATCAGCTTTTCGATGATATCCATGCTGAGCTCGAGCCGCTCGGCCTCTTCTGCATCCACGGTGAAGTGAATGTTCGCATCGCGGGCCTTCACCGCTAGCGCGCGCACCATGGGCACGATATCGGCGTGGGCCTGGTTTGCGTGCAGGTAATCATATTTGGGGTGCAGCGCGGAGAGTTTAACCGAGATACCCGGCAATCCGCCAACGCCCGCTTGGGGGTTCTGCGCGGCTTCCCTCGCCAGCCGATCGAGCGCGCCCTCATAGGCCTGGCGGTATTTTTCAGCATCGGCAAAGGTCATCGCCGCCTCGCCCAACATGTCAAAGCTGTGCGTCAGCCCCTTAGCGCGCTCGGGCGCGGCGCGTTTCAAGGCCTCTTCGATGTCGCGGCCAAAAACGAACTGCCCGCCCATAATGCGCATCGCCTGCAAGGTCGCGGTGCGGATGACGGGTTCGCCAAGCCGGTTCATCGTGCGCTTGAGCGTTGATCCCATGCCGCGCTGATGCTCTTCGGGCGGGTCGAGCACTTCGCCTGTCAGCATCAGCGAAAAGGTCGCCGCGTTGACGAAGGTCGATGAGCTTTCGCCCAGATGCTCGCTCCAGTCGATACTCGCCAGCTTGTCCTTGATCAGCGCATCGGCGGTCTCATGATCGGGCACGCGCAGCAGCGCTTCGGCAAGGCACATGAGCGCAATGCCTTCCTCGGTGTCGAGCCCGTATTGCTGCAGGAAGGCGTCAATCCCTGAGGCCTTGTGCTGCCGCGCGCCTTCGATCAGCTGCACCGCCATCGCCGATGCTGCATCCGCCACTTTGCGCGCCGGGGCGGCCTGCTCAAGGCGCTTGGCGATGCAGGCCTCTTCCTCTTCGCGATAGGCGCGGCGCAATTCGCTGCGGTCAATCCGGGCGCTGGCAGCTTGGGGCAGGTGGGGTGCGTTCACTTGGGTTGGGTCGCTTTCGATGGAAGGCTCTGAGTCGGCGGGCCAATAATCATGCAGACATAGGCGCAAAAGCGCTCGCATTCGAGAGGGATTGGCGGCACAAGCGCGCGCGTCATGGGAAAGCTTAGCGGTATACGAGTAATCGACCTCACGCAGTTCCTTCCGGGACCGATGATGAGCGTCATGATGGCGGACCAGGGCGCTCAGGTGATCAAGATCGAGCCGCCTGCGGGCGATCCGGCACGCACACAGACTCCGTTTGATATTTATGGCGGTGAGGAACATTCGGTCTGGTTTGCCAATCTCAACCGCGGCAAGAGCGCGGTGACGCTGGATTTGAAGAGTGAGGGCGGGAAAGCGGCCTTGCGCGACCTGATCGGGCGCGCGGATGTGTTCGTCGAAGGCTTTCGCCCCGGCGTGATGGCGCGGCTGGGCTTCGACTATGAGGCTCTCAGGGCGATCAATCCGCGCATCATCTACTGCTCGATCTCCGCTTTCGGACAAGAGGGAGCACTTGCCCACCACCCTGCGCATGACATGGCGGTGCAGGCGCTTGCCGGGTTTTTGAGCGTTAATGATGGTCCTGATGGCGCGCCGGTTGTGCCGGGCGTGGCGAGCGCGGATCTCGCCGCCGGGCTGACCGCGCTCTCAGCGGTACTGATGGCGCTGGTGGGGCGCGAGCGGACGGGTGAGGGCGCTTACATCGACACTGCGATGTTTGACAGCCTCCTCCCCTGGATGGCGCACACCGCTGGCAGCGCGATAGCGGGCGGCGAGGCTCAGGTGAGCGCGCAGCAACGCTCGCTTGGCGGGGCGGGGTTTTACCAGGTTTATGAAACGGCGGATGGGCAGCACGTCGTACTGGGCGGGCGCGAGATCAAGTTTGCGCGCAATTTGCTGACCGCGCTGAACCGCGAAGACCTGATCCCGCTCGCTGAAGCACGGGCGGGCGAGCAGGGCGAATTGATCGCCTTCCTGCGCGAGACTTTCGCCACCCGCACGCGGTCTGAGTGGGTCGAATGGTTCGCCAAAAGGGACGTCGCCTTCTCCCCCGTCCTCACCTTCCGCGAGGCTCTCGACGAGGCGCATGTTGCCGAACGCGGCCTATGGGTCGAAGCGCCCGGCGGCGGCAAGCATATCGCGCCCGCCATCCGCTTTGCCGGAGAAGACTGGGAGCCGGGCCTAATACCGCCGCTTGCCAAACCGAATGGAGCCAAACCCGAAAGAGACGGCGCATGACCATAAGGCTTGAGGTCAACGGTCCGCTCGCAAGCCTCCTCATTGACCGGGCGGACAAAAAGAACGCGATGACGCTCGCAATGTGGGAGGCTGTGCCTGATCTGCTGAACAAGGCTTTGAGCAATCCCTCAGTGCGCGCATTGGAGCTGACCGCCGCCGATCCCGAAGCCGCCCTCTGTGCAGGCGCTGACATAGCCGAGATGCTGGCGCACAAGGATGATCCTGCATGGCTCGCGCGCAAGCAGGCCGCGATCAATCGCGCGCAGTACATGCTCACCCGCCTGCCGGTGCCTACCGTGGCTTTCGTCAATGGCGATTGCATTGGCGGGGGAGCGGGGCTGGCCATGGCCTGCGACATTCGTGTGGCCACGCCGCACGCGCGCTTCGGGATCACGCCTGCAAAGCTCGGCCTTGTCTATCCGCGCCACGATGTGAAGCTTTTGACCGATCTTGTGGGGCCCGGCCAAGCGCGCCGCTTGCTCTACACAGGGGCCTTGATCAAGGCGGACGAGGCCCAACGGATCGGGCTCGTCGAGGAAATCGCGGAAAGCGACACCGCGCTGATCGAAGCGATCCTCGCCGCCTCCCCCACCTCGCAAAGCGCAGCCAAGGCGTTTGTGCGCGAGATTCTGGACGGGGAAACCGGAGATGATGAGGCAAGCCTCAAAACCTTTGCCGAGGCCTTCACAAAACCCGACTTTGCTGAAGGCGCGCGCGCCTTTACCGAGAAACGCAAACCCCGCTTTGGGTGTTAGAAAACGAAGCGGCCTGATCCGCCAAGATGAGGACACAAGCCTGATGCCCGTTTACGCCTTTTACTGCCGCGATGGCGAGGACGCCCCCAAAATTCGCCCCACCGTTCGCAAAGAGCATTTCGAGCATATCTTCGCCCAGGTCGGCGCTTATCGGCTGGGCGGTCCGCTCAAGCAGGATGGCGCGGATGTCGGCTCGCTGATCCTGATTGAAGGCAAGGACGAAGCCGCAGCGCGCGCAATCTTCGAGGCCGATCCTTACTACATCCGAGGCGTATGGCAGTCGATCACCGTCACCGAGTTTGTCGCCCAAACCGGCACGTGGCGACCGGGCGAGGATGGCGTTTAGCGGTCGGAGATGTGCAAGCGCCGTTCAATATCGCAGCGTCAGCCTGTCCGAAGTCTTCAAGCGAGGAGTGCGCTGGGATCGCCTTGCACGCCAGCTAATCGTTGGGGAAGGACCATCTCAGCCATCGATCAACCGCTCTGTCCAACCTCGTCGTATTGAACTTGCAAATCATCGCCGGCCATTGCCCCACTCTACCGCTGCAAGTTGGACGCTCAAAAAATTTCAAAAAAGGTTTGTCCGGAATTCTGCGTAATTCCCGTTGGTCTTGATGAGGCGCGATTCTTGCGCCGCGCACCAAGGGGAAGATCATGAAGAATGCACTGCTTGTTACCACGGCTATCACATTCAGCCTCGCCGCATCGCTGGCATTTCCAAGCGAGGCCGTGAAGGCTGAGGATTGTATCCTTGACCGGGATAATGACGGCATTGTGGATTCCACCGACAATGATGGCGGCGCCGATAGCGATGGGAATGACAATCAACTCGCTTGCGGCGTTGGAGCGCGCGCCACTGGCGATTTTTCAACCGCAATTGGCGGCTCTGCCACGGCCTCAGCGAACCGCTCCCTTGCGCTTGGCTACGAAGCGGATGCAACGCAAGAAAATTCAGTCGCCATTGGCACTGTAGCCACAGTAACAGGAGAGGGCGCGGTAGGCATTGGGTTCGACACGCGGGCATTTGGCGCTCGATCCGTGGCCGTGGGAAAGCTCAGCAGCGCCAGTGTCACGGGCGCTATCGCAGTCGGTGACGCCGCCAGCGCATCGGGACTTCAATCGATATCAATTGGCGACGGGAGCCAAGCCACAGCTTCCGACGCTGTGGCGATTGGTGCGGCATCCGATGCAACATTCAATGGCGCAATTGCGATCGGCGGTGATGGGACTGATACAGACGCGCTGGGCGCTCAGGCTATCAATGTCGGAACCGTTGCGATTGGCGAAGATGCGTTGTCTTCGGGTGACGGCGCGGTTTCCATTGGTGATGGGACTGAGGCGACCGATAATGGCGCTGTTGCTATCGGTGACCTCGCCGATGCAACCGCCGATGGGGCAATTGCCATCGGTGACATTGCCGATGCAACCGCCGACGGCGCGATTGGGATTGGCGATGTTGTTGTGGCGTCTGGTGATGGATCAATCGCTATTGGTGACGCAGCTATATCGCAAGCAGACGCAACGATAGCTTTGGGAGATTTCGCTGGTGCCTTTGAGACCGGCGCGATAGCAATCGGTGGGTTAACTATCGCATCAGGTATTCAGTCCGTAACGATTGGCCGGTCAAGCAATGCGACCCAGTTAGGCGCAATTGCGATCGGCGGTGATGGGACTGATACAGACGCGCTGGGCGCCCAGGCTATCAATGTAGGAACCGTTGCGATTGGCTTAGACGCACTGTCTTCGGGTAACGGCGCGGTTTCCATTGGTGATGGGACTGAGGCGACCGATAATGGCGCTGTTGCGATCGGTGAGCTTGCCGATGCAACCGCCGATGGGGCAATTGCCATCGGTGACCTTGCTGAAGCCGCTGATGATGGCGCGATTGCCATCGGTGACCTTGCCGATGCAACCGCCGACGGCGCGATTGGGATTGGCGATGGGGCTTTCGCGCTGGAAAATCGCGCTATTGCGATTGGAACGGATGCTTTGGCTGCCGGCGCCCAATCCATTGCCTTTGGGGCTCAGTCGAATGCTAGCGGAAATCTTGGCATAGCCATTGGCGCAGATGGAGCTGACGGTAACAGCATTGGCGCGCAGGCGACCGGCGAAAACTCGATCGCCTTTGGTGTGGACACGTCGGCAGCGGGCAGCGGGGCGATTGCGGTTGGGTTGTCCTCCAGCGCCAACGGGAACAACGGCACTGCCTTTGGCCGCCAGTCCTCGGTTGGA
>JBCCJS010000029.1:0-31021 GCA_039027675.1 Pseudomonadota bacterium
CGTCTCGTTCGGACCGCAATTTCTGGGCGACGCGACTTTCGATTTCTACGCGTTCGGATCGTTCCTGCTGGTGCCCCTATGCTATTTTCTGAGTCTACCCACTTGGCTCAAAGCCCGCACGACGCAGCCCGAAGCCGCGTAAAGCACCTCTCAGGGCATGTCCCACATGACCCGGTCACCGGGCGCGATGCCGAGTTCTGCCGCCAGCCCGCCTCTGATTTCGAACACCGCGATCACTTCGCCGTCGGACTGCACCGTTTCGAGCGAATAGGGCACGGCGGTCTCGATGTTGGCGATGCGGCGATCCGCATCGATGAAGATGATGTCTAGGCTGATCGGCGTGTTCTTCATCCAGAAGCCGCGCGTGGCGGGTGGATCGTTGGGGAAGATCATCGCCTCGTCATCTGCGAGCGTCTCACGGAACATGAGACCGCGTGTCTGCGCCTGGCGTGAGAGCGCGAATTCGGTCTTGAAGGGGGTGCGTTTGTCACCGCTCACCACGGTAACCTCACCGATCTCGAGGCCTGAAATGGGGTGACGCTCGCTATCGGTTTGCGCCGGAGAAGCGGCAGCGGGCGCGTCCTGCCCGGCCTCGACCGGAGAGCAGGCCACAGCCAGAACCGCCACCGGGCCTGCGCGCAATACGCTCAGCATGGAAGGCCAGTTAGTATTCATCGCGCGCGTCCTCTTCGGCTTCGATCACCCATTCCTCTACTGCGTCTGCGTCTGCTGCTTCGAGGATGAACCGGATGTGATCGTATAGGTGGCCTGCGCGCAGCATTGCGGCAACCTGTTTTTCGCGCAGCTTGTGAGCGGCCTCGGGCGAATGCTCCCCGCCCTTTGGGCCGCGCGCAAAGGGGCCAAAGCCGCGCTTCTTTGCCAGCCGCATGGCCGCGCGGCGCCCGGCGGCTTCGTCTGGCGCGTTCTCGGCACGCGTCGTTTCTTCGATCCCCGCCGCCCACAGCGCCTGCTCAACCCGCCTTTTGCCATAGCCCTGCTGGGTCAAATCGTGTGAGCGCCCCCGCGCATAGGCCTCATCATCGATATAGCCCAGTTCCACCAGCCGCGTGACCAGCCCTGTCACATCAAGCTCGCCCACGCGCCCGTCTGCATCCTCAGCCACGCCGCGTTCGCGGATCTTACGCGCCAGATAGCCCTCAACCTTGGCCGCAGTGGTGGCAAAGCGCGCAACGTAAGCAAGCGCCAGGTCGCGCAGAGCTGTCTCATCGAGGGGAGCGGATTTTCGGCTCTTCCTTCGCTCACGCCGCCCGCCCCGGTGCGACGCGGAGCCCTCCGATTTATCACTACCGTGCGATGACGTTTTGCTTCCCCGTGAAACCATTTCGCCTTATTCGTGCCACAGTCGTTATCAAATGGGGCAATAAGGACCGCTTTGGTGCTAGTTGCCGATGCGATAGGGACACAATAGCGCAAGGCCACAGAGCCAAGCAAGTGACGGGTTTCGCGAGAGAAAATGACCGACGCCGCATTGACGCCGACGCCGAATGATTGCGACTTGCCGCGTATTCGCGCTCAATTTCGGACCTTTAACGAGGCGATTGACTACGCCGCGCGCAGCAAAAAGGGCCTCAATTTCCACGATATGCGTGGACAACTGATCCGCGTGTACCCCTACACCGAGATGCGCGAAGACGCGCGCACGATGGCTCGCAGGCTGATTGCTGCTGGGATTGCCCCCCAGGATCGCGTCGCGCTGATCGCAGAAACCGGGCCGGATTTTGCCGCCTTGTTCTGTGCCTGCATCTACGCTGGCGCATGGCCTGTTCCCCTGCCACTGCCCACAAGCTTCGGCGGCAAGGACAGTTTCATCGATCAGCTCGCGATTCAGCTGCAAAGCTCAGATCCTGCAATCCTGCTCTATCCCGAAGAGATTGGCGAAATGGCCGCTGCGGCTGCGCAGCGTCAGGGCTGCGCGGCGGAAAGCTGGCAGAGCTTTGCCACGCGCGAGGCGCCCGATTGCGACTTTCCCGAGGCCGATCCCCAGGACATTTGCTACCTCCAATATTCCTCCGGCTCGACCCGCTTCCCACAAGGCGTCGCCGTCACCCATGAAAGCCTGCTGCACAATCTTTACGGTCACGCTGCCAGTATGAACCTTGGCGCGGGCGATCGCTGCATCAGCTGGCTGCCGTGGTATCACGATATGGGCCTGGTTGGCTGCTTCTTGTCGCTTATCGCCAATCAGTTCTCCGCAGACTTGCTCAAACCCGACGCCTTTGCGCGCCGCCCACTGGCCTGGCTCGACATGATCAGCCGCAATCCGGGCAATAGCTGTTCGTATTCGCCCACCTTTGGCTATGACATTTGCGCGCGTCGCATTTCGAGCCAGACCAATGTCGCAGAACGCTTTGATCTGTCGCGTTGGCGCATTGCAGGTAATGGCGCAGACATGATCCGCCCGGACGTGATGCAAAGCTTTGTCAACGCGTTCAGCGATGCAGGCTTCAAGGCAAGCGCGTTCACACCTTCCTATGGCCTTGCCGAAGCTGTTCTGGGCGTCACTGTGATGCCGCCGGGCGAAGGCATCCGGGTTGAACTGGTCGAGGAAGAGCGCCTGTCAGGCACTCCGCGCGATATCACGCGCCCCGCCCGCTATCGCGCGATTGTCAATTGCGGCAAGCCGCTGCCTGATATGGAATTGGAAATCCGCGGCGAGGACGGCCATGCGCGCGGCGATCATCAGATCGGCAAGGTCTTGTGCCGCGGGCCCAGCGTCATGCACTCCTACTTCCGCAATAAGGAAGCGACCGCGGATTGCCTCGTGCCCGACGCCGACGGGCGGCCCTGGCTCGACACCGGCGACATGGGCTACATGGCAGACGGCTATCTGTTCATTGTTGGCCGCGCCAAGGACATGATCATCATCAACGGCAAGAACCATTGGCCGCAGGATATCGAGTGGGCGGTGGAGCAATTGCCGGGCTTCAACCATGGCGACATCGCTGCCTTTGCCGTCGAAACCGACAATGGCGAGGAAGCGCCCGCTGTGCTGGTCCATTGCCGCGTCGCGGACCCAGCCGAGCGCGTGAAACTGCGCGAACAGATCGCCGACAAGGTCAGGTCTGTGACAGGCATGAGCTGCGTTGTCGAACTCGTCCCGCCGCGCACGCTGCCACGCACCAGTTCAGGCAAGCTAAGCCGCGCCAAGGCGAAGAAGCTCTACCTGTCCGGCGAAATCGTCCCGCTCAAGCTCGCGGCTTGAGGTTCATAGGGCGTAAGGCCCTTAGGCCCTGAGAGTCTAAGAGCCCCATACCGCCTTGAGTGGGCCCGGAGCGTTTTCGACACCCACGCTCACTCCCTTTTGGGCAAGTATACGCTGCGCGGCCTCAGCGTCCTTGGCCGGTCCCACCAGCGTAATCGGCACATCGACGCGCCCCGCTGCCCATTCGATCACGGTGAGAGCATTCGCGCCCTCGCTTGTGGGACCAAAGACGGTTTGCGCCTCGTCTCCCTCGCCCACCTGTGTCTCTTCGAAGGGAATGCTGGCGGGCAGATCGCTCAAGGGCGGGAGCAGCTCAATTGTCCATTCAGGCTCACTCTTCGCGATCCGATCCTCAAGCGCGCGGTAGGCGGCAAGGCTCGCGCCATCCAGGCGCTCGGCGCGTACCAGAGCGCGGCGCCGTGTGCGGTCCACCAGCACGTCGTCCTCGGGCACGCCGGCAACAAGTGCGAGACGTTGCGCCAGGTTATCGGCGCGGGCTTCGGCCACCGCCTCCTCCTGCGCGCGGGCGGCGGAAAGCTGGGCGCGCTGGGCAGCGCTCGCGCTTGAATCGACCTGCAGCTGGGTCAGCGTCAATTCAACCGGCCGCTCAAGGCGTGAGGCAAGCGCGCGTTCGATCTTCACCTCGGCATCGGCTTGCGGCTCAGGCGTGAGCATCTTCGCGACAACCGTCATGGGATCGGTGCCAAATTCGATATCGAGCTGGTCGAGGATGGAATCGGACGAAAACTCGTTCACCACCTCATCGCGCACGATCCGCTGGGCGGTGCTCTGGAACGCGATCTGCTGAAGCGAAAGCCCGAGGGGCACGGAGAGCGCGATAAATACGGCAACGACAATCGCGTTCTGAAAGGCGGACTGGCGCGCGGAAAGGCTGGTGCGAAACCCGTAGAGCCGCGCCATCGCCCATGCGGTGAGCGCAATCGTTATAAGGTTGGTCACATACAGCAGCAGGGCGCCTGAAAAGACGGTCCAGTTCCAGGTCGCAAGGCCAAAGCCGACGACGGCCAGAGGCGGCATCAAGGCAGTTGCAATCGCCACGCCCACGATCGTCCCGTCGCGTCCCCGGATCATTGCATAGGCGCCCGCAAGCGCGGAAAACAGGGCGACAAACAGGTCAAACAGATTTGGCTGGGTGCGCGAGGCAATCTCTGGCGTGATGGTCTGGATCGGAGACAGATAGACCACCAGCGAGGTGAGCGCGACCGCCATCGCTGTGCCCCAAGCAAGACTGCGCGCCGATTGCCGCAGCCAGTGATAGTCGCCAATCGCCAGCGCAAAGCCGAGCCCTATGATGGGGTCCATTAGCGGCGACAAGAGCATCGCGCCGATCACCACGGCAGGCGAGGACAAGAGCAAGCCCAGCACCGCGATCCCACCGCTCATCGCGGTCATGAACAAATAACGCTCCGAGATCGAGCATTCCGCGCGGCGTTTCTCGATCACCTCGGCCTGGTTGACCGTGCCAATTACGTCCTGCAACCAATAACGCTGCAGGCTGAAGACAATGCGCGCAAATGGTGAGCGGCGCTGTTTGACCACTCCTGCGGCAGGGTCCGCGACATTCACGCCACGCTCGCTTACACTTCCGTCATCATTCAGCTCTGGCAATGGCTTAGCCTCCCTTTCGAACCACCCGTTACAGCGAACCGGTCGCGCGCGAAAGCGGGTTGGCGCAGCGCAGCGGGATAGGCTCTTTGGTGAATTCCAGGATCGATCAATGTATAATCATGGACGACGCTCGCACATTCGGGCATTCTTGAACTTCGTGTTTTAGATGCCTAATACAGTACAAACTTCAGCACCCGAAGTCTGGGGCTTCCCAGCCAAGGGGCGCGCAAGGGAGCAAGCAAGCCGCCATGAGCACTGAAAATGAGGCCGCCACCAATATCGCCACCGCGACCAAGGAAGCCGCCGCTTTTGAATTGACCCCACCAGCCCCTGTCCCGGTGGTCGCGCCCGAACAGGCTGCAGGACTTGTCCCGGTGACCACCGAGCAGAAGTCGAACCTCGACAAAAAGGTCGACAGTTTTGTCGATGACCTTGTGGCGCAGGATGCCAATTCACCCGCTTTTGGCGAAAAAGTCGATCAGATCACGCGCATGGGCCAAGAACAGATCCGCGCTGCTGCCGGGCACTCCAACCGCTTCCTCGATCGCCCGGTGCGCGCGATGAACTCAGACAGCAATGTGGGCAAGGACCTGGCGGAGTTGCGCCGCACGGTCGAAGAGCTTGATCCGGGCCGCAAGGGCAAGCTGCTGGAGCCGCGCAAGATTTTCGGCATCATTCCCTGGGGCAGCAAGCTGCAGAACTATTTTGACAGCTACACGAGCTCGCAAGGGCACATCCAGTCGATCCTCGAAAGCCTTGAAGGCGGCAAGAAGGAGCTTGTGCTCGACAATGCCGCGATTGATCAGGAGCGCGCCAAGCTGTGGGAATCGATGGGCGAGCTTGAACAGATGATCCACATCGCCAAGACGCTTGATGCCCGGCTTGAAGCCAAGGCGAACGAACTCGACGCCTCTGATCCCGAAAAGGCCAAGGCGCTGCGCGAATCGGCGCTGTTCTATGTCCGTCAGCGCACGCAGGACCTGCTCACCCAAATGGCGGTTAGCGTGCAGGGCTATCTCGCGCTTGATCTCGTCAAGAAGAACAATGTCGAACTGGTCAAAGGCGTCGACCGCGCAAGCACCACGACTGTCGGAGCGCTGCGCACTGCGGTGACGGTGGCGCAGGCGATGACGAACCAGAAGCTGGTGCTAGAACAGATCACCAACCTCAACACCACCACCGCCAACATCATCGATTCGACCAGCACGCTCCTGCGTGAGCAGACAGGCCAAATCCACGAACAGGCCGCTGCTTCGACGATCCCCTTGGAGACGCTCCAGCGCGCCTTCCAGAACATCTATGACACGATGGACGAGGTCGACAATTTCAAGGTCCGCGCGCTTGACTCGATGAAGCAGACCGTGGGCGTGCTGTCCGAAGAGGTCGAGAAGTCTAAGGGCTATATCGCGAGGGCTGAAGGACAAGCGCAGGCGCAGGCCAAGGTCGCGGCGGAACCCTCGCTGCTGGCGCTGGATAGCTAAGCGGCCATGAACCTCAGCCACGATACTGACCGGGCGATCAGCGAAGGCCGCCGCCTTGTGATCGACAACCAGACAGGCGGTCGCCATCGCCTCGCAGGGTCAATCGGCCAAGGTTCAAAGAACGCCAAGCTCAAAGTGTGGGTGAAGCGCGCGGGCTATTTCGGCCTTGCGGTGTTCGCGATCATGACCGCGGCCTCCGTGATCGGGATGACACTGGGGGCGATCGGGTTCACCGGCGTGATGGCGGTGGCCGCTGCGATCATTTGTGCGGCGATTTTCTTCACCCAGTTCCCCAAGATCAAAGTGCCCAAGCGCGAGGACCTGAAACAAGGCAGCCCGCAGCAAATGGTCGCCAACACCGAGCTGTGGCTGGAGCAGCAGCGCAAGGCCCTGCCCGCGCCTGCCGCCAGAGTGGTCGATGATCTGGGCGTCCAGCTCGATGCGCTCGGCCTCCAGCTGCAAACTATCGATGCAGGCCACCCGGCTATGAACGAGGTGCGTGAGCTGGTGGGCGAATACATCCCCGAGACGATCGACAATTATCGCAAAATCCCCGAGCATCTGCGCACCGAACAGCACACCGGCAAGAGCGCGGACGAACGTCTGACGGACAGTCTGGGCAAGCTGTCAGGCGAGATCGACCGCGTCACCCGCCGGCTTGCCGAAGGCGCGATGGATGATCTCGCCATCAAGGATCGCTACCTCGAATACCGCTATGGCGGGGTCGAAGCGCTCAGCGACAAGAGCGAGGCGTAAAGAGCGTCATGCGTGTGCGCCTTCCCCACCAAATCGGCCGAGACGAAGTGCGCCGCCGCCTTGAAGAGCGCAAGGGTGAGATCGTCACCTATTTCCCCGAAGGCATGGCCTCGCTCGAAAGCAATTGGACAACCGAGGATCACCTGGATTTCACTGTCGCGGTGGCGGGCCAGAGGATCGGCGGCGCGATCGACATTGCCGAGGACCACGTGGTGATCGACATCGATCTGCCCTTCCTCCTGAGCTTTCTGCGCCCGACCATCGAACGCTCGATGCGCAAGGAAGCAACCCGCCTCCTCACCTGACCACCCAAGCGCCATTTTGGAGGCTTCTTAAGCGCGACTAGGCATTCCTACGGAATTGTCCTGCAACCATGGCTCTGCATTTTACCGAGTGACCTGTCAGCCGCGCTAGACAAGCGGGCTGACTGACTGGTGCAGTAGCAGGCGGGCCGGACATCGGATGCAGGCAATGGGTTACGCGAAGCCGGATGCAAACCTGCGGGACACGCTGCGCGGCGCCAAGCGTCGGAGCGAGGTGCATTGGCCATCCCGCTTCCTCAGCGATCCTGGCATGTTGGCGTTCTGGAAGCGCCTGAAAACCAATTTCGAGAATAGCGCCGATATGGATCAAACCGATCTGACAACGCGCGCGGCTAGAGATGTATTTGCCCATCTCATTAATCACGCCCAATCCATGCCAGGCAATTCGAGCGAGATCCTCCAAGCGGCGCAAATCAAAATAGGCTAATGAATCCCATTCGACCTAGTGACACGACCACTCATCCCGCACTCACGCCCCATCCGCGCACGGCCCATCCCCTAAACGCCTGCGACAAGGAACCCATTCACCAGATCGCCGCCGTCCAGACCTTCGGTGCGCTGATCAAGCTCAACCGCGACTGGAGCATTGCGCACCGATCGGTGAATTGTTGCGCGGTCTTGGGGCTTGAGGACCTGCCGGCTGTAGGCACAAAGCTCGCGGACCTGTTCACCACCAATGCCATGAACGCGCTTCAAGCCTCGCTCGCCAAGCTCGGAAGTGGGAGCGAGGTTGGTAGGATTTTCGGGATCGGCCTTATTGGGGAAGGCACGCTGTTCGATTGCGCCGTGCACTGCTTGGGCGAGCGCATCGTCATTGAGTTTGAGTCGCACAATCCGGACGAATTCGTCAATCACCTTTCGCTGATCAGCCCCATGATCGCTCAGCTTGAGGCAATCAACGAAGTGGACAAATTGTGCACCACAGCTGCCCGCATCGTCCGCACGACATTGGGCTATGACCGGGTGATGGTCTACAAGTTTCACGAGGATGAAAGCGGTGAGGTGATCGCCGAAGACGCGCGCGGGGACCTCGAGCCTTATCTGGGCCTGCGATATCCACGCACTGACATACCGCAACAGGCACGCGCATTGCTGGTGCGCAACAGGGTGCGCGTGATCGCGGGCATTGAGGCGCCTGCCGCCGCGATTGAGCCAGCCCTTGCCTTCGGTAATCGCCCACTGGACATGTCTTTAAGCGTGCTGCGTACGCATTCGGATGTGCACCTTCGATACCTTCGCAATATGGTCGTGCGCGCCACACTGACCATATCGATCCTGCGCCAGGGCAAGCTTTGGGGGCTGATCTCTTGCCACCATACCCAGCCTAAAGTGCCGTCTTTTTCGCTGCGCACCGTGGCAGAGACACTGGGCCAGATGCTCTATCTGATACTTGATCGGATGCTGATTGATCAGCCTGAACGGCTGCGATCACGCGGGCGCGAATTGTTCAATCAATTGATGGTCAATTTCGCTGATGGAGCCAGTTTGCACCGCAATCTGGCCATGCTCGAAGTGGTCCTTCAGATGACCTATGAGATAGCGCGTGAACGCCAGCGCGCACAAGAACAGCAGGAATTGCTGATCGCTGAGCTTAATCACCGCGTGCGCAACATCCTCAACCTCATCCGCAGCCTCGTTTCGCAATCCCGGCATGATGCGATCAGTGTTGAAAGTCTCGCGGCAGTGATCGGTGGCCGGATCGCAGCCCTTGCCAGCGCGCATGACAACATCACGCGTTAAAACTGGTCGCCTGCCCCGCTGCATCGGCTGTTCGAAAGCGAGATTGCGGCCTATCTGAACGGACAAGCCGACCGATTTACGATCACCGGCCCCAAAGTCATGATCTCTCCTGAAGCCTATACGGTCCTGGCGTTGGTTGTGCATGAACTCATGACCAACTCGGCAAGGCATGGAAACTTGTGCGATCGATCGGGCAATATCCATGTGAGCGTTGACCACAATGAGCGGGGCGGTCCGTCGATCCACTGGCGAGAGCGCGGCGGCCCGCCGGTTCAAACGCCAACGCGGCGCGGGTTTGGATCGACTATCATTGAGCGCTCAATCCCGTTCGAGCTCAAGGGTAGGGAGGATATTCGTTTCCGCCTGACGGGTTTTGAAGCCGATTTCACGATCCCCGATCGCTATGTCACGGTGAGATCGCCTGCTGGCGAATCCTCATTTGATGGTGGCGCCGACGAGCCCAGTGCTTTCCCGTAGCTCAGCCGCAGCGCGGCCTCCCAGCACGGGCACGGGCACAAACACAACGAGGAGCGGCAGCCGGAGCCACAGCCAGGACGGCCAGCGCATATGCTGGTCCTTGAGGACAGCATGATCATCGCAGTCGATGTCGAACGGAGCCTCAAAAGCCTGGGTGTTGTCTCAATCGATGTCGCCAGCAGTGTGTCTGGCGCGCTCTCGGCCATCGCCGATTGCCTGCCTGAATTGGCGATCATTGACTTCAATCTCGGGCTTGAATCGAGCGAGCCGGTGATGGCTGACCTTGCGAGGCGCGGCATCCCCTTCGTCTTGGCGACAGGCTATGCTGAGCTCGGCCACAAGCTCGAACAATTCGGTGCCTTGGGGATAATTCGCGAGCCCTATGGGCGCTCAGAGATTGAGACCTTGCTTGAGGCTCACGGTTCCAAACCTGGAGCAGATCTCGGCGGGGGAGGTGCAACATCTTTCAGCGCGAACGAGTTAGCAAAATGATCCCGACATTCGTGAAGTCAATCGCGTCCAGCGATGGCGCGTACAGACATTCGCCAGGGCCGATTGAATTCTCGGCATTCTCTGGCTTGATCTCTCCTGCAAGCGGCAGGGCCAGCACGCCTTCGCCATACACCTCATACATGCTTGCATCAGGTTGGCCCACGACCCGGTCCAGCCGGAAATAGCGGCCATCAATCAGCGTTGCTCCGCGCTCGGCGACACGCCCCATATGCTCAGCACCATAGGGCCTGCAATGCGCCACCGCGACACCGCGTTCGAGATGGAGTTCGCGCGGACGCCCGTAATCAAACAGCCGGAAAGTCGTATCGCTGTTCTGCTGCACTTCAACCAGCGCAAGGCCAGGGCCAATGGCGTGGACGGTTCCAGCTGGGAGATAATAGACGTCCCCCGCTGATACTTCGTGCCATGTCAGCATGTCCTCAATCGACCCATCGCGTGCGGACGCCTCAATCTGCTGCGGCGTCACATCCTCATCGAACCCAATGGCAAGGCTTGCTCCAGGCTCTGCGTCAAGGACCAGCCAGCATTCCTCCTTGCCCGCTTCGCCCGCAAGCGCATTGTCATCCGATGGGTGGACCTGGACCGAGAGCTTTTCGCTGGTGAACAGGTATTTGACGAGCAGATCGGCCATTTGTGGAGGGGGCTCAAACCAGATCTCGCCAATGCGCGCGCCCGGCGGCGCTTCAAAGGGGTCAGGCAGGCGCTCCCGCCCCCAGACTTTTTCGACCATCCGGGTCGGCAGAACGCGCGCGCCATTCTCGAGGCCAGCGCTCATGCTCACTGGTCGCTCGCCCCGGGCAGTTTCCCGACACTCTGCGCGCCGTCGCGCGTGGTGACCAGCACTTCATCGCCTGAGACGACAATGCACACATCCTCAAGCCCGATCGCCGAAACCCTTGGGCCATCACTCGTCACGAGGACATTAGTGCAAGCATCAAGGTCCGCTGAGCCGCGTGTGACATTGCCCTTGTCGTCAAGTGCCAACTCGTCCGAGCCATTGGCCGCCTCTTCAACCAGCGCATCTTTCAAGGCGGCCCAATTGCCGATGTCGGACCATCCCATGTCAACCGGCACCATTGCAGCACGGGCCGTATTTTCCATAACCGCATAGTCGATCGAATCGCCCTTTATCTCGCCAAAGCTTTTCGCCTCGGGATAAAAGCGTGCGCCTACAGCCTTGCCTGCGGCGACCGAGACCGCGACGGCCTGCGCGATGGCCGGGCGGTGCGCGTCAAGCTCGCTCAAAAGAGCGCCCGCACGAAACGCGAAAATGCCTCCGTTCCAGCTGTATGCCCCGCTCGCCAGATAGGACTTTGCCTTCTCCAGACCGGGTTTCTCAACAAACTTCGCGATCCTGTAGCCGCCGGGCAAAGGTTCTCCGCGATGCAAATAGCCATAGCCCGTTTCAGGCCGTTCCGGAGCAATGCCGAAGGAGACGAGCCAGTCTTCACGTGCCAGTTCAGCTGCAGCAAGAGCCGCCGCGCGAAACGCAGCTTCATCAGCGATGTGATGATCGCTTGGGCACACCAGCATGATCGCATCCGATGGCAAGCGCGCCGCCGCCAGAGCGATGGCGGGCGCGGTGTTCTTGCCTTCCGGCTCTACAATCAGGTCATAGTGCGGCGCCGATGCCAGTTGCTCTTCGATGAGATCACAATGCGCCGCGCCAGCGACGACAACCGGGCTAGCAAAACGATCATCGCCAGCAACCCGTCCCACCGCCTGCTCAAACAGTGTTGCCTTGCCAATCAGGGGAAGGAACGGCTTGGGCTTGGATTTCAGGCTCACCGGCCAAAGCCGCGTCCCGCTGCCGCCACAAAGGATGACCGGGTGTATCGCCGTCGCGCTCATCATAGCACGGCTTGATATAGCAGCGCAGACTGCCTGCGCCAGCGATTGTTGAAACCAAAACTGCTGGAATACTGGCGCATTATAGCCCCCGGCCTAGAACCAGCGCTGGCGCCAATAAAAGGGCGCATCGACCGGGCTACCATTGGCATCGCGCGCAGGCCGAAATCCGAGGCGAGAGACAACAAGCTCGCAGGTGATGCGGTCTGCTTCGGGATCAAGGCTGGGCCGATAGATCGTGCAGTCGCGCGCGCGCCCATTGATGCCGACAATGACGCGTACAACCACCTCGGTCCCGCGCCGCGCATCGCGTCCGCCATCGGGTGTGGGATAATCGCGCGCATTGTCGATCGCGCCCGAGATGTGCTCAGGCCTAGTGATCGCGACTCCGCCCCTGCCATTGCCTGAATTGCCGCTGCCCGTGCCGAGGCCTCTCCCTGCAGCCCCGGTACCCTCGCCGTCCTCGCGCGCGCCAGACTGGGCCGCACTTCCGGTCGATGCAGCGTTTGGAAGGGATTCGCTTTGAGGCAGGGGCAAACGCGCCTCTGGCGCCGAAACCGAAGCTGGGATTGCCATTGCGGCCGGCACTCCTTGCGCGCCTTGATCGGGTTCGGAGCGGTTTTGCGGCGGCGCTGGCGGGTCTGGCTCTGGCGCGGGCGGCGGCCCGGACACATCGAACGCAGCGATCACATTACGCTCAAGCCGAGCGGTCATATCCGGCGCAAATGCGTGGGAGAGGAGGTAGAACGCCCCGCAATGCAAAGCCGCAATCACCATTAGAAGCGGCCAGCGCACACGCCGTGGCTGCGCGCCATAGCGACGCAATAGCCAGCCTGTCTGAGTGTCCTCTGCCACGCTTTCAATCCGTTTCGGACAAGATTTCAGCCGCATTCGCGTCAGCTTCCCAGTATACATTATCGGAAGGGATTTGCGATGGAGCGCGCCATCACACCTGCGAAGAAACGCGGGACGGCCTCTGAAGACCAGCCGGAGTACCAGCGAGAATTGACGCCGCAAAATGATGCGCAAGACGGCGCTGACCTGCGCGGCGATTGCGCTGCGTCGAGCGCTGATCCCACTCAGGGCTCGCTTAAAGATAGCCTTGTAGCGCCCGTCCAAGCGTCTGCCCGCAGGCCATCTATTGCGCTTGGCCCGCCCGATCCGCGCAGCCTCATCGGCGCTCTTGCAGGCGCTACGCTCTACTTCACCCTCGCCTTTCTGAGTATTTCGCTTTCGCGCTTCGACACGAGCTTAGCCACCATCTGGCTGCCCAGCGCGGGCGCTGTTGCCTTTCTTTTACGTATGCGGCTCGCCAACGAGCTGGCCTTCTATGCCGCTGCCTTTCCCGCCAGTCTGATCGCCAACATGATGAGCGGAAATGCTGCGGAGATGGCGCTCGTATTCTCGCTTGCCAACATGGTGAATGTGGCGCTTGTGACTGGGCTTACCCGGCGAACCTGTGGCCCCAACCCAGACATGAGCGATCTGACAACGCTTGCCCGGTTTGTCTGGATCGGAGGCCTGATCGGCCCCTTGATCGCAGCCCTAATCGCATACACCGCAATGGTGCCCGGCCTCCCCGTCGACACAGTCGCAACATCCAACGCGCAATGGAACACAGCCTTTGAAGGGGGAGTGAGCTGGTTCCTGAGCGACAGTATGGGCATGATCCTGATCGTGCCCACTGCGCTGCTAGCAGGCGATGCGCTGAGCCGACAAATCTGGCCCACGCCTCGCGCCATCTCCGAATGCGCGGCGCTGCTGAGCGCGAGCCTTTTATGCGCAGTGCTGGTGTTTAGCCAGAACACCTATCCACTGCTGTTCCTGATCATGCCCATGACACTGGTCCACGCCTTTCGCATGGGCAGTATGGGAACAGCTATTCACGTAGCCCTGGTCGCTTGCGTCTCCACGGCGATGACCTGGGCAGGCCATGGCCCGATCGTTGATACCAGCGCATCGCCCACAGTCCGGCTGCATCTCATTCAGGCCTTCATCGCCGCCAATTTCCTCACCGGCCTGCCCATCGCTGCCATCCTGGCTGGCCGTGATCGGTTGACCGAAGCGGTGACCGAAAGCCGGCGCGAATTGGCTCTGCTGGCAAACTCCATCACCGATGCGGTGCTCAAGCTCGACGCGCGCGGAGTGTGCACCTACGCCTCGCCCTCAGTGCGTGATGTGCTGGGACGCGAGCCAGGCGCGTTTTTGGGCAAGCCTCTCGACGAATTGACGCAGGAAGACGCGGGCCAGCGCATCGCCGATGTTATCATGCGACTGCTTGCAGGTCAGACCCACAAGGAGCGCCTTACCTATAGACGACGGCAGGATGATGCTGATGGCGTGCCGGTTTTCATCGAAGCGGAATGCGCCACCACTCTCGACCCTATATCCGCCAAGCCGGAGGGCGTTGTCATCTCGGCTCGCGATGTTACCGAGAGGGTCGAGCTTGAACTGCTGCTCACAACCGCGCGGCGCACCGCTGAAAACGCCGCACGCGCCAAGTCGGATTTCCTCGCCAATATGAGCCACGAAATCCGCACGCCCATGAACGGCGTGCTCGGCTTTGCAGAGCTGATGCTTCAGGGTGAGCTTGATGGCGACCAGCGGCGCCATGTTGAGATGATCGTGCAATCGGGGCGGTCAATGATGCTGCTCCTCAACGACATACTCGATCTCTCCAAGATCGAGGCTGGGCAGATTACAATCGACACCGGACCGATCGATCTTCAAGCGACGCTGGATGATTGCGTGACGCTGCACCGGCAGAGCGCGCAAAAGAGGGGCGTGGCCTTGTATCTGGAACTCGATTCTGGTGCGCAAACCTCTGACGAGGGACTATCCAACCCGCTTCCCACGGTGCTGATAGATGGGCTGCGCTTGCGGCAGATCGTGCTCAATCTGGTGGGTAACGCAGTCAAGTTTACGCAAGTCGGAGAAATCCGCGTCACCTATTGGACAAGCGCGGATCACCTGTACGTGCGGGTGCGCGATACCGGTATCGGGATCAGCGAAAACCGGCTTGAGACGATCTTTCGGCCTTTCACTCAAGGCGAAAGCGATACTGCAAGGCGCTTTGGCGGCACCGGCCTTGGCCTCTCGATCAGTCGACAGCTCGCCGAGCGGCTGGGCGGCACGATAGAGGTGGAAAGCAAGCCGGGTGTGGGCTCCACTTTCACGCTCGCGCTTCCAACGACGCTCCTTGCAGCTGAAGATGCTGTCACTGATCCGGTGGATACGGCTATCCCGGAAGACCTTCCGCGCGATGCGCGCATACTTCTGGTCGAGGATCATGACGTTAATCGCGAGCTTGTTACCGAAATGCTCGAGCTTTGCGGGCAGAGCGTGGCCACAGCCCATGACGGCAGCGAGGCGATCTCAATGGTGATCGATAGCCAGCTGCGCGGTCGCCCCTATGATCTCATTCTCATGGACGTGCAGATGTCCCAGTGCGATGGCTATTCAGCAACCAAGGCCATCCGCGAAGAGGGCATTGGTCCAGATAAATTGCCGATCATTGCGCTTACGGCCAACGCGTTTCCCGAAGATATCGCAGCGGCCCGCGAGGCTGGAATGCAGGCGCATCTGGCGAAGCCGGTCGTCTTTGCAGATCTGGCGCATGCCCTCCAGAGATGGCTCCCCACCCGGATCGTTGAGGCACCCATGGACCGGGATGTTGTTCCGCTTCTACCGCTTGGCGCAGTAGATCAGGGCGATCCGGGCGATCATCTCAAGCGAGCGAAGGCGAAAAAGCCAACAACAGATGCAATGCATGACGAAACCGGTGATGATCAGGTCATCGCAGTAACACCGGGCCTTGGCGTCGCCCCCTGGCACAGTGAAAGCCCGCCTGTTGAAGATGAGGAGCGAGAGGGCTTCGCGTCTGGCGAGGCCCCCACCCTTTTCAAACGCTGGCTTGCCCGCAGGCGTGAGACGGTGGAGGCTTTACGGCTTGGCTTGGAAAACGGGCTAGTGGCCAAAACTCGCGTACGCCGCGCTCAGGACGTTGCTGATCGTACAGCGCTTATCCGCATGCTCCACCAATTGGCCGGCACCGCTGCAAGCTTTCAGGAGCCAGAGCTGGGGGATAATGCAGCCGCGCTCGAACACGCTATGAAAGGCGATGAGCCGGGCGAAACCTGCGAAGCCCTGGCCTTTGCGTTACTGGCGCGCGCCGATGAGCCGGCTGAGGCCCTATCGCAAAGCTAAGCCTGCGCCGCTGAATGGAGGCGGCCTCCGCCCCGGCACTGCGACAGGCAACGCCATAACCCCAAACAAAAACGGCGGGACCCTAAGGCCCCGCCGTCTTGATGTTCCGGACAACCGGTCGTTGTCAGAGCTTAGAACTCGTAGCGCGCGCCGATCTGGATACGCCAGGCCGACTGGTTAATCGAAATCTGGTTCTGATCGTCTGGGTTGAAAGCGCCGTTTTCGAAGACATAGCGGCCCTCGTCATCCAGCTCACCGTCGATCACGTCGACGAGGCCGTCAAAGCCGCCGCGCGAACGCAGGATGTTGGCGCTGCTGTCGATCAGGTTCAGGAAGTTGGCGAAGTCGGCGAAGACTTCGATGCGGTCCTGGACGAGGCCCGTCAGACTACCAAGGAACGGGATTTCCTGGCTGATGCGCAGATCCATGTCGTAGTGCCAATCGTTGCGGCAGGTGTTGCGACGGATCGTCTCACCCGGCGTGAACGAGCAATTGGTGCTTCCGACATAGTCGATGACCTGCTGCACGGCTTCTGGATCGGAGTCGGGCGAAACGTTCGGGTCACTCAAACCGGTCGGCACGTAGAGGAGCGAGTTATCGCTGCCCGACGCGCTGTCGTTGAACACGCCGCCGCCATCGAAGGTCAGGCTGTAAGGACGACCTTCACGAGCGCGGAAGAAGATGCCCAGGCTCGTATTGTACCCGTCGAAGAACTCTTCGCGGAAGTTGACCGCCGCGGTGAAGTTGTGACGAGTTTCGGTGGTCGCGGTCGACACAGCCGGATCCTGACGATCAAACGCCGCGGTAACGTCGTACGACGAAGTCGCCGTCGACGACTGGTTGTTACGCGCGTTGTTCGAGTCCGTGAAGGCATAGCCGAAGCGCACCGTGGTGCTACCGCCATCGGTGATCAGGCCGCTTGCGAACTGCTTGTTCAGGCTGATCGAGAAGACGTGGCTGTCCGAGCTGCGACCGTTGGTCAGCTGGATGTTGTCATCACGGCCCGTGCCGAAGCATGCAGCGCTAAGACCGGTGTAAACCGGCGGCGTGCCGCCCTGGTCCAGCAGAGTTGCATCACAACCATCGCGGGTTGCATCAACAGCGGCGTAGATCGGGCGACCGTCAGTGGTGAACCCATTCTGACCGGTGCGCACGTCCGGCGCCTGGCTGAGATCGACAAAGTTCAGCGGATCGTTGAACCGTGAGTAGATGTAATCAAGGTTCATGTTCCAGTTGCTGAAGAAGCCGGTCTGAGGACCAAACGTGGTCGAGAATGACAGGTTGGCGCGAACGACAGTCGGCACGTCGAGGTCCGGATCGGTCGACTGAACGTCGGCCAGACCAGCCTCGGCGTCTGCCTGACCCGACGCCAGAGCGCAGGTCGGGATGCCGGTGAAGTTACCGCCCGTTACAACGTCGATCTGGCCTGTATCCGGGTCGATCGGCAGATCAGCGGTGTCACAATCAAAGGTGTCACCGTTGGCGGTCGAGAAGCCGTTGTTCGAGAAGGCGTTCGAGTAGTACACAACCGGGTCACCACCCGAGAAAATACCGACACCACCAAGGATACTGCTGTTCGAGAAGAAGCCATCATTGTCGAAGTTGTAGGTAGCTGACAGACGCGGCAGGAGGACCGTGTCAATCTGGCCGAAGCTCACCGCATTGGTGAAGCCGTAGCGATCGACAAAGTTCGGGTTCGCACGTGGGGCGTCACCATCATAGAGCTGCACACGGATGCCCGCATTGATCGACAGCTGATCGGTGGCTTCCCATTCATCCTGAGCGTAGAACGAGTAGATCCGACGGCTGAAGGTCGCCGCGGCGTTGTTGATGTCACCGCCAGGAGCAACCGCCTGCGTTGCACCGCCGACACCGCCAGTGTCGTCCGGATCGTCAAGACGACGCACGAGGTTGAAGTCATCGGGATCGGTGAAGACGCTTGAGAAGTTACCAGGCGCCAGCAGACCTTCGCGGAAATCGTCGAAGTTTTGGAAGAACAGAGTACCCGTTGCGTTGATCGCGAACAGGTTGAACACTTCAAGATCGTTGATCTCAGTACCGAACTTCAGGAAGTGGCCGTTCCCGGCATCCACGTTCATCTGGAAGCGGAACTGATCGATCTTGGTGTCAAGCTGGTTGGCCGAACGGAAGATGCCCGGACCTGTGGTCAGCTCGCCGAACTGATCGGTAACGCCGCCACCCGCGACCGGCGTGCCGTCGGGCGCAACCAGAACCGAGAGACGCGGGGTCGGGTTATCCGCTTGCGCTTCGCCAAAGCCGACCGGACCCTGAACGTCGCCAACCTCGGCACGGCTGACACGGATCTCAGTCGAGATCGTGTCAGTCCAGTCCGAGTACAGACGCACCGAGTAGTAATCCGAGATCGTGCCTTCGTCTTCGAACGAATTGAAGCCAGACAACTCCTGGCCGCCGTTGTCGCTCTCGATGTTGGTTTCTTCGAGACGCTGGTAGGTCGCCTCAAGACGGTGATCATCGTTGATGATAGCGTCGATACGGCCGAAGTAACGCACGTTACCTTCGGCAAGGCTCGTCGGGTAGCCGCCGACATCTTGACCGTAAACGTCACGCGCAATCTGCGCGAACTCGTCGAACTGGGCGACGCTAACGAAGTCCGCTTCATTGGTGAACCCGCCGCCAGCAGGACCGAAATTGTTGCCCTGTGTCAGATCAACTTCTTCGTAGCCGAACGAGAAGAATAGGCGATCCTTGATGATCGGACCCGAAAGCGTGGCACCCCAGCGCTTTTCTTCGTTGGCGTTAAGGTCGAGGCCGTCAACTTCATTGGCGAAGAGACCAGCGTCAAAATAGGTGATGAAGGCCGAGCCGCTAAAGCGGTTCGAACCGGCCTTGGTCACCGCGTTCACTAGACAGCCGGTAAACTCGGAATATTCAACGTCGAACGGCGCAAACTCAACCGAGAGCTGCTCGATCGCGTCAAACGGAAGCGGTAGCGAGTTGCGCGATGCGAACGGTGTGCCGTTGAGGCCGAAGGTGTCAGCCTGGACGATACCGTCAACCGTGAAGACGTTGGTGCGGTCGTTACCGCCAAGGCAGGAGATGCGCTGGACGTCGTTGCTTTCTTCAAGGCTGACGCGCGGGTCGATGCGGATGATGTCGCGAACATCGCGGGTGATCGACGGGAAAGCCTCAAGCGTCTGCGTGCTGAATGCCGAGCCCGGACCAACCGCAACCTGCGTGGCGCGGGCGCGCGCACCGGTCACGATAATAACCTCATCCGCTGCGCCAGCCGCCGTCGCGGTTAGCGCAAACTCAAAGCCTGAGTTGCTCGAGATGTTTGTGAAGACGTCCTCAATCGTCTGCCCTTCAAAGCCAGGGGCAGTGACTGTGATCGTGTAGGGGCCGCCGGGAGGCAGCTGCGTGATACGAAAGTTGCCATTTCCGCCGGTCACCGTGGTCTTGGTGGCATTGGTCCGGCCATCAGTGACGGTTACGGTCGCTCCGGGAAGCGTGTTCCCATCGGCATCAGTAACGGTACCCTCGACTGCCGAGGTGATGGACTGCGCGTGGACGGGTGCGGTGTAGGTCGCGGCAGCTGTCAATGAGACGACACTGGCTGCCAGGAGATATTTTAGCTTCATGATTTGTGGCCCCTGATCACGATTGGAAAGGTGTGAGCGCGACCGCCGATAGAGTCGTCGCAAGACCGCAAGACGACTGTTTTGTGACAGTTTTGTGAAAGTGAATGACAGATGAATTGCAAGCCCGGTTTCGCAGATGCAAAATCATGCAAAAACCCACGCAATCACAGGGATTCGCGCCCCTGTGTTGCGTGGATGCAACGAGCCGTCAGTTTCTCTCTAAAACCCCTTCGTCGAGCCAAGGACCGCTCACTCAGGCCAGGTTGATCTCGCGCAGGCGCTGCATCAGGAAGTCGTGCGCGCTGATCGGCTCATCGCCGCTGCCCTCGCCCATCTCTGCAACGCATGTCTTAAGCGGATCGATCATGTAATCGGGCCTGAAGTGCAGGAAGAACGGCATCGAATAGCGCGAACGCAGCTTGGCATCACCCGCCGGGTTCACAACGCGGTGCGTGGTGGAGACCAGTTTGCCCGCCGTCAGCCGCTCCAGCATATCGCCGACATTGATGACCAGCGCGCCTTCCTGCGCCTCGACCGGGTGCCAAGTCCCATCCTTGGTCAAAAGCTCGAGGCCCGCTTCCTCAGCGCCCAGAAGCAGCGTGATCGTGTTGATATCGCCATGCGCTGCAGCGCGAATCGCGCCTTCGGGCGCATCGGGGCCCAAAGGCGGATAGTGGAGCAGGCGCATGACGGAATTGCCATCGACGATAGTGGGCCCGAAGAAGTCGCGCTTCAGCCCTAGATGCAGCGCAATCGCTTCCAGCACGCACGCGCCCGCGGTCTCAAACGCTGTAAACAATTCGCTGAAGGTGGCCTTGAAGCCATCGATCTCAGCAGGCCACAGATTGGGCGCCATGAACTCAGCGAGCGGATGCCCTTCGGGCAGCGAGCGCCCGACGTGCCAGAATTCCTTGAGATCGAAGATGTCAGCATCCTTGGCCTTCTCCGTTCCAAAGGCGGTGTAGCCGCGCGCGCCGCCACCACCCGAAATAGCGTAGGCTTTCTTCACCTCCTCGGGCAGCGCAAAGAAAGCCTTGGATGTTGCCTCTGCGCGGTCGATCAAATCTTGCGGGATGCCGTGATCGCGAATGACGGCAAAACCGTTCTCGGCAAAGCTGCGGCCAAGCTCATCGGCAATGTCTTCAAGCGGCTGTGCGAGGCTGACGCTGGCGATGTTGACTGTTTGGGTGTTCACGGGAGCGCTCTTTGCCTCTTCGATGCTTAGGTCAATTACGATGGTCATTACTTAAGTCTCCGCGCAGGTCCTGCCAAGCTGCTTGAGGCTTTGTAGCCGGAGCAGGGCGGTGACTTTGATGCGGATCAAGTGGGAGGGGGCTAGAAGGGTAGGAACAGGCTCGCCAAGCACGCGCTCATCAAATTGGCGAGCGCCCCGCCGATTAGCGCTTTGAGCCCCAGCCTCGCCACAATCGAACGCTGAGTTGGCGCAAGGCTGCCGATCACCGCCATCTGGATCGCGATCGAGGACAGGTTGGCAAACCCGCAAAGGGCGTAGATCGTGATCGCCCGGTTGCGCTCTGACAGGGCGTCTGCTGCATCGATCAATTGCAGGAAGGCGACCACTTCATTGGTGATGAGCTTCGTGCCGAACGTGCCGCCAGCCACTTGCGCCTCCGGCCAGGGCAGCCCCAGAAGCCACATGACAGGCGCAATCACATAGCCCGCCAATTGCTGAAAGGTGAGGTCAGGATTGCCAAACCAGCCGCCAATGAGGCCCATCAATCCATTGGCGAGCGCGACCAGCGACACAAACGCCAGCACCATCGCGCCGACAGCCACCGCAAGCCGCACGCCCGTCATCGCGCCCTGCCCTGCCGCTTCGATGATGTTGGCCGGCTTCACGCCCTCTTCAAAACTGTCGACCAGTTTGACGACCGGCTCGCTTTGCTCTGTCTCATCCTTCTCATCAGGCATGATGATCTTCGCCATCACGATCCCACCCGGAGCCGACATGAAGGCAGCCGACAACAGGTACGGCAGGTACTGCGTGCCGATAATGCTGGTGTAGAGCGCCAGGATGGTGCCCGCCGTCCCCGCCATCCCGACGCACATCAGCGTGAACAGGCGCGAGGGCGGCAGGTCCGCCAGATAGGGGCGCACGACCAGCGGGCTTTCTGACTGGCCGACAAAGATATTGGCCGCCGCGCCCAAAGCCTCAACCTTGCTGACCCCGGTGACCCACTGGATCGCCCCGCCCAGCCACTGCACCAGACGCTGCATGATGCCCAGATAATAGAGGATCGAGACCAGCGAGGCGAAGAACACAATCACCGGCAGCGCACCGACTGCGAAGGTGTTGGCGAGCGGATTGTCTGCGCCAAACAGGAACCTGGTCCCTTCATTTCCATAATCGAGCAGCGCTGAGACAGCATCAGACATGCCCTTGATCACCGTGATGCCGACCGACGTTCGCAGCACGAATACCGCCATCACCGCCTGGAGCGCAAAGGCAGCGCCGACAATGCGCAAATTGATACGCCGCTTGCCAGATGACAGCGCAAAAGCGAGCGCAAGGATGGTGAGAATACCGAGCAGGCTGAACCCGGCGGACGCAAGATATTCGTTCACAGCGCTGATTTGATCCCAGAAAGTGCCCCGATTGGCCCGTGCGTCGAGGCGCGGGCCGTGTTGCCTTTGAGTGTTGGCACCCAGCGCGGCCCGGCGCAAGCTTCAACGCGAGCTTCAACGCGAGCTTCATGGTAAGCGGGCCTCTCAGCGATAACAGGATGCGCAAACCTTCAGGGTATGGGCGAAGGCTATGGCTTCCCTTTTGGCAGACGCCTGCTTACCGATGGACAAATGACGGAAAAAGCAAGCGCCAAGGGGGCCTTTGCGCCCTACGACACCCAGCATATCACGCCTATCAATGTGCCAAACGGGCTGTTTGCCTTCCTGATACTTTATGGCGGGATGACGGTGCTCGCGGGCGTGGTTGCCTATAAGCAGGTGCAATTGTGGCCCAGCCCCTTGTCGGTCGAGGCGGGGATCTTCCCCTTCCTGCTGCTGGTGGTGATTTCCAGCACCATCTCTCAACTCTATGGGCGCGCCATGGCAACCCGGCTGGTGTGGTGGGGCTTTGTGCCGCTCGCTCTGTCGGCGGCGATCATTTATCTGGTTCTCGTCCTTCCAGCATCGCCTGGAATGGTTGAGTTTCGCGCCGATGATCTGGCTGCGTTTGAGCGTGTTCTTGGCCAGACACCGCGTATCCTGATGGCGGGCCCGGCGGCCTATATCACCTCGCTCTTACTCAATATCTGGATCTTTGACCGTCTGCGCGGGAGCGGGGATGCGACGACCTTTGGCCTGATGGTGCGCGGCGCGATTGCCTCTGCTTTGAGCCAGGCGATTGATTCGGTGATCTTTGTTACGCTGGCCTTTGCCGGCGTCTTGTCGGCTGAGGAATTCACCAGTCTGATGATCGGGCAGGTCCTCGCAAAGGTAACGCTAAGCATCGTGCTCGTGCCCTTCCTCATCACCTTCGGCGTGCGCGCGGCCAAATGGCTCGACGCGCGGCCCTCGCGCAGCGCTGAAGCGTGAGCGGCAAGCGCTCAGGAGCGCTTTTATAGGTGGTGCCCGGCGCAAGGTGCCTAAGACAGCGTCAACCCGCCATCGACGACCAGTGTCTGCCCGGTCATATAGGATGACAGCGGTGAAGCGAGGAACAGGGCCGCGCCTGCCATATCCTCAGGCGTTCCCATGCGGCGCATCGGGATCGATTTGAGCGCGCCTTCGAGGCGTTCGGGATGCTCAGTCGTCACCGCAGTGATCTTGGTCGGCACGAGGCCCGGCGCGATGCCATTGACGCGAATCTGGTCGCGCGCCCACGCCTCACCCAGCGATTTGACCAAGCTTGCCGCGCCCGCTTTCGATGCGCCATAGGCCGGATTGCCCAGCGTCGACTGGAACGCCGCGACCGAAGCTACGACGATCATGGCCCCGCCCTTTTCCGCCAGCCCGGCGTGGAAAGCGCGCGCCACATCCATGACGGAGTTCAAGTTGACATCAATCACTTGATCCCAGCCCTCACGCGCGAATTCCTGCCTGCCATATCGGACGATGCCCTGGGCCTGGATGAGCACATCCACCGGACCGATTGCGTCAGCCAGAGCGCCCGGAGCCTCGCGGTCGGTCACATCAAGGCAGGCATAAGTGAGCCCTGTAAAGTCGCTGTCCTCAGCCTCCAGATAATCGCCCTCATCAGGCCGCGTGCCGGTGACAATCACCTCCGCCCCGTGCCTCGTGAAAGCATGCGCGATGCCATTGCCAATGCCGCTGGAGCCGCCGGTGATGAGCACGCGTTTGTCGGTAAAATCGAGGGGGTCAGTCACCTTCGGCCCCTTCCGTTTCGGCTTCGGCCGGAAGGTCAGGAACGCGGATCAGTATCTGGTCCTTGCCCGCATCGAAAATGGTCGGGAAAAAGGAAAACACTGTGAAGCCAACGCTCCCATCAGCTGCATCGTCATTGTCAGCGCCCAAAAGCACCGCTGCGTCAAGCGTAAGCGGGCCCATGGAAAGTTTCGACGTATCGATGCCTTTACGCCCCTTGCTACCCTGCTTGTCGTTGAGAGTTTCAATGGCCTGATCCGGAAAGACCCGTGGAAAATGGCTGGCTTCCAATGTGACGACCGGCCTCGACAAGAGCGCCAAATCCAACAGAACAGCGGAGTCTGCGAGGGTTGCGACTATCAGACCATCCTTCCACTCGATCCGGGCAAAGCGGTCCGAGGTAGGATTGATCGACCCACTCGGACCGAACAGGATGCGCCTTCCTTTGGGATCGATCGCAAAGGCCACGCTATCAAGCACGTCTCTGCCAAGAACAAAGGACAGCTTTTCACCAGAGCGGCAGGCGGCGTCTGGCAACTGGGTCGCGCGCAGTGTGCTTTGAAAGCTGAATTGGTCCGGCACCTCGACCGATAGAACGTCTGTCCTTTGCACCAAGCCGTCTGCGCCATCGAGGGTTAGAACCTGCTGCGAAGCCTCAGATTGAAGGCCCATAGCGGTCAAGGCGGCGCTATCGATAAGAGAGCGTGCCGTCGTTGTACCAAGCCCAGCACACAAGGCCTGCCCGGCGACATTCACTTCGAACAGGGGGATGCCAAGGCTGGTGTCGAGATCAAGCCATTTGACCTCAATTCCGTCAACGCCTCGCTTCTTGAAAGAGATCGTGAGCGTCTCTTTGCCCGCCTCTGGTGGTTCCGCCGCATCTTGAGCTCGCGCCAAGCCAGGCGCGGCGATCGCAAGAGTGAGAGCAATCGCGCTTGACAGGATGCGGGGGAGCATCGCCTCAAATCTCGCGGCTTACCACTTCCTTCATGATCTCGCTTGTGCCGCCATATATGCGCTGGACGCGGGCGTCACGCCACAGACGCGCGATAGCGTATTCGTTCATGTAGCCTGCACCGCCGTGGAGTTGCAGCGCGGCGTCTACCATCTCCCACTGCATTTCGGTGTGCCACAGCTTGGCCGCCGAAGCTTCGCCTGTGGTGAGCTCGCCGGCCAAGTGCCGCTTGATCGCCCAGTCGAGATGCGCCCAGCCCACTTGAAGCTTGGCGGCAAGGTCGGCGAGCGTGAATTTGGTGTTCTGGAATTCGAACACGGTCTTGCCGAAGGCATTGCGTTCCTTGGTGAACTTGACCGCTTCATCAAACGCACGCTGGGCCCCGCCTTGCGCGCTAACGGCGATGGAGAGGCGTTCCTGGGGCAGCTCTTCCATCAGATGGATAAAGCCGCGGTTTTCGCCGCCCAGAATGTTGGTCTTGGGCACACGCACGTCCTGGAAGAACAGCTCGGAGGTGTCGGCGGAGTGCTGGCCGATCTTGTCGAGGTTGCGGCCCTTTTCAAAGCCCGGCGTGTCAGCATCGACAAGCACCAGCGACGTGCCCTTTGCGCCTGCGCTCGGATCGGTCTTGGCGACAACGATCACGACGTCAGCGTTCTGGCCATTGGTGATGTAGGTCTTCGAGCCGTTGATGACGAGGTGGTTGCCATCCTCAACCGCAGTTGTGCGGATGCCCTGAAGGTCGCTTCCCGCGCCCGGCTCAGTCATCGCGATGGCGCTGATGATATCGCCCGAGATCATGCCGGGGATATATTTTTCCTTTTGCTCGGGGCTGCCGAGACGCTCAAAATAATTGATCGTGATGTCGTTTTGCAGCGTGAACCCGGCTGAGGATCCCATGTAGGAAAGCTCTTCAGCCAGCACGCAGTTGAAGCCGAAATCGAGGCCCAGCCCGCCATTTTCTTCCTTGACCGTGGGGCACAGCATGCCCGCCTCGCCCAGCGCCTTCCACGCGGTGCGCGGTACAATGCCCTCTTCCTCGTGTTGGTCGAGATGCGGCTCCATGTGCTCGGCGAAGACCTTGCGGACGGTTTCGCGAAAAGCTTCATGGTCTTCGTTATAAGCGGTGCGGTGAGCGGTCTCGAGCATGGGGGGTCTCTCTTCCAACGGGTTCTGTTGTCGGTGCAACTCAAGCCCGACTGCGCGCAAGGGTCAAGCGCGAAACATGCAACACTCGCGTCAGACTCTAATGCGCGATATAGGTCCGAAAGAACTCTTGCACCGCGGGCGAGCGCGCAATTGGCTCCATCACGAAAAGGGCACCGTTAGCGCCAATCGCAAGCCATGTGGCCGGGTGCCGCGTCTTTCCAAAACGCCAGGCAAACAGCAAGGTGAGCCCGATAATCAAGAATTGGCACAGATACATCGGTGTCGTGAGCGCGGACTTGTTCTCCGGTGTAAAACCGTAAATTCCAATCCACACATTCTGGATGCCACGACCCAAAGCAGGCATGATCAGAATGAACGCGGTCGACGTCATCCACCAGGCGTGATCGGTTGGCGATTTGCGCTTCACGATTGCCATAATCACCGCAACTGCAAAGGCGCTGATTAACACCATCTCGATCATCATGATCTGGAAGAAGAACCACGGCTCGAACGGCCCCATATCGCCCGGATTGTCGCGCGCGAAATTGGCGTAGATGATATCGCGAAACAGCTGTGAGACCGAAAGCAGGATCATCGCCCCGGCCATCAGCAAGCCGATCATTCCCCAGGTCCGGTGCGCATCGATCCGGTTTTTCGAAAACAGCCATGGCTGCGCGATGAGAAAGACGTACCATGCAGTGGCGTTCCAATAATGGACATGAACCGCAAAGGTGTTGCGGGTGAAATCGCCCCAATAGTCCATGAATATACCCGCTTGCATGATCACCATAACGCCGATCATCCAAGCCCACAGGCTCTTATACGGTTGCATGCATATCCCCTTTTGCACATCGAGTATGTCACTTGTGAGCGATCGGCGCTACCTTCGTTTGATGTTCACTCGCCAACCTGCTATTTTCTCCGAGAGGGAATGGATCGTGCTTCAGGATTTGCGCCGTGCAGCTTTTGCATCGCTTGCGCTGTTGAGCCTGCCGCTGGCGCTGACGCTCGCCAACCCGGCTTCGCGAATTCAAGGTGGTGATGGTGGCGGGTTTGACTGGATGCCGGGCAGCTTTCTGGTGATGGGGGTGATGCTGTTTGGCTCGATCATGGCCATCCAAATGGCTGCGCGCCGTTTGACGTCTCCCGGTGCACGCGCGCTCGCAGTGCTGCTCATCCTTGCCGTTGTTGGAGCAATCTGGGTTGAGCTTGCGGTCGACGGGGTGTCGGGGCTCTTGTTCGATCTCGCCTTTGCACAGTCCTCCAGCCCCTTCCCGATCGGCATACGGCTCGCCTGATCGCCGCGAGCATTGCAGCTTTTCAATTGCACAGTGCTGCGCGGCTGCTAGGCTTTGCACCCTTAGAGAGGACAGCGAGAGAGCTCGACTAAAGGGCCGGTCGCGCGTGTAATGGAAAGGTCATCCTTTGACCGCAAGAGCAGATGCAGCGACTGCTGCGCGCGGGCCCGGCCTCGCCACAAAGCTCGCCTATGGCTTTGGCGCATCGGCCTATGGGGTCAAGGACGCTGGCCTCAAATTCTTTCTGCTTCTGTTTTATTCGCAGGTCGTTGGCGTTGATGCGCGGCTAGTCAGCCTTGCGGTGCTGCTGGCGCTGATAAGCGACGCCATAAGCGATCCGATCGTTGGCTACTGGTCTGACAATTTCCGCAGTCGCTGGGGGCGGCGACACCCCTTCATGTACGCAGCTGCCGTGCCCATCGCGCTCAGCTTCTACTGGATCTGGAACCCGCCTGCCGGTTGGAGTGAAGGCGCGCTATTCTGGTACATCCTCGTGCTTGCAGTGCTCATCCGCACGTGCATCACCTTTTACGAAACGCCCAGCACCGCGCTCGCGCCCGAACTGTCCGATGACTATGATGAGCGCAGCAGCATATTAAGCTTCCGCTATTTCTTCGGCTGGGTCGGCGGCAATGCAATGACGGTGTCAGCCTTCCTGATCATTTTCCCCGCCTTTGTAACGCCTGAGATTAGCAATGGGCAGTTCAATTCTGAGGCTTACAAGACCTATGGCATGATCGGCGCGGGTGTGATTTTCAGCGCAATCCTGATCTCGGCGCTGAGCACGCATCGCTTTATCCCGCGCCTTCGCGCTGCACCTGCCAAGCGCAAGGTGAGCCTTCGCGGGATATTTCGCGAGATCTACCAGACGGTATCGAGCCGTTCTTTCTATGCGCTGTTTGTCGCATCGCTCATCGCCTTTACCGGCAGCGGAATTACGGCGGGGCTGGTCTTTTACTTCACCACCTATTTCTACGAATTCAGCTCGCAGCAGATTGGGCTGATCACCTTTGGCGTGTTCTTTTCCGCGATCATCGGGGGCAGCCTTGCGCCGTTGGTGACGCGCAAATTGGGCAAAAAGCGCGGCGCGCTGATCATCGGGTTCCTCGCCTTTGGCGGAGCGCCGCTGCCTATCCTGTTGCGCCTTATCGATGTCTTGCCGCCCAATGGCGATCCGGCGCTATTCTGGATCGTGGCCGCCGCGCAAACAATCGATGTGGGGCTGATCATCTGTTATCAAATCCTCGCCGCCTCAATGATTGCTGACCTTGTCGAGCAGAGCGAGCTTAACACCGGTAACCGGGCCGAGGGCCTGTTCTTCGCCGCTGCCACTTTCATGCGAAAGTTCGGTGAAGGCTTCGGGATCGTCATCGCGGGCTTCATTCTGGCAGGCGCGGGCCTCGCCTCAGGCGCAAAAGCGGGCGAGGTCTCTGAGGCGACCCTCTGGTCGCTTGGCGCTGCTTATGTTCCGACGATCTGGCTGCTCTATGGCAGTGTGATCGTGATCATCAGCTTCTACGACATCGACAGGGAGAAGCACGAGGAGACAGTGCGCGAGCTGGCCGAGCGCGGCGCAGCTGGCGGATCGTAGTGGAGCGGCCCTGGCGAGGCTCGCCGATTTCGCTAATACCGCCCCAACCGAGACCTGAGAGGGTGGCTATGTGGCCAGCGGACGCGGAATATGAACTTCGCGTTATGGAAACGTTGAAACTCTCGTGCAAACTAGGGTGGCCTATCTGATGCAAAGAGCGCGGATTGAGCACTGCTAATATCGACAGGATGGCCAAACCGATGACGGGATTTGAAGAGTTTGACGAAAACGACCCGAGCGACTTCAGGTTCAAAGACTATGACCCGTTCGAATTGGCCCCTTGGTACAGACGTGAAGCATTGCCGACGAGTTTGGAACCCAGTCGCCCTGACAGTGACACGACATTGGCCAGCGTGGCAGTACCTTTGCCCAGCAATTTGCAGGCAAACGCAGACCCTGCAGCTCCTCTTTCTTCACCCTTTATAGGTGGCGCTATCGCTGGAGCTGGGACTGCAAACAATGGCGCGCAAACCAATTCTTCGACAGCGAACGACCCAACAGCGCTGGAGCAATATTTCCTGGAGTTGATAAATGATGCCCGGTTGGATCCCGTCGGCAATACCGCGCGGTATATCACCTCCTACGATCCCCTGACGGCCGCGCACAGCAACATCCAATCTGCGCTCAATTTCTTTAATGTCGATGCTGACGACTTGCGCAACGGAATTGAAGCGCTGGTGCCCACCGCGCCACTTGCCTGGAACAGCGCTCTTGGCGATGCGGCTCGAACTCATAATGGTGAAATGATTGCCGCCGATCAGCAGAGCCACCAGCTCCCTGGTGAGCCTTGCCTTGGAGCCCGCATTACAGCTGCGAGGTACACAGGCTGGTTCACAGCGGCCGAGAACATTTTCGCCTTCACTCGTGATGTCGTTTATGGCCATGCAGGTTTCATGGTCGACTGGGGATTTGAACCCAATGGCATCCAGTCCCCGCCGGGCCACCGCCTTGCAATCATGAACTCCAATTTCACTGAAGTCGGGATTGGAGTGACTGAGGAAAACGACCCCAATACGGATGTTGGCCCGCTGGTTGTGACGCAGAATTTTGGCAGCCGAGGAGAGCTCTTCTTTCTCGGTGTTGCCTACAATGATCTGGATCAGGATGCGTTTTACTCTCCGGGCGAAGGGCTCGGAACACTCAACGTCACGGTCAATGGGCAACAGCACTCATCAAATGCAAGCGGCGGCTACAATGTTGAACTGTCGCAAACGAGCACGGTCGAAATTGATTTTGGTGGAGCGGCAATAGATCAGTCGGCCACGCTGACACTGAGCAATGTTACGCAGAATGTGAAAGCGGATGTGGTGAACGGAGACACCTTGCGTCTGTCGTCCTCAGGCGTGGTCGAAGGCTTCGCAAACATTGTTGTCATCTCGCTTGAAGGCATTGCCGTTAGCGCCGGGAGCGGGGCACAATCCATTCAGGGTAATGCAGGCAATGACCGGCTTGACGGCGGTCGCGGCGCGGACACTTTGATCGGAGGCGCAGGTGATGACATCTATGTCGTCGACAGCGCGGCTGATAGCATTCTCGAAGTGGCCGGAGAAGGCTCCGATACGGTCGAGGCTTCAGTAACCTACCGCCTTTGGCAGCAGGGCAATTTTGTTGAAGACCTCACTCTCACCGGGACTGCTGACATTGATGGCTTTGGCAATGCGGCCAACAACATGTTGACGGGTAATTTTGGGGACAACACTCTAAGCGGCGGCTTTGGTGTCGACACCCTCATTGGCGGCGCTGGCAACGATATGCTGGATGGCGGTGTTGGTGCGGATGCGATGACCGGGGGCACGGGCGATGATACCTATGTCGTCGATCAGGCCAACGACACGATCATCGAGCTTGCGGGGCAAGGTACCGACACG
>JBCCJS010000030.1:0-30088 GCA_039027675.1 Pseudomonadota bacterium
AGGAATTCCTGCTGCGGATGCTTGCGCCCGCCCTGCGGGGGAACGCTGGCGGTGGTGCCTTCCATCAGCTTGAGCAAAGCCTGCTGCACGCCCTCACCCGACACGTCGCGCGTGATCGAGGGGTTTTCCGCCTTGCGCGTAATCTTGTCGATCTCATCGATGTAGACGATGCCGTGCTGGGCTTTCTCAACGTTGTAGTCGGAGGCCTGGAGCAATTTCAGGATGATGTTCTCAACGTCCTCACCCACATAGCCCGCTTCGGTCAGCGTGGTCGCATCGGCCATGGTGAAGGGCACATCAAAGGTCCGCGCCAGCGTTTGGGCGAGCAGTGTCTTGCCGGTGCCGGTGGGGCCGACGAGCAGGATATTTGACTTCGCCAATTCAACATCGCCCGCTTTGCCCGAATGCTTGAGGCGCTTGTAGTGGTTATGCACCGCGACCGAGAGGTTCCGCTTGGCGGAATTCTGGCCGATGACATAATCGTTGAGCGTTGCGTAGATATCCTTGGGCGTGGGCACTTCGCCCTCTTTCTTGCCCGCTATGCCCGCCTTGGTTTCTTCGCGGATGATGTCGTTGCACAGTTCAACGCATTCATCGCAAATAAAGACCGTGGGGCCTGCGATCAGCTTGCGCACCTCATGCTGCGACTTCCCGCAGAAGCTGCAATACAGGGTGCTCTTGCCGTCGGATCCGCTCAATTTCGTCATTCCTGCTTTCCTCGAATCTGCCGATGCGCGACCGTTGCATTACCAGCAGATTCGCAAACAATATCTCTCACACCAGAGGAATCAACGTCTGGCGCGCCGTTTTCGGTCCATTCACGCGCAATTTCTCTGCGCGCACCAAGTGGGACGGTGCTTTTGGATAGAGGCGAAAAGTCTACTCAGGGGCGCCGCCTGACCCTTCAGGTTCGCTCTCGCCCTCAGCTTCGGGGCGGGTTTCGAAAACTTCGTCCACAAGTCCGAACTCCTTGGCTTCCTCGGCTTCAAGGAAAGTGTCGCGGTCCATCGCCTTTTCGATTTCTTCGAGGGTGCGGCCGGTGAACTGGACGTAAAGATCGTTCATGCGCGTGCGGATGCGCAGGATTTCGCGGGCCTGAATTTCGATGTCCGAGGCCATACCGCGCGCACCGCCTGAAGGCTGGTGCACCATGACGCGGGCATTGGGAAGCGCGACGCGCATGCCCGGCTCACCCGCTGCAAGCAGGAAGCTGCCCATCGAGGCTGCCTGGCCCATCACAACGGTCGAAACACGCGGACGGATGTAGCGCATCGTGTCATAGATCTGCAGGCCTGCGGTGACCACGCCGCCGGGCGAGTTAATATACATGCTGATCGGCTTGGAGGGGTTCTCGCTCTCCAGAAACAGGAGCTGCGCGGTGATGAGCGAGGCCATTCCGTCTTCGATCTGGCCGGTCACAAACACGATGCGCTCGCGCAGCAGACGCGAGAAGATGTCAAAGCTGCGCTCACCCCGGCTCGTCTGCTCAACCACCACCGGCACCAGAGCGCCAGTGAGAGGGTCACGCGTGAACTGGCCTTGGCTGCCAAAGGTTTCACCGGAATTGCCGAGCAGATCGATCATGGAATTGGGGTCCTTCTGGGTGCTGAGTGAGCTATTTCGGAGCCTCGCGCCGATTGTTCAAGGGGCTTAACCAATTGCGCAGGGCATTCACTTGGGAAAAGCGCTCGAACCGGTGGCGCCGGTTTGAGCCGCAAGCGGCTTTGAGGCGGGTGACGGGGTCGAAAACGCCTCGATCAGGCCGTGCTGTTTGCGGACATCTTGAATGTCGGTCTTGCCGTTGAAGAGCAGCCGTACCAGCCCATAGCGCCGCACCAGCCCTTCATGGATCGCGATCACCGTTCCGGCGGCCAGCAAAGTGAGCACGGTGAACTCCAGCGCCATAGGCCACTCGACGCCCACCAGCATACGCCCGTAAATATACACAAGGCAGTGGTGGAAGAGATACATCGAGAGCGCGCAATCGGCGAGCCACTGGGTGCGCGGGCCGCCTTCGCTGAAATAGCGGTGGAAGAACTGGAGGATGAAGAGGACGATGGTCCACATCACCAGCTGGTTGGCAAACAGCATCGCCATACCGATCGCAAAGCCCTGATCGGGGTTTGAATAGGGCTGGAGCAGCAGCGCCACGGCGGCGGCATAGGGCATCCACACGCGCCATTCGAACAGGCTGGCGAGGAAGCGCGGGGAAAGCGCGGCGAGCACGCCGATAACGAAGAAGGGAAATTCGCTGATCAGCTTGTACCAGCTCTGAAAGCCCGGTGCGATAAGGTCATAGGCGCCCGGCACCTGGCTCGCGATGGCGAAGTTGGCGGTGTTGGCGGCAGCGAGGACCATCAGGAAGGCGGCGAAGGGCAGGCTACCGCTCGTCATGCTCGCCAGCCAATCGGCAAAGCGTACCGTCATTGTGCGCAGCCCAGAGGACTTGGGCAGTACGCCATGCACCAGCGCGGCAAGGCCAAACATGGGCAGCAGGCTGACCAGAAACCACAGATGCAGCTGCCAAACCCCGCTCGCCCAGACATCCACAAATGCCCCGCTCGTCAACCAGTTGAGGACGCCCGCCCCGCCCGCTTCACCCGGAAGTCGGTTGTCGACCCAGCGCAGGTAATGCTCGACCATGTTGAGCGTCAGCGCGATGGTGATCAGCGGTACAGCGGTGCGAAGCAAGCGGTTCTGCAGGAAGTCTCCGATCGCGCGGCGCTTCAACAGCAGCACGGCAAAGAACCCGCCGACAAAGAAGAAGGTGGGCGTGATAAAAAGATGGAAGCCGAAGATCAGCCAGTCGAAGAAATCGGCGCGAGCGGTGTTCTGCGTGATCCAAGGCCGGGCGGGCGCGTAGACGGTGCCAGCGTGCAGCGCGACGGAGAGGAACATGAGCACCGAACGCGCACCGTCGATATCGTGATAATGCTTGCGCTCGGCAGGAGCAGGCGCGGATATCAGGGCGGCGGGCTCAGTCATCGGGTTTCGCTCGTTTGGGGTTGCGAAAGGAGGTTTCTCAAGAGTGGGCGTTGCGCTACACGACCGTCTAGACAAGCGGCTTGAATATGATCGTTCGGGAATGAGACGCGCCCCGCTCAAAAGTTAATGCCTGCTCCCGCAATTCGCTTGCACCTCGGTGCCTTAGCGGCAAGACTTGCGCTCATGATCACGACCTTTGGCGCAAATCGCCTCGCCCCCATTGTTGGACCCTTGAGCGTGATGGCGCTTACCATTTCCGGCGCAACATTGGCGCTGGCCCAGCCTGAAGACACCGGCACCTTCGATGCTGAAGCGGACATGTCGATGCGCATCGACCAGATTGAGCGGCTTGATGATGGGCCAGAGGGCATCAACGCCGTGATCGTCCATTCACTCACCGCCGGTTTCAAGGCTCGCAAAGCGGCAGGCACCGGGCCGATGGACGGGCGCAGCGTGCTGGTGAAGGACAACATCGAAACCGAGGAATGGGCGACGACCGCCGGAAGCCTCGCACTGCAATACAACTTCACCAAGCGCGATGCGCCGATGATCGCCAACCTGCGCCGCGCGGGCGGCGTCGTGCTGGGCAAGACGAACCTGTCTGAATGGGCCAATATTCGCGGCGACAATTCAACCAGCGGCTGGAGCGCGATTGGCGGCCTCACCCGCAACCCTTACGCGCTGGACCGCAATTCCTGCGGGTCCTCTTCGGGCAGCGGGGCTGCGGTCGCGGCAGGCTTTGCCTGGGGCGCGATCGGGACAGAGACCAACGGCTCGATCACCTGCCCGGCCTCGATTAACGGTGTGGTCGGCTTCAAGCCCAGCGTCGGCATTGTCAGCCGCACGCATGTCATCCCGATCAGCTCGACACAGGACACCGCCGGGCCGATGACGAGCACAGTTTACGACGCCGCGCTGCTGCTTACCGCCATTGCGGGAGAGGACGCAGCGGACGCCGCAACCGTTGGCGTGCCGCGTGTGGCGGACTACACGACCGGGCTGGATGATTTCTCGCTCAAAGGCGTGCGCATCGGGGTGATGGTCAACCAGTTGGGCAATCGCGAAGATCTGCGCGCAGTGTTTGGCATAGCGCGCGCGGATTTGGAGGCGGCGGGCGCGGTGCTGGTCGATATCGAGCACGATATGAACCGCGCAATGTTCCGCGACAGCTTCACCGTCCTCAAATTCGAGCTGCGCGAGGGGATGGGCAAATATCTGCGCTCCATCCCCGAAATGAATGGCGTTGACACGCCGCGCAGCCTTGCTGATCTCATCGCCTTTAACGACGCGAATGCAGCGCGCGAATTGCGGTGGTTCGGGCAGGAGACCTTTATCGAGGCCGAAGCGGAGACCGACCGTGAGGCGTACGAAGAGGCGCGCGAAAACGCCGTGCGGATCGCGGGCAAGGAAACGCTCGATGCGATCCTCGCGGAAAACGACGTGGACTTTCTGATTGCGCCCACGCGCGGGCCAGCCTGGGTAAGCGATCTCGTCAACGGGGACAGTTTCAACGGCTCTATCGGCTTTGGCTCCCCTGCCGCGATTGCGGGCTATCCGCACCTGACCGTGCCGATGGGCGCGATTGAGGGGCTGCCCGTTGGCATCAGCTTTTTCGGCGCGAAATGGGCCGATCACGAGGTTTTGAAAGTGGGTGCCGCCTATGAAACGGCGCGGACAACCCCTTTGCCCTCGCCTTCGTTCACGCGCTGGTCACCGGCTGAGTAAGCCTGTGAGTCCCCGCGAAGGCTGGGACCTCGTGCTAGCAGCATGAAATCCCCGCCTTCGCGAGGTTTTTCGCACATCAAGCCGCGTCGTCTGTCTTCTTAGCCGCGGGCTTCTTGGCGGGAGCCTTCTTAGCCGCCGGTTTCTTCGCGGGCGCTTTCGTGGCAGCCGGCTTCTTCGCCGGAGCTTTCTTTGCAGGGGCCTTTTTGGCAGGCGCTTTCTTCGCGGCGGGCTTCTTCGCCGGAGCCTTCTTTGCAGCCGCTTTCTTGGGCGCAGCCTTGGCCTTTTCCGCTTCGGCATCATCCTCCGCTTCAATCGCGGCCTGTAGCTCTTCCATAGTCACATCGCGCTCCGTGACTTCAGCCTTGTCAAACAGGAAGTCGACAACCTTGTCTTCATAAAGCGGCGCGCGCAGCTGAGCAGCGGCCATTTGGTCCGACTGGATGTACTGAATGAAACGCTCGCGATCTTCCTCGCGATATTGCTGAGCAGCCTGCTGGATCAGCATCGACATTTCCTGTGGGCTCACCTCAACCTTGTTGGCCTGGCCGATCTCGGACAACAGCAGGCCCAGACGCACGCGGCGCTCTGCGATCGCCTTGTAATCGTCCTTTTCATCCTCGATCTGCTTGAGAGCGTCTTCGGGATTTTCTTCCTTGGCCGCTTCTTGCTGAAGCTGCGCCCAGATCTGTTCGAACTCCGCATCGACCATGCTCTGCGGCACTTCGAAATCATGGCCACCGGCCAGCTGATCGAGCAGCGCGCGCTTCATCTGGGTGCGAGTGAGACCGGCGGTCTGCTGTTCAAGCTGACCCTTCATGATCTCCTTGAGCTTGTCGAGGCTATCAAGCCCCAGATTGGTCGCGAACTCATCGTCGATGACGGTGTCGGTCTCAACCTTTACCTGCTTGACGGTGATGTCGAAGGTCGCTTCCTTGCCTGCTAGGTTTTCAGCCTGATAGTCTTCGGGGAAGGTGACGGTGATGGTCTTTTCATCCCCCGTCTTCGTGCCGGTCAGCTGCTCTTCGAAGCCCGGAATGAACGCGCCCGATCCGATCACCAGCGGCGCGTCGTCGGCCTTGCCGCCTTCGAACTCGACGCCGTCCAGCTTGCCGACAAAGTCGATGATCAGCTGGTCGCCTTCGGCCGCCCTCTTGGTCTTGGCGGCATCCTTGTAGCTCTTGTTCTGGCCAGCAATGCCTTCGATCGCTTCGGTGATCTGCTCATCAGTGACCGGCACGACGAGCTTTTCAAGCTTCAAGCCATCAATGCTGGGCGCGTCAACCACGGGCAGAACTTCGAGCTCAACCGTGATTTCAGCGTCCTTGCCTTCTTCATAGCCTTCACCCAGCGAGACCGCCGGCTGCATCGCAGGGCGCAATTCCTCATCCTTGGTCAGCTGATCAACCGAATCGCGGATCATGTCGTTCAGCGTCTGCGCGTGAAGCTGTTCGCCGTGCATCTTCTTGACGAGATTGGCCGGAACCTTGCCCGGACGAAAACCCGGCATCTTCACCTGGGGCGCGATCTTATTGATCTCGGCATCGATCTTGGCGGCGAGCTCATCAGCGGTGATCGTGATGGTATAGGCGCGCTTGAGGCCTTTGTTGACGGTCTGCTTCGTTTGCATGGGGCTTGTACTTTATGCCTTTTTGGATCGGTGTATTGTTGGATCAGTGTGTTCTTGGGCGCGGTCCGGCCTCGCTTTTCGCTGCGCCGCGGCGGTGATTGGTGCGGGCGAAGGGACTCGAACCCCCACATCTTTCGATACTGGTACCTAAAACCAGCGCGTCTACCAATTCCGCCACGCCCGCATGCCCGAACGAAGCCGCGCGGGAAACCGGTTAAGGTCCCCCGCGCGCTTTAGCGAGCGCATCTATCGGGTGGAACGCAAAAGGGCAAGGGCTCTGCGAAACAGCTGCGAAGCCCCAAAACCGCGCACACCTCAATCTGTTCCTTCGGACGGACCCTTACGCGTCACTACGAATTGGCCCTCCCAATAATCAAGGTACAAAAGTCTGGGGTATACGGGAGGTCTTAATGCTGTTGGAAAAATCTAAGCCTGGAAATGCTCGAAAGCCATCACGCACAACTGAGTGCACGGTTCGGCTGACATCTGGGCTAAGCAAACGCTATGCCAACGCGCGGCGATGCGTTCATTGCAAGCTGGCAGGCCGCGATCGGCCTGGACAAGTCTGCAATTCGGATGGCGCCCAAGTTGTGTGTGGAGGTGGCTCGCCGCTATATGCTGCACACTTACCGAGCGATACCAAGCGCGGCGCCGCCTAAACTCTCGCGCAGTCCATAAGGTGCGCGTTGGCAGAGAACCGCTCAGGCTCGACCCGTGCCAACGATAAAGCGTATTGCCGTTCGATAAGCGCAGGCTTATCGGGCAACGTTATGACTGATGAACCCACCGAGACTGGAACACCAACACCCTCTGGCGCAGCGGATACGCCGCCCGATCACCTCGCCGTGCATCCCTCAAGCCCGCATTTCAACGCTGAGGCGTTGCAGCGCGGCGTCGGCATCCGCTTCAAGGGCGGCCAGCGCACAGATATTGAGGAATACTCGATCTCCGAAGGCTGGGTGAAGGTTCAGGCGGGCAAGACCGTGGACCGCAAGGGCCGCCCGCTACTGATCAAGCTCACCGGCGAGGTTGAGGCGTGGTTTGAAGATCTGGGCGAGGACGCCCCGGTTGCCAAGAAGGGCTGACCGGTTTGAGTTTCCGGGCCACCCGCGCCCACCACCCTTCCCCCCGGATTATCACTCCGGAGTACCATCCGGGGGGAAGGGGGGAGGGCGCGGGTGGCCCGGGCGCGAGCGTTAGCGAGCTTGCCATAACGGCTCGCAGAAGGCACTTCGCGAGCTGCATATGAAACCCGCCGTCGTCATCATCGGACGCCCCAATGTGGGCAAATCGACCTTGTTCAACCGTCTGGTGGGCAAAAAGCTCGCACTCGTCGATGATCAGCCGGGTGTCACGCGCGATCGGCGGATGGGCGATGCCGAGGTCGCGGGGCTGGAATTCACCATCGTCGATACCGCCGGGTGGGAAGACGAAGACGCACAGACACTGCCGGGCCGCATGCGCAAACAGACCGAGGCCAGTCTTGAGGGCGCGGACGCGGCACTGTTCGTGATCGACGCGCGCGCTGGCCTCACCCCGCTCGACAACGAAATTGCACGGTATCTGCGCGGGAGCAATGTTCCGATCGTGCTAGTCGCCAACAAGGCCGAAGGTGCGCCGGGCGAAGCGGGCGTGCTGGAATCGTACTCGCTGGGTCTGGGCGAGCCGGTGCCCCTGTCGGCCGAGCATGGCGAAGGCGTCGCGGACCTGTTTGGCGCGCTTTGGCCGATCATCGGCGACAAGGCCGAGGCGTGGGAGCAGCAGGTCGAGATCGCCAAGCTCGAGATCGAGGATGAGGACGCGCCGCTAGGCCCGCTCAAGCTCGCCATCGTAGGCCGCCCGAATGCGGGCAAATCCACGCTGATCAACCGCCTGCTGGGCGAAGACCGCCTGCTCACCGGACCTGAGGCCGGCATCACGCGTGATTCAATCGCGATTGACTGGCAATGGCGCGATCCGCGCGTGGCCACCAATGATCCCGTTGATGATGGCGTGCGCGATATCCGCCTGATCGACACCGCCGGCATGCGCAAGAAGCGCAATGTGACTGAGAAGCTGGAGAAACTCTCGGTCGCCGACGCCCGGCGCGCTGTGGACTTTGCCGAGGTCGTGGTGCTGCTGCTCGATGCGACGCTTGGGCTTGAGCATCAGGACCTCAAGATCGCCAGCATGGTGCTCGAAGAGGGCCGCGCGCTGATGATCGCGATCAACAAGTGGGACATCGCTGGATCGAACACCGCAGAGACGCCTTCTGGCATCTTCAACGGGATCAAGGCCGCGCTTGACGATGGGCTAGCGCAGGTGCGCGGCGTGCCCCTGTTCGCGGTGAGCGCTAAGACGGGCAAGGGCCTCGACACCATGCTGGGTGCGGCATTTGAAATCCGCGAAAGCTGGTCCAAGCGCGTGCCCACCGCTGCACTCAATCGCTGGTTCGACGATGCTATGGAAGCCAACCCTCCCCCTGCGCCAGGAGGCCGCCGGATCAAGCTGCGCTATATCACCCAGGCCGGCACCCGCCCGCCGCGCTTCGTGATCTTCGGAACAAGGCTCGACGCGCTGCCCAAAAGCTATGAGCGCTATCTCGTCAACTCCATCCGTGCCAAGCTTGGCTTTGAAGCGGTACCGGTGCGCGTGGTGCTCAAGAGCCCCAAAAACCCCTACAACGCTAATCGCGGCGGCGGTGGCAATTTCTCTGGTGGTGAAGGCAAGGCATGATGAGCGAAATCGCGATGTTTGCAGATCTGATCGCCCCCGGTCTCGCCACGGCCAATATCGCCGCTGACATCATTGAGCGCACATCCAGCACGCCCAACACGCTTCGCGCGGTGCAGCTTAGCCTTGCGCCTGCCTTCCTTCTGATGGGCATTGGCAGCATTCTCAACGTGATGGTCGCGCGGGTGAACTGGATCGCGGGCAGGATCGAGCGGCTGAACGAGGCGATGGACAAGACGCCCAAGCCCGCCACAAAGCGTGAGATCGACTGGCTCAGCGCGCGCCGCCGCCTTGCTCGACAGGCGATCATGTTCGCGACCGCGGCGGCAATGACGATCAGCGTAGTGGTCGCGGTGTTGTTCCTGTCGGTCTATATCGAGACGAAGCTAGGCACGGTTGTGGCCCTTTTGTGGACGATTACCATGGGCCTGCTGATCACCGCGCTGACACAGTTCCTGCGCGAAACGCTGCTAGCCGCCCAAGGGTCGGATCCCAGGAACAAATCCTCCAAAAAGGAGAGCGAAAAGACATGAAATCCCTTTTTGGATCGCTTGCGCTGATCGGCATGCTTTCGTTTGCTGCGCCGCTCGCCGCTCAAGACGTGCAAGAGCCGGCACCAAGTGAAGAGGTCGCAGCTGAAACGGGCAATACGCCGCAAACGCTCTTGCCTGCGGGGATGACCCGGGATCAGTTCATTCAGTTCTTCACTCTCTTCAGCGCCAGTGACGCGATGGACGCAGCCTTTGAGGCGGCGTTGCAAGAGCTAATGACGACGGGCGAGCCCATCGAAGATTGGACCACCAAAGGGATCGACATCTGGGCTGAGCTTGAAACGCTTGAAGGCGGCGCATCGCAAAATCTGCTAAGAGACTTGGACACAGAAGTCCTCGGCGCTGTGGACCTAACCGGCGCTATGGCGGCGGATTGGTCAAGCTATAACAGCTACGCTTTGCGCCCCGAGCCAGTTGGGCTGGTGGCCGAGCGGACATTCTTGAGCTTTTATCCCGGTATCTGGTTTGAGCTGGCCTCACAGCGCGTTCAGCGTGGAACAGCGTTTAGTTACAGCGGGTACTTCGGTTTGACGTTGCACACAAAACGGCCCTACACGCAGTGGTCGGAAGAGGAATTGCTCACTCTTGCCAGCGTCTTCGCGCTTGTTGACCGGATGGCAGCGCTTGAGTTTTGCGCGTTTTATAAGAAGGTGAGCGAGCGTCAGTACACAACCACCGCCGTTCTTCCGGATGGGCGCGCACTGCAAATGCTGAATTCGCAAGCAACAATCGAGGTCCCCATGCCGCGGCGCGAATTGCAGCGAATCCTCAACAAAGTCCCATCGGCCTCACCGGTTCAGCCTGACGCAAACGAGTAGGGCGGAGCATCGCTGCTCCGCCCTTTCTTGTACGTTTTATGGAGTGCTAAGGCTTAGCCCTCGCCCGCTGCCTTGCTTTGCAGCTGGACGTAGTTTTCGAGGCCCATGCGCTCGATCATGTCGAACTGGGTTTCGAGGAAATCGACGTGCTCTTCCTCGTTTTCCAGAATGCCTTTGAACAGATCGCGGCTGACATAGTCGCGCACCTTGTCGCAATGCTCGACCGCGTCGCGCAGCAACGGGATTGCATCTTCTTCAAGCGCCATGTCTGCCTTGAGAATTTCGAGCACGCTCTCGCCCACACGCAAACTGTGCATCGCCTGAAAATTGGGCAGACCATTGAGGAACAGAACACGTGCGGCAAGCGCGTCGGCGTGCTCCATCTCTTCAATGGATTCCTTGCGCTCATACTCAGCAAGCCTGGTCACGCCCCAATCGTCAAGCACGCGGTAGTGCAACCAGTACTGATTAATGGCGGTCAGCTCATTCGTGAGCGCCTTGTTCAAAAACTCAATAACCTTCGGATCGCCTTTCATGGCGGTGTGCTCCTGCTCTTGTCGAATATCCCGTTGCGCAAGATCAAAGCCCCGCGCTATGCGACGCCTTATATCTTCGCGTTCAACGGCTTTACAAGAGGCCGGTTCCGAATTTTCTCAATAAAAACAGGAGCTTGCGATCCGTTCGCAATAGCGCGATGGAGCTTTATACTGCGACACTGTCGCAAGAAACCGACATCCGCTCCTGCTTGATAATTTCACTCGCCTTATCAAGGCACTGCCCGCAATTGGGACGCTTGCCAAGGGTTGCATAGGTCGCTTCGGCATCGCCTTCATGGCCAATCGCTGCCTGACGAAGGTCAGTTTCTCGGATTGCGTTGCAGATGCAAATGTACATGCGGCGTCAAGTCTTTCCTGCGAAGCGTTTGCAGAAGGAGATTATGCGAGGTATTCTTAATTGCAAGCTCTTTCGAATTAGGCACCGTTCGCCAGCGACCAATTTGGTCGTTTATCCGCGCCCGTTATCGGCGAATCGCAAACCTCTTGCGATAGGTCAGACAGCGCCACAGCCACTCAAGCGGGCCATAGCGATAACGGTCGAGCCAGGGCTTGGACCAGGCAAGCATGATTACCCAGGTCGCGAGCACAACGAGGTAGAGCTCAGGGCGGCTGAGCTTTCCAAACAGACCCAGCGCCCAGCCGTGAAAGACGAAGAGCATGAGGATTGAGGTGCCAAGATAATTGGTAAAGGCCGCTCGCCCGGCGGCGCGGACCCGTTCGGCAAGCCACCCGCCCCAGCCGGGTGAATAGACGACAAGCAAAGCCGCCAATCCCAGCGCCATGGCAAGGCGCGGCGGCATTGATAGACCAACCATGGCCCAGCTCACTGAATACAAATCGAGGCCGAGATCGAGAGTGAACAAGCCTATGGCGAGCGACAGCAGCGTACCCGCGATAAGGCTGATCCAACCCCAGAGCAGCATCTGTTCGCGCTCAATCCCGCCGCTGAAAAAGCCCATCCGATAAAGCGCCATACCCAGCAGAATGAGCGAAGCTGTCTCAACGAAGAAATTGGGCACGTTGGCAAAGGGGAAGTACCACATTTCGGTGAAATTGTGGCCGAGAAAGCCTGCATAGTCGCCTGCCTTGATGGCTGCGACTGCGCCAGCGTCGGCTTTAAAACCGGCGGTCATCTTGGCCTGGACTTCGAGCAGCTCGGGATTGTTGCTCACATCCATCTGCGCAAAGCCGTAGAGCGCGCCATACATTGCAATCCCTACGAGCGAGCCGAACACATAGCCGGTGAGACCTATGGCGAACTGGGTCTTAACGCTCTCCTTGACTATGAAGATGCAAGCCAGCCCGCAGATCGCATAGTGAAACAGAATGTCTCCGGACCAAATGAAGTAAAAATGGATGAGGCCAAACAGCGCCAGCCAGCCAAGCCGCTGGGCTTGCAGGCCGATCCCGCTTCCCCGCTCCCACGCGCGCTCCATGAAGAGGTAAAGCCCTGCGCCAAACAGCAGCGTAAAGAGCGCGCGCATCTTGCCGTCGATGAGGACGAATTGCGCCAGCCACCACCAGCCATCAGCATCGCCTGCGTCGGTGAGAAAGCCATCGGGCGAAGCGGATGCCATCGCCGGTTGGCCAAAGGTGATAATATTTGCGCCCAGAATGCCCATCACGGCGATACCGCGGATGAAATCGAGGCTGGTTATGCGATTGGCTTCGCGAACGGGCGCGGGAGCGAGCGCAACGCTTTCACCGTCGTCTGGAGCAATCGCCGAGCCTAAGCCCACGGCGGCGCTGGTATCATCACTCATCAAAGATCCCCATTAGATGCGCCAGACTAGCAGGCGCAGCGCTCAGGGGAAGCATTTGTGTGGGGGCAGAGCTGGGCCCGTCACGTTGAGAAGCGCTGAGACTTAAAGCTTTGCCAGGACCTCAGCTGAGGTCTTGATCACCATGCAGGCCTGGCCTTGCGCCTTGAGGCGGCTGCAAGCGCGCGAAGCATCCGCGCGGCTGGCATATCCCACAGCGCGAAGTCGCATCACACTGCCTGCAGGCACCAGCGCCTTTCGAGTGCCGGACAGCGCCGGATCTTGTGCGAGCTGGTTCCACAAGCGATCTGCATTGCCCGGAACGCCGAATGCGCCCAGTTGCACGCTCCATGCACCGCTTAGAGCAGCGGGAGTAGTGCTTGCGCTGGCTGGGACAGAAACCGGCGCAGCGGCGACAGGCTGCGGTGCTTGAGCCACTTGAACCGGGGCTGAAACCGGTGTCGGCGCTGGTTTTGGTATTGGGCGCTGCACGGGGGCAGAAACGGGGGCGCGTGCCGCAGACACAGCCGGCGTATTGCCAGACTTTGCGAGGTCGAGCGCCGCAAGCTCAGCTGCGCGACGCTTGCCCGCTTCTACTTCGATATCGCGCGCCATCAGCTGCGCTTTCTGGCGCTGCTCGATCGGGATGTACTGATCCATCTGCGCCAGCGCCCCACCCGCTTGCGGCAGGCCCGAGCTTTGCGCCAGTGTTAAAAGAGCGTAGGCGCGCACCCAGTCCTTCTCGGCGTAATCAGCGTTGAAATGTGCCAGACCCAGCACGTATTGCGCGCGCGGATCGCCGCGCTCGGCCGCTGCGCGGATCAGCGGCATGGCTTCGTTTTGCTCACCCTGCTGAAACAGCAGAAGGCCGTAATTGTCAGCCGCCTTGACATGTCCCCTCTGCGCAGCTTCAGCGTAAAGCTGGCGTGCGCGGGCGATATCAGCTTCAACCCCGCGTCCAAGGCGATAGGCCTGCGCCATATTGAACAGCGCATCAGCGTTCCCGTTCTCAGCAGGTAGCCGCCATTCATTGACCGCAGTATCGAAATCGCCAACGCTCCAGGCGTCGACCCCGCGTTTGACGTCAGCCGCGAGCGGTGAGGCCATCACCGCAGCCAGAGCAACCAGTCCAACAGTGTGCATACGATAAGCCATGGGTCTCGTGCTCCTTGTTTGAGCGTCTTTCCACTAGACAGCGCCTAACGCCAAATACCCTGGCGCGCGGCACTCTTCGTTTCCTCATTCCTACCCTTCATAGTGAACAAACGGTTAGCAAATGGTTGAGAGGCCGGGCGACCAGACCCATAGGCCGCGCCAAATCCCTGCTTTTGCACGGCAAGGCACAGATAAGGCCCGCGACCGGAACGAACGACGAAAGCGTAATTGCGTTTACACATGGAGGGTCAGCGTTAACCCAAAATTAGGGGTAGTCTGCGATCCCACTGGGCATCCAGTCGCAATCAGGCGGCATCATTGGGCTAACCCAGGGGGACTAAGGCGTTGCGTGTACTCGCTTTGGCATCGCAGAAAGGCGGATCGGGCAAAACGACCCTATCCGGACATCTCGCCGTCCAGGCTCAGCGCGCAGGCGCTGGTCCGGTCGTGCTGATCGACATCGACCCTCAGGGATCGCTGGCGGATTGGTGGAACGAACGTGAGGCGGAATATCCCGCCTTTGCGCAAACCACTGTCTCGCGCCTTGCGAATGACCTTCAGGTGCTTCGTCAACAAGGTTTCAAGCTGGCGGTGATCGATACTCCGCCTGCCATAACCATGGCGATCCAGTCGGTGATCAGCGTTGCTGAGCTCATCGTGGTTCCCACGCGCCCCAGCCCGCACGACCTACGCGCCGTGGGCGCAACGGTTGACCTGTGCGAGCGTGCGGGCAAGCCGCTGGTCTTCGTGGTCAACGCGGCCACACCCAAAGCCAAGATCACTTCAGAAGCCGCTGTCGCGCTCTCGCAGCATGGCACCGTGGCACCGATCACGCTTCACCACCGCACTGACTTTGCCGCCTCGATGATCGATGGCCGCAGCGTTATGGAAGTCGATCCGGAAAGCCGTTCGGCTGCCGAAATCACCGCGCTGTGGAAGTATATTTCCGACCGGCTCGAGAAGAACTTCCGCCGCACCGTTTTTGCCGCGCCCAATGGCCAGGTGGCAAATGCTGGCGGTGTCCATCGTCCCGCTGGCGGTTTCGGCCGCCGGGTTGCACAGTAAGAGAGGCTGGGCGCGATGATGTCCGAAGCCAGCTTTGCCTCGCTTGGGCCCACATTGCTCGCTCGCAAGGGCGGCGCGAAGCCCGCTATGCGCCCGCAATTGACGCCGCTGCCTGAAAACATGGCCGAAATCGCCGCTCTGGCGGATGAACAGCTTGAAGATCTGGGCTGGAACGACATGGGCGGTGACGACACTGAGCCTCAAACAGTCGCCCCAATGTCGCAAGTGAGTGCTGCCGCGCTCAGCGCCGATGCTTTCCCGCTGCTTTCATCGAAGCCGGGTAGCAAGGCAAATGCGGAACACCAGGTCAGCGACCCCACGCTGCTTGCCTCCGATTTCGAGGATGATAGCGAAGGCCAAGAGGACGACAATCCGCGCGGGCCCCATCCCATTATCGATCCGCTAGCGAGCGCCGACATCGTGCCCTTTGGCGCACATCAAGCGGATCGCTCGCCGGCCAATGAAGACACGCTCGATACAGCAAGCCCGGTAATCCGTACCCAGCAAAAACGCCTTGCTCGGCGGGTTCTGGCCGAAGCAGCGGCTGAGGAACTCGCTCGCGGGGGGGCGCTTGAGAAAGAGCAATCCGACGCGCTTCTACGTCCGAAACCCGGCAAATCGGCGACTAAGGCGACCAAATCGCGCAAGCGCAGCTCAAAATCTGCTTCGACGACAAACAGCTCTGCGCGCCGGGCAGCCTTTACCTTGCGCCTCGATACAGATCGCCACCTCAAGCTTCGGCTCGCGGCCACCATGCAGGGCATAAGCGCGCAGTCGCTGGTGACTGAAGCCCTCGATGCGTTGCTGCAAGACATCGACGAACTCGACACCTTGGTCGAGCGCATGAAGCGCACCGACCTCAAATCAAACTGAACGCCAAACCACGATGAAGACCAGAGGATACGACATGGATCGCAAGATTTTGAACCGTAAGAGCGGCGTGGACTTCGGTCCCAAACTGGCTCTTCTCGCAACGGCGGCCATGGCCAGCGTCACGCTGACCGGCTGCACGACGGGTTCGGCCCCGCGCGCCGAGGTGTCCTACAACAAGGCACAGACTGCGCTCGAAAAAGGCCAGACGAACAAGGCGATTGCGTATGCCGAGGAAGCCGTTCTGGCTGAGCCTCGCAACGCGCAGTTTCGCGCGCTTCTTGGCGCTGCTTATCTCGAAGAGGGCCGCTATGCTTCGGCCTCGCAGAGCTTTGCTGACGCGCTTGAGCTGGGTGACACCGATCCGCGCACCGTGTTGAGCTACGCGCTGACCACTACCGCGATCGGCGATGGCAAGGCGGCGCTTAAAGAACTCCTCGACTGGGAGCGCGCGCTTGATCCGGCGGATGCAGGCCTTGCGATTGCGCTTGCTGGCAATCCCGAACGCGGTGTGTTCGTGCTGACCAACGCGCTACGCGCTGGCCAGAACAGCGCCAAGATCCGTCAGAACCTTGCCTACACCTACGCTCTGGCAGGCAATTGGCGCGCCGCGCGCGTCATGGTCGCTGAAGACGTGCCCGCCGACAAGGTCGATGCACGCCTGTCCGAATGGGCTACCAATGCGCGTCCGGAAGACCACATGACCCGCGTCGCCTCGCTGCTCGGTATTGCGCCGATGGGCGATAATGGCATGCCCGCCATGCTGGCGCTGTCCAACTTCCCCAGCACAGAGGAAATGGTCGCCGAGGCCGAAGCCGCAATGCCAAAGGACGCTGCGCCTGCGCAGGTTGCCAAAGCGCCCGGCACGGCTTCCGAGGCTGAAACGCTCGCCTTTGGCAGCGGTGTGAAGGACAATGTCGTCGAAAAGGCTGAGCCGAGCATCAAAGCCACAGCGATGCCCGTTCCGGCGCCGAGCACAGTGCCGTTAGTCGCCAAAGCGGAAGCCGCGCCCCAACCGCGCCGCAGCGCCAAGACGGTGCAACCGGCGGTTATGCGGTATGTCTCGAACCCGGTGACGCAGCCTTTGCCTGAAGCCGTGGCGCCCAAGCGCGTTGCCACGGCCCCCAAGACTGCTGCACCGAGCGTAAGTCCCGCCCCCAAGGGCGACACACACATGGTGCAGCTCGGCAGCTATGTCAGCGAGGAAGAAGCCAAGCGTGGCTGGGTAAGCCTCAAGAAAAAGTTCCCGCAGCTGGCCGCACATGATGTTGTGATCACCAAGGCTGAGGTGAAGGGCAAGACCTATTACCGCGTCGCCGCGGCTGGCTTTGGCCGTCAGGGCGCTGCGCAGATGTGCTCGACCGTGCGTTCAGCTGGTCGTGGCTGCTTTGCCTATTCGAAGACCAACCCGCCAAAGGGTGCGGTCGACAAAGGCACCCGGATCGCCGCTGCGCGCTAAAACGCTGCACGCGAAAAGAAACAGGGCCGCGCATCGTCGCGGCCCTTTTTTTGCCCACTCGGTTTAGAGTGCGACTTCAACCCCGCCCTTGATGAGACCGCGAACGCGTCCTTGTGCGCCTTGACGGTCGAATGGTGTGTTGTCGGCGGTCGCCTCCATCTTGGCGCGATCGATGATCCATGGCGCCTCTGGGTCTACCAAAGCGATATCGGCCTCCAGCCCCGCCGCGAGCGCGCCTGCGGGCACTGCGAGGATGCGCGCAGGATTGGTGGCGAGAAGCTCGAAGGCGCGGGCTGTATCAATCGCCCCATCGCGCTGCAAAGAGAGTGTCATCGCGAAAAGAGTCTCCGCGCCCGCCATGCCCGGTTCGGCATCGGCAAAGGGCAGTCGCTTGTCCTCAGGCCCGCGCGGATCGTGGCCGCTGGAGATCACGTCAACCACCCCTTCCCCGATCGCTGCGATCGCAGCCTGACGATCCTCCTCCGTGCGCAAAGGCGGAGATAGGCGCGCGAAGGTGCGGAAATCGGCTGTGGCGAGATCGCTCAACATAAAGTGTGGAGGCGTGATGCCACAGGTAACAGCGACACCGCGCGCCTTGGCCGCGCGCACGAGGTCAAACCCGGCGGCCGTGGTGACCTGACGAACATGCAGACGGGCTCCGCTCATTTCAGCCAGCGCGATGTCGCGCGCCAGCGCCAGCGTCTCTGCCTCAGCAGGCGCGCTGGGCAAGCCGAGCCGTGTTGCCATCTCGCCTGCTGTCGCCGCCGCCTCACCTGATAGCCCTGCGTCCTCGGCATGAGTGACCACCACCAGATCGAGCATTGCGGCATATTGCAGAAGGCGCAGCATCACGCCTGAATCCGCAATCCAACTGCGCCCGGTCGCAACACCACGCGCGCCCGCCTCTTTCATAAGGCCAATCTCAGCCAGCTCCCGCCCTTCGAGCCCGCGCGTCGCAGCGGCGAGCGGATGGACCCACAGATCGGGCTTGCCGCTCTTGGCGATGTAATTGACGCGGCTGGGGTAATCGAGCGGCGGCGACTGGTCCGGCATCAAAGCCGCACGCGTGATCCCGCCAAAGTGAAAGGCAGGCTTGTCGACCGCGAATACGCCCAGATCGACAAGGCCTGGCGTAACAAGCTTGCCACCCGCATCGATAACCCGGTCACCCTCATGCGGCTGAGCCTGAGCGCCGACATGCGTAATCAGGCCATCAGCAAACCGGATCGTGCCGGATACAGGCCCTTCAGTCGTAACCAGCGTACCGCCAATGATCGTGCATGGCTGTGTCTGCTTCATGTCCAGCCCTCCACCGCCCGGCGTGAGCGGGTGAGCACATCAAGGCACGCCATACGGATCGCAACCCCCATTTCAACCTGCTGTGTGATGATGGAACGGTCGATCATGTCCGCGACCTCGCTGTCGATCTCCACCCCGCGGTTCATCGGGCCGGGATGCATCACCAAAGCGTTGCGCGCGGCATGTGTAAGCCGCTTTTTGGTAAGGCCGTAAAGGTGGTGATATTCGCGCGCTGACGGGATGAACTGACCCGCCATCCGCTCGGACTGCAAGCGCAGCATCATAACCACGTCCACCCCATCAAGCGCAGCGTCGAAATCGCTAAAGGGCTCAGCGCCCATCGCCTCGATCCCGGCGGGCATGAGCGCTGGCGGCGCGCATAGGCGCACGCTCGCACCCAATGCCTGAAGGCATAAGATGTTCGAGCGGGCGACGCGGCTATGCAGGATGTCGCCGCAGATCAGCACTTTGAGACCGGTAAAGTCCTCGCTCGCCTCACCCCGCTGCGCAAGCGCTTCGCGCAAAGCCAACGCGTCCAGCAGCGCCTGCGTAGGGTGTTCGTGGCTCCCATCGCCCGCATTGAGAACAGGGCAATCCACTTTCTGCGCGATCAGCTGGGTCGCGCCCGAAGAACCGTGCCGCATCACGATCGCGTCAGGGCGCATCGCGTTCAATGTGGTCGCGGTGTCGATCAGCGTCTCACCCTTTTTGAGGCTTGAGGTCGCCGCCTGCATGTTGACAACGTCCGCTCCCAGGCGCTTGCCCGCGATCTCGAAGCTTAGAAGCGTGCGGGTCGAGTTTTCGAAGAAGGCGTTGATGATTGTGCGGCCGGCAAGCAGCTCCTTGCGTTTTTCACCGCTGCGGTTGAGCTCGACCCATTCCTCAGCAGCAGCCAGTAGGAACAGAATCTCATGCCTCTCCAGATGGCCGATCCCGGTGAGGTGATCGTGCGGAAAGGCGAGGCGCCCGGCTGGAAACCGGTCGCCACGGCTCGAAGATGACGTCAATGTCATTAAGGCCATGCCCTTAGTGTAGCCTGCTTGAGCGCTCAACCCATCACCGCATCGGTTTTCCATGGCGTTTGTGCGACTGTGCCCCTATCTAATGTGAATATTCGCTAGAAACGGCGCGATCGCTAACGAGGGACACACTGTTAATGAGTTTTGTCGGCAAGGTCTGGAAGGTACTGGTTGGGATCAAGGACGGGCTCGTCCTGCTGTTTATGCTGCTGTTTTTTTTGACTGTGTTTGCAGCGCTTTCTTCGACGCCCAGCCCGGCTCAGGTTCGCGAGGGCGCGCTCTATATCGACCTCACTGGCTTTGTGGTTGAGGAAAAGGCGACGATTGATCCGTTTGCTGCAATTTTGAGCGGTTCTGCCCCGCCCACCCAGCACCAGGTCCGCGACATCGTACGCGCACTTGATGCTGCTGCGAGCGATGATCGGATCAAGGCTGTGGTGATGGACCTCACCACTTTTGCAGGCGGCGGACAGGTGCATATGCAGGAAATCGCCGAGGCGATGGACCGTGTGCGCCAGAGCGATAAGCCGGTGCTCACCTACGCGCTTGGTTACGGCGATGATCACATGCATCTGGCGAGCCATGCGAGCGAGGTCTGGCTTGATCCGATGGGGGGCGCGCTAATCGCTGGCCCCGGCGGGAGCTTCCTGTTCTACGCTGAGCTTCTTGAGCGGCTTAACGTCAATGCGCGCGTCTACCGCGTTGGCGAGTTCAAAACCGCGGTCGAGCCCTATCTGCTGAATGCCATGTCCCCGCAGTCGCGCGAAAATATCGAAGGGCTCTATGGTGCCTTGTGGGAAGAATGGCAGGCCAATGTGTCCAAAGCGCGCCCGGATATGGATCTAGCCCAAGTGACTAGCGATCCCGTCGGCTGGGTCGACAGCTCGCAGGGCGATCTTGCAAAGGCTGCGCTCGATGCAGGTATGGTCGACACACTTGGAAATCGGGTCGAGTTTGGAGAGCACGTCGCTGAAATCGTGGGCGAGGACAAGACCGACAAGCTCCCCGGGACTTACGCCAAGACCGACATGGGTGCCTTCCTTGCCGACCACCCTGCCCCAACCAATGGCAAGGCGATCGCAGTTGTCACTGTCGCTGGCGGCATCGTCGACGGCGAAGCGGGTCCGGGTACAGCAGGCGGGGGGCGCATTTCGCGCCTACTCGACAAAGAGCTCGACAAGGCGATCGAGGGCGAGATTGCAGGCCTCGTCGTGCGCGTCGATTCACCCGGTGGCTCTGCCCTCGCCTCAGAAGAAATCCGCCGCGCGATGGAGCGCTACCGCGCCAATGACATCCCGGTTGCGATCTCGTTTGCCAATGTCGCAGCGAGCGGTGGCTACTGGGTGGCGACAGCCGGGGATCGCATATTCGCCGAGCCTGAAACCATCACAGGGTCCATCGGCATCTTCGCGGTTCTACCCACGTTTGAGGGTACGGCCGCGCGGTTTGGAGTGAACGCTGATGCAATCCGGACGACACCGCTTTCGGGCCAGCCTGACATTTTCGATGGGCTGACCCCGGAAATGGACTCGATATTCCAGTCCTCGATCGAGTCCAGCTACACCGATTTTCTGACGATCGTCGCCAATAACCGCGGAATGTCGATCGAAGAGGTCGATCGCATCGCTCAGGGCCGGGTGTGGGACGGCGGCACCGCGCGGCAGAAAAAGCTGGTTGATCAATTTGGCGGGCTTGATGAAGCGCTCGCCTGGGTCGCGCAGAAAGCAGAGCTTGAAGAGGGCGAGTACCATGCGCGCTTCATTGCTGATCCGGTCGATGGCACGGACGCGCTCATCCGTCAGCTGTTGGCGAACGCGCTCAGCCCCATGGTGGCGGATGTTCAGCCTCAGCGTGCGAGCGACCTTTTTGCAATGGCCGCGCAAAATCGCGACCACACCGCAGCGCGCCTTTTGGCCGATGCCCAGCGCTTGGGGGGTAGTGCAGGTATCCAGGCCTATTGCCTTGAATGCCCTGCCCATGCCCAGCCCCCTCGCGAGGCCAGGGAGTGGGTAAGCTCGATGGACGTGCTGCGCACGCTGTTTGCAAACTGATTTGGGCGCGCCCTCGCTTGCGTCAGCAGATTGAGTACCACAGGTACGCCGCAAGCTCGCAAGAGGGCTTGCCAGACTGATCGCAGCGCATTAGACGCGCGCTCCTGCCCGAGGCACCGATGTCTCATCTGCGGGCGGGCGCGTAGCTCAGTGGTAGAGCACACCCTTCACACGGGTGGGGTCGCAAGTTCAATCCTTGCCGCGCCCACCATAAAATCAATGACTTAGCGACCGTGAAACAATTGCGTGTCTAATTTGTGTCTAATTTCTCGGTTTCAAAAACTCGTGATTCTGGGTCGATAAGGGCCCACAAAGGCACTTGGCAGACGAGCGATCGAAGATCAAAATGAACGATCTTGATGCTCCCGAAGTTGCCGTTTTGCCGAATGAATTCGTCCGTACAATCGCCGCATCCCCCAGAGCCTGGATCGTCTCTTTCCGATCAGCCAGATTTCTTTGGCGCCGTTGACGATGGCTTTGCTGTTTTTTGCCGTGAACCACCATCAGCGAAACCAATCGAACTGCTTGGCGCGGAGGTTGTTTCCGCGATCGAGAATGGCCTTGATCGGTCACAGCTTCGCTCGCCGTTTGGCGCGCGAGAGAAAACGGCCACTGGCATCGTTGCGGTCGCTGTCATTTCCGCCTTCGCTTTTCCTCCAGGTTTTATCTGGGCGCTTGCACCGATATCGCTGGCAACTGCGGGTCTGTGGCTTCTGAAGCCATGGCTGAATTCTATATTCGTCTGGAATAGCGCTCGTCGGGAAGCGTCAAGCGAAGAGCTGCAAGCTCTTACGACCGATGACCGGCAGCGTGCATTTGTTCGGGCGTTAGAGGAGTACCGTCGGCTTCTAAGTGATGACCCGACGAGGCTCTCCTCTGAGACCCGGAATGCCAGTGAACCGAAGTTATCGGATAGCGAGGTCCGTGCGTTGAAAGCGGATCACGGACGACAGCTTCTCATCTCAAGTGACCGAACCGGTTGGTCCCTGGTGCAACCTCCGCTTCCCAGAGGTAGATTGATGGTGAGCCTGCGCGGCGCTCGTTCGAAATCGCTTCTGTCTTCCAAGCTGTTGATGCTTGAGGGTGACGAGGCTTTGTTTGAGACACGCATGCAATGGATTCTTACGCAAGCGCATATGATCGATAAAGGCTCGAAAGCATTGATTAATGGGCTAAGTCACGTCCGATATTTGCGAACCAAACGCCTGGCCGGCTTTGCTCTCAAAGATGTCATTGATGAACTCGATACCGAGACTGGCCTCAAGGGCGAGATGGCGCAAAAGCTTTGGTCCGGCAATCACGCGGACTTCGAAAAAGCTCTAAAAAAATTGCCCCTAGAATCAATGCCCTGAGGCAAACTGAAATAAACTGAACCGCGCAGGAATGGTCGGATACTGACTTATCCACAAGCATCATCTCCCCACGACAGGAGGTGACCCTATGCCATTCGAAGAACCAAGCGGTCTTATGACGACTTCAGACCTTGTCTCCCATCTGCGTATGAGCCGGATTACAATCTGGCGCAAACGCCGCGAAGGAGACTTCCCACAGCCTTGTCAGACGGGCCACAGCGGACCGCGCTGGAGCCGCCAGGACATTGAAGACTGGCTCGATAGTCTGCCGCGGGTTGACCCAGTTGCCGCTGCATCACGCAATCGTTCAGGCGGTCAAGCCGAGGCAAGGCGATGAACCAGATTGCGCAGCCCCGCGAGATTTCTGAGATCCTGACTCAGCGCGCGCCGAGCATCATCCGTGGCCATTCGGTATCGCTGCACATCTGGTGTCCGGAGGATGGTCCTTGCTCGTCGCATTGCCAAGGCGGCACGCTGATCCTCAGCGATATCTCCATCGCCTTAAGCTGCGAACAGGCGCGCAATCTAGCGGATCGGTCTCGAGAGGCCGTTGACGCAACAATTCTGGGCTGTCTGCCTCCCACCTGCGGCTCTCGCCTACAATGAGTTTTCATCTAACTCGCGTGAGGGCTTGGAAAGAGTGTTCGCTGTCCAGGCTGATCCAAAGCCTACGGGAGTCCCTGTTGAAGGCTTATGAGCGGCTGGAAAGCAAGCGTCAGGCCGTTCTCCGGATACCAAGAAACCGTATGCAGCGCGATGTGATCCGACGCTCGTCAATTGATGAGCAGCTCCTGCCAGATCCGATGTCCTCATTTCCCCATGTGGACATGTCCAATGGTACTTCCGCCCATTGTTTCGAAGCGGCTTCTGTCCAGCACCCAACGTATCCATGTGTGAACATGCTCACAGGTGACGAAATGAACACTTGGACAGGCGCACAAAACAGCGCGCTGGCATGTCCCAGAGTTCACGCTTCCACTTTCGCTCAACGCCACATGTCCACTTGAGGGATTATTACGATGTCCACACGAACCAGAACTCTCGCCATAGTTAGCCAGAAAGGCGGAGTGGGTAAGACCACTCTAGCCATTCATTTAGCTGCGGCAGCTCATGAAAGAGGCGAAACCTCTCTCATTATCGATGCGGACCCGCAGGCGAGCGCGTGCGATTGGTCCTCTTGGCGCAGCGGCGCTGCACCTGAAGTGATCGATACCGCGCCGTCGCGCATAAAGGCCAAAATCGATCTCGCCTGCGGACAAGGAGCGACTTTCATTACCATTGATACACCTCCGCATGCGGAGAACGCTGCTGCCGCGGCCGTTGAGGTCGCTGATCTCGCCCTGATCCCTTGCCGTCCAAGTGCATTTGATTTGGCTGCGATGCGAACAAGCCTGAGGCTCATCCAGTTAATGAACAGGAATGGCTGGGTGGTCCTCACTGCCGGGCCACCGAACGCACCGAGAATATGTGAAGATGCCAAGCTTCTCATCCGTGATCTCGGCGGCAAGGTTTGCCCGATAACGCTCCCTGAAAGAGCCGTTCATCGTCATGCAAGCGCTAGCGGACAGACCGTCAGCGAATTCGAGCCGGCGAGTAAAGCAGCCGTTGAAATCTCACAATTGTACGAGTGGACATGTGCGCAACTGAACATGTCCACAATTGCTTCATTGGAGACCACAGCATGAGCCGATTTTCCAATCTTTCGGATCGAGCTCAGACGCCTCCTCGAAGCCTAGTCAATGAACCAAAAGCCACTGCGGAAACGAAACCGCAAAGCAGGGTCGGTCGTAAAGCCATCGCAGGATACTTTTCGCCCGAAATGTCGCTGGCCATGCACACTTGCGCGCGCAGAAATGGGCTATCACTTCAGGACTTGATGGCAGAAGCGTTTGATGACGTGCTGCGAAAGTATGGAGAGAGCCCGATCGGTCGGTAGAAAAACAGTCTTCGGAACCGTTTCACTTTGGGGCTTTGAAAAGACGTCAGCATGATCGTTGGCTCGATTACCAATAGACGTAAGGCGCCAATCAAGAAGGCAACGGATTTGATTATGCCTACAGATGGTTTGCAAGCAAATCGCAATTGCTCCACACGGTTAGCGTGCGTTAACTTTATGACGACCAAAGCGGTCGCAAAATCCTATTTGCCGGAACGACATGGAAGACCGTCCTGAAAATTCGTCATTTGTATCGGCCAGTGAGCCCGATACGGATGTTCGGGGCGAGGAAGGGTCAGCGCGCTCAACCGACAGCAAGCTAAAGGGCATTTGGGCCGACCTTTATGCGAAATATTTTGAGAGACTGTCTCGAGGCTTATTCGCAACCTACGGTGCTGGACCTCCAGACCCTGAAGACATTGCTCAAAGAACCTTCCTGAAACTCAACGAACTTAAATCGGCCGATGGGATCCGAGATCTCGAAGCCTTCGCGTGGATCGTCGCCCGCAACTTCATGATCTCGGAGAAGCGTTCCTTAAAAATGCGAGCCGATCATACTTTTGCAGAGCGAGCGTTGGTCGCGCAGGAATGTGACACAATCGATCCCGAACGCGTCTTAATGGGTAAAGAGCAGATAGACGTGGTTATGAGGGTGCTCGACGAGATGCCTGATAGGCGCAAGCATATCTTTCTAGCATGCCGGGTTGAAGGTTTGACGCCCAAGGCGGCAGGCGCGCGTTGCGGCGTAAGCCGGTCATCGGCTGTCCGCCATTTGGCTTTAGCCACTCAAGCCATCTCCGAAGCTTGCAAGGAGGCAGGTCAAGTGAAGTCGGAGGAAGACTTCTCATGACAGTCATTGAACACGCACGCGAGAGCGAGGCTCATATCTGGCACGCGAGAAAAGCTGATGGGCTTTCCCCGCAAGAACACGCCGAGTTTAGCGCCTGGATGGAATCTGATCCTTCGAACGCGGAAGCCTATGCCGAAGTGGAGGTCCTTTGGGGCTCGCTTGGGCTTATCGAGCTTCCTAGCCCGTCGGTTGCAAGCATCCATGAAGAACCAGCTTTAGTTACACAGAGTTGGCTTGGAACAACTGTCGAGGCGATTAGGGCATCGGTGCCTAGGTTTGCCGCCGCTTCGTTCTCAATCGCACTCGTGGCTGTGCTTATCTTTGTCACTGCGCCAAGCGAATGGTTCCAGCTTCCATCTGAACCGGCGCCAGAGAAATTCGCCACCAACGCGGACGAGACGAAAAATATCAGGCTTCCAGACGGCAGCTCCATAATATTAGGTTCCGGTTCCACTCTCTTGGTTACTTTAGATGACGACGCTCGACGCATAAATCTGATCAAAGGCAATGCCCGCTTCAATGTTCGATCAAACAATGATCGTCCTTTTTTTGTCCTGACCGAGGTCGCAGATATTGAGGTCGTGGGTACACGGTTTGGAGCGTACTTGCGTGATGGTGGCCTCGAAGTGGGTGTTTCTGAAGGCGTAGTGGAGTTGTCGCCAACAGCGCTACAAAGCGAAGCTGCCTCGGCTCCTATTCGCCTTACAGCCGGTGACCGTATCTGGACCTCAGATGGTGTTGAAACTCGCGATCTCGCGGCACGGCCGTCGACGAAATCATCTGAAGTGCCGCTTCAAGCCTCCGAGCGTTATGATGTTGGTCAGCCGGAGAGTATGCGAAAGACGTACAGCAATGCTTCATTGCAGTTGTTGGTTGATGACTTGAACGAGTTTGCCGATCGACCCATCGCCGTTGCGCAAGATGCGCGCACTTTGCAGTTGAGCGGAAGCTTCGATGTAACGAAGCCCGCAAACGTTTTGCGGACTTTGGAGCTCAGCCTACCAATTTCAGTAACCGATGATGGCGTGCGTATCATCATCACAAGCCGAGCGCTGGAAACTACCGCGGATAACGGCGATCGATAGCCAAGAAAGAAAAGTTTCTGCACATGTGACACCTGGCGTCCCCCATTCGTCTTCAGGGCGAACGCGACTGTGAATGCGTCGCAATAATAATTCAGGGGACATGAAATTATGGAATGGAAACTGGGGCTGCGGGCTAAACGCGCCTTCTGGTTGGCTGGTTCGAGCATTGCATTTGCGACGATGGCGATGCCAGCGCATGCTCAATCAGGCGAAGCTCGTGAGATTGTCATTGAACAGCAAAGCCTCGAAGCGGCATTGGCGCAAATTGCGTCCGAATACGACATCGACATCGTCGCACCGGGCGGCGTGACAGATGGCTTGGTCGCGCCAGAAATTCGCGGCAGTTTGACCGCACAGCAAGCCTTAAGACGCCTTCTTTCCAACTCAAATCTGAGATTCGAAGACGCTCAAAATGGTGCTTTCGTTATCTCGAAAACAGCAGATAGCAGCGCAGAGCAGATTGTTGTTACCGGTCAGAAAATTGAACGATCTCTGCAAGACACCAAAGAAAGTGTCACCGTCTTTACAGAGCAAGATTTCAACGAACGCATCCTTTTCGATATCACGGACGTCTTTTTGCAAACCCCAAATGTCGCGGGCAATGACACTGGCGATAATCGCTTCACAATCCGAGGCATCCAAAATGCGGGAAGCGGCATTGGTGGAATCGGTGAGCTTGCGATCGTCTATTACGACAATGTGGCCTTAGCGACATTATCTGCAGTTTCCAGTCTGCCGCGCAATCTCTGGGATGTGGAGCAAGTCGAAATCTTAAATGGGCCGCAATCAACCAACGTAGGCCGCAATGCCCTTGCAGGCGCAATCGTCATCCAATCTAAAAAGCCGCAGCTTGATGAATTTGGAGCCGCCGTTCGCGGTGAATATGGTAACTTCAATACATATGCGCTTGAAGGGATGGTCAACCTGCCTGTCACCGCGAGTAGCGCCCTGCGTCTGACGGCAGAGCACTCAAGCACCGATGGCTTTATTTCCAATGCAACTAATGGGGATGATGAGGCTGGCTTTCAGGAAAACCTAATACTGCGCGCACGATATCTGATTGAACCAACCGACAGACTAAGCGCAGTTGCGACTTTCCAATACAGCGAAAACGACCGCGGCAATCCCAACTATCTCGTTCCGCCAGGTGGAGATATTGAGTCATTCACCGCACTCAACAACTCCTTATCGGCCCAATTTTTTGATTCTATTTCGGGCTCACTCGAGGTGAATTTCGACCTAACGGACACATGGACCTTGACCTCCATCACAGCCTTTTTAGACAGCGGAAATACGAACTTTTTTGATAGAGATGAGGGACCTAAAGAGCTTGGCAGTCAAGTTGCGACGAGCGATGCAACCAATGTTTCGCAGGAAATTCGAGCTGTTTTTGAAGGCGACCGTCTGAGAGGGATCATCGGCGGATTTTTCATTGATATTGACGGCAAGAACGAGAGCACTTTGGGGCTCCCCGTTAATCCAGCAAACGCAGGGGTCCCAGGAGTTCTTCTTCCGTTCTTTCCACCGACCTTCATCATCAACAACAGCGGTAGCGGTACATTTAACACTACAAATCTCGCTGCTTTCACGCGGTGGGAATATGATCTGACAGAGCGGCTGACAATCACAACCGGGCTGCGCTTTGACTACGAAGAACAAACGAACGAGAGCATCGCCTCTACATCGCTTGATGTCTCTACGCCTCTACCAGACCCAGTCGCAGCGGGCATGCAAGCGGAGATGATGCAAGCAGGCCTCGGGCCGGTTGTTCAGGGAGGCGTCGCTGCAGTTAATGCAGGGCTGAGCTCGCTGCTCGGAGACCGCCAGTCTGAGCGAGAAGCTGATTTCACAGCATTCCTACCAGAATTTGGCCTCACATATGCGCTCACTCCTGACATAAATCTATCAGCCTTTTACAGCCGAGGATATCGTACCGGAGGGTCCCAGTTGCTTCAGGATGGCTCGCTGAATTCATTCGATCCTGAACATCTTGACAACTTCGAAGTCAGTGTGCGCTCCCTATGGCTTGATGGGCGCCTGCGCCTCAATGCAAATGCCTATTATGGTTTGTGGCGTGATCAACAAATCAGTGTCCCAAGAGATGGAAACCTCGGCAACCTTCAAACTGTGAATGCTGGCGAATCCCGCATTTGGGGATTTGAGATGTCTGGAACCTATGACCCCACTGACCGCACCAGCCTTTTTGCGTCTCTTGGATATAGCTTTACCGAGTTTAGGGACTTCTGCAGAGCGACTTCTCAATCAGCGAACTTCCCAACATGCCAAACTGGGGGGGCGACAGGCGTTCAATTAAGGGGCAATGACTTTCCCTTCTCCCCAGATTGGACGGCGGCGATTGGCGGAACGCAGTTTTTAACTGACCGGTTCTTCGTCCAAGGCAACATCACATATCAAAGCGGCCTCGTCTCCGATGTTGAAAATAGTGACCCTCTGCGTTCCGATGGCTTCACTTTGTTTAACGCAAGCATTGGCTATCAAAGCGATCGCTTTGATCTGCAGATTTATGGCCGAAATCTGGCGAATAAATTTGCTGTCAACAACTTGTTTGACGCGGCCTTCCCTCCCGGATCGATCAGCGTTGGCCCTAGAGCGCCCCGCGAATACGGCATAGTCCTGAGTAGCCGGTTTTAATCATGCCTTTGCCCGCCGAGCCTTCAACATTCGCGCTTGCAGGGCTAAGCTTTGCTTACGCAAGCTGTGTACTGTTCTTTCAAAGCGGGGAGCGCCGGGCGAAGCATCCTGCGGTGGTGGTTCCGGCGCCTAGAATGGCTTTCGCTCGCGTAGCAGGTTGGGCGATGCTTCCGCTCTCTTGGGCGTGCTTCATCGCAGCGAGCGGAGTGGAGGTCGGCACAGCTATCTGGCTGGGCGTTCTGGCGCTCGCGGGAATCCTAAGCCTGCTGATCACTGCGGTTCTGCCAAAGTATCACTTGGCTAGCCTTCTCGCCGTTTTGGGCGTCTCGTCAGTGGCTACATTGATGGCCGTGTTGCAGGGAGATTTGGCATGAGCCCTCTGTATATCGGCGCCTTGATAGCCGCACTTTTGGTAGCCTTGGTCGCGACTTGGAAAGCGCCTCGGCTCGTAAGCGTCCTCTGGTGGGCGCTGGTGGCGACGATGTGCATCACAGCCGCGATAGCCATGAACTTACCGGGGGATGTGCGCGAGAACCTGACCGCTTTGGTGCTTACTATTC
>JBCCJS010000031.1:0-29153 GCA_039027675.1 Pseudomonadota bacterium
CCTCATGCATGTCATAAGGCTGGTTGGCGTTGTCCGGGATCAGCGTGTCGAGCGAGTGCTCCAGACGGTCCCACGGATCACCCGTCGGGATTTCCGGGCCCATCTCGCCGGTCGCTTCGGGCCGGTTGGAGAGCGGCAGGTAGTTGAAGAAATCGCGCGTGGCGAGCAGCGCCTCGACATCGTTCTCGTAAGCGATATCGGCGACGCTGGTCTTGGTCGTGTGCGTAATCGCGCCGCCCAGCTCTTCCTGCGTCACCTCTTCGTTGGTGACCGTTTTCACCACCTCAGGCCCGGTGACGAACATGTAGGAGCTGTCCTTCACCATGAAGATAAAGTCGGTCATCGCAGGGCTGTACACCGCCCCGCCCGCGCATGGCCCCATGATGAGGCTGATCTGCGGGATGACGCCGCTGGCGAGTACGTTTTTCTGGAACACCTCGGCATAGCCGCCAAGCGAGGCAACACCTTCCTGAATGCGCGCGCCGCCTGAATCGTTGAGGCCAATGACAGGCGCGCCAACCTTCATCGCGGCGTCCATGATCTTGCAGATCTTCTCCGCATGACGCTTGGAAAGCGAGCCGCCGAAGACGGTGAAGTCCTGCGAGAAGACATAGACAAGGCGGCCATTGATCGTGCCGCTTCCCGTCACCACGCCATCGCCGGGCACCTTCTGGTCCTGCATCCCGAAATCGACACAATCGTGCTCAACGTATGTGTCGACTTCCTCGAAGCTGCCTTCGTCAAGCAGAACATCTAGCCGTTCGCGCGCAGTCAGCTTGCCCTTGGCGTGCTGAGCATCGATGCGCTTTTGCCCACCCCCCAAGCGCGCAGCTTCGCGGCGGCGTTCCATTTCAGCGATATTGGCGGACATGCGCTCTCCCTTGTGCGTTCTCTCTTGCCAAAGACCGTTGCCGCACGCGCGCCGCGCGGTCAACGCGTGAGGCGTGCCTCTATTTCAGCAGGACGAGCTCTTCAGCCATGCTGGGGTGAATCGCGGTGGTGGCGTCGAAGTCCGCCTTCGTCAGCCCCGCTTTCACCGCGACCGCTGCGGCCTGCATGATCTCTGGCGATTCCGGGCCGATCATGTGCACGCCCACGACTCTGTCATTCGCGGCATCAACAATCATCTTGTAAAGCCCGCGCTCGCTGCGCCCGGCGACCACGTTTTTCATCGGGCGAAAGTCGGACTGGAAGACGCGGATATTGCCGAGCCGGTTGCGCGCCTCGCCCTCGGTCATGCCGACGGCGGCGATTGGCGGGTGGCTGAAGACAGCGCTAGGGATGCAGGAATGGTCGACCGCATAGGGCTCGCGCTCGCCAAAGACGCTGTCAGCAAAGGCCTGGCCTTCGCGGATCGCGACCGGCGTCAGCTGCACGCGGTCGGTCACATCGCCCACCGCGTAGATGTGATCGACGCTGGTTTTGGAGAAGGCATCGACCTTAATCTCGCCCCTCTTTCCAAGTTCTACGCCTACCGTCTCAAGGCCCAGCCCTTCCACGTTGGGCACCCGGCCCGTGGCGATCATGACCTGATCGAACACACGTTCATCGTGGCCGGTCATCTTGACAAGGAGCGAACCGTCATCCTGCTTGCACACATATTCGAACTGGACATTGAAGCAGAACTCGATCCCCTTGGTGAGGCTGATCTGCAGCAGGCGATCGCGCAAAGCCGGATCGTAGGAGCGCAGGATCACATCTGAACGGTTGGCAATCGTCACTCGGCTACCGAACTCGTTGAAAATCCCGGCAAATTCGTTGGCGATATAACCGCCGCCCGCAATCAGGATACGCTTTGGCACCTCATCAAGGTGGAACGCCTCGTTGGAGGTGATGCAATGCTCATTGCCTTCAAATTCGGGCATGTGCGGCTTAGCGCCGGTGGCGATCAGGATGTATTTGGCGGTGACGACCTTGCCGCTCGCCAGCGTGATCTCATGCGGGCCGGTGATCTCGGCTCGCTCTGGGAAGACCGTGACATCATGGTTCGAGAGCGTTTCGCCATATAGGCCTTCGAGGCGGTTTACGTCGTTCTGGACGATGTCGCGCAGGCGCACCCAGTCGAAGCTCTTGCCCTCAATGTCCCAGCCGAACTGCTTGGCGTCTTCAAGGTCCTCGGCAAAGTGTGCGCCGTAGACGAGCATCTTCTTGGGCACGCAGCCGCGAATGACGCAGGTGCCGCCCACGCGATATTCTTCAGCCGCCGCCACACGCGCGCCATGCGCCGCAGCAATGCGGCTGGCGCGCACGCCGCCTGAACCAATGCCGATAGTAAAGAGGTCGAAGTCGTAATCCTGATCGGCCATGCGCGGCGCTCCCGTTCGTCAGATGATCCGGGAGGCGATATGGCCGCGTCAGGCCCTAATGCCAAGCATCACGTTTCAAGAAACAGGCCATTGTCCTGAAGCAGTTTGTAGGCCTTGCAATCCGCGATCGTAATCAGGTCCGGGTCACGCACGCCGGTGTTGCGCTTCAGGAGGTAATGCACCGCCTTCTTGGTACCATCGCCAATGCCCGTCAGCGCCACCATCACGTCAGGATCATGGTCAAGCACGCGGTCAAACAGCATTGAGGTGTTCATGGGATCAAAACCAAAGCCAAGAAATCCAAGCCGCCGGCCTTGAGCGATCTCGGCCATGAGAAAGCTCGAAAAACGTTTGTCCCGCCCGCGCTCGGACGCGGTGTAGATGTTCTTGGCGAGCGCCAGCCAGTCTTCCGGGTTTTCATCGCCCCACTCGCACGGCTCGCCCGCGCCAAAGATCCAGGGAAGCGTGCCCGGCCCGCCATAGGGATGAACAATGCGCAAATGTGTGCTCACCAGCAGGCGCGCCTCGTCCATGTCCATGCCGAAAGCCATGCTGATGACCCAAGGCATATAGTGCTCGATGGAGCGGTCATAATTGAAACAAACGATCGAGAGCTTGTCGAAGCACTGCTCGGCCTGCGCGCGCGGCACACCCTTGGTAATCAGCTGGCCAAGTTGAAACAGCCAGTTCTCCGTCCCGCGCAAAGGCAGGTCGCCCGCATCGCGCGGCTCCAGAGCAAGCGTTGATTTCGCCTCATTTTGCAGCGTGTAATAGGCAAGTGCGATCTTGCCCGCTGCGATCACATCGGGATTGTCGCTGCCATATTGCTCAAGCACAGCGTCAATCGACGTCGTCACCCGGCTCGCCTGTTTGATCGTGCGGCCAGCGTCGAGCAGGTTATCGTAAGTGGTCTTCAGCCTTGGCGCGTTCTCTTCGAAAATCTGCGCCAGCGCGACCATGTCGCGGGTCTGTAGTTCGGAGCCAAGGCGATCGAAATCAAAGCCCGCCGCAATGCGCGACAAGAGCTCTGTCCCGTCGGGCATTTCGATCTCGCAATTCGCGCCCGCACCAATGACCAGTGTGGTTTCCGTCCTGATCATGGTGTGCGCCTTTAGCCTTCAGCCTGTAAAATTAAAGGAGATTACGAGAGCAAGTCCTTCCTTAACCAGCGCATACTTAATTTTCAGTGAGAAGCCTGCACGCTTACATCACAGCGGAAAGTCTTCTCCCGGTTCAGGAAGATAAGGCGGCTGCATGAGAGCGATCGCAATTGATGCAAAACCGTGGAGCGAGGCGATCGATACAAGGCCCAGCGCTCTCCATTGATCCTTGCTTTCCGGGACCCAGAGCCGCGCGTTTTCGAGCGCGCCATTCGCCATCATCCACGCAATCAGCGCAAAGCCGACAAGGGCAGAAGATACGCCGAAGGATTTCCACGCAACCAGCCTTTCCCGCTCATCCGTGCCGCCGCCGAAATGGATATGACGATGAAAGCCCAGCCAGATCGCAAACACACCCAGCAGGCCCATGAGGGCCAGGAATGACCCCCGGTCGCTGCCGGTCACGGCCATGGCAAGGCCCATATAGGACACCGACAGCATGAGGATGGTGAAAGCCACAACCAACCAGCGCGACAGGCGGTCAGCGCCATCTGGGGTTTGCGTCAATCTCTTCGTTGCGCGGTCAATCCACGCGACACCGCGGCTGCTTTTGTAAGCCATTTTCAGGATCCCTTACCCAATTGCTGCGACAGCGAGGGAAACGCCTCGAACGAAAAGATATGCTCGACCGCCACGCCAAAATGCTCCGCGATGGCAAGCGCGAGTTCGAGGCTCGGCTTGTAATCCCCACGCTCAAGAAAGCCGATTGTTTGCGGGTTAACCCCGACGATCTCAGCGAGATCGCGTCGGCTCATTCCAGCGTCGGCACGAAACATAGCGATTCGGTTGTGTATTTCCCTCGACATGCATCCTGAGTATGCGATTTGTTGTGTTTACACAATAAATATATTCGTTCGACAATCGAATAACCCTATCGGCCCGGCCTTCCGCCCTGCGCCCTTCCGCGTGATCCTCTGCGTCGATTACCGGGCGATCCTGGTCCCTTCCCTTGCGGTTTCCCTTTGCGCGCGGAATGTTTGGGGGACGCTTTGCGCTTCGGGGCATCGCCAGTGCCATTGGCGCCAACCGGGCGCGCTTTGACCTTCTTTTTGGAGACGCCGGTCTGGCCTCTTGGCGGCGGTTTGGTCGGACCAACCCCTTCGACCACGGCACGAAAATTCTCGGGCAGGTCAAGCCGCTCAAGGCTCGCGCCGGTCGTCTTTTGGATATCCTTCAGATACGCGCGCTCATCCTCGGCGCAAAATGCAATCGCCACTCCGTCCCGGCCAGCGCGCGCTGTGCGGCCAATGCGGTGGACGTATTGCTCGGGCACGTTGGGAAGCTCGTAATTGATCACATGGCTGACGCCCGGAATATCGATCCCGCGCGCAGCAACATCGGTCGCGACAAGGATTTTTGTCTTGCCGCGCTTAAACTCGTCGAGCGCGCGCAGGCGCTGGCCTTGGGTCTTGTTGCCGTGAATGGCGTTGGCGCAGATCCCACGCTGGCTGAGCTTCTTCACCACCCGGTCCGCGCCATGTTTGGTGCGCGTGAAGATGAGGATTAAGTCAAACTCCCCCGGTACACGGTGACGACCGGACAGGATCATCTCCAGCAGCGCGGTCTTCTCATCCTGCTGTACCATGAAGAGAAATTGCTCAATCCGCTCCGCCGTAGTGCTTTGCGGGGTGACGGAGACCTGCACGGGGTTGTTGCAATAGCCCGAGACAAGTTCCTTGATCTGCTTGGGCATGGTCGCGCTGAAGAACAGCGTCTGGCGCGCCTTTGGCACAAGCTGGTTGATGCGCCTGAGAGCGTGAATGAAGCCCAGATCGAGCATCTGGTCCGCTTCATCGAGGACCAGCACCTCAACCCCCGACAGGTTGAACGCCTTCTGGTCGATCAGATCGAGCAAGCGCCCCGGCGTTGCCACCAGAATATCAGTACCGCGATGCAGCTTGTTGCGGTCCTTGTTCACGCTGGTCCCACCTACGATGGACTGAACCTTCAGCCCGGCAAGCGCACCGTAATCCTTGGCGCTCGCAGCGATTTGCCCGGCTAGCTCACGTGTAGGGGCCAGCACCAGCATACGGCAGGACTTGAACGGGATGCGGTTATCGCTCGCGCGCAGACGGTCAATGCCCGGAAGCATGAAGGCTGCGGTCTTGCCCGTACCCGTTTGCGCAATTCCGAGCAGGTCGCGCCCCTCAAGCACGGGCGGGATCGCTTGCTCCTGGATCGGAGTGGGAGTCGAATAGCCCTTGAGATCAAGCGCCTGGAGAACGGGCTGCGACAGCCCAAGTTCATTAAATGTAGTCATGAAAACTCGCAATATGTGCGACACGCAAAGCGCGCGCACGGAGCGGCGTTGCGAAGCGCGGGGTTAAAAAACCGCCCGCGTGAAAAGGGAAGTTGTGGAAAGGGTTGGGTAAGAGGCCGCTGCACTAGAGAGCCGATCGCTCGCTGGGCGCTTCACGCTGGCCGCATTAAACTTTGTGGAGGGAAAAATGGTCGCGCAGACACGCAATGTCAATGCACGGGCATCAATGATCCTTTAAATGACCATCGCCCTTCATCCACATTTGAAAGTCAATCACGCCCTCATAAATGCCCTCAACCGGTTCTCCCGCGGCATCGCGTGCGGGCTCGAAGGTCATGGTGTTAAGCAGTGGACGACACAGCGCCAATCGCGTCGCCTTGCGACGAAATCGGCGCGCCAACTCGCACGCGTTTAGCGCGCCGGTCGCATCAACTCGTAATGTATATCCGAGTTTCTGGGAGAGCAGCCGATTGCGGCTAGCTGCGCCAACGAGATCACGCAGACCTTCAAACTCTATCAAAACAGGACCTTGAGCCAGATTGGTCTCCTCGGACGCTTCAGCACCTGTTTCTTGCGTACCGTTCGCCGGGCTCTGAGCGGCCACCGGGAATGAAAAGGCGACACCTATGGAAACGAGTGCAGTTCTTGCGACGCCAAACGGTCTGGCCGGAAACGCTGTCATCTATCCAGTTGTTCGCGAAGGTCGGCATAGGACAGATTATGGCGATAGGAACCTTCAATCGGTTGATTATGATCGTCACGTGCGGGCTCGAAGGTTGAGTGGTTCATCACAACTTCGCACAGCTTCATGTTCACATAGGTCTTGCGGAACCGATCCACCACTTCGCAGTCCGTTGCGTGCCCCTCAGCATCGACCGTCATGTCGAACTGCACGCTGGTACGCCACACGCGCAGTCGACGCGACATTTTTAGAAAGTCGTGACCGCCGTCAAATTCGACCATCGTGGCCGGGGTGGGGTCAACTAGGTTCTCGTCCGTCTCCGTAGCGACAGCAATCTGGGTATCCGTTTGTGTGCCTTCGGTCTCGAAGCTGGTCTCACCCGCCTTCGCCTGAGGATCAACCATGCCCTTTTCATCCGCGACCGAGCCACAAGCAAGAACGGCGCAAACGACAGACAAGGAAAGAAGTGAAGACATGTTGCGACCTTTGAACCGGGGGGTTGGGGAGAACGTCTCGTACATACGCAATAGCGCAACGAGTGCAAATTTGAACAACATCGTGCTCAAATGCGTAATTTTATTGTCTGGCCTCGACATTTCAAGAAATCTAAAGTCTCAACAAAGCGTTAATGATTTCAATCTTGTGTCAACGCGTCGAAATCATGACCCGAACGCTGCAGAATCATATGAGGAATTGGCCCATGTAAGGCCCATTTCGGCCCTAAAATGCCTCTCAGCGACGATCAGAGTGTTACCAAAACGTCACTGACTGAGCGCTGAACGCAGATATCCATGCAATTCGTCGCATTCAGAGCTCAGTTCGTCCAACGAAGAGTGATGCAAATGCCTCTCGCGCCCTTTCAATGTGGCGCGGGGTCCGCAGTGGCTCTGGCGGCTTGAACCCGCAGCACGGCCCCGATTTGCGGCCCCGACTAGCGCAGGCCTGAGGCTTCCATCAGTGCGCGTGTGCTCGCATCAAATTCGCCCTCGCCCGCTTCGATCTGTTTGGCGATTGCCTTGCCCAGTTCCACTCCGAACTGATCGAAAGGGTTGATCCCCATCAGCACTGCGTTGGCAAACGTGCGGTGTTCGTGAAACGCTATAAGCGCGCCCAGGGTCGCGGCGTCCAAATCGTCGAGCAGGAACATCGTCGACGGCCGATCGCCGGGATAGGCGCGCGCGGGACCGTTAGAGCTCGTCTTGCCCGCCATCAGCGCAGCACCTTGCGCAAGGCAATTCATAAGCAGGATACGATGGTGCACCGGATCAAGCGCGTCGCCAGGAGCGATGGTCGCGATGAAATCGACAGGCACAAGCCGGGTGCCCTGGTGAAGCAATTGGAAGACGGCGTGCTGCGCGTCTGTCCCCATTCCGCCCCAGGTAATCGGGGCCGAGGGTCCACGCAGGGGCTCTCCCGCCGCAGTCACGCTTTTGCCGTTCGATTCCATTTCGAGCTGCTGCAGATAGTCGGGAAACAGCGCCAAGCGCTCATCATAGGCGAATACCGCGCGCGTCTCGCACCCGCGTGCCCTCGAATAATACTGGTCCGCAAAAGCAGCCAGCAGCGGCGCATTTGCGCGGCCATCGGTCTCGCGAAAATGGGTGTCGATTGCGTGAGCGCCGCCCAGAAACTCGCGAAACTCCTCCATGCCGATTGCCATCGCGACGGGAAAGCCAATGCTCGACCATAGCGAATAGCGCCCGCCTACGCTTTCTGGGAATGGCAGGATGCGCGTTTCATCGACCCCCCACGCAACCGCTTTCTCAGGGCTCGCGGTCAGCGCCACCACACGCCCGCTGGGATCGGCAACGCCCTCTTTCTCCAGCCATTGAAACGCGCTCGCAGCATTCGTCATGGTCTCGATCGTGGTGAAGGTCTTTGAGGCAACCGCAATCAGCGTTGTGGCCGGATCGCACGCGGCAAAAGCCTGCTCCAGCGCCAGACCGTCAATATTGGAGACCACATGCACGTCGATCTTGGCCAAATCGCGGGTCAGCGCGTCCACCGCCAGCGCGGGCCCAAGGGCTGACCCGCCAATGCCGATATGGATGAGGTGCCTGATCTCACCCAGCGCCCCTTCGTGGATCGCCTCGACCAACATGCCCATACGCGCAAGCAAAGCTGCGGCCTCTTCTGTGTCAGCCTCGGTTCCGCTGCCGCGCATTGCGCCATGATTGGCCGCGCGGCCCTCGGTGACGTTGACGATACCGCCGGAAAACAGCTCCTCGCGCGCCTCGGCAAAACCGCAAGCCTTGGCCAGATCGTCGAACACATCGAGCGCTTCGTGCGTCAGATGCGTCTTGGAAAAATCGATCCGCATGCCACCCGTCTCGCCCTTCGCGCCGGGCCATTCGAGCCGCCGCGTCATCGCATCAACACGGCCTCCACCCGCCGCGAACAGCTCCGAGAGGCTCGGGGTCTCAAGCGCCTTCAGCGCGTCCCAAGCGGCGGCGGTGGTCATGGTCGGCTCGGTCATGGTGCAGCAATCCCCTTTGCGTGACGCCCCAGCGCGCCTAAGGATGCTTGAGATGGATGTTAACCCCCAAACTGATCCGGCCACCAATTCGGCCCCAGGCGGTATGTCGACGAACCCGGATCACAGTGCGAATTTTGAGGGCGCCAACACCAAATCCGGTCAGAGTGAGACCAAGGACAACCCGTTAGGCTTTGCCAGTTTTCTCGCCAAGGTGGTGCTCGCCGTCCTCATCATACGCAGCTTTATCATCGCGCCGTTTTCCATTCCGTCCGACAGCATGCTGCCCCAGCTGTGGCAGGGCGATTACCTGATCGCGAGCAAATGGCCTTATGGTTATTCGCGCTATTCGCTGCCCTTCAACGCGCCGCTGATACCGGGTCGGGTGCTGGCCTCTTCCCCAGAGCGCGGCGACGTCGTGATCTTCAAACATCCGGTTGACCAGCAGGACTATGTCAAACGCGTCATCGGCGTGCCGGGAGACACCGTCGCGATGCAGCGCGGGCAGATCATCCTAAACGGTGAGCCCCTTACCCAAACTCCGCTAGATGACTTCGCCATTCCTCTGACCGCGATCACTGAATGCCCGTCGGGCCAATGGGACAGCGTAGGCGCAACGGGAGAGGTGTTGTGCCTGCTTGAGCGTGCGCGAGAGACCTTTCCCGGCGGGCACACCAGCGACGTTCTCGACGTCACCACCATCCCGCAGGACAGCTTTGCGCCCGTGATCGTGCCCGAAGGTAGCGTCTTCGTGATGGGCGATCACCGTGACAAATCGCTCGACAGCCGCTTTCCCGCGCAGGCAGAGCTAGGCGTGGGGATGGTCCCGCAGGTCTATCTGGTGGGCCGCGCAGAGTTTATCGTCTGGTCAACCGATGGCAGCGCGCAATGGATCAAGCCGTGGACCTGGTTTAGCGCCGCGCGTTGGGAGCGGATCGGAACCGGCTTATGAGCACCCAGAGCACCGCCCTGCCCCCGGAAACGCGCGAGTGGCTCGATGCGCTGGGTTTCACAGTGCTCGATGAAGCGCAGTGGCTGCGCGCGCTTACCCATGGCAGCTTCAATGGAAGCGTCTCTGCCAAGTCCGATCAGGAAAGCGCCGGGGACTATCAGCGCCTTGAATTTCTCGGCGACCGCGTGCTTGGGCTGGCTGTCGCTGCATGGCTGTTTCGCGAAGGGGACGCCGCCGAAGGTCAGCTCTCGCAGCGGTTGAATGCGCTGGTGAGCGGTGCGACCTGCGCTCGCATCGCACGCACGATCAGCCTTCCCGAGCATATCCGCCTTGGCAAGCAAGCGCGCGAGGATGGCGGCGCGGACAGCGACAACATTCTGGGCGATATCATGGAAGCGCTGATCGGCGCGTGTTTCCTCGAACACGGCTATGATTACGCGCGCGACATCGTCTATTGCCTGTGGGCCGAGGAACTCGCGGGCAATGCCGGCAAGGCCAAACATCCCAAGAGCGCGCTTCAGGAATGGGCCGCCAGCCACCGCCGCGCCATGCCATCCTATTCCATCGTCGATCGCAGCGGGCCTGACCACGCTATGCACTTTACCGTAGAGGTCACTATCCCTTCGCTCGGCGCAGCGCGCGGCACGGCCAGCAGCAAAAGCGAGGCGGAAAAGCGCGCAGCAAAAGCCTTTCTGGAGGAATTCGGGTGAGCGACAATCAACCCACACAAAAATGCGGCGTCGTTGCCGTGATCGGCGCGCCCAATGCGGGCAAGTCGACACTGGTAAACCAGCTGGTGGGCCAGAAGGTCGCGATCACAAGCGCCAAGGCGCAGACGACACGCGCGCGGATGCTCGGCATTGCGCTGCTTGATCAGGTGCAGATGATCCTTGTCGATACGCCCGGCATCTTTGCGCCCAAGCGCCGGCTCGATCGCGCGATGGTCAACGCCGCGTGGGAAGGGACGGACAGCGCCGATGCGATCCTGCTGATCGTCGATCCCATTAAGCAGCGTCGGCACGAGCTTGAACCGATCATGGAAGCCCTGGAACATCGCAGCGAGCGCAAAATCCTGGTTCTCAACAAAGTCGACAAGGCAAAGAAAGAACCGCTCTTGGCGCTCGCGCAGGAGTTTTCACAGCGCGTCGACTTTGACGAAATCTTCTTCGTCTCGGCGCTCAATGGCGAAGGCGTGGGCGAAATGAAGGAGGCGCTCGCCGCGATGATGCCTGAAGGCGTGTGGATGTACCCCGAGGATCAGGTCTCCGACGCATCGGAACGCCTGCTCGCCGCCGAGATCACCCGCGAACAACTTTACGCGCAGCTCCACGAAGAGCTGCCCTACGACACCGCCGTTCGCCCTGAGCTCTACCAGAACCGCCCCGATGGCAGCCTTGAAATTCACCAACAGATCGTCGTCGCCCGCGAGACCCAAAGGCCCATAGTATTGGGCAAGGGTGGTTCAAAAATCAAAACTATCGGCGAAGCCGCGCGCAAGGAACTGGCAGAGATTCTGGGCGTGAAGGTCCACCTGTTCTTGCACGTCAAACACTCGGAAGGGTGGAGCGAGGACAAGGAAGTGTTCGAGGAGATGGGGCTCGATTGGGTGAAATGATAGCGCCGATTGAGCGGTTTTTTCAGTAAAGAGCGGGCAGCCTGCAAACGACCCATTTACAGACGAAGATCATTTAGCGTCTCTCACTTGCGCGAGACATCTGAGGCCGGGAGGCCGTTTGGGCAGCATGCGCAACGCTCATTGGGTGATTGCTCAATGTGACTGGCTACTGAAAAATCGTTGCCAACTCTTTCAAACTCCACGATGTTGGCGACGGGACATGACCTTCTTTTTCGTTCTCGTTCTTGCTTGTGCGGTCACCTTTGTGTGGATCCGCGCGGATCGGCTCGAGAGGCAACTCGCGATATTGGATGAGCGGCTCGACGCACTCGCGCACGCCAATGAACAGCTCTTAGCGGGTAGTGTAGCCGTATCACCAACGTCCGCGGGATCCGGTGTAGCCGATACGCCCTCTGATCTCGAAGCGCCACCCCAACCGTTTCAAGAGCCGGAGAGCGTTGAAGCGACCGAACCTGCCGACAACACCCCCGCGGACCCGCTGGCCAAAGTCGCTCAAAACGCGCGTGATGAATTTCAAACACAAGCGACACTCGCTCCAGAGCCTCAAATTGATCAACGCGAGCCCTCGACCAGCGGCCTGGAAGAAGTAGATGAACCTTCGCGTAGTCTGTCCTTCGATTTTGAAGACATATTCGGTCGACGTCTGCCAATCTGGGGTGGCGGATTTGCGTTGGCGATTGCGGGGATTTTCCTCGTGCGCTTCTCGATTGAAGCCGGGTTGCTCACGCCAACCGTGCGCGTTGCGCTTAGCTTTGTGTTCGGACTTGGACTTTTGGGCGGGGCCGAGGCGGCCTTCCGCTTTGAAGAGCGCCTGCGCGATCCGCGCGTGCGCCAATCGCTCTCGGGCGCTGGTCTCGCCACGCTCTACGGCGCGTTCTACCTTGCGGGCACGGCGTATGGATTGATCGGCGCAGGCGCTGCCTTTGTGGGGCTCGCGACGGTGACGACTGGAGCAATCGCCCTTTCCTTCCGCTTTGGTTTGCCGAGCGCAGTGATAGGGTTGGTGGGAGGCTTTGCGGCCCCGCTTCTTGTCAACTCCGAAAGCGCGAACGTGCCGCTTTTGTCGTTTTACCTTGCGCTCGTAACAGGCGGTCTTGCCTGGACTGGGCAAGCGCAAGGCTTCCGTTGGATGAGCTATGCGGCGCTTGCAGCAGGCCTTGTTTGGGGCGCTTTGATGATGCTCGCTGGCGTTGAAGGCACATCGGACTTCGCCGCTCTGGGTCTCTACCTCGTTGTGCTGGGCACCGTCCTCCCGGCCTTTCTCCACGCCAGGGGCGGGCCAAGTTTGCCGCATCTTATCGGCGGCGCAGTGGCCACTTTGCAGATGGCAGTGTTGGTTAGCGAAGCGGGCTTCGATCCGCTCACTTGGGGGCTATACCTTCTTATCAGCGCAGCCCTGACCGTTTTGGGTTCTCGCTACGAGGCGCTGCGCTTGGGGGCAGCTGTAGCCTCAGGGCTAGGCCTCTGGCTGCTGGTCGTGTGGCCTAACGCAGAGCCGAGCTTCTACGCCGCGATTGCCGTTGCACAGATCGTGATTTTTGCTGGTGTCCCGCTCGTCTATCAGGCGCTTGGTCGAGCCAAACAATTGGACCTTGCGCAGCTGAGTGCGGTTAGCGTGATCATGGCCTGTATCACCTATGCGAGATTCGGCAATTGGGGCGATATCGAAAGCGAGCCCTTGCTGGCCTTCATCGTGGGCACCCTAGCGCTTCTGCCTGCGGCTGCATTCGCGTTCGTGTGGAAGCGCAGCGAGGAAGGTGAAACCCGCACATCGCTTACTTTGCTGGCGCCTGCCTATGGCTTGATCTTTGCCAGCCTTATCATTCTTGCACCTGCCTGGTTGGCCCCGGCGATGGCTTTGCTGGCCGGTCTGCCTGTCGTGGCGCTTTACTGGAAGCGCGAGGGCTTGGCGTTGAGCTTCATGGCCTGGACAAGCGCTGCTGTGTCCCTTCTAGCGCTGGCCTTCACTCCCGCATTTCCCGCTGAGTTGAGCCAATTGGGCGAAGGCGCAGAACTCGTCGATACCTTGCGCGCCTCGCTACGCTGGGCGAGCGTTGCATTGGCCTTCCTTTCCATGGCGGTTATCGGCCGCAGCCAGCTATCACGCCGCATAGCCGATGCGGCCAGCGTGGCGCTCTTCTACGGTGTGATAGCGCAGATCGTGCCAAGCCAGCCGCTCGCTTGGATTGCGGCGTTGGCAGCCATCGGCTTGCACGTTTGGAAGCCGCAACGATTTGCCGCATGGGGAAGTGCGCTCGCAATTGCCGTTTTGTGGGCAGCCGCTCCGTTTAGCGTGTGGGCCTTGGCCGGTTTGCTGGCGCTGGTCGGAGAGCCCTTCCTGGCGAGCTCGGTCGTGTCTTTGCTTGACCTTGCCTTGCGTGTTGCGCCTGTCGCTAGTGCGATGGCCGCGCTGACATGGAGCGGCCGGGGCCTGCTAAGCGAAGTCAAGGTCGCACTTTCGCTGGCGCTGGGTCTGATCGCACTTGTGATGACGCATAGCCTCTACAAGCAGGCCTTCGATATCAATTCGATGCTCGCCTTCGCACAAGATGGCATGGCTGAGCGCACCATTTGGCAGGCGGCTTTGGCTCTGGTGGCTTATGGCGTCTCGCAGTCTTGGCGGGGGCCAGAGCGACCATGGATCGCTCTGGGCCTGATCGCGGCCAGTTGTGTGCATTTCGTCTGGTTTACGCTGTTTTGGCATAATCCGCTTTTCGTTGAACAGCATGTGGGCCCGACACCGATCGCCAACTGGCTGACCCTTGGCTATAGCTTGGCAGTCGCGAGCCTTTGGCTCGGTTGTCGCTTATGGCAGGAAGCCTTTGACCAAGCCCCGCCGCGAGCAGTAGCCCAAGGATGCGATGTTGCCTCCATGACGTTGATCACGTTGCTGGCCTACTCTCTGCTGCGTCAGGTCTTTGCCGGTTCGGTGCTGATTGCGCGCCCAATCGATCAGACTGAAAGCCTGCTTATCTCGCTTTTGGGCATTGTTCTGGCACTCGCCTTCCTCGCATGGGGATCTTGGAAAGCAAATCGCAGCTGGCGTATCGGTTCACTGGTGCTGATGCTTGCCGCGGTGGTCAAGGTGTTCCTGATCGACGCAGCGGGTCTCGGCGGATTGCTGCGCATAGCGAGCTTCATGGCGCTGGGCTTCAGTCTGATCGGTATCGGTTGGTTCTATTCAAAACAGCTTACCCGCCAGAACAGTTTACCAAGCTAGGCCCTTAGCTCGTCCATTGTACTCCAGCCAAATTCGGCCAGTGAGCCGACTGACTATCAAGACAGGCCATCCCACCGCTTCTGCTCTCCAAGCATATCCAGCCGTTGGGCGGCTTATGACGACTACCTGAAAGCCGCCTTAAACTCGCGCGAGACGACTCACCCCCGCGCCAGCTTCTCCAGCTTCGCTCTCAGCGCCGCTTCGTCGAACGGCTTTACGATGTAATCGTCCGCGCCCGCTCCAATCCCTTCGTGGATGTCGCGCGCCTCTCCGTTGGATGTGCAGAAGACCACGATGGGCTCTTTGGGCGTCGGGATTGCGCGCAGGCGGCGCACGAATTCAATGCCGTCCATTTCGGGCATGTTCCAGTCGGTCAGCACGAGCGCGGGCATTGCCTTGTTGCAGCGAGCAAGCGCCTCTTCGCCGTCCTGCGCTTCAACCGGGACATAGCCCAGCGACTTAGCGATCTTGGACGAGACTTTGCGGATCACGCGGCTGTCATCGACGATCAAACATACCTTGGCTGTGGCCGCTGGCGTGTCCTTCGTGCTGTAGCGATCACGGATTGCCTTGGCTGCGGCGACGACAGCCTCAGTGTCTACCCCATCGCCAGCAGCAGGACGCGGCGGCGCGCCTTGTGCCTCAGCCAGTGTCTCTTCCACGTCGGCCGGTGCCTCAACCTCGCGCGCGTTTTCAGGCGCCTCGCGAAGCTTTTCGGCCAGCGACTTTGCCTTCATTTGGGCTTTCGCCTGGGCGTCGCCTTGGGGCTGGTCAGTCCCTTTTGAAGAGCCGTTCGTGCGTTTGATCAGATTTTGAATGGTTCAGCCTCCCCGCCCAGCGATGCAAATTCGGAATCATCATCGTAGAGCTCGCCGTCGGCTTCCTCAGCCTCACCGACGCCCTCAAGCTCTCCCGGGGTCACCCGAACGTGCAGATACGGCATCCACACATCGCCAAACTCGGCCTTTTGGTACCAAACGTCGAGAACGTCATAGCTCGCCCACATGCCATCGGGTTCGCGAAGGCGGATGCCCTCACCGATGCGCGGCACGGCAGCGAAACGAATGCGCTCCTGGGTCTGGTGAGTCTCGTTTTGGACTTCGATTTCAATCACAGCATGGTCCCTGGTCTGAAACGAGAATTACGGGACAATACTAAAGGATTTACCAACAAGCGGATAAGGCGGTGTTAGCGATAGCGCGTCGCTGCATGATGGATACCCAGTCCAATCGCCGGATGGGCTAAGATCCGGGCTCTTGTGCCTTTTTCCCGACTGTCTTAGCCTTGGCTAGCGCCTACGTAGCAGCTGTTTTCTTGGCGGGTGCCTTCTTCTTGGCCGCCGTCTTCTTGGCGGGCGTCTTTCTTTTCGCAGGAGCCTTCTTGCGAGCCTTTTTCTTGGCCGGGCCCTTGGCCGCACGCTCGTCGATCATCGTGATCGCCTGCTCGGCGGTCACGTCTTCGGGCTTTACGTCCTTGGGGATTGTCGCATTGGTCGATCCGTCGGTGACATAGGGGCCATAGCGGCCCGGCATCACCTTCATCTCACCGCCGCTTGTCGGATGTTCGCCCAGTGTCTTAATCGGTTCAGCCTTGGTGCGCGCACCGCCTTTGCGGTTAGCCGCTTCAGCAAGCAGCACGACAGCCTGGTTCATACCCGTCTCGAACACGTCCATCGTCGAATTGAGCTTGGCGTATTTGCCATCATGCCTCAAATAAGGCCCATAGCGACCGATGGCGGCTTCGATCTCCTTACCGGTTTCCGGGTGGCCACCGATGATGCGCGGCAGATCAAGCAGCTTTACCGCCCAATCGAGATTGAAATCGTCCAAGTCCTTGGGGATCGAGGCGCGGATTTTCTTCTCCTCGCCCTCCATTTCCACATAGGGGCCAAAGCGGCCCGATTTGCGGTGGATTTCTGCGCCCGTTTCAGGGTGCGTGCCCATCAATCCGTCGACCGCGGCGTCATCGCCATCTTCGCGCGGCGGGCCAAAGGTTCGCGTGTATTTGCACTCGGGGTAGTTTTGGCACGCTATGAAAGCGCCATTGCGGCCTCCGCGTAAAGACAGGCGGCCATTCGCGCGCCCCTCTTTTTCGCAGAGCGGGCAATGGCGCGGATCCTTGCCGTCTTCGCGCGGCGGGAAAAGGTAGTCGGAGAGGTATTCGTCGAGCACTTCGGTGACTTCGCTCGGCAGCTTCTCCATCACCTCTTCGGTCTTGGGCTTGAAGTCGCGCCAAAATTTGCTGAGCAATTCCTTATAGTTCTCGCGCCCGTCCGAGACCACGTCGAGCTCATCTTCGAGACCTGCGGTGAAATCGTAAGCGACGTAATTGGGAAAGAAGCGTTCGAGGAAGGAGGTCAGCAGCCGGCCCGATTCCTCGGCAAAGAAACGCTTGCTTTCGACCCGGACATAGGCCCGGTCGCGCAGGGTCTGAATGGTCGAGGCGTAGGTTGAGGGGCGGCCAATGCCCAGCTCTTCCAAGCGCTTGACGAGGCTGGCTTCGGAAAAGCGTGGCGGTGGCTGAGTGAAGTGCTGATTGGCCTCAACGCCCTGTTTGGCCGGCATATCGCCCGGTTTGAGGGCAGGGAGCAGACCATCCTCATCCTCTTCCTTGTCGTCAAAGCCCTCCTGATAGACCGCAAAGAAGCCAGGAAAGACCACGACCTGACCCGTCGCGCGGAGTTCATGCTGGCCGGTGGGGTCGCGCAGAGTGACTGTGGTGCGCTCCAGCTGAGCGGTTGCCATCTGGCTCGCCATCGCGCGTTTCCAGATCAGCGAATAGAGCTTGGCCTCATCGCCGCTGCCAAACCGGTCTTTGGAAAAATCGGTCGGGCGGATCGCTTCATGCGCTTCCTGCGCGTTCTTGGCCTTGGTGGCGTAGAAGCGCGGCTTTTCGGGGCAATACGAGGCTTCGTAGCGCTCCCCTATGGCCTGGCGGCACGCAGCGATGGCCGAGCCATCCATCTGCACGCCGTCAGTGCGCATATAGGTGATCGCGCCCGCTTCGTAGAGGCGCTGGGCGGTGCTCATCGTCTGGCTGGCGGAGAAACCCAGCTTGCGCGCGGCCTCCTGCTGCATGGTCGATGTGGTGAACGGGGGCGCGGGATTGCGCTTAAGCGGCTTTTTCTCGAAGTCCTCAACCGTGAAGCGCCCGGCCTCCACCGCGGCCTTGGCTTCCATCGCGATACCTTCAGCGCCAAGGCTGAGCTTTTCGAGCTTCTCGCCATTGTACTTCACAAGACGCGCGTCGAACTGCGTCGCATCATGCTCCAGATGCGCGATGACTGACCAATAATCGTCCGGCTTGAAGGCCTCAATTTCGCGCTCGCGCTCCACGATCAGACGCAGCGCCACCGATTGCACCCGGCCCGCAGACTTTGCGCCCGGCAGTTTGCGCCACAGGACGGGGGAGAGGGTAAAGCCGAACAGATAATCGAGCGCGCGCCGGCCCAGATACGCGTCAATCAGGTCCTGATCGAGATCGCGAGGAGCGGCCATCGCGTCGGTCACGGCCTTCTTGGTGATGGCGTTGAACGTCACCCGTTCCACCTCAGAGGGCAGTGCGCGGCGTTTCTTGAGCAGATCCAGCACGTGCCAGCTGATCGCTTCGCCTTCGCGATCCGGGTCGGTCGCGAGCACCAATCGGTCCGCGCCCTTGGCCGCATCAGCGATGGCCTTCACCTGTTCACGGTTGCGCTTGTCGGAATAAATCTCCCAGTCCATCGCGAAGTCTTCGTCCGGCCGCACACTGCCATCCTTGGGCGGCAGATCGCGGACATGGCCGTAGGAAGCGAGGACCTTGTAGTCCTTGCCCAGATACTTCTCGATGGTCTTCGCCTTGGCGGGCGATTCAACGATGACAAGCTGCATGATAGGTCGTCGGGGTCCTTACACGTGTACGTACGCGCGAGGGTGGAGAGGTTTCCCATGCGGCGTCAAGGGGCCTCTAAGCCGGTGAGAGAAGATTGTAAGCCCCGATTTACTTTCATAGAGCGAGGGGTTGCAGATCGGGCAGACCAGTTCAGGTCCTGCTAACCGCCCCGCCCTCATGCCGCTCGATCTCCCCTGCAAGCTCCATTTCAAGAAGCGCCATGTGCACTTGGGCCGCGTCTGCGCCGGTTTGGCGGATCAGTTCATCGACGCTGATGGGGGCCTTGGTCAGCAGGGCCTCGATATTCTTTGATCGGTCCGCCCTCGCCTCGCCCCATTCCATGCCTCTGAGCTCGGCATAGTCGAACGGCGCGCTGTCCTCGGCCACGCGGAAAGTTGAACGCGGCGCGCCTGTGAAACTTTGAAGCAATTCGACCACGTCCTCAACCGATTGAACGAGCACGGCGCCATCGCGGATCAGCTGGTTGCACCCCAAGGAGCGCGGATCGACCGGGGAGCCAGGGATCGCCATCACTTCGCGTCCCGCTTCGCCCGCCAACCGCGCGGTGATGAGCGTGCCCGATTTAGGCGCGGCCTCGACCACCAGAGTGCCGCTGGCAAGGCCTGCGATGATGCGGTTGCGGCTGGGGAAGTGACGGCCCTTGGGCTCGGTTTCGGGAGGCTGTTCGGCGATCAGCAAGCCTTCTTTAGCGATGCGTTCCTGAAGCTTTTTGTGCTGCGGGGGATAGGCGATGTCGATGCCGCTGGCGATAACGCCGATTGTCGCGGGCAGAGCGCCTTCATGCGCCGCCCCGTCAATCCCTCGCGCGAGCCCGGATACGACCGTAAAGCCCGCCTCTTTGAGCTGGCCCGCCCAGTCGCGCGCCAACTTCACCGATGCTCCTGACGCATTGCGCGCGCCCACCATTGCAACGCACGGCGCACTCGACAATGCAAGGTTGCCGCGGCACGTGAGGATGGGCGGCGCGCTGGCAATTTCACTCAAGAGTGCGGGATAGTCGTCCTGATCGTGAAACAGGTAGCGCGCACCGGCTGCGATCACCCCTTCGATCTCGCGCTCGATCCGGCTTTTGTCAGCAAGCGTGTAGGTGTTCTTGCGGCGGGTTACGAGGTCGGGCAGCGCTTCCACTGCCACCTCTGCACTACCAAAGCGGGCAATCAGAGCGTGGTAACTGACGGGGCCGATATTGGGAGAGCGAAGCAGCCGGATGCGCGCGAAGGCTTCGGGCTGGGACGGGCTCACGGCTCGCCTGCCTCGGGCATTGCCGCCTCCGAGCCGCCGCTAATCTTGGGCTCTTGCCCGGCGAAAATCCGCTTGATGTTCTTATTGTGCTTGATGAGAACGATCACCTGGATCGCCAGCAGCGGAACGAATAGCGGGACATAGGCCTCAAAGCCGAGCACAGGGGCGATAAAAGCGGCCACTGGCGCCACGCTGACAGCGGTGAGCGAGGCGATGGATGAGGTCCGCGTGATCGCGATGGCTGCGGCCCAAACAGCGGCGCAGAGCAGCATGAGCGGCCAAGCCAGCGCGCCGCACACGCCCGCCGCCGTCGCAAACCCTTTGCCGCCTTTGAACTTGAGCCAGGGCGTGTAGCAATGTCCCGCTACAGCGCCGACAGCTGCAATTCCGGCAAGACCTGCGGCTCCCGGCCAAATCTGACCTGCGATCAGCACTGCGGCCACACCCTTGCCCGCATCGAGCAGCACTGTGGCGAGCGCCAGTCCCTTATTTCCGGTCCGCAGCACATTGGTCGCGCCAATAGAGCCGCTGCCAATTTTGCGCACATCGCCCAACCCGGCGGCGCGCGTGAGGATTAGCCCAAAGGGTATCGACCCCAGAAAAAACCCAAGAATGGCGGCCAGAAACAATCCCATAACGTCCTCATACCCCGCGCGATCGATTTGTCTAAGCTTATGCGCGCACGATCTGCTCACGCCCAATAGACACTCGCAGATTTACGGTCCAACCGTACTTTCCCGCTGGCCTGCGCAAGGGTAGTCTTTGCAGCGATGAATGAGGTTAATCGCATCTCCAAACTGACCGAGCGCGAACGCGAAGTCTTGCGCCTGTGGCTGGAGCGCAAAACGGCCAAGGAGATCGCGATGGATCTCAGCATCTCGCACCATGCGGTGGAAAAGCGGCTCAAGATGGCGCGCGCCAAGCTTGGGGTTGCCTCTTCGCTTGAAGCAGCGCGGTTGCTGAGCGAAGCTGAGGGGTACCAACCAATGGCAGCCCAGCCGCCGGACCTCGCCGCGATGCATATGCCGAGTCAGGATGCAAACTCCCACGCCAGAAAAATCGGAGTTGTCATCGTGATCCTGCTAGCCGCTGCTGCTGCCCTTGCTGTTCAATCCACCTCGCCTTCGCAGACCTATGGCGCTTTGCCCGATTCCGGTGCGGGCGAAGATGTGGGGTATCAAGGCGTCCTTGATGAAGACATGATCCGGCCCACCGAAGCCCAAAGTGCCGTCATCACGCGCACCACTTTCGAATTTCTGGATGAGGACAGGTCGGGTTTTCTTGAGGGTCGCGAGTCGCCGGTAAGCGCGCCCTCCAAACCGCAATCCCTCCCCACGAAAAATGAGGAGGGTAACGTCATTGGCACGGAAAAGCGGCTGATGACACAAAAGCAAGCTACAGACGGTTTCTACGCTCGGGCCGATACGGATGGCGACGGACGCGTGTCCTATGCCGAGTATCACGCGTGGTCGCGCCCAACCTTGCAGCGGATCGGCGTTCCCAAAACTTGGATTGCGAATCTCGAGCCAGCCCCTGCACCGCAGGACGCAAGGCTGAGTGCGATGACGCGGCGCACCTTTAATGGCCTTGATGAGAACGGATCAGGCTTTCTCGAAGACCCCGAATCGCCCTTTGTCAAAACGCTGATCCTTGAGAAAGGGCGCGTGGTTGATGAAGACCTTGCGCTGGCTCTTGCCGAGGAGATTAATGGAACGCCGGACCCGGAAAAGTCCGCCCAATTCTACGCCGAGGCTGATCGTGATGGTGACGGGCGGGTCTCGTATGCCGAATTTCACACATGGTCCGTCCCGCGCATTGCCGAGCTAGGCCTGGACCTTATCGAGGCCATGAAACCCTAGAGTTGACCGCGCTCTCACCTTTGGCCATCGGCGTTGCGCACATGGCCAAAGCTGACAGTCCTATCCTGATCTTCGACACCGGCGTTGGCGGGCTGACAGTCTATGACGCCCTCCGCGCCATCCTGCCCGATGCGCCGGTGATTTACGCCGCGGACTATGCGGGCATCCCCTATGGCGAGAAGAGCGAGGCCGAAGTTGCTGCGCGCGTCGCCGGGCTTCTGGGGCGCATGGCGGAACGCTACCAGCCGCGCCTTGCCTGCATCGCCTGCAATACTGCGAGCACCATCGCGCTTGGCATGGTGCGCGAGGTGCTTGAGATCCCGGTTGTCGGCACCGTGCCTGCTATCAAGCCCGCGGCTGAGCGTACCCAAACCGGCACAATCGCGCTGGTGGGCACCAAGGCGACCATCCGCCAGGCCTATGTCGATGATCTCGAAGCCCGCTTTGCCAGCGACAAGACCCTGCTGCGCATCGCCGCGCCTGAGCTGGTCGATATGGCCGAAGACAAGCTGCGTGCTCGCTCTCTCGACACCGCTGTGATCGAAGCCCTCGCCCGCTCGCTCACCGAGAAAGCCAATGGCAGCGCGATTGATACGCTTGTCCTTGCCTGCACGCATTTCCCGCTTTTGAGCGCCGAGTTTGCAGCGGTGTTTGGCCCGGATATCTCGCTGATCGATGGGGCGCAAGGCATTGCCCGGCGTATCGCGCACCTCACGCAAGAACAGCCAATGCAAAGCGAAGGCGTCAGCCGCTTTGTCGTCACCGGACCGGTTAAGCGCACATCAGGGCTAGAGGCGGCTCTTGCAGCGCGCGGGTTTGGCAAACCGGAAAGTTTCACCCATTGCGCCCGACCTTGATGCGCGCGCTCGCAAATCGCTTGCAAAGATCACCATGGCAAATCGCTCCTAGGTGACTTATTTGTATTTCGAAACAATTTGGCCCTAATTGGGTTAAGCGTGACAGGTCGTGTCCCCGATGGGAGGCATGACTATCGAGCAAGAGCACCGTGAACCCGTGAATTACGACCAGATTTTTGACCAGGCTATCGACCGGCTCCACGAAGAGGGGCGCTACCGCGTCTTCATCGATATCCTCCGCAACAAGGGCGCCTATCCCAATGCGCGCTGCTTTCACGGACATAATGGACCAAAGCCGATCACGGTATGGTGCTCGAACGATTACCTCGCCATGGGCCAGCACGATGTCGTGATCTCGGCGATGGAAGAGGCGCTGCACGATGTCGGCGCGGGCAGTGGCGGCACCCGCAATATTGGCGGCAACACGCATCTTCATGTCGAGCTTGAAAACGAGCTTGCCGACCTGCACGGCAAGGAAGGCGCGCTGCTTTTCACCAGCGGATATGTCTCAAACGATGCGACGCTTTCAACGCTCGGCAAGCTGCTGCCGGGCTGCGTGATCTTCTCGGACGAATTGAACCATGCGAGCATGATTGCCGGCATTCGCAATTCGGGTTGCGAGAAGCGGATTTATCGCCACAACGACATGAGGCATCTCGAAGAATTGCTCGCCGCTGAAGACCCGAACGCGCCCAAGCTGATCGCGTTTGAGAGCGTCTATTCGATGGAAGGCGACACCGCACCGATCCACGCAATTTGCGACCTCGCGGAAAAGTACAACGCGCTCACCTATATCGATGAAGTGCACGCGGTTGGCATGTATGGCGCGCGCGGCGGCGGCATTTCAGAGCGTGACAACGCCGCGCACCGGATCGACATTATCGAGGGCACTCTGGGCAAGGCGTTTGGGGTGATGGGCGGCTATATCACGGCTGAGAAGCGCGTGATCGACTGCATCCGAAGCTACGCGCCCGGCTTCATCTTCACAACCTCACTCAGCCCCGTTCTGGTTGCAGGCGTGCTCGCCTCGGTGAAACACCTCAAGGGCTCAAGCGTGGAACGCAACGCCCAGCAACGCGCCGCGGCCATGCTGAAATTGAAATTCGCCGAGGCAGGCTTGCCGGTTATGGATTCCACCACGCATATCGTCCCGCTCATGGTGGGCGATCCGGTGCGCGCCAAGAAGATCAGCGACATCCTGCTCGCCGAATACGGCGTCTATGTGCAGCCCATCAACTTCCCCACGGTGCCGCGCGGAACTGAGCGCCTGCGTTTCACTCCGGGTCCGCACCACATCGAAGAAATGATGGACGAGCTGACCGGTGCATTGGTCGAAATCTGGGACCGGCTTGAGCTTAGCTTGCGTGAAGCGGCGTAAGGACACGCCGTAGGGCCGAGAATAAAGGGATACGCGCATTTTTCGTCAAATTCTCGGTCTTTTGTTAGCGATAGCCTCGATCCCGCTGCAAGCGGCCGCACTGCAAACTGCGCAAGCTGAGCGCGAAATCGATGGCAACACCGATGCCGAACCAGATCCTGAAGATGCATCTTCGGCGTCTTCAACGATAGAATTTGACGTAACGGCATCCGCTCCGATTACGACAGTCAAAATCAATGGCAAAGAAACGCGTTTTGCCCTTGACCCTCTGCTCGGTCCCTATGTGACCATCAATCCCTTTACAAACGAGCGGCTCAAGATCGAGGCGATCTGGGAAGACGCGATGACCGCCAGGGTTGATGAGGCGCAGATCAAGGGTGGCTTGGGGATGGCCCGGGTAAAGATCGGCTCGCTTACACAGACTGTGCCGGCCGTTCTAATCCGCAGAGCCCATTTTCCGAGCACTCAGCGGGAAGACTACGATGTGGCAGGAGGCTTCGAGGCCTTGCCCGGCACCCGAGTTATTGTGCATTTGAACCGCAACGTGAAAGGACCCCTGCGGCGCATCCATTTTGCCCGTAGACGCACTGATTCGCGCCCTGGCTTTCCAATCGAAATCGTCGAAAGCCCCATGCGCCTCAATGTGCAATTCGTGAGCTCCACCACATGGCTCGAACATCGCGCGGCCCAGCCCTTGATTGATGAAGGGCTTGTGCGCCCCACGGGCGACATCAGCGTGCTGCCGGTGTGGTATGGCCTCGACATGCCGGTGCAACGGCTTGAGCCGCTAAAGGCCATCAACCTTAGAGGGATCCCGCTGAAAGACCTTGAGGCGCGCACCAACGAACCGCTTTCAATGCCTTCTCCTGACGCAAATGTGATCATCGTGCAGGCATGGAAAGACATAAAGGGGCCGCCTTCGATCCTGCTCGGCAAGGACAGCCTCAAGGACTGCGCGCGGCTGGAATTTGACCAACGCCGACGCCGACTAACCCTGTTCTGCCCCAAATAGAATCGTGAGCGCCCCGCTTTTCATAGCAGATGGCCGAAAGGGGGAGCTGCAGACAGCAACGCGAGAGATATTCTGGAATGCCCGCTTTGCGCCGCGTGTGCCCTTGCGCTAGCGCTCGTTACAAGACCAACTTGAGGAGAGAGTGACGTGGCGTTTGAACTTGGCAATCCAGAGCAAACCTTTGCGCAGGTGGTGCATGGTCGCCGCTCAATCCGGGGCTATCTCGATAAGCCGGTGCCCAAGGAGCTAATTGCCGAAGTGCTGGCGATGGCGATGCGCTCCCCCACCAGCTACAATACGCAACCCTGGTACTTTCACGTGATCTCAGGCGAACCGCTAGACCGTATCCGCAAGGGTAACACAGAGCGCATTCTGGCAGGCGAGCCTGACAGCCGCGAGTTCCGCTCAGGCGCGCCCTATGCCGGCGTCCACCGCGAACGCCAGATCGAGGTCGCCAAGCAGCTCTTCGCGGAAATGGGCATCGAACGCGAAGACAAGGCCCGGCGCCAGGACTGGGTGTTGCGCGGCTTTCGCCAGTTCGATGCGCCTGTATGCGTCATCGTCACCTATGACCGTGAGCTAGCCGAGAACGATGACACCGCGTTTGACTGCGGTGCAGCGGCAACCGCGCTGGTCAACGCGGCGTGGTCCAAGGGGCTGGGCTGCGTCATCAACTCCCAAGGCATCATGCAAAGCCCGGTGGTGCGCGAACACGCGCAGATTCCCGATGATCAGGTCATCATGAAGTCCATCGCGCTAGGCTGGCCCGATCCCGATTTTCCGGCGAACCAGGTCTACACTCACCGCAAACCGCAAGAGGATACGGTTCGGTTCGTGGGGTTTGACTGAGGTAGGAGAGCCTAGGCCCAATTGCGCAAACCGCCGATGAATACTGGAACGGCGAGGTTTGCAGGTGGGAGCGGACCTCATAATATGCGGGCTTTCACTCGCGCATTTCGCACCAGGCTGTTATCTTCCCTTTTGAGCAAATTGCGCGGAGGGATTGGAGTGAGTCGCCCTTTTTTGGCTGCTTTTTTGGCCCTCGTCGCTGTCATGCCATTCGGGCATTCGGCGCATGCTCAAGACCTGCCGACCGAACTACAAACCGATGATCCGGCCGAAATCGAACGGCTTCTTACGAAGGCTGATAACCTAACGATTATCGGACATTACTTTAATGAAAGAGGCGACTACCAACAGGCTTTCGAGACCTTTCGCCTAGCCCTCGTTATTCGGCACACGCTACTGGGCGGTGAGCATCAATCAATCTTCGTCAGCTCTACAGATGTTGCTCTGACCTACGCCAAACTGGGTCAGTTTGCCAAAGCTGAAGAGCTGCTTGCTGAAACGTATCGAGCATCGCAGGCGATCTTTGGTGAGCAAGACCCCAACACTCTTACCGCTATGGCGAACTTTGGCGTCATCCTCTCGATGCAAGGGCGTTACGAAGAAGCGGAGGAATGGATCAAAGAAGCTCTGCGGCTCAAGCGTATGACGTTGGGCGAAACCGATCCCTCTACGCTATCCAGTTTGGCCTCTTATGGAAGCGTACTCATAAATATGGGACGCACCGCCGAAGCCGAGCCCTTCTTTGCCACCGCCCTTGAGGGTATGCGCAAGATGGAGGGTGAGACATCCATCGAGGTGCTCGGTGTGATGAGCAACTACGCGGTGGCCCTAAGCGAGTTGGGGCGCATCGAAGAGGCGAGCGCGCTGGCCAAAAGCAATTACGCGTTGACGGCCGTAAAGCTTGGCGAAGATCACCCGTTAACGCTCCTACGGCTATCAAACTACGCGTCTTTGTTAGTGGACCTGAACAGATCAGGTGAGGCCGAAACCTATCTGCTCAAGGCTTTGAGCCTGAGCACTGACCAGCTTGGCGAATATCATCCGACCACTCTGTTTGCGTTGAACAACTATGCCAGCGCGCTGAGTGGGCTGGGTCGAAAACAAGAAGCCCAGCAATTGTTTGCTAATTTGGTCAGAAAGAGGGTCGAGGCGTTTGGCGAAAATCATCCAGAAACCATCATCGCAATGCAAAACAACGCAGCTTTGTTGTCAGATCTGGATCGCGGGGAAGAAGCCGCGGCTGAGTACGCCAGAGCACTAAATCTTAGCGTCGAGGTCTTAGGATACGCACATCCAACAACGCTGCTCATTCTATCCGATGTCTCGGCTTTTCTCGTCTCAAGCGAGAGCAAACCTGAGTTCACTTCCGAGATATCTAGAATTCTCGCGATCGAAACACGCCGCAGAGCAAAGGAGCTCGTTGCGCAAGGCCTTCGGGCCAGTGATCAGCAAGCTCGAGAAAGCGGGTCTAGCCGTGACGCTGAGCAACTCTTCGTCGACAGTTTATGGGGGCTTCGCCAAACGTTTTCTGGCGAGGCACCGCATATTGAAATTGAAGCTCTCAACGCGCTTCAGTTGGCCACCACCGGCAAGGCTTCAAGAGCGGTCGCCAAAGCCGCCGTGGCACGCTTTGCAGCGACGCGAGGTTTGCAGACCCTTGTCGACGAACGAGCGCAGCTTGGCGAGGAATGGGCCCAGTTGGATCGTGCCTACGCCTCTGCCCTTTCAAACGGTGCTCAGCCGGGTGAGTTGCGAAGCCGATTGGCGCAGATCGAGGCGCGATCGGAGGAAATTGACAAACGCCTCCTGCAGGTATCGCCTGAGTTTCTCTGGATCCTTCAGCCTCAGTACGTGGATATTGAGGAAATTCGAACATTCATCAGGGACGACGAGGCGATCCTGTTCCTTGTGCCAACCGACTTCGGCACCCACACGATGGCAATCACTAAGACTGCAATCTCTTGGAACAGGTCCAAGCTTGATAGCAAGGCGATCGAGAGGGCTGTCACAGAACTGCGTGACGGGCTCGAGATCAAGAATGGCGAGGAGTTCCTGCCTCTGTTCGATCTGGAACAGGCGCACGATCTCTATGCAAAACTCATCCAGCCAGTTGAAGGCGCTCTCGAGGGCAAGCAGCGGGTTTATGTCGTGACCGACGGCGCTCTGTCTCGCTTGCCGTTAGGCACGCTGGTGACAAGCCAGCCAACGCAGGAAACGCTCACCGATGACCCTGACATATTGCGCAACACGCAATGGCTCGCAGATCGTTACGCGATGGTGCAATTGCCCTCGCTACAGTCGCTGATATTCGTTCGAAAGTTTGGCGATAAGACGGCTGAGCAAGCTGCTGGATTTCTAGGTTTCGGAGCGCCAAAGCTCGGAGCAGTCTCATATCGACGAAGCGCACGCTCGAGCGGGCTCGATGCGATCGACTCCAGCGCTTTGATGATCCCACGTCCTGAGCTTTTCAGCCAAACTCTGATGGATCCTGAAGCGCTGCGCAAGCTTGCCGCGCTGCCTGGAACTCGGTTGGAGCTCGAAGAAGTGCGCAGAGCCTTGGGCGCGGACGAGGCCAGCCTTTTTCTGGGCGAGCGTATGACTGAGCGATCAATTCGCAGCACGGATTTGTCTGAAACACGCATTCTGCATCTGGCAACCCATGGCTTCACTGCCGAGGAGAGTGGCACCAAGGCTGAACCCGGCCTTGTGTTTACACCCCCTCAAGCGGCAAGCGTCATGGACGACGGCTACCTTGCTGCGTCCGAAGTGATCGGCCTTAAATTGACCATGGCAGACTGGGTCATCCTCTCCGCCTGCAACACGGCCTCGCCCTCCTCAAGCGCCACAGAAACCGGCTTATCTGGACTGGTCGAAGCCTTCTTTTACGCCGGGGCGAAGAGCCTCCTGGTTAGTCATTGGCCAGTCTTTGACGAAATTGCGCCCGTGCTTGTGGCCAAGACACTCAAGCTATCCCAGAAGGGACAACCACGCGCCGAAGCGCTTCAGGCAGCGATGCATGATGTGCGCAATGACCCAAAACTCGACGCGGCGCATCCAGCTGTTTGGGCTCCCTTCTCATTGATTGGTGAGGGCCGTTAACGCAAGACAGAGCGATCGGGCGCCAGCAGGCGCGCTCGATGCTATTGCTCGCGCAACTCGTTCGGATACGACAATTGAGCCTGCTTCTTGAGGGAGGAGAAGGCGGGCTGGCTCCCGCTCCCGCTATCTTCCCATGCTCAAAACCCGAGTGCAAAGCCTGCCTGTGCGATGACATTGCCATCTCCGGTATTGCCTGCGATGCCTGCTCCGAAAGCAAAGCTATCGTTGACGCGCGCAGTGCCCGATAGCGCAAAGCCCTGCTCGCCCGCAAAAGTCG
>JBCCJS010000032.1:0-26928 GCA_039027675.1 Pseudomonadota bacterium
AAGAAGATCATCAAGCGCCTCAAGGTCGTCGAAAGCTTCATTGAGAGCGGCAACCGTCCCGAGTGGATGATCCTTGAAGTCATCCCCGTGATCCCGCCTGAGCTGCGCCCGCTGGTGCCGCTCGATGGTGGCCGCTTCGCGACGTCCGATTTGAACGATCTCTATCGCCGCGTGATCAACCGCAACAACCGCTTGAAGCGTCTGATCGAGCTGCGCGCGCCGGACATCATTGTCCGCAACGAAAAGCGTATGCTTCAGGAAGCGGTGGACGCGCTGTTCGACAATGGTCGCCGTGGCCGCGTCATCACGGGTGCGAACAAGCGTCCGCTCAAATCGCTCTCCGACATGCTCAAGGGCAAGCAGGGCCGCTTCCGTCAGAACTTGCTCGGTAAGCGCGTTGACTATTCGGGCCGTTCGGTCATCGTGACCGGCCCGGAATTGAAGCTGCACCAGTGCGGCCTTCCCAAGAAGATGGCTTTGGAGTTGTTCAAGCCGTTCATTTACGCCCGCCTCGATGCCAAGGGTCTCTCGATGACCTTGAAGCAGGCCAAAAAGTGGGTTGAAAAAGAGCGCAAGGAAGTCTGGGATATCCTCGACGAAGTGATCCGTGAGCACCCGGTTCTCCTGAACCGTGCGCCGACGCTTCACCGTCTGGGCATCCAGGCGTTCGAGCCCGTGTTAATCGAAGGCAAGGCTATCCAGCTGCACCCGCTGGTGTGCTCAGCGTTCAACGCGGACTTCGATGGTGACCAGATGGCGGTCCACGTGCCATTGAGCCTCGAAGCGCAGCTCGAAGCGCGCGTGCTGATGATGAGCACCAACAACATCCTCTCGCCTGCCAACGGCAAGCCGATCATCGTGCCTTCGCAGGACATGGTTCTGGGGATCTACTACCTCTCCATGGAGCGGCAGGAGAAGACGCCGGAATTCCTCGAGAATGAGGATGGCACCAAGGAAGAAAAGCTGCCGCGCTTTGCCGATATGGCCGAAGTGCACCAGGCGCTGGAGACCAAGGCGGTTACGCTCCACACCAAAATTCTCGCCCGCGTCCCGCAGGCCGATGAAAACGGTGATGTGGTGCTCAAACGCTTTATCACGACGCCGGGCCGTATGCTTATCGGTGAGTGTCTGCCCAAGAACCACAAGGTGCCCTACGACATCATCAACCGCCTTCTCACCAAGCGTGAGATCGGCGACGTGATCGACCAGGTGTATCGTCACACGGGCCAAAAGGACACGGTGCTGTTTGCCGATGCGATCATGACGTTGGGCTTCCGCCACGCGTTCAAGGCCGGCATTTCCTTCGGCAAGGATGACATGATCATCCCCGAGGCGAAGGAAGGCCTGGTAGCTGAGACCAAGGCGCTCGTCTCGGACTACGAGCAGCAGTATCAGGACGGTCTCATCACTCAGCAGGAAAAGTACAACAAGGTGATCGACGCCTGGGCCAAGTGCGGTGACCAGGTGGCCGAAGCGATGATGGAGCGCATTAAGGCGACCCCCATCGACGAGGACGGCCGTGAGGCCGAGATCAACTCGATCTACATGATGAGCCACTCGGGCGCGCGCGGTTCGCCAGCGCAGATGAAGCAGCTTGCCGGGATGCGCGGCCTGATGGCGAAGCCGTCGGGCGAGATCATCGAAAACCCGATCATCTCGAACTTCAAGGAAGGCCTCAACGTTCTTGAGTACTTCAACTCGACCCACGGCGCTCGCAAGGGTCTGGCGGACACCGCGCTCAAGACGGCGAACTCGGGTTATCTGACCCGCCGTCTGGTCGACGTGTCGCAGGACTGCACGATCGTGATCGAGGACTGCAAGACCGAGAACGCGCTCGAAATGCGCGCCATCGTTCAAGGCGGTAGCGTCATTGCATCGCTGGGTGAGCGTATTCTGGGCCGCACTGTGGCCGAGGATATCGTCAACGCCTCGACGGGCGAAGTGATCGTGGCCGCTGGCACGCTGGTCGATGAGCCGATGGTCAAGCTGATCGAGGAAGCCGAAGTTCAGTCTGCCAAGATCCGCTCGCCGCTGGTTTGCGAAGCCGAACAGGGCGTTTGCGCGACCTGCTATGGCCGCGATCTGGCGCGTGGTACGCCGGTGAACATCGGTGAAGCTGTCGGCGTTATCGCCGCGCAGTCGATCGGTGAGCCGGGCACGCAGCTGACCATGCGCACCTTCCACATTGGCGGCGCGGCGCAGGTCAACGAAACCTCGCACCTTGAAGCCATTTCGGATGGTAAGGTCGAGCTTCGCGACATGCCCACGATCACCGACAAGAAGGGCCGTATCCTAAGCCTTGCGCGCAACGGTGAGATCGCTGTGATTGATGCCGAGGGCCGTGAGCGTGAGATGCACAAGGTGCCTTACGGAACCGTGCTGCTGTTCAAGGACGGCGCCAAGGTGAAGGAAGGCGACCGGTTGGCGGAATGGGATCCGTTCACGCTGCCGATCATCACCGAGCAATCGGGTGTTGTGCGCTATCAGGACCTGATTGAGGGCACCACGCTTGAAGAGCAGACCGATGATGCCACCGGTATTGCTCAGCGTGTCGTCACCGAAAACCGGGCAACCGGGCGCAAGAAGAAAGAAGATGTGCGCCCGCGTCTGATGCTTCAGGCCGAAGGTCAAAGCGAAGATGACGCCGAAGCGCAGCGCTACATGCTGGCGCCCGGCACGACGCTCTCGGTCGAAGACGGACAGGCGGTTGAAGCGGGCGACATCCTCGCGCGTGCCAGTCGTGAGGCAGCCAAGACCCGCGATATTACGGGTGGTCTGCCGCGTGTGGCCGAGCTCTTCGAAGCGCGCATGCCCAAGGATGTCTCGATTATCGCCAAGATTTCGGGCAAGATCGAATTCGTCCGCGAATACAAGGCCAAGCGCAAGATCGCGATCGTTCCAGAAGAGGGCGACCGCGTCGAGTACCTGATCCCCAAGACCAAGGTGATCGACGTGCAGGAGGGTGACTTTGTGAAGAAGGGCGATACGCTCATCTCCGGTTCGCCCAACCCGCACGATATCCTTGAAGTCATGGGCGTCGAGGCCCTGGCCGAGTATCTCGTGAACGAGATCCAGGAGGTTTACCGACTGCAGGGTGTGAAGATCAACGACAAGCACATCGAGGTGATCGTTCGCCAGATGCTGCAGAAGGTTGAGATCACAAAGGGCGGCGACACCACGCTGCTGCCGGGCGAACAGGTTGACTTGGCGGAAATGCTCGAGATCAACGCCAAGCTTGGCAAGGGCAAGGAGCCGGCTGAAGGCACGCCGATCCTGCTCGGGATCACCAAAGCGAGCTTGCAGACCCGCAGCTTCATCTCGGCGGCTTCGTTCCAAGAGACGACGCGTGTGCTCACGCAGGCCTCGGTTGAGGGCAAGAAGGACACGCTGATCGGTCTGAAAGAGAACGTAATCGTGGGCCGTCTTATCCCGGCAGGTACTGGTGCGGGCATGAACCGCATGCGTGTGACCGCCTCCAGCCGTGACGCCGCATTGAAGGCGCAGTGGAAAAAGCAGCAGGAAGCGCTCGCCGCCGCCAATGCGGTGGAAGAAGAGCCTGCCGCTGATCCGGTATCGTCCGAGGAAGCCATGAAGGCGGCCATGGGTGGCGCTTCCTCAGAAGCTGACACGCCTGCGGTTGAATAAGCCGGAACAGACTTAGGTCTTTGAAGACCCCGCCTGAGCCACCCGATTATCGGGCGCTTGGGCGGGGTTTTCTTTATTGTGCAAGGCGGTAGTCTGTTTTCATCAAGGGAGGGACTTATGCTGAAACACTTGTGCACAACCGCGAGTATTATGGCTGCGGGAATGGCGATGATTGCATCGGATATGGCAGCCGCACAGGACGACGTGGGCGCGGTCATCGTCACCGCAACACGGTCCGAGCGCGACGATTTCGACCGATATTACGATGACGAGCAATCTGCGATTGGCCTGACACGAAAGGCGGATTATTTCGTGAAGCCCATCTATGTAAATTCGGATTCGCGCGAATCTTCGGTTCGCAAGGCTGAGGTGGACGCGGTGCTCAAAGCCATGATTGAACAGTCTGAAGCGGCTGGGATCAAGCTGGTTGCGGGCGAGTACACGTTGTCTCCGCTTACCCTCGATTCTATGGACGATCTGCTCACCTATCGTCGTGGTGGCCGCCCCGATACAACGCGCGTCAGGCTCTACGCCCGCCTGCCGGTGGGCGGCTCGTTCAAGGGCGTCGACGAGGTTGACGAGCTGGTGGACAGCTTCAAGAAGACCATCCCTGCAACGGGCCGATCCTACATAGAGACCGGCTCCACCGAGCTCGCAATCGACAATCCTGACCAATATCGCAGCGCCGTGGTCAAGGAGATTGCCGAGGAAGCGAAGAGCTATGCGGCGATGTTTGGGAGCGACTACGGGATCGAGGTTCGTGGCCTCGATTCCGAACTGTACTTCAAGCAGGCGAGCCAGACCGAAGTGTTTTTGTATATCGAGCACAGTTTTGTGGTTAAGCCGAAATAGCTGGCTGTGGATTTTGCTATTGATAATCGTTCGCGAGTTGGTAGATAGGAGAGCCCAGCCTTAAGGAGGCCCCGCTTGACCAAGCCCGTTCGCAAATCTGCACTTGCCTCGCGCGTTATCGAAGACCTCGCTCAGGTCCCCCGGATTGAGGCGTTCGGTCCGATCGCCTCGCGCTTTATCTATTCGTTGCGCCTCATTGCTTTGCATGAACGCGCGCGACGCGATCCTATCCCTGAGCTGACCGCGCGCCTGGGAAGCGTGGAGATTGCCGCCAAAGCGCTCGCTCTGTCGCAGGCCGTCACCGCAACGTGGCCTGAAGACATCCATGTCTCGCGCTTTTGTTGCCAGTGCCTCACCCATGATGAGGCCACGCTTGCAAGCGTGATTGACTGCGCAGTGGCACGCGACCGGGTCGGCTTCGAACAGCAAGTGCACGGCCTTATAAGGCCTGAGCGCGAGGGGCGTTTGTGGGATGCTGTCTTCGCGCTGGTCTTGGCCGAGATGCACGCCGCCTGATCCTGGGCGTGGTCCTTTAGGTCTCGTCTTGCTTGCGGGCGCGCGCGCTGCTGTCTATCGCTGCGCGCGATCATGACCATCACCCGCTTTGCCCCCTCGCCCACCGGCCGTCTGCATGTCGGCAACATCCGCACCGCGCTCCACAATTGGATGCTCGCGCAAGTTTCGGGCGGGGAGTTTCTCCTGCGCATTGACAACACCGATGCCGCGCGCTCCAAACAGGAGTATGTCGAAGCGATCCGCGAGGACCTCGCTTGGCTCGGGATCAATCCGGATAAAGAAGAGCGCCAGTCCGCGCGGCTTGACCGCTACGAGGCGGCATTTGAGCGCCTGAAAGAGGCGGGCCGCATCTATCCCGCTTACGAAACGAGCCAGGAGTTGGAGCTCAAGCGCAAGGTCCTCTTGGGGCGCGGTCTGCCACCCATCTATGATCGCGGGGCGCTGAAGCTGACGCAGGAGGAGCGCGCGGCAAAAGAGGCCGAGGGCATCACGCCCCACTGGCGCTTCAAGCTCGATCATGAAGAAGCCATCGCTTGGGAAGACGGCGTGCGAGGGCGTGCCAAGTTTGACCCCGCCCAGCTTTCTGACCCCGTCATCCGGCGTGCGGACGGATCGTGGCTCTACATGCTGCCCAGCACGGTGGACGATATCGAGATGGGGGTGACCCAGGTCCTGCGCGGCGAAGACCATGTCTCCAACACCGCGGTGCAGATCCAGATGTTTACAGCGCTCGGCGCCGAGCCGCCCGCCTTTGCGCACGAAGCGCTGTTGATGGGCAAGGAGGGCAAACTCTCCAAGCGCTTGGGCTCGCTGGGCTGCGACGCGTTTCGCGAGCGCGGGATTGAGCCGGAAGCGATTATCGCGCTGCTGGCGCGGCTGGGCACATCGCTGCCGGTCGAGCCGATTGCGGAGCGTGCCAAGCTGCTTGAGACCTTTGACCTGTCCACCTTCGGCCGTGCGCCCGCCAAGTTCGACGATGCTGAGCTCGAGCGGGTCAACTCCGCGATTGTCCACCAGATGGACTACGCTGCCGTCAAGGATCGCCTACCTGATGGAATGGATGAGGCAGGCTGGCACGCCTTGCGCCCCAATGTCGCAACTCTGCTTGAGGTGGGTGAGTGGTGGCAGCTGGTCACCGGCCCGATTGAGCGGGTTGAATTCACACCCGAGGACAAGGCCTATCTGGCCGAGGCGGCCGGGTCGCTTCAATGGGGTGAAGATCCGTGGGGCGCGCTGACCTCAGCGCTAAAGGCCAGCACGGGGCGCAAGGGCAAGGCGCTGTTCCTGCCGCTGCGCCAGGCGCTCACCGGCATGAACCACGGGCCCGACATGGGCGAGCTGCTCCCGCTCATCGGCGAGGCTGAGGTGAAGGCGCGGCTGGAAAGAGCCGCTGGTTAGGCGCCCAATTCTACAAGGAACGGGCACAGGTCAAAGTACAGCCGCGGTATCGAACATAAGCAATTCATCGAATAATTTAGGGCAACATGTGAAGCCGTGCCCGAGAGATGCGCGAGACTTCACGACGAAAAATGTCCAGAAGCCTCAAATCAAATAGAATAGTATTGCTGAATTGCGCTTGTTGCGAGCGGAGGCACCTTGCCGATCACCTTGTTTAGCAAGTCAGACGACTAGAAACCGAAACGAACGTCTGCGGAGGATCTCAAGGGAGCGATGCGCTGTCTGCGGAGCACACTGCCAATTCCGAAAAAACCAAGCAGTAGCAGCATCCATGTCGTCGGTTCCGGGATTGTTGAAGCGAATGGTGTGAAGCCAAACTGGTATGTTTGTCCGTCTCGAAAGCCCGACAAATTGAACGACAGCTGACCGTTCGTCGAGTCTAGCGCGTTAAGCGGGCCCGCCGACCCTGGGCCACTAAAGCTATCCAGCGCCCAAATACCGGCTTGGTCAACGCCAGTAAGGCTGAACGAAACCAAGTTCGATATTCCGTCAATATTCGCATTTCCACCCGGCCGAAAACCAGCAATATCAACTATGAGACTTTCTGACGTTACGTCAAAATCGAAAGTCCAATCCTGATTGAAAACGTCAGTAAAAGACCCAGTTAACTCCACGCCTGAACCAACGACAGCGGGGCCACCGAGCTGCACAAAACCGGAACCAAGAGCGTTAGGGGAAATGGTAAACTCTACATTCACTTCATCACCGATAAGCGTTGCAGCATTCGCCGGCGCAGAAAGGGTCGCAACTCCAAGAGCCGCTGCGACAAAAATCATATTCCGGTTCATCAGAAACTCCTCGACTGCGCTTTGCAAACCCATGATGCGAAGGTATGACCATTCGGACGTTGCAGAAACAAGACGCCTGATAACACTAATAGTACAAAATCTCGACAACACTTGAGAGTTATATTGCTCTGTCCCCTAAAAACAAAAGGCCTCACTGCTCCGATTCTTGCAACCGCCGGGCGTTAAGTATCGCGGAAGCAAGCAAAGGTTCTGCGACTGGCCGAGGAATCAAGCGCCGCGCATCGCACGGTGACGGCTTGGGACAACCCTTAAGGCGTTTTGCAAGGTTAGCACACGGCCGCAATCGAGCCTATCGCATCCTCACTTCCCATGCTTCTCCAACTCGTCGCCCTTAAGCGTCACGATATGTAAGAGGTTGGTCGCGCCCGGTGTTCCGAAGGGCACGCCTGCCAGCACGATCTGCTTGGAGCCAGCCTCGCCAAAGCCGTGGCGCAGCGCCATGCGTTTGCCCTTGGCGATCATCTCCTCAAAGCTGCCGATATCCTTCGTCGCCACTGCGTGAGCGCCCCATAACAGGCCCACGCGGCGCGCGGTGCGCACGCTGGGGGTGAGGACGAGCATCGGCGTTCCCGGACGTTCGCGCGCGACCCGCCGCGCGGTGGAGCCGCTTGAGGTGAACACGGTGATTGCGCTGATCGGCACTGTGTCAGCGATGGTCATGCAACTGTGCGCCAGAGCATCTGCAGTGGTCGCATCGGGGGGCGTGTCGGAAAAACGCACGCGGGCGCGATATTCCTCATCGCGCTCCACTTGCAGCGCGATACGGTGCATCATGGCGACCGATTCCTCGGGCCATTCGCCCGCCGCGCTCTCGGCAGAGAGCATCACCGCATCGGCTCCGTCGTAAACGGCGTTGGCAACGTCAGAGACCTCGGCGCGCGTTGGTGAGGGACTTTCGATCATGCTTTCGAGCATCTGCGTCGCCACGATCACCGGCTTGCCTGCGTTGCGGCTCGCGGCAACGATGCGCTTTTGCAGCGGCGGGACTTCGTGCGGTTCAAGCTCAACGCCCAGATCGCCGCGCGCCACCATGATCGCATCGGAAAGCTCGATAATTTGTGCAAGGCGCTCAACCGCCTTGGGTTTCTCGATCTTGGCACACAAAGCCGGGCCCTGACCGCTCTTGGCTGCGCTGATCAACCGACGGGCCTCGGCCATGTCCTCCGGGCGCTGGACAAAACTGAGCGCGATCCAATCGACGCTCTGATCAACCGCGAAGGCCAGATCCTTCCGGTCCTTGTCAGTCAGCGCGGGGATTGGCACTTCAGCATCGGGCACGTTGACGCCTTTGCGGTCCGAGATCACGCCGCCGACTTCAGCGGAGCAGCGGATGCGGTTCTCATCCGCCTCGCGCACGATCAGGCGGATCTTGCCATCATTGATGACGAGGCGCTGGCCGCGCTCCAGAATGCCGAAGAGCTCGGGGTAGGGCAGGCACACGCGGCTGTCATCACCGGGCGAAGGATCGCGGTCCAAGCTGAAATGCCCGCCATAGCGGATCACTGCCTTACCGCCGACAAATTCGCCGACGCGCAGCTTGGGCCCTTGGAGATCGGCGAGGATCGCGATGGGGCGGCCATATTCCCGCTCAAGCGCGCGGATCGCCTTGATCGCGGCAGAGTGATCGACGTGATCGCCGTGGCTCATATTGACGCGGAAGGCATCGGCACCGGCGCGAAACAGGCGGCGCAGCATTTCGGGCGAGCGGCTGGCCGGGCCGACGGTTGCAAGGATCTTCACCTTGCGCCCGCGCGGATCGATCCGGGTGATCGAGCGCCCGCTCTGATCTTTACCTGCGGTCACTGGTGCTTGCGTGTTCATGATCCCTCCCAACACGCATGATGGTATGGCATAGCTGTCTTGCAAGACAACGACATATCAGTGGAGATACATGGAATTATGGCTGAGGGACACGACGCGCTCGATAGTCTGGACGATGCACAGGCGGCCGAGGCGTTTCGCCGGCTGGTGCGCCATCTGCGCCACCGCCACGACGCGCAGAACATCGATCTGATGGGGCTTGCAGGCTTTTGCCGCAATTGCCTCGCCGACTGGATTCGCGATGCAGGCTATGAGGGGGAAAAGGCGGCAGCGCGCGCGCTGATCCACGGCATGCCGCAAGAGGAGTGGAAGGCCACCCGCCAAAGCCCGGCCACTGAGGAGCAATTGGCGCGCATGGAAGCGAGCATCGCCAAGAACGCAAAAGACTGAGGCCGGCGGCCTTCAGGAAGGGTCGCGCCCTAGCGGCACTCCACACCGCTTTTGCGGGAGGGCGGTGAAACAAGACAAGTGGCGCCGCCCACGATCTCAACCTTGCCCGCGCCAAGCCGTGCAACAGTAGCCGCGTTTGCGACATCGGCATAGACCGATCCCGCCCCGGCAACCCCGATGTCGGCCTTGGCGCTGCGTAGCCGCTTGGCATCTATGGATCCCGCGCCGCCAATTACCAGTTCGGAGTGGTCCGAAGTGCCCTCAAGCTCAATCGATCCCGAGCCGCCGGTCGACGCGATGACGTTGGCGGCGGCAAGCTGCTCGACATTGATGCGCCCGGCTCCAGTGGTGATCGCGGTGAATTCGTCGACTGCAGGTTGCATCACCGATATTCGGCCCAAGCCTGCATAGACCGCGCTGACTTTTGGCAGGCTGACAGAGACATTCACGCCTGCGCCCGCATTCCAACTCCAGGGCTTGTTGTCCTTGAACGCAATAACCAGCGTGTCGTTCTCGATCCGGGCCTCGGCATCGGCGACCATTTCAGGCGGGCCGTGGAACTGCACATTGGGCTCATCCGAAGAGGTATAGACCGATACCTGAAACGCGCCATCGACCGCAATTTTCTCAACCGGTTCGATTGCATCCTTGCGGGTTTCGTATGGGCTGGCGAGGTTCGGATCTGACGCGGCGGGCAGAGCAGAGGCGTGCGCAGTGGCAGGCACGCCATTGAGCAGAACAAGGGCGGCAAAGGCAAAGCGGTTCATGCGGGAGACTCCTGTCATAGATTTTTAAGGTGTATCATAAGAATAATACAGCGGCAAATGAAGCGCAGCATTGGCGCTCGCCCAAGGATTTTTCCGCGAGGCAAAGCCGTGCACCTCTTCACGCAGCAACCCCGCAAAGCTAGGCCCACTTGAACGAATCAATTCCCAAATGGAGAAACCCCAAAGATGGCCGAAGCCACCGATGACCGCCTGCGCCTGTTGATCGAGCGCATTGAACGCCTCGAAGAAGAGAAGAAGGGCATCGCTGATGATATCCGCGATGTTTACGCTGAGGCGAAAGCGGTGGGCTATGACACCAAGATCATGCGTCAGATCGTGCGCCTTCGCAAAATGAAGCCGGATGATCGCAGCGAGCAGGAAACCATCCTTGAGACCTACAAGGCCGCGCTTGGGATGGGTTAAAAGGTTACTTTTGAGTGCCTCCAACACGCGCCGTGCCGTTGAATTGGCGACACTTGTGTATTATATAAGCAATACACTTAATTTTGTAATAGATTTGGCCAAGGAGGATTGAGCATGCCCGGACCCTGGAAGGACGCGCGCAGCGTCATTGTCACCACCACCCCCACAATCGAGGGCCATCCGATCCAGGAATATAGTGGCATCGTCGTTGGTGAGGTGATCGTGGGCGCGAACCTGTTTCGCGATCTGTTTGCCAATATCCGCGATATTGTGGGCGGGCGCTCGGGATCGTATGAGCGCATTCTCAAGCAGGCGCGCGATGAGGCAATCGCGGAATTGCAAGCCGAAGCCGCGCAGCGTGGCTGCAACGCAGTGGTGGCCGTTGATCTCGATTACGAGGTGGTTGGCGACACCGGCTCGATGCTGATGGTCTCGGCCAGCGGAACGGCGGTGAAGGTCTAACCCGCGGCCTCAAGGCTTTTGCCAAGGATTGCGAGCCAGAATAGCAGTGCATTGTGGCTGGCGTGCAGCGCAATGGCAGGGGCGAGGCCATAGTGGACGCGCAAATAGCCAAGCATGGTTCCCAGCGCCAATTGCGGCAGCACCAGCGGCAATAGAAACACCAGCGAGCCTTCGGTGTAATTGGCAAGGTGGACCAGCGCAAAGCCAGCGCAGCTGAGCCAGTAAAACACCGGGAAGCCAGCGATAAACCAGCGCGGCATCGGGCGGCTCAGGAGCAGGTAAGCCGATAAGGGCGCGGCGACCATGGCAACAAGCGGCCCCACGGCCAACAAGAGCGGTATGGATTGCTCCGGATCCATCTGGCTGAACCCATAGGGCACCGCGCCAAAGCCAATCACGCTCACCGCAACCGCCGCCATCACCGCTGGCCGGCCGGTGAGCCAGCTGCGAAAGATCAGCTCTTCGAGAACCGGCGCAATCACCACCACCAGCACAATCGCGCCGAAGGTGAGCCCCAGTTCGTTGTTGACGTTGTCAGGCAGCTCAAAGCCAAAAGCGCTCGCCGCGCCAATCAGCGTCAAAAGCACCACCATCACAATCATGTCTAGCGCGAGCATCCGGCCCACCGCGCGCAGCTTTCCGAGCTCGCGCCCTCGTGCATCGGGCAGGTAAGGGCGCTTCAAAAACCCGCCAAACCGCCCCCACTCGCCAAGCATTGTGGCCGGGGGAGGCACCGGCGCCAAATCGCCAAAGGTGCGCTCAATCTCGGTTGGGGTGAGAGGGCTTGTCGTCATATCCTTGAAGCGGCTAATGCGCCTGTATCGATCCGGGGCCGTTCCCCTTAAAGCTTACCGACAGAAGAGTTTCCATGGCAGGCCATTCCAAATTCAAAAACATCATGCACCGCAAGGGTGCGCAGGACAAGAAACGCTCGAACCTGTTTTCCAAGCTCAGCCGCGAAATCACCGTGGCGGCGAAAATGGGCATGCCCGATCCCGACATGAACCCGCGCCTGCGCCTCGCGGTCAACAACGCCAAAGCGCAGTCCATGCCCAAGGACAACATCCAGCGCGCGATCGACAAGGCGACGAGCGGCGATGACGAGACCTTCGAAGAGGTGCGTTATGAAGGCTATGGCCCGGGTGGCAGCGCGATCATCGTCGAAGCGCTGACCGACAACCGCAACCGCACTGCAACCGCCGTGCGCACCGCGTTTAGCAAGAATGGCGGCAATCTGGGCACCGAAGGCTCGGTCGCGCACGGGTTTGAGCGGCTGGGCTATATCGAATACGGGCCTGAGGCGGGGGATGAGGAAAAGGTCCTTGAAGCCGCGCTCGAAGCGGGGGCAGAGGATATCGCCTCTTCGGAAGACGGCCACGAGATTTGGACCGCGTCTGAAGACCTGCACGAGGTCTCTAAAGCGCTCGAAGCGGCGCTGGGCGAGGCCAAGGAGGTGAAGCTCGCCTGGAAGCCCAACCTCTCTGTTGAGATGGACGAAAAGGGTGCGGGCACGCTGTTGAAGCTCATCGATGCGCTCGAAGATGATGATGACGTGCAGACCGTTTGGGGCAATTACGAGATCCCCGATGCGGTGGCAGAGAGCCTGTAAAGGGCGCACGTTATGACCTGGTCTGCATGGGCTCTTGCTTTGGCCTTGGGGGCCGCGTTCCTGATCGCTATCGCCTGGCGGCTGGGGTTCATGGTTGGGTTATGACGTGGCGTGGCGCTCTTGATTGGTTGGTAGCCAACTGGGTGCGTGGCGCAGCATTCATCCTGGTAAGCGAGGCGCTGCTTTTTCTCCCGCTGGCGATGAGCTTTTCTTTGCCCGTCCTGCTGATCTTCCTTGCCGGGCCAGCCTATCGATTGCACCAGCTTGAAGAGCATACAAATGACCGGTTTCGCCGCTATATCAACGAACAGGTGCTTAGCGGGACCGAAGGGCTTACCCAGGCGGATGTGGTTTGGATCAACCTGCCGGGCGTCTGGGGCTTGAACGTGGTGGCCTTAACGGCGGCGGTGCTTTTGGAAGATGCGGCTTGGGGGATTTGCGCCATTTGGCTGATCGCTATCAACGCGCTCAGTCATGTCATGATGGCTCTAGCGCGGCGTGAGCTCAATCCGGGTGTAATCACATCTGCGTTTGTGTTCGCACCTTTGGCAGCGGCTGCCTTTGCGCTGATCCCCGCGCGCTTGGACCAACACGCTTTGGGCCTTGGCGTCAGCGTCCTCATCCGCGCGGCGATCGTCGTCAATCTTGTGCGCCGCGTGCGCCAAGCGGCCTAAGCCGATCGCATGATCATCCTCGGCCTTGACCCATCGCTCAGCTGCACTGGCTGGGGCGTGGTGCGCAGCGAAGGCTCGTGCCTGTCGCATATCGCCAATGGTCAGATCCCAACCGATGCCAAAGCGCCTATGGCTGAGCGGCTTGCCATGCTTCAGGCTGAACTTTGCGCCGTCCTCGCTTCGCATTCGCCGGACCGGGCGGCGTGTGAAGAGGTGTTTGTGAACAAGAACCCGCAATCGACGCTCAAACTCGCTCAAGCTCGCGGCGCGGTGCTTGCGGAGTGCGGCGCGGCTGGCATTCCGGTGAACGAACACGCGGCGCGGCGGGTCAAGCAGGCGGTGGTTGGAACAGGCGGCGCAGACAAACACCAGGTTGCTGCGATGATCAAAGTGCTGCTGCCTGGCGCTGTGGTGGCAGGGGCGGATGCAGCGGATGCTCTGGCGGTGGCGATCGCCGACGCGCATCTTGCGCGCTAGCGGCCAGTTGGCGCGGTTTTGTCAGTTGGCTCCGGGTGACTGGTTCTGATTGTCGCTATCGCCAACGTCAGCCGCGATCACGACGATGCCCCCTGCCCAAAGTCCGACCAGGAAGCCGACGAGAAAGTCGGCCCCGCCGACGATCTTTTCGCCTTTTGCCGCGCGTCCTTCGCCCGGTTGTGATTGAGCAGATTGCGCTGCGGCAGGCGTGTAACGGGCCTGGCTGTCGCTCGCGCGGGTCTTCGCATTAGCCGCCGCCGGAGCGAGGGCGAGGCCGATGGCTGCAAGGCCGGCGGCAAGATTAAGCGTGACTTTCGACATAAGGGCTCCGTTTCCGACGTGAGACTACGCAGAATAATTGTATTAAAGGTTAACCTAAACTCGCGCGCGCGTCCACTGCGCTCTGCCTCTGTCCTACACGCGCTCAACGCGTTAAGCCGGTGGGCAATGATGATAAGCCGACTCGCTGACTCGCAAATGCCCTTTGAATTTGGCAGGGCGATGGGGTTTTTCGGTTTTTGGACTGTGTAACCTGTGTCTCCTACATTCTGGAGGGAAACCGACTGATCATGAGCCTTGACCTCTATGGCATCCCCAATTGCGACACGGTCAAAAAGGCGCGTAAGTGGCTCGATGCAAACGCGCTCGACTATGCCTTTCACGACTACAAGAAAGAGGGGGCGGACGCTGACAAACTGGAGACGTGGATTGCGGATAAGGGGCTGGATGTGGTGCTCAACACACGCGGCACGACCTTTCGCAAGCTCTCCGATGAGGAAAAGGCCAAGGCCTGGGACAGTCACACGGCTGTCGCACTGATGGTGCAGCACCCCAGCATGATCAAGCGTCCAGTGGTGGAGTATGCCAGTGCTTCAGGGGGCGGCATCCTCATAGGTTTCAAGGAAGATGAATGGTCCGCAGCTCTCTTGTAAGTCTTGCATTTGGCGCACTTGCTCTCATGACGCCCGTGCATGCTTCGGCTGACTCCGATCCGGAGAACACTGCCAAGGTTGCGCGGGAGAAGCTGTGGCCGCTCATCATCGCTCATCGCGGCGCCAGCGGGGATCGGCCCGAGCACACGCTCGCCGCCTATGAGCGCGCGATTGACCAAGGCGCGGATTACATCGAGCCTGATCTGGTGGTGACGAAGGATCTGCAACTGGTTGCGCGCCACGAAAACGAGCTTTCGGGCACGACGGACGTTGCCTCACGCGAGGAATTCGAAGACCGCCGCCGCACCAAAATGGTCGAAGGCCAGCAGGTCGCCGGATGGTTCTCCGAAGACTTCACTCTCGCCGAACTGCGCACCCTGCGCGCCCGCGAACGCGTGGGCGGATCGCGGCCGGGAAGCGCGCAGTATAACGGGCTCTATCAGGTCCCGACCTTTGCCGAGATCGTCCAGCTGATGCGCGCCAAACAGGCGGAGACGGGCCGCACGATCGGGCTCTACCCTGAACTCAAGCATCCCACGCTGATGCTGGAGCAGGAGGGTATCGACGTGGTCGACCTGCTCGTTATCGAGCTTCGCAAGTTCGACCTTGATAGAGCAGACGCATCAGTCTTCATCCAGGTCTTCGAGGTGGGCCCGCTGCAAAGGCTTAACCAGCTGGTGGATACGCCTTTGGTGTTGCTTATTGCTCCGTTTGGCGGGCCTTATGATGAACCGAGCATGCGCTGGGCGGACATGCTGACGCCTACGGGCTTGGCCGAGATTGCGACCTATGCTGACGGGATTGGCCCGTGGATGGGCCATGTGATCAATCAGGATACCCTGGAGCCGACGGGCCTCGTTGAGAACGCGCATGCAGCAGGTCTGGCGATCCATCCCTGGACGCTGCGCAAGGAGAACGGCTTCCTGCCCGCAGCTTTGCGCTCGGCAGGCGGCGACGCGGAGGAAGGCAATTACGAACCGCTCTGGAACGCCGCCATCGCGAGCGGGGCGGATGGGTTCTTCGTCGACAATGTGAAGGAGCTGGTCGCGCTGCTTAACGATAGGCTCGATGCAGAGGCGGCTGATTAGGCCTTGTGTCGAGCTGAAAGGATGTAGTTGATCGAGGTGTCGTTCGAGATGTGCAGGCCCTTGTCGGGGCGATAGGCGATGCCGCGCTGGTCGATCACCTCAAGGCCGACCTCGTTGAGGAGCTCTTCAAACTCCTCAGGCGTGATGAAGTCGCGCCAGTGATGGGTGCCTTTGGGAACATAGCCGATGGCCTCGGCAGCGCCCACCAGCAGAACGCGGCTGGCTGCGGTGCGGTTGGGCGTGGACATGACGAGAAGGCTGCCCGGCGAAAGGCGTGCAGCGACGTCGGCGATGAAGGCGCGCTTGTCAGCTACGTGCTCGATCACCTCGACGCATGTGACAAGGTCGAAAGTGCCGATATCGAGGCTGGCCACATCGCCCGCCATATAGCGGATGTCGAGGCCCATCGCCTCGGCGTGGGACGCGGCGACAGAGACATTCTCGGCGCTAGCATCAACGCCGGTGACATCAGCTCCAAGGCGAGCGAGCGGCTCGCACAACAGGCCAGCGCCGCAGCCAATGTCGAGCGCGGCCTTGCCTGCAAGCGGCCTCGCCGAACCGCTCGAGCCGGTCCAATGCGCGTCAATCGCGTCGCGCAGAAACTCAAGCCGCACGGGGTTGACCTCGTGCAGGCTCGCCATCTTGCCTCTGGGGTTCCACCAGTCGCGGGCGAGCTCGGAAAAGAAGGCGGCCTCCTCGGGCCGTATCGTGGTGTTTGCGTTTCCCATGGGGTGTCCTTAACAGCGCGCGAGGAACCTAACCAGCAGGAGCTTGCCTCTCTTGGCCAGTGACACCCTTCAAGCCGCGCGAGCGCAGCGGATCGTCATGAAGTTTGGCGGCACCTCGATGGCCGGGACCGAGCGCATTCGCCGCGTCGCCGGACTTGTGCGCGCGCAAGCCGCAGGGCGCGACGGAGTGCGCAATGAAGTGGCCGTTGTGGTTAGCGCAATGGCAGGCGAGACGGATAGGCTGGTGGGCTTTTGCCGCGAGGCCAACCCGCTCTACGATCCGGCCGAATACGATGTCGTCGCTGCAAGCGGCGAACAGGTGACGAGCGGGCTGCTTGCGCTGACGCTGCAATCGCTGGGAGAGAAAGCGCGCAGCTGGCTGGGCTGGCAATTGCCCGTCCGCACCATCGAAGCCCACGCCAAGGCGCGGGTGGAATCCATCGACGCACCCGAAATGATGGCTGCGCTTGAAGAGGGTGAGATCGCGGTGATCCCGGGCTTTCAGGGGGTGAGCCACGAAGGCCGGATCACGACAATGGGCCGCGGCGGGTCTGACACCTCGGCTGTCGCCATTGCGGCGGCGGTGGGCGCGGATCGCTGCGATATCTACACCGATGTGGACGGGGTCTACACAACCGACCCGCGCATCGTAGCCAAGGCGCGCAAGCTCAAGGCGGTGACCTATGAAGAGATGCTCGAACTGGCGAGCGTGGGCGCCAAGGTGTTGCAGACCCGCTCGGTTGGCCTCGCTATGAAGGCAGGGGTGCGCTTGCAGGTGCTCTCCAGCTTTGTCGATGACGCAGCCAATGCTTCAGCGGATGATTTGCTCGGGACGCTGATCGTCTCCGAAGATGAAATGAACGAAATGGTGGAGAAGGGCCTGATGGAACGCCAGCTTGTGACGGGGATCGCGCATGACAAGACCGAGGCCAAGGTCATCCTTACCCGCGTGCCGGACAAGCCGGGCGCGGTGGCGCACATCTTCGAGCCGCTGGCCGAAGCGAGCATCAACGTCGACATGATCATCCAGAACGTGGGCCGCGACAAGGGTGAGACCGACGTGACCTTCACTGTGCCGCAAGCGGACCTCGCGCGCGCTCAGGCCTTGCTTGAGGACCGGCGCGACCTCATCGGCTTCAACCGCATCATCACCGACAGCCAGATCGCAAAGATCAGCGTGGTGGGCGTGGGGATGAAGAGCCATGCGGGCGTGGCAAGCACCATGTTCCGCTCGCTCTCGGATCGCGGGATCAACATTCAGGCGATCTCTACCTCGGAGATCAAGGTCAGCGTGATGATCGACGAAGACGAGACCGAGCTTGCCGTGCGCGTGCTGCACACCGCCTATGGACTTGATGCAAGCGATTGATGGCGCCTTAGCGGGGTCGCATGAGCAAGGGTGCGCCAGTAAACCGCATTAGGATCACGTTTGGCCTCTGTTAGGCATAGTTTCTAACCTGACCTTAAGGCTTTCAGCCGGACGGATAGCTCTCCACCCAAGGCAGGAGATGCAATCCATGGCTTTCAAAGCCCACCTCGAAAGCGGCCAGAAACGCGAAGGCCGCCCAGATGCACGCAGGCACGAGCGCCGCGCCCTGTTCCTGGAGGCAAGTGGTGTACTTCCGGGCGGCTTGGAGGAGAATGTTGTTATTCACAACATCTCGGCCGCTGGTTTGCTGATGGAAACCGAGAGCTCGCTGGCTGTCGATGAAGGGCTCATCCTTGATCTGCCCGAGGTAGGTGCGGTGCGCGCAGTGGTGGTGTGGCAGAGCGGTGCACTGTTTGGCTGCGCGTTCGAGCAGGAGCTCGATCAAAAGACGCTGGCAGCGATCGAACTGCGCTCCGATGCGCCTGCAGCCAGCGATCTGGTGCCCACATTGAGGGCGCCGATTGAACCTCTTGGAGTGAAGCTCAACCGCCTGCGCCGAGAGCGCGGATTGACGCTGGCGCAGGTGGCCTCTGTACTCGGGGTCAGCAAGCCCACCGTTTGGGCCTGGGAAAAGGGTAAGGCGCGCCCCTTGCCCGACCGCCTTGAGCCGATTGCGCAGGTTCTGGGCGTTAACGTCAAGGAGCTCGAAGAGCGGATGGGTGACGAACAGCATTCCGCGATCGTGCAGGAATGCCGGCTTAGAATTGCCACGGCCTACCGCACGCACCCCTCTAAAGTACGGATTATGATTGAAGTGTGAGCGTAGCCTAATTGACTCTACGTAAATTGTCAAACGCACCAGACAAAATATGGTAAACAGCACTCGGCTGTGATTCGAATTTTAGTCAAGTTAACTAGTGGAATTTACTTATTTACTCGTCGACAGACGAAAGTCTGCAAATAATGACTTTCCGCGACGGAAATATTAGTTCCCTGGCTAAAAATCGAAACTCGCAGCCCGGGGGAAGTGAGCATAAGTCAGGGGCACTGCAAAGATGCGAATGCGCATGAATTTGGCGGAAGGGGCCGCCTTACACGGACTATTGGAGGACTCGACAGGTGATATCGTCGTTCGGATTGATCCAGGCGGCTTTATCGAAACCGCGTCGGCAAACCTCTCGGAAATAGGATATGATCTGTCGCAATGGCTGCTCAAACCGCATTTGACGGACCTCGCTCAGCGTGATCACGCATCGCTCCTTAAGGACCATATCGCGCTTGTTCTTTCTGGCTCCGTCGATGAGGGTGGAACGGTAGACTGGCTTGAGTTTCCAGTGAGCCAGCCCGTCATCAAAGACCCGCAATCACATCGCCCGTCCAACACATGGTACGCGCTCAGCCTGCGCGCCATTGGCGATGAAAACGGTGAGGTTGCTGGTGCGCTCGGGCTCCTGCGATCAGTAGAGCGGCTGCGAGCGCTCGAAGGCGAGATCTATTCGCGCGCCCTCATTGATCCGCTCACTGGCCTTGCTAATCGTCACGCCTTTTTCGCGACCCTCAGGCGCCAGCTGGCAAGCGGACAGGTGGGGGCAATGGCGCTGTTTGAAGTGGACCGAATGCGGGCCGTCTTTATGCAATACGGTCAACGCACAGCGGATGAGATAATATGGGGTTTTGCAAAGTTTCTTGAGACGATGGTGCAGGATGATTATGAGCTTGCACAGTTCGATGGGGAGCGTTTCTGCGTGATCCTGCCCGGCCTCTCGCACAGAGCGAGCCGCAAATGGGCGCAAAATGTGTTGCAGACGTTTGCTTCCTTAACCTTGACGACATCCTCACGGGGCCCGCGACTCTCTGCTAGCGCTGGTCTCGCACCGATCGAAAACAACGTCGATTGGACCTTGCGGCAGGCTGAGCTTGCATTGGTGCTGGCGCGCGCCGGCGGTGGGATGCAGGTGGCCGAGCGGTTTCATCTAGGCGCGAACCTGACGCGAGCGGCGCTTTGACTTAAGCGAGGGCAGCGCTAAGGCAGCGGCCATGGCGCACATATCGACTATTCTCTTGCTAGGCTCGGGCGAACTCGGGCGCGAATTCACCATTTCCGCAAAACGGCTGGGCGCACGGGTCATTGCGTGCGACGCCTATCCGCAAGCACCGGCCATGCAGTTGGCTGATGAAGCCGAAGTCTTCTCGATGCTGGATGGCGAGGCCCTGCGCGCGGCCGTGATCAAGCACCAGCCCGACCTCATCGTGCCCGAGGTGGAGGCAATCCGCACCGAGGTTCTTGCTGATCTGGAAGGCGATGGGTTTGCAATCGTCCCCTCTGCGCGCGCGGCGCAGCTGACGATGAACCGCGATGCGATCCGCGATCTGGCAGCCGGCGAGCTTGGGCTGACGACATCGCGCTATCGTTATGCCACCAGCCTTGATGAAGTGCGCGAGGCCGCCGCGCACATGGGGGTCCCTTGCGTGATTAAGCCGGTCATGTCCTCTTCGGGCAAAGGGCAGAGCAAGGTCATTCACGAAGACGCGCTTGAAGAGGCATGGAATTACGCTGTTGCCAATATGCGCGGGGACCGGGCGCGTGTGATCGTTGAGGCGTTCATTGCCTTTGACTACGAAATCACGCTTCTCACCGTCCGCCACGCTGGAGGCATCACCTTTTGCCCGCCGATCGGACACCGCCAGGAACGCGGCGACTATCAAGAAAGCTGGCAGCCCGCTGCCATGTCCGCCGCTGCGTTAGAGCAAGCGCAGGCCATAGCCCGCAGGGTTGTGGAGGCGCTCCAGGGGGAAGGGCGCGGCTGGGGGCTCTACGGCGTCGAGTTCTTTGTGCGCGAAGATGAGGTGATCTTCTCCGAACTCTCCCCGCGTCCACACGACACCGGCATGGTTACTCTGGCGACCCAATCGCTTTCGGAGTTTGACTTGCATGCGCGCGCGGTTCTGGGCTTGCCAGTGCCCGATAGCATTGCAGCGCTGCCCGGCGCCTCAGCGGTAATTCTGGCCGACCGCGATAGCGAGAGCTTTGCCTATCAGGGCCTGGCCGATGCGATTGGAGTTGATGCGCGCGTGGATGTGCGGCTATTCGGAAAGCCAACCACCCGCCCCTATCGGCGCATGGGCGTGGCGTTGGCGCAAGCCGATACCACCGATGCCGCGCGCGACCTCGCAGGGCAAGCAGCGCGCCTTGTGCGTATCACCTATTGAGCTTGCTTCAGGGATGAGCAGGATTACGGCCTTGGCCGACTACTTGTGATGGTAGGGCATGGCACTGCTTCTCAGGGAATACCTTATCATTCTTGGAATTGTCTCCATTTGAGATCACCAGAGCACAGAGAATGACGGTAAATCGCCTTTGCGAGCCGCGCCTCTTAAACACCGAAGCTAGCTACATCGAGAGCTTGTCGATGTCGTGAGCGCACCGTTGGCGATCGAGGCAATGAGTTAAATAGAGGCGTATAAATGGTGCCCAGAAGAGGACTCACAGCGATTTTCACATAGTTGAACATATTGGAATTTTTTCTCTTTATTTCACAATGCTATGTATGAAATGCCCGCAACATAGCTGAACATTGATTTTCACAATTTCGCATGTCAAAAGGTGGACTATCGGGTGGGCTCAAGAGCCAGATTCACGAGGCGTCAGAAGGTGGGCTGTGCTTCTCGGCGCGTTTGCCAAAGTCGATTGCAGAATGTCATTTGTCCGACTGGGCACCATTAAAATCAGACAGTCAGCAACCGACCCAGATTCGGACATCAGCTTGCTAATTGAATGCAATGCACAAAGTCCCGCGAGATATGAACGACATCCAACTTAGCGGCACACTCTTGAATTGCACTATGGCAACATGGACCGGATCGGGTAATGATAATCAATCACAACACCCGATTGAAGGCGCTTCCTATCTTCCTCTTGCACTCCATCGTTCACATACGGACCTTGCAGGCGCGAGGCGAACAGGCGTGTTGAAACGATCAGAAGACGCTAGCAGCTCTCCATCGGAATCATGCGATGGCGGATCAGTCACCGTTGGTACTAATGAAGTTCAAAAAGCCAGCCAGGTATCGGGCCTTTATCAGGACATTTTTCGCAGCATTGTTGGGATTTTAACCTCCACGTATGGCGAAGGTCCACCTGATCCAGAGGATGTCGTCCAGCGTGCTTTTGCGAACCTTAGTGCGCGCGAGGATATCGAGCAAATTGATGATCTGAAGAACTACATGTGGATTGCAGCGCGCAACCTTATGCTCACCGAAATTCGTGCTCTGAAGGTGCGTTCCAAATACGCCCAGACGGTAAAACGGGAGTCATTCTTCGAAGAATGTGACGAAATCGATGCCGAACGAGTCTTTATGGCGAGGGAGGAGATGGAGATCGTGACCGAGGTGATTGCTTCCATGCCCGAGCGTCGTCGCAACATATTTTTGGCAAAGCGGGTCGACGGTCTGTCTGCTGAAGCTGCAGGACAGAAGTATGGCGTTAGCCGTTCTTCTGCCGTCCGGCATATCGCGATCGCAACCGAACAGCTCACAAAGGCGCTGGCCAAAGGTTCTACAAAGGTGCGCGATCGTGAATAGCACCATCGAAGATCTGGAACTCGAGCCAAGCGCAGCGCAACTATGGCGTGCGCGTCGAGACGAAGGGCTTACTCAGGACGAAGAGGCGCAGTTCAAGCACTGGCTTGAAGCAGATATCGCGCATCGCGAGGCTTATCTGGAAGCCGAGATCGCTTGGGGTCGGTTGGAAAAGGGAGAATATGAACGCCCCGATCTAAACGACACTCCAAAGCAAACGAATGTTGTGGGCTTCCCAGAAAACCGCTGGACTCATCGATTAAGGTTAGACTCTCAGGCCGTTGGTACTCGCGCGCTTGCAGCGTCGCTCGCCGTGGCTCTGGTGGCCGGAGGCATGCTGCTTACAGGCGTCTTTCCCTCCTGGACGTCATCGCAGGAACTTAAGAGTTTTTCGTTTGCTTCATCTGACACGGCAACAAAGCTGGTAATATTGCCAGATGGGAGTCGCATCTCCCTCAAGCCTGCGTCACGTTTTGATGCTGTCTTTTCCGATACCGAGCGCCGCCTTGCTCTTACCGCAGGCGCGGCGTCGTTTCGGGTCGAAAAGGACAGCTTACGCCCTTTTGTTGTTCAAACTGGCGCTGCGACGGTCTTCGTGACCGGCACTTGGTTTGATACGCAATTGCGTGATGGCGGCCTTGAAGTGCGAGTCCGCGAAGGGTCAGTCGATGTGAGACCTGGCTCCGAGGACAGCGGTGGGGTTTCTGGAAGCGCCATTATTTCACTCTCAGCCGGTGACGCCATCTTCACTCGAGATGGAATCGAGTTCACGGATCTCGCACTACCAGTGCGCAAAAACGCGGGCTCTCAACCTGCAGTTACCCAGCGTAAGCCCAGCTCAACGCGGCCTGCTCAACCCGAGCAGCTTGTGTATCGTTCAGCCCCATTGTCTCAGGTGATTGCCGACATAAATCGGTTTAGCACCAGAGAGGTGAGGCTCGATCCCTCCGCCTCCGGCCTTACCTTGTCGGGACGCTTTAAGAGCAACGAAGTCGATAGCATTATTGCAACAATTGACGCTGCCCTGCCCGTCGAAGTCACCGAGCAAGATGGGGCGCAGCTGATCGTTCTAGAGCGGGCGGTCGAGTAGCTGATTCTGAACGTGTCGATTGAAGCTGTTTGGACAGTCTGAGCCTCACCAAAAATAAATGTGACGTTTCCTCGCCTACGCGAGTCTTTAACTAGAATGAGACTGCATATCACTCGCGAGAAGCGAAAGAAGGGGTTTTCCGACAATGACGATCACGACATCAAACCGGCATAGCCGGATGATGCTTTGCGCTGCTTCAATATTGGCAATGACTGCTTATGCCGCACCAGCTTTTGCTCAAAGCAACGAGACCAAGGAAATTGCCATCGCATCGCAAACATTGAGCGGCGCGTTGCTCGAGATCGGCGAGAAGTACGACGTTTCGATCATCGTATCGGATGATCTGACGCGAGGTAGGGTAGCGACCGCGATCGCAGGCAACTTGACTGTCAGGCAAGCACTTCGGGTGGCGCTGCGCAACACTGGGCTCACCTTCGAACGCGCGCCGGGCGGTGCGTTCGTGATCGTTGAGCTTAAGGTCGCGGAAGGCAATCAGATTGTCGTTACCGGCCAGCAGATTGATCGCACACTGCAGGATACGAAAGAAAGCGTTAGCATCTTTACCGAAAAGGAAATTGAGTCGCGCACCCTATTGGAAATTGATGACGTGCTGCTCCAGGCTGCGAACGTGACATTCTCCGATCCAGGGACGTCTAATATTGCTATTCGCGGTGTGTCCCGCATTCCATTCACAACGGGAGGACCGGGCGATACGAGCACAACCTTTTATGACGATGTTGCGATTACAAATCAGGCCATCGCCTTTCTTTCTCAAAACCTCTGGGATGTTCAGCAAGTGGAATTGCTGCGCGGGCCGCAGTCCACGAACCTTGGCCGTAACGCTCTAATCGGCGCTCTTGTCATTCGGACAAATGACCCGAAGCTGGACGAGCACGAAGCCGCTGTGCGGGCTGAGATTGGCAATTTCGGCACCCATAACCTTGAAGCGATGATCAATGTTCCGATTACCTCGAACACAGCATTGAGAATCACAGGTGAAAGAACGCGCACAGACGGTTTCATCGACAATGTGACGCTGGGAACCGATGATGACGCGCGACGAAACTTTGCGACGGTTCGCGCAAAGCTCCGAACTGAACTTTCGGATCGCTTTAACGCAATCGTATCGCTGCAGTATGTGGATGGTGATATCTCCAACGCATCATACATCGCCTCAATAGACGGCCCGTTTGATTCATTGGAGTCGACCGCAAACATCGAGCAGTCAAACCCCTTTGAGGGGTTCACCGGCTCATTGAACTTACAATATGAAATTTCGGATTTTTGGGCAATTCAATCAATCACAGCCTTCTCGGACGCTGATTCCAATCGCTTTTTTGATGGGGATGGAACAGAAATTGACGGGGGCTTCAACACCTTCCCCTCCAGCCAGTCCAATATCTCACAAGAAGTGCGCTTGTCTTACGAAGGAGACAATCTGCGAGGCGTCATTGGGGGCTACTATCTCGATGATGAAGTAGACTCAGCCTTCATAGTCAATGGTCGAATTAACCCAGCATTGGTCGGCGTACCTGCTCCTCTTTTGCCATTCTATCCAGAGCTACTGGCGTTTTCGCAGGATACAGGGTCTGACAGAGAAACGACAAACTTCGCGCTGTTTACTCAATGGGAATATAAGGTTGCTGAGCGTCTAACCATCTCGGCAGGCCTCAGATACGACCGGGAATCCTTTGAAGCGGTGACGAATGGCCGGACCGATCTCGACCCTTCCACTCCCTTGCCTGACCCAGCTGCCGCTGGCGCGCTTGCTGAAATGCAACAACCCGGTTCGGGAGCTTTCGTTCAAGGTGGGGTAGCTGCAGTTAATGGCGCGCTCCTGGCGCAGCTTACCTCGTTCAGCGAAAGCCGGGAAACGACATTCGAAGCTTTCTTGCCTGAGTTTGGCCTGAGCTACGAATTCTCGCCTGATGTTCAAGCGTCGCTATTTTACAAAAGGGGTTATCGTGCCGGCGGGGCTCAGCTCGATGCTTCAGGCGCGCTCAATGAATTTGATCCGGAATTCCTCGACAACTTTGAATTCTCGATCCGGTCCGATCTCTTAAACAACACGCTTACGCTGAATGCGAATGCTTACTACGCATTCTGGACTGATCAGCAGGTAAATGTTCCAATCGACGGAAACCAGTTCAACACGCGCACTGAGAACAGCGGTAAGTCGCGCATCTGGGGTTTTGAATTGGAGGCGAGTTATCAGCCAACGGACCAAACTTTGCTGTTCGCCAATCTTGGCTACGCCAATACCAAGTTCGAAGAGTTCTGCAGTATATCGTCGACAGTTCAAGGATTGCCCGACTGCGAAGTTGATGGTGTCGCGGGCAAAGATCTGTCAGGAAATGAATTCGGTGTTTCACCGAATTGGACATTAGCGTTTGGCGGGCAGCAATTTGTAACCGACCGTTTTTATCTTCAGTCTAACGCGACATATCAAAGTGGTTCTTTCGGAGACGCGGAGAACAGGCCCATACTCAGAACAGACGGCTTTTTCCTCGTCAACGCGAGCGTGGGCTACAAAGGCGACGCATTTGATGTTCGTCTTTACGCTCGAAATCTTTTCGACGAATTCTACGACATAAAGCGCTTCAATGGTCAGCTACCCAACCAAGTTGGGATCGTTCCAGGAGCACCGCGCGAATATGGCATCATAGTTGGCGCGCGCTTCTGATGGCTTCAACCACGGCAGTTTCTACACTCGCGCTCGCAGGACTGTGCTGCGCTTATGCGAGCTGTGTCCTGTTGTTTCAAAGCGGGGAGCGCAGGGTGAGGCATCCTGCGGTGGTGGTTCCGTTGCCTAGAATGGCTCTAGCTCGCGCAGCAGGTTGGGCGATGCTCCCGCTTTCGTTGTCGTGCTTCATCGCAGCGAGCGGAGTGGAGGTCGGCACAGCTATCTGGCTCGGCGTTCTGGCGCTCGCTGCAATCGTAAGCCTTCTCATCACGGCGACCTTACCCAAATTTCATTTAGCCAGTCTGTTGGGGCTAATCGGTATGTCGCTTACGATCTCTTTAATCTCGGTGTTGCCGGGGAGGATTCTGTGAGCTCTTGGCTTATCGGAGCCTTGATAGCTGCGCTTTTGGTGGCGGTGGTCGCGACTTGGAAAGCGCCTCGGCTCGTAAGCGTCCTCTGGTGGGCGCTGGTGGCGACGATGTGCATCACAGCCGCGATAGCCATGAACTTACCGGGGGATGTGCGCGAGAACCTGACCGCTTTGGTGCTTACTATTC
>JBCCJS010000033.1:0-25210 GCA_039027675.1 Pseudomonadota bacterium
CCGGTTGCTGCGACCTTGAAGCTCGCAGACCGGGCGCCGTCGCCCACATGTCCCTTCATCAAAAACCAACAATGTCAAAGAGCAGCCAGACACAAGAAGCGGACAGCTAGTGTTTCCCCGATTTGAACCGGGGGACCGGCTATCCGTTTATGTAGGCGACCAACGTTGCGGGGCGGTAAAAACCGGCAGCGCCGCGTCGGTGGAGGTCATCTAGGCGCGGTCTGAGATTCGGTCAACGCCTTTTTGCAATTTTATTTCAAACCTGCGCACAAATCCCAGATTTCCGCGGGTTTCACGGCTCAGGCTGGCCTCAATATGGGGTTTGCGAAGTGGTTTTCCACCCCTGAGAGACGCCGACACCCCGCTCTAAAGCCGATCCGCACAAGCTAACCGCGTGATCCATGAGCCGCACACAAGCTCATTTCTTCACGATTTGTCCCTAAATGCCATCCTCTTATGAGTGCGCAGCCCCCTTCCCCCGCCTCCAGTGCCGAATCTCCGGTTCAACCGGAGCGCGTTGCTTCGCGCACTCCCGGCACCACAGACACCGGATTCGCCACCCGCGTGCGCAGCGCTCTGGCCTGGCGTTGGGGCAGCCAGGTGGCAATGCAAATCATAACCTGGACCTCGACCATTCTTGTCGTGCGCCTGCTCGAGCCCACAGACTATGGCCTGTTCGCGATGACCCAGGTCGTGCTGACCGCGCTCGCTTTCCTCAACGGGCAGAGCTTTGCGACCTCGCTGGTGCAGACGGCCCATGTCGATGAGCGGCGCATCGGCCAGATCTTCGGACTGCTGCTGCTTTTCAATGGCACTCTGGGCCTGTGCCAGTTCCTCTTCGCCCCTTACCCCGCTGCCTATTTTGGCGAGCCGCTGGTGGCTGACATGCTGCGCGTGCAGGCGCTGATCTTTCTGACAGTACCCTTCTGCGCGCTGCCGTCTGAACTGCTCGCGCGCAGGCTGGAGTTTCGAAAGCAGGGTCAGGTGAACATGGTGACGGCGATTGTCGGCGCTGTGGTGGCGCTGGTGATGGCTTGGCGCGGCTTTGGCGTGTGGGCGCTGGTCTATGCGCCGATTGCTATGTTCGCGACGCGCGCCATCGGCCTTTCGATCGCAGCACGCCTTCTGGTCAAACCAATCTTCGATCCGCGCGGCGCGTGGGACCTTGTCACCTTTGGGGGCACGCTGACGATCTGCCAGCTGTTCTGGATCATCCAGAGCCAGAGCGACATCGTCATCGCAAGCCGCTTGCTGCCGACCTACGATCTGGGGCTCTATTCCGAAGCGCTTCTCCTCACCCTCATCGTAACAGGCCGTTTCCTGCCGCCGATCAACGAGGTGGCGCTCGCCGCCTATTGCGAGCTTCACCGTGAAGGCAAGCCGCTTGGCCCCTATTTTGTGAAGACCGCGCGCATGGTGATGACGGTGAGTGCGCCGATTTATGTTGGCCTTGCGCTGACGAGCGAGGCGGCGGTGCTGACCTTATTTGGCGACAAATGGGCGGGACTGATCCCTATCGTGAGCGGTCTAGCCTTGGTGATGCCTGCTTTTGCGCTTCACATCATATGTGCGCCCGTCACCAATGCCATGGGCCGCCCGCGCGTCTTCTTGTTCACCAGCGCTTGCGGAGCGATCATTATGCCAACAGCGTTTCTGATCGGCGTGTCGGGAACCGGTGACAGCGCAAGCGGCGCGGCGATGGGGCTGGTGCATGCCTGGTGGTTTGCCGCCCCGCTGCTTTGCGCGATCACCTTGAGCGCGACCTTGCCCCGCATCGGCGTTGGCCCGCTCACCCTGCTGCGCGAACTGGCATCGGTAGCGCTGGCCTGCGCGGCGATGGCGTTGGCGGTGCTGGGCGTGCAGCGCTTTGCCGTGGTTGGAGTGCCGGTGTTTGACCTCGCATGGAACGCGTTTGTCGGTGCGAGCGTCTATGCCGGAGCCTTCTGGCTGGTCTGGCCGCATATTGTGAAAGACGCGTGGCGGATGCTGCGACCTCAACATCAGGGGCCCAAGCCGCAAGAATCGGCCTAAGACCTCGCAGCCATCCGCCTCAGCGCGGCGCGGTCCACCCACCACAAGAGCGGATGGCGGCGCATGGCAAAGCGCGGGAGCCAGCGGCCATACCCGCCCGCCACAGTGCGCAGCAGACCCACCGGCCCTGGCCCGCGCATGATCTCGCTCACGGTGCGGTTCTGATAGTTGCGCACTGAATAATTGATCATGCGCTTAGACCGACCTCCAAGCGAGGTGAGCGAGAGTTGCGTCGGCTCGCACAGGAACCCAGCCTCCTCGCAAGGCATGACGCGCATCTCATCCCAGTGATCTTCATTGCGAAGATCGGTCTTCGACATTGCGCCGATCAGGCTGTCATCGCCGACCAGGTCCTCGCGCAAGCGGATGGTTCTGGCGCGCAGGCGCTACACAAGGGACCCGCGCAGGGCATAAAAGTCACCAAAGACGCCGCGCTCATCGCGGATGGTGCGACGGCAGGCTTCCACCCCGCGCCCGTTGCACGGCATACCTAAGGCGGTGTTGGCATGCGGATGCGCGCCCAGCGGCTTAAAAATTGGCCTTCACCGCCGCGCGGTTGCCCCATCTGCCTGTCTCGACGCTCGAAGGATCAAAGCCGACATCGCCCAGGAAATGCCGCATTCCAAGCTCCGTCCAGCGGGTGCAATCGTGGAGGATGGGATGATGCTTGATGGGGAAGGGCGTGATGTTGATGAAGATCCCACCGGGCCTCAGCATTTCGAGCACGTGGCCCGCCGCGCGGTAGGGGTGGAGCAGATGCTCCCACACATTATCCGCAATCGCGATGTCAAAGCGCTGGTCCAACACGTCCTCGCAAATATCATGGTCGGGCCAGTTCATTTCAGTAAAGCTTGCCCAGCGCCGCTCGCGCCACTTCCAGCCCGCCGCGATTTCCAGAGCGTCCATCTCATCAACCAGCAGCGTATCAAGAAACCCGTCAATCGCGCGATAGGCGACCGTGCGCGTCACATGGGTCTTGTCATAGCCCACGCCCGCGGCGATTTTCTCGGCGATCTTGAGCGCTGTCTCTTTCATCGCGCGCGAATATAGCCGCGGCGCGTTAAGCAATTCTGTTTGCCGCACCGCGTTTGGGTCTGGCTGACTTCTCTGATAGGCTCCGTAGCCGACACGGGGGGTGATAGATAAAACTTCCGCGCATGATACGGGACGGGATTGAAAAGACATGTTTGCATCACTGGCTCTATCGCTGGGCCTTGCGCCCGCCCTTATGGCTTCCAACGTGGCCTCCAACGCAGCCGCCGTCGGGGTCGCAGTCGAGCCAGTCACAAAAGTGGCCGAGCAGGCCGTCGCCCCCAGCCTCACCAACCCTGCCACCGACATTCTTGAGCTTGAGGAGGAACGCAACAGGCGCCTCACCATCCCCGTCATGATCGACGGCGCAGGCCCGTTTGACTTCATGATCGACACCGGCAGTCAAGCGACCGCTGTCACCCATGAGATCAACGCCTCGCTCAGCCTCAACCCGCTGGGGACCGCGACACTGGTCGGCATGGCGAGCGAACGCAGCGTCAACATCGTCGAGGTGGAGAAGCTGCAGGTAGGCAGCCACGAAGTGTTCGACCTTGTCGCGCCCGTGCTCAGCCGCACGCATGTGGGTGCGGACGGGATTATCGGTCTCGACAGCCTGCAGGACTTTCGCGTGCTGTTCGACTTTCGCGAAGAGACGATTGCGGTTGAGGATGTAAGCTCCAAGCGCGCCAGCCGCCGCGGTTTCGAGATTGTGGTGCGCGCGAGGCCGAAACTGGGCCAGCTCCTCATCACCGACGCGATTGTCGAAGGGGTCAAGGCGACCGTCATTATCGACACCGGCGCGCAGGCGAGCCTTGCCAACACCGCCCTCAAAGACCGCATCCGCGCGCGGCGCCAGCAGGAGATCACCACGACCGATGTCAACGGCGTTTCGATGGTGGGGGAGCTTTCGATTGTGCGCGAGCTCACGATTGAAGGGCTCTCGCTCACCAATGTGCCATTGGCCTTTGCCGATGCGCCGGCGTTCGAGGCTCTCGGCCTCAAGGACACGCCGGTGCTCTCGCTTGGCATGCAGCATTTGAAGATGTTTGACCGAGTGGCGATCGATTTTTCGAACCAGCGCATCCTGTTTGACGTGCCGCGCGATGTCGCGCGCGCCATGCGCCGGGCGCGCCAGCGAGGCTATCGCGCCAACTTCGACTGAAGCGCCACCTCAGAAGCGAAGCTACGGCCCGGCCAAGCAGGGCTGGCTTGTTATAAGCCGCGTGCGCGCCCACATGGACCTGCACGATGACCGCGAGCCCCGCCTCTCCCAAGGACAATACGCCCCAAAAGCCCGAGGCTGAAGGCTGGGCGACTTTGCGGCGCTTCCTGCCTTATCTGTGGCCCAAGGGTGATTGGCCGCTGCGCCGCCGGATTGTGATCGCGCTTATCTTCGTGCTGCTCGCCAAGGCGGTGACACTAACGCTGCCCTTTGCCTATGCGGGCGCAGTGGATGCGATGTCGGATGAAGGGCTGGTCGATGAGACAGCGCTGGTCGCCTTTGCGCTGGTCGCGGCCTATGCGGCGGGGCGCTTTACGCAAGTCGCCTTCGACAATGTCCGCAACATGGCGTTCGAACGGGTCGAGCAGGAAGCGGTGCTCAAACTCTCACAGGACGTCTTCCACCGCCTGCACCGCCTGTCCCTGCGCTTCCACCTCTCGCGCCGCACGGGCGAGGTCACCAAGGTGATCGAACGCGGCACAAAGAGCATTGGCATGATGCTCTATTTCATGCTCTTCAACATCGCGCCGACCGCCATCGAACTCGTTGCTGTGGGCGTTATCTTCTACTTCAAGTTCGGAATCGAGCTGGTCGCGGCGACCGCGTTCACTGTGATCGCCTATGTGGCGGTCACGCGCTGGATCACCGAATGGCGCACCAAGCTGCGGCGTGAGATGAACGATCTTGATGGCAAGGCGCTGCACCGCGCGGTGGATTCGCTTCTCAACTTTGAGACGGTCAAATACTTCGGAGCCGAGCAGCGCGAGGAGATGCGCTATTCGGGCGCGGCGCGCGCCTATGCCGAGGCTGCGATCAAGTCTGAAAACTCGCAAGGTCTTCTCAACATTGCGCAGTCCGGGATCACCAACCTGCTGATGGGCACAGCGATGGCATACACCGTGTGGGGCTGGAGCCGCGGGCAGTTGAGCGTGGGCGATCTTGTCCTTGTGAACACCTATCTGATGCAGCTCTTCCGCCCGCTTGACCTGCTGGGCTGGGTCTATCGCACGATCCGCCAGGGCCTTGTCGACATGGCCGAGATGTTCCGCCTGATCGACACCGATATCGAGGTGAAGGACGCAGACGGCGCGCCCGCGCTGGTAGTGCAGCAGCCCTCGCTCACCTTTGAAAATGTAAACTTCGGCTATGAGGCGGAGCGCACGATCCTGCATGGCCTCAGCTTCGAGGTCGCAGCCGGCGAGACAGTCGCCATCGTGGGACCTTCAGGCGCGGGTAAGAGCACACTGGGCCGCCTCATCTTCCGTTTCTACGACCCGCAAAGCGGGCGCATCCTTATCGACGGGCAAGACCTCACCACGGTCCAACAGGAAAGCGTGCGCGCCGCCATTGGCATCGTCCCGCAAGATAGCGTGCTCTTCAATGACACGCTGGGATACAACATCGCTTATGGTGCTGAGGGCACAAGCGCAGACGTGGTCGAGCAGGCCGCCCGCGATGCTTCGCTCATGCCGCTGATCGAGCGCCTTCCCGCCCGCTTTGAAACCGAGGTGGGCGAGCGCGGGCTGAAGCTCTCCGGCGGTGAAAAGCAGCGCGTCGCGATTGCCCGCACGCTCGTCAAGAACCCGCCCATCCTGCTGCTGGACGAAGCGACAAGCGCGCTCGACACCCGGACCGAGCAGGAGATTCTGGGCACATTGAAACGCCTGGCGCGCGGGCGCACCACGCTGGCGATTGCGCACCGACTTTCAACCATCGCGGATGCGGACCGTATCCTGGTGCTCGATGGCGGGCGGCTGGTCGAGCAAGGCACCCACACAGCGTTGCTGGCCAAGCAAGGGCTTTATGCAGAGATGTGGGCGCGGCAGGCCAGTGAGCAGGCGATTGAACAGGCGAGTGAACAAGAGGGCACCGCCCAGCCCGAGGTTCAAGCGGCCGAATAGCACTCGATCGCCGTAAATTCGCTAGACGATTAGGCCTAAGGAGCGCCATTTCGAGGGCACTGATCCAGCACTGAAAGGCCCTCTTACATGCAGCCTACCCGTCCGCTTACCCGCTTGCTCGCCTGCTTGCTCACTGGCCTCTTCACGACCGCCCTAGCCCTCCCCGCCGCTGCACAGGAGAACGACGCCAGAATTCCGCCCCTGAAGCCATGACCGCTGGGGATATGCCGCCCATACCGCTGAGCCTTGAGCGCAAGATGCGACCGTATCTCTCCGCGCGCTCCGCCCGGTTTTCCGGATGGGATCCCAAGACCCGCGCGGTGCTGATTTCAACGCGCTTTGCCAATGTCTCACAACTGCACAGGGTTGCAACGCCGATGGGCGCGCGCACCCAGATCAGTTTTGAGGCGGAGCCGGTTTACGGCTCCTATGCCCCCGCAAAAGGCGACATGATCCTCGCCCTCAAAGATCGTGGCGGCGATGAATATTATCAGCTCCACTCCTTGGTGGATGGACGTCTCACGCTGCTTAGTGATGGTGAGAGCCGCAACCAACCCGGCGCGTGGAGCCAGGATGGAGAACTGGTCAGCTTTACATCAACGCGCCGCAACGGGATCGATTCCGACCTTTACGTGATGAACCCGCACGATCCTGAAAGCACGCGCATGCTTTTCAAGAGCGAAGGCGGCGGCTGGGCGATCTTGGCGTTCACACCAGGCAAATCGACAGCCTATGCGGTCAATTACTTCTCGGTCCAGAACACCGATCTCTACCGCATCGATCTTTCCAGCGGGGCGCGCACTCCGATAGGCGATCCAGCCCGCGAGATCGCTTATGGCGACGTGGCCGTCGCGCCCGATGAGACGGTTTGGGTAACAAGCGATGAGGCGTCCGAGTTTAAACGTCTCGGGAGGATCGATCCTGCAACCGGCGTGTTCACACCCGTCACGAAAGAGGCTTGGGGGTCGAAAACTTCGCGCTCAGCGATGATGGCGCAACCATCGCCTATATCATCAACGAAGCGGGCAGCGATGCTCTGCGCCTGATGGATGTCGCAGGCGGCACGATCACGAAGTTCGATAGCCTTGCCGCAAGCCAGATCAGCAATCTCGAATTTGCGCAATGGGGAGAGCTCGGCTTCACCTTCAACTCAGCCAAAAGCGCAACGGACGTCTGGTCGCTCGATCCCGAAACGCTTGAGCTTACCCGCTGGACGCAAAGCGAGACCTGTGGGCTTGATCCGCAAGTGAATGTCGAGCCGCGGATCGTGACGACCAAGAGTTTCGACGGGCTGGAAGTGAGCGGCCTTCTTTACCTGCTAGACCGAGCGAGGTTTCCCGGACCGCGCCCGCTGATCGTCAGTGTCCATGGCGGGCCCGAAGCTCAGAGCACAGCGCGCTTTTTGGGGCCGATAAATTACAACCTCAACGAGCTTGGCATTGCTGTTTTCCTGCCCAATGTGCGCGGGTCATCCGGATATGGCAAAAGCTTTGTCAGCCTTGATAACGGGCCTTTCCAAAGGGAAAATTCAGTCATGGATCTGGGCGCTCTGCTCGATGCTGTGCGCGCTGATCCTGCGATCAATCCCGACAAGGTCGGCCTTCGCGGCGGCTCTTATGGCGGGTATATGTGCTATGCCGCTGCGGTGCACCTCGAGGATGCAATCGCTGCTACGCAATGCTCCGTTGCGATCAGCAATTTCGTGAGTTTCCTCGAAAACACCAATCCCTATCGCCAGGACTTGCGCAGAGTTGAATAGGGCGATGAACGCGATCCAGTGCAGCGCGCCAAGCTGATGGAGATGAGCCCGCTCAGCCGGGTGGACGAGATCGAAAAGCCGATGTTCGTGATCACCGGCGCCAATGATCCGCGTGTGCCCAAGTCAGAAGCAGATCAGATGGTCGACGCGATCCGCGCAAACGGGGGCGAGGCTTGGCATCTGATCGCTGGCGATGAAGGCCACGGTTTTCGCAAAAAGGCCAATGCCGATTACAACTGGCTGGCGCAGACAGTGTTCTGGGAAAAGCACTTGCTGGCTGAGTAATCACGCTGCCTGCGTAAGAGCCTTGAGAATGGCGAGCGCCTCCTCGCGCCTTTCCCACGGCACGAACAGATGGTCATGGTGGTAGCCTGCGATCATGTTGCAAGGCAGCCCCGCCTCAGCCAGCGCGGTGGAGACAGCCGCCGTCAGCCCGACGCCTTCAAGCGCGGAGTGGACAGCCAAAGTGATGCCCGCAAACAGCGGCTCTGGATCATCGCGCCGTGCTCGGACCACCAGCGTCAGCCCCTCCTCCTCGCGCACCATGGCGAAGGTGCGGTGGAGTAGATCAATCCCGTCTTCATCCGGCCCATGCGTGACAAAGCGATAGCGCCCTTCATGCAAAGTGGGCTTCATGCCCGCCAGCATGGCTACAAGGTCGCTGACGGGTTTTGCTTCAGCCATTCTTGCGTCTCCTGCGCCGCGCCGCGAGTGAAGCATGCTCCGTGTCGCGATATTCAGGGGGCAGTTTATACCGCCCTTCGCGTTCATAGCGTTTTGCCGCAATCCAGTCAGCGACTTGGATCGCATGATAAACGCGCGTGAACGCCCAAGCCTGCCACACAAGCCAAAGGGCTCCTAGCGGCATTGCCATGTGCCAATCCTCGATCCGCACTCCCAAGACATACGCTAGAAAGAAAACAGCGAGGATCGGGATCATCGCCGAGGTCCCGCGTGAGCTGGGGGCGATCAGATCGCGGTCAGTCCAGCGGCGATAGGCCCGAAACGCACGTCGCACGCTTCGAACCACACCGCTAATCATCACAAGATATACTTCGATAGATCAGCATTGCCCGCCAGCCCTTCGAGCCGTTCGCGCACATAGGCGGCGTCGATGGTGATGGTCTCGCCTTCGTGTTCCTCGGCCTCGAAGCTGATCTCCTCGAGCAGTTTCTCCATCACAGTCTGCAAGCGCCGCGCACCGATGTTTTCGACGCTCTCGTTGACCTGCGCGGCGATCTTGGCAACTTCGGCGATGGCGTCCTCAGTTATGTCGAGCTCGACCTTTTCGGTGCCAATCAGCGCGCGATATTGCTCAACCAAGTTCGCGCGGGTTTCGGAGAGGATGCGGACAAAATCCTCTTCGGTCAGCGCGCGCAGCTCCACCCGGATCGGCAAGCGGCCCTGAAGCTCTGGCAGCATGTCGGAGGGTTTGGCGACATGGAACGCACCGGACCCGATGAAGAGCACATGGTCCGTTTTCATCGGGCCATATTTGGTCGCCACCGTCGTCCCTTCGATCAGCGGGAGCAGATCGCGCTGCACGCCTTCGCGGCTGACGCTGCCGCCGCGCACATCGGAAACGGCGATCTTGTCGATCTCATCGAGGAACACGATCCCGTTGGTCTCCGCATTGCGCAGAGCGGTCTGGTTCACATCGTCATCATCGAGACGCTTATCCGCCTCTTCATCGACCAGCCTGTCCCACGCATCGGGCACGCGCAGCTTCTGGCGCTTGGTCGGCTGACGGCCGAGCGCTTTGCCCATCATGTCGCTGAGGTCGATCATGCCCATATTGCCGCCCATATTGCCCATGTCGAAGGGCATGGAGCGTTCCTCGGTAACCTCGATTTCGACCTCGGTATCGTTCATCGAATTGTCGATGATGCGCGCCTTGAAGCTTTCGCGTGTCGCCTCGCTCGCATTGGTGCCGACGAGCGCGTCCAGCAGGCGCTCCATTGCAGCCTCGGAAGCCGCCTCGCGCACGCTTTCGCGGCGGCGCTCCTTCTCCAGCCGGATCGCCTCTTCGACCAAGTCACGCGCAATCTGCTCCACATCGCGGCCAACATAGCCAACCTCGGTGAACTTGGTCGCCTCGACCTTCACAAATGGAGCTTCGGCAAGCTTGGCGAGGCGGCGGCTGATCTCGGTCTTGCCGCAGCCAGTGGGCCCGATCATCAGGATGTTCTTGGGCGTCACCTCATCGCGCAAATCCGGCCCCAGCCGCTGACGCCGCCAGCGATTACGCAGCGCGACAGCAACGGCGCGCTTGGCGTCCTTCTGGCCGATAATGTGATCATCAAGTGCGGCGACGATCTGCTTGGGGGTAAGCGCTTGGTGGGTAAGGGTGTCCATAGTGTCTTTCAGAATTTTTCTTAGCGGTCGCGGACCGAAACGGTCTCAGACCAAACCGGTCCTAGACCCAACCGGTCTCAGACCGTCTCAAGGGTGACTTCGCCATTGGTAAAGACGCAGATGTCAGCGGCGACCGCCATCGCTTTTCGCGCAATCATTTCCGCATCGTCTTCGTAATCGGCCAAAGCGCGCGCAGCGGCGAGCGCGTAATTGCCGCCTGAACCAATCGCGGCGATCCCCGCCTCAGGCTCAAGCACATCGCCATTGCCGGTGAGGACCAGCAGCGTTTCGGCATCGGCGACGATCATCAGCGCTTCGAGATTGCGCAAATATTTGTCGGTGCGCCAATCCTTGGCGAGTTCCACCGCAGCGCGCAGCAATTGCCCGGAATATTGCTCCAGCTTGGCCTCAAGGCGCTCAAACAGAGTGAAAGCGTCAGCAGTGGCGCCCGCAAAGCCTGCCACAACCTTGCCGCCTTCACCAATGCGGCGAACCTTGCGCGCATTGGGTTTCATCACGGTGTTGCCCATGGAGACCTGGCCATCGCCAGCGATGACGGTTTTGTCACCGCGCTTGACGCCAACAATGGTGGTGCCGTGCCACTGGGTAAGGCCGTGGCTTGCCTGATCGTTAGTCATGGAAGCGAATATGGAGCAGCGCGCTCAAGGTTCAAGCATCCGTGCGCAGAGCCGCTCGGCTTACGGGCCGCCAGGGCCACCCGGCCCGCCAGGACCAGCTGCGCCCACCTGGCCAATATTGCCAAACAGGTCTTCGAGGAAGCCGCGCTCGCGTCCCAGCGTCGGCGTCTTGTCACCATTGGGTTGCAGATAGACCACCTTGTCCACCCCGGTGCGCACAACCGAGGCCACATTGCCCGCTTGATCGAACGTTACGGCCAGAACGCCATGGGTCCTGATGCGGGGGCGCACGAAAGGCTTGCGGCCCGTGACGCTGGAGACATAGTACCAGGTGGGCTCGCCATACTGGCTGGCAAAGCTCGGGCGGCCCAGCGTGCCTTCGACAGAGCGCACATTGTCGATGCCCGGCTGGATGCTGCGCAACAGAAGGTTGTCAGTGACATAGCCGCGCGATTCGCGGATCGAGGAACAAGCGCCCAACGCCGCCAGCGCGCCCGCCGCCAGCGCAATTCTGGCGCCTATCGCCATCATACCTTCAGCCATTAGACCCGTCTTATGCATTCTTGCCGTCAAATCCCTAATCAACCCTCGCGGAGGAACACCAGGCGCGCTCCGTCCCGTTTCACTCAAGCGCCTTAAGGCCAAGCCCGCCGCCATGCAATGCGCCTTCGGCGGATCGGCCCCAGATGATCGACGAAGCGCCATGGTGCTGCGCGCAGCCTTGTGGAACATCACCCGCTGCCCCGGGTTTCATTGACACAACACCGCCCCCATATTGAGCGGGCCCGCAATGAAAGCACCCACACGCCATGTCCTTCCTCTCCCGCCTGCTTGGCACTGAGCCCGACCCGCGCGAAGCGATCCGCCCGCTGTGGCACCGCGTGGTCGAGCTTGCGCGCGAGCCTTCCTATTACACCGATTGCAATGTCGCGGACACGGTGGGCGGGCGCTTTGACCTCATCACGGCGATCGTGTGCGTCATGATGGTGCGGATCGAGGCCAGCAATCTGCGCTCCGAAAGCGCGTTTCTGGCAGAGCTCTTCGTTGAAGACATGGACGGCCAATTGCGCGAGTTTGGCGTCAACGATGTCGTCGTGGGCAAGCGCATGGGCAAATTGATGAGCGTTCTGGGCGGGCGCCTTGGCGCTTATCGCGGCGCACTGGTGGAGCAGGATCGCGAGCGGCTAATCGGCGCAGTCACACGCAATGTCACATTCACCGAGGACGCTGACGAGGCGCAAAGCGCTGCCGGAGTTGCCGATAAATTGCTCGCTTTGAGCAAGCGGCTTGCAGCGCGCAGCGATGAAGAGCTATTAAAGCCATCTGGGATCTGGTGAATGGTATGTTGGGATCAAAAAGTGATGCGCCTGAACTGACCCGCGTCGTCAAGGCCCGGCTGCTGCCGGCCAGCGCGGTTCTGATCGAGGCTGATGAGCGTGAGCGTGTGGCTCTTGCTGAGCGTTTTGGCGTGGTTTCCATCGAAAAACTGACCGCTGAGGTCGCCCTTGACCTGTGCAAGAAAGGCGTGCGGGCCGAAGGCCATTTGCGCGCCGAGATTACGCAGGCCTGCGCTGTTTCGGGTGAGGACTTCCCTGTCAGCATCGCTGAGCCGATTGCTTTGCGCTTTATCGAGGCGGGCAGTCTCACCCTTAACCCGAGCGAGGATGATGAGATCGATTTCGACCTTACTCCTGAAGACTGCGACGAGATCGAGTATCCGGGCGACAGCTTTGACCTGGGCGAAGCGGTGGCGCAGACGCTGGGCCTTGCGATTGACCCTTATGCCGAGGGGCCCAAGGCCGCCGCCGCGCGCCAGGCCGCCGGGATCGTCGAAGAGGGGCAGCAAGACGGGCCGCTTTCCGCTGGATTGGCTGCCGGGCTCGCTGGGCTCAAAAAGCGCAGCTAAGCGACCAATTCAGCTGCGCCAAGGATTGAAGAAGAGTTCCTCCACCGGCGTCTCAAAAAAAGCCGCCATACGATACGCCATCGGAAGCGAAGGGTCGTATTTATCAGCCTCAATCGCGATGACTGTCTGGCGGGAAATGTCCAACGCATTTGCCAACTCGGCCTGATTAAGACCGCGATCGCGGCGCACCTCTCGAAGACAATTCTTCACTCCGTCGCGCCTCGCCCGCGTAACTTCCAGACAAGCCAGACAATCACAAAACCGGCAAACTGAGCGAGGAACAGGATACCGGCTCCAAGGCTAAGTTCACTGTGCCTGCCGGTCAGCACGACCAGAACAGTCAACATGATGATGGCCCCTGCATTTCCGCCCCACCACCAGCTGAGCAACTGGCCTTGCTGCTGGAAATCATCGGTCCGCTGCCACCACGCCCATGCGGCGAACATCACAAGTGCGAGCATGGCGAGGATAGGCGGTAAGACAAGCGCCGGATTTCCGACCCCGCCGCTGAGCGGCACCACCCTGCTGATCACAAATCCCGCGACCATCGCCGAGCCCATAGTGAGCGCGGCGTAAAGCCAGAACTTCGTTTGATATGTCATGCTTTCCCTCACAAGAACTAGGATCAATGTCAAAAGATCTGAACATTTCTGGCTCAAATGTCAAAACATTTTTACATTCTTCTGCCCGCACACCAAAAAGCCCCGCAGTTTCCCACGGGGCTTGGTATTGACCTTGTTACTGGGCTTTTGCCTGTCCAAGCTTCCACAGGACGGCCTTAGAACGGAATATCGTCGTCCAGATCATCGTAGCCGCCGCCAGCAGCACCGCCACCCGAGCCACCTCCGGAGCCAGCGCCAAATCCGCCGCCGGAACCACCCGAGTCGCCGCCATAACCGCCGCTCGACTGGCCGCCACCATAGCCCCCACCCCCAGAGCCACCACCCATGCCGCCGCCATCACCGCGCCCGTCGAGCATGGTCAGCGTGCCGCCCAGCCCCTGGATCACGACCTCGGTGCTGTAGCGGTCATTGCCCGATTGGTCCTGCCACTTACGGGTCTGCAGCTTGCCTTCGACAAAGACCTTCGAGCCCTTTTTCAAATAACGCTCAACCACATTGACGAGGCCATCGGAGAAGATTGCAACGGTGTGCCACTCGGTCTTTTCGCGCCGCTCGCCGGTGTTTTTGTCTTTCCAGTTTTCAGACGTGGCAATGCGCAGATTGGCGACACGGCCGCCATTCTGAAAGCTGCGGATCTCGGGGTCCGCCCCGAGGTTTCCGATCAGCATCACCTTGTTGAGCGAGCCCGCCATTTGCTTGTGTCCTTCCCGTCGCATGCCTGAACCCTGCGCGCACAGATGCCGCAGACGATTCTCTTGAAGCACGACTCTAGGACACCTGGGCGCCCTGAGGCGAGCCACCCCAGAGCTTTTCCACGCCGTTATGAAGGTATTTTAACGCGAAGGGTAACGCAGCCGCCCCAAAAAGCGGGTGAGGCTGGGCAGCTCGACATCGCGGCTGGTGAACTTGGCCTTCACCTTTTCAAAGCGCATCACGCCATCAATCCGGCGATCGAGGAAGGCATAGCTCTTTTCCTTACCATCGCTGTCATCGTTGATGAAGAAGGCAAGCGTTGCAGAGTAAATGCCAGCGAGGATCGCGCGCTTGGTGTAGTGGTTGTAATCGGTCGCCGTATCGCCAGCGAGCCGCCACATGATATCCGCCGAGCGCCAGCCGATTTGGAGCGCGCGCCGGCCATTTTGCGGCATCGCCATAACGGAAAGCGCGCGGCGCACCGCTTCGTCAATGTCTTCGACCGCTTTGAGCCTAAAGGCGACCAGTTCGCGGATGCGTTCACGGATCTTGAGTTCAGCTAGGCGTTCAGCGGGCCATTCGGCCTCCATCGCCTGATCAACGCTGGTGATCCACGCCTCGATCATGTCCATCGCCCGCCCGTTCATGGGCCGCGCGGGGAATGCTAGCTTGGCGACATCCACATCGCACCCGGCCATTTCGGCAGCAGCGATCAGCGCTGTCTCGTTCCAGCCATCAAAGATTGCTGAGGCGGCAATATCGGGAGCCAGCGCCACGCGCAGCTCATCCAGGGTCATGTCGGCGAAATCAGGCGCTGCGTCGGTCATATCAGAAAGAAGGCCCGTATTGCTGCTTGGTTCCCTTTTTCTCGCGTTCCTTATCGGCCGCAGCGAATTCGGCCATGAGCCGATCATTGCCGATCATCAGCTCAGCATAGTCGCGGGCCGAGCGCCCCGAATTGTCGTTTCGATCAGGATCCGCGCCTTCTTTCAGCAGCCGCGCGATCATCGCTGAGTCCCGCGTGTGAACCGCAGCAATCAGCGGTGTCTCGCCCTGCTGATCAGCCACATCGACCTGCGCGCCGCCCTTGATCAGCTCTTCAAGGCTGTCCCCGTCGCCAAGCGCTGCGGAAATCTGGATCGGGTAGATGCCCTTCTTGTCCTTGATGTTGGGATCGGCTCCGCGCTGGAGCAGAAATTTGACCCACAGGACGTCACGCCGCTTCGCAACGATGTGCAGCCCTGTCTCGCCGCTCGTGATATTGCGCGAATTGACGACCTGCGTGCCCGGCTCGTTGAGCATTTCGGTGACTGCATCGCCATCGCGCTCATCCACCGCTTCGAGGAACTCATAGGCCGCCGAAAACATCTGTGCAGACGCCGCAGTGAGCGCGATAGCGGCAAGAGCGGCTGCAAAAACACCGCTGGCAATCGCCGGATGAAACCCTAGTTTGCGCGCAATGAAGCCTGACACGAATTGATCCTTTTGCAGTCGCTGTCACACATATAGGACATGAGGAACGCTTTCGCACCCCATGCGAGGACGCCAGTTAGCAGAGCATGAATAGCCACGCCAAGACCCCGCATAAAGCACGCGCATTGCGCGCTGTCACCGCAACCACCGCTGCCGCACTGTTGAGCGCTGCGCTCGTCGCCTGCGCGCCGCAAGGTGACGCGCAAAGCGAGGGCCCTGTCGGCGAACCACCGCTCGCTGGCGCAGCGATTGGCGGGCCCTTCACCCTCACCAGCGCGACCGGCGAAATCGTCACATGGGAAGATTTTCGCGGGAAATACGCCATCGTCTATTTCGGCTACGCCTATTGCCCCGATGTCTGCCCCACCGACATGCAGCGCACCGCGCAGGCGCTAAGAACGCTGGAGGAGCGCAACTCCGATCTTGCCGCGCGCATCCAGCCGGTTTTCATCTCGGTCGATCCGGCGCGCGATACGCCCGAAGTGCTCGCTGAATTCACCTCGGCTTTCTCCGACGATCTGATGGGCCTTTCCGGCAGCGAAGAAGCGGTCAAAGCAGCCGCCGATGCCTTCCGCGTCTATTATAAAAAGGGCGAGGAGACGAGCGGCGGCGGCTATCTCGTCGATCACACCAATATCGTCTATTTCTTTGATCCTGCGGGCGAGCCGGTGACGATGCTGCCGACGCGCGAGGGTGCGGATGCTGTCGCGAACGAGATTGAAAAGTGGGCCAGTTGAACGATCAATTGAGGGATCAGTTCTGGGAGCTGCCGCTGGGCGAGCTTGACCGGGCTGAGTGGGAGGCCTTGTGCGATGGCTGTGGCCAATGCTGCACGCACAAGATCGAAGACGCAGATACGGGCGAGATCGAACACACCAACGTCGCGTGCAAACTGCTCGACACCGGCACAGCCGAGTGCAGCAATTACAGGAACCGCAAGGCCTTCGTGCCCGATTGCTTGCGTTTAACGCTCGCGATTGTTGAGGATGTGCCGTGGTTGCCTGCGACCTGCGCCTATCGCATCCGCGCCGCTGGTCGCCCCTTGCCGAGCTGGCATTATCTCATCTGCGGGGACCAGGAGGCGGTCAAACGCGTGGGTGTTTCGGTCGCAGGCCGCGTGGTAAGCGAGACCAAGGCTGGCCCGCTTGAGCATCATATCGTGGAATGGGGCCCGCCAAGGCTGGACAATCTGGCCCAGCCTGAGCTTCATGGGGCCGAGGAAGGGCCCCATCAAGGCGGCCTCACCATGAGCGGAGACCCTGCGAGGTGATCGACTGGCTAAAGCGCGCGGCAATCGAGCCTGAGATCGAGCTTGGCTCGGACACGGTCCCGATTGTGCTGCGCCGCCATCCCAGTGCCAAGCGCCTCACTCTGCGGCTCGCACCTGATGGCAGCGCGGTGCGTATCACTTTGCCGAAATGGGCGCATGGCAATGAAGCGATGGCATTTGCTCACGCTCGGCGCGACTGGCTGGCTGAACAATATGCCCGCATCCCGCGCCGCGCCGGGCCTCAGGCGGGCGGCGATATCCACTATCGCGGGCGCGCGCTCAGGATCGACTGGGAGGAAAGCGCCCCGCGCCGCCCCCGGATCGAAGACGAGGCTTTGCGCGTGGGCGGCGGTCTCGATGGGCTGGAGGCGCGCCTTCGCCGCTGGCTTGAGCGCGAGGCGCTGAGCGCGTTTGAGGCGGATCTGGCGGATTATGTTGCGGCCGCGCGGCTTGAGGCGGTGCCGGTTGGGCTGAGCCGTGCGCAAAAGCGCTGGGGCAGCTGTTCAGATGGCGGGGCGAGCGGTATGCCGCGCATCCGCATCAACTGGCGGCTGATCCAGGCGCCCGATTTCGTGCGGCGCTCAGTCGTCGCACATGAGGTCGCGCATCTGGTACACTTTGACCACAGCCCGGCCTTCCACGCCCTCCTTGGCGATATCTTCGAAGGCGAGATCGAAGGCGCGGATCGCTGGCTCAAGGAACACGGGCGCAGCCTTTACACCGCTTTCGGCTAAGCCACACGCGCATTTGCACCTCTCTGGCGCCCCCTCTGGCGCTGCACGGATGGGCGGACTATATTCCCTCCATGGCTTTTGTCTCCCGCTTCAATCCCAAGACCGGCATCCTCGATTTCTGGACCGAGTTCCGCAAGCCCAACGCGCTGCGCTGGCCGATGCTGTTTGTCTCATGCATACCACTGATGGTGATCTTCTACTGGCTTTCGGGCGAGACGCATTACAAAGCGCCTGAGCGCCCGGTGATCACCTATATCGAAACCTTCGATCCGCAGCGCACGGACGAGGAAATTATCGCCTCGAACGAAGCGAACCAGGAAATAAAGGAGCTGCGCCAGGCGGCACAAGAGAACCTCGCTGAGCGCAAGCGCGAGATTTACAAGGCGCTGGGTGCTGGGATTGGCATGGATGTCGACACAATCGAAGCCGAGGCTGATGCGCGCCGCGCCGCTGAAGAAGCCGCACAGGCAGAGGCGCTTGCCGAGCGCAACGACGCGCGCGCTGCTAGGAGCGCTGAGGGCGATGAAGCAGGCGATGGCGCTCCCACTGAGAGCGCCGGATCATAAGCGCTCGCCCACCCAGTGATGCGGACTGGATGGCGGCCACTGCGCGCCTTGCCGCGCGTGCGCGTCCGATCAGCCGCCCCAATCCCGGTGTCGCCGCGCTTATCGTCAAGGACAATCGCGTCCTCGCGCGCGGCTGGACGCAGACCGGGGGACGTCCACACGCCGAGGCCATGGCGCTCTCGCAGCTTGAGCCGGGCGCGGCGCGCGGATCGACCATCTATGTGACGCTGGAACCATGCGCGCACAAATCCAATCGCGGCCCGGCCTGCTCGGACCTTTTGAGCGAGCACGGCCCCGCGCGCGTCGTCATCGGCCAGCACGATCCCGATCCGCGCACAGCAGGAGCCGGGATCGAAAAGTTGGAGGCCGCCGGGATCGAGGTGCGCATGCTCGGCGACGAAGCCTCAGCACGCAGCCTTTCAGGATACCTGATGCGCATGCGTGAAGGGCGGCCCTATGTGACGCTCAAACTGGCGCAGTCGCTCGACGGGTGCATCGCTCTGGCGGATGGGACCAGCCAGTGGATCACCGGCGAAGCTGCGCGCGCCCATTGTCACGCCATGCGCGCAACGCAGGACGCGATCCTTGTGGGCGGCGGCACCTGGCGGGCCGATAGCCCGCGCCTCAATGTCCGCCTGCCCGGCCTCGAGGCGCGCTCACCTGACCGGGTTCTCCTCACTCGAGGGGTCCAGCCAGATGGCGTGCGGGTCATCAACCGGCCCGAGCAGATCGCTGACCTTGATGGCGTGCTGCACCTCTACATCGAAGGCGGCGCGGCCACGGCGGCGAGTTTTCTGGCCGCCGACCTTGTCGATGAACTGCACCTCTACGAAGCGCCTATCGTGATCGGCGATGGCCTCTCCAGCCTTGGCGCCATCGGCCTTACCGATCTGGCGGCCGCGCATGGCCGCTGGCGCGCGGTGGAAGACAGGCCGCTTGGCAGCGACCGCTTCACCGCCTATTTGCGCACTCGAAACTGACGCGCGGCGCTCCCCAAGTGGGAGCCCCACACACCAAAGGACCCCTCCCCCATGTTCACCGGCATCGTCACCGCCATCGGGACTATCGCAAACGTCGAGCAGCGCGGCGATCTGAGGCTACGCATCAACGCCCCGCTTGACCCTCAGCGCATCGATATCGGCGCTTCCATCGCGTGTTCGGGTGTGTGCCTGACAGTGGTCGATCGCGGCGGAGAGACCCGAGGGGCCGGCGCGGGCGAGGCGTGGTTCGATGTCGACGTATCGGCCGAAAGCGTCAGCCGAACGCGCAAAGGCATGTGGGAGCTGGACGCGCGCATCAATATCGAGCCGTCCCTGCGCCTCGGCGATGAGCTTGGCGGGCATATCGTCACCGGCCACGTCGATTCGGTGGGCGAAGTGGTCATGTCCGAGCGTCAGGGAGACAGCTGGCGCGTCGCGATCCGCGCGCGCGCTGACATGGCGCCTTTCATCGCGGAAAAAGGCTCGATCACAGTCGATGGTGTCTCGCTCACAGTCAACGACGTGCGCGACCGGACCGATGGAACATGCGATTTTGCACTAAACATCATCCCACACACCGCCGAAGTCACCACTTTGGGCGACCTTACCGAGGGCGATGAGGTCAATCTCGAAATCGATGTGCTGGCGCGCTACCTCAAACGGATGCAGACGCTCGCCGCGCAGTAAAAGCTCGGCCAGAGGTTGGGGCCAAGGTCGTCATCGCCGCGTAGCAGCGATGCACTAGACTGCAGGCCACACGTCGGAGACTTATGAGAATGCCGCCCTTCACCCAGCCTCACCGCCGCCAGGTTCTCGGCTCGACCGCCGCCGCCTTCGCGGGGCTTGTCGCCAGTGGATGCAGCGCGGGTGGGTCAGGCGCGGCCAACATCGCCCCGGTCAGCACTGGGGCCGCCGCCCGCCGCGCTCCCAACAATGCGCTTGTGCCTGATCCTGCTGGCCTGCTCGATCTGCGAAAAGGGTTCTCCTACCGCATCCTTTCGCGCCTCGGCGATGTTATGGACGATGGCCTCACCGTGCCTGACCACGCCGATGGCATGGGCGCGTTTGACTTGGGCGCTTTTGGAGGGAGCGGGGGCATCGCGCTGGTGCGCAACCACGAATTGTCACCCGGCAAAGGCTCAGGCGGCGACCTGCCCGATGGCTATGCCCGCAATGGTGATGGCAAGGTGCTGCCGGGCGGGACGACCACTCTGGTGCTCGATGCTGAGACGCTCGCGGTCAAACGCCAGTTTCGCTCATGCGCGGGCACGGTTCGCAATTGCTCAGGCGGGGTAACGCCGTGGGGCACGTGGCTAACCTGCGAAGAGCCCGGCTCGCAGCTCGGACGCATGCCCGATCACGGCTTTGTCTTCGAAGTGCCTGCGGGCGCTACCAGCCTCGTCGATGCCAAGCCCATCCGCGCCATGGGCCGCTTCAACCACGAGGCCGCCTGCGTCGATCCGGCGACTGGCATCGTTTATATGAGCGAGGACCGCGATGATGGCCTCCTCTACCGCTATGTGCCGCGCATTGCGGGCGAACTGGCAGCGGGCGGGCGTTTGCAGGCGCTCGCGCTCACCTCGGGCATCACCGACGCGCGCAACTGGAACACCGCGACTATCGCGCGCGGCATGGCCTATACCGCGCGCTGGATCGACCTCGACAATCCCGAGGCTCCCGCCGATGATCTGCGCAAGCGCGGCGCGGCAGCGGGCGCGCTGGTGATCGCACGCGGCGAAGGCATCCATATGGGGCTCAATGAAACCGGCGCGGAGTTCTACCTGTGCTCGACCAGCGGCGGGGCCGCCAAGCTTGGCCGGATCTGGCGCATCCGCATCGGCGCCGCAGGCGCAGGCACAGGCAGAGGCTCAGCCTCAGCAGACACGTTGGAGCTGTTCTTTGAAAGCGAAAGCAAAGAGCAATTGAACTTCGGCGATAATCTGACCGTCGCCCCGTTCGGCGATCTCATCGTGTGCGAGGATCAGTACACCGACGTAGTCAACAACCGCCTCATCGGGATCACGCCTTCTGGTGAGCCCTACGTGTTCGGCGCGCTGCGCATACAGACCGAGCTTGCCGGGGGGTGCTTCTCACCCGATGGGAAATGGTTCTTCGTGAACGCCTATTCGCCTGCGACGACGCTGGCGATTACTGGCCCCTGGACAGTCTGAGCTTGGGACAGTCTGAGACTGGGACAGTCTAGGTTTGGCCTGAGGCGAAAGCGTTTTCCTACACGCGCCCCGATCGCTAAGCCGTGGCTATGGAAACCGCGCGCATGACTGCTCAGACCTCACAAGATGCCTGCGGACAACGCTCGAACCGCGTCATTTTGGACAGGGGAAATGGGCGCATTTTTTCTACTAAAACGCATCAAATGGCCGGGGTGCGTTTTCGATCTTTGGACAGTGTAACCTGTGTCTCCTACAAACATTGGCCAAATGCGCTTCTGCCGACGCCAGCGTTCAGCCTCAGGCAGCTCCGCCTGCGGCGGTAACCTCGGCGATGGCGGTGATGAACTTGTCGATATTGTCCATGGTGAGCCCGGCAATGTTGATGCGACCAGAGCCTGCCATGTAGATGCCGTGCTCCTCGCGAAGTTGGACAACCTGCTCCTTGGTCACGGGGAGGACTGAGAAGAGGCCATTCTGGATGCCAAGCGGGGTCAGGTCGACGCTGCCCGCCGTGCCCGCTTCGGCCAGCCGGTCGCGCACCTGGCGCATGCGGGCGCGCATCTGGTCAAGCTCGTCGATCCAACCCTGTGTCATCTGCGGGTCGCGCAGGATCAGGCGCACGGCAGCCGCGCCATGATCGGGCGGCATGGACCAGCTGGCTCTGGCAAGCGCGTTGGCGTTGGAAAAGGCGGTCTCAAGGGTCTCACCCTCGCCCGAAGCGGCCATGATGTAGAAGGCGCCCACCCGGTCGCGGTACATGCCGAAGTTCTTGTCGCAGCTATAGGCGATGAAGGCCTCGGGAACCTTGGAGAGGAGGCTGCGAAAGCCGGCGGCGTCTTCTTCAAGGCCATCGCCAAGGCCCTGATAGGCGGTGTCGATAATCGGGAAGATGCCGGTCTCGGCGATAGCGTCACCGATCGCGGCCCAGTCATCGAGGCTGTAGTCGATACCGGTCGGGTTGTGGCAGCAGCCATGCAGCAGGACGCCGTCGCCCGGCTGAGCGCTGCGGATTGCGGTGAGGACCGCATCGAGATTGGCGGTGCCGTCGGGGTTGGCGTGGTCGAAGGCGGCGAGTCCCAGCCCAAGGTCGTCGATGATCTGCTTGTGGTTGGGCCAGCTCGGCGTGCCCATGTGGAGGCGGCTCATCCCCGCTTTCTGCGCGAGCGCCAGCGCCAGGCGAACCGCGCCCGTGCCGCCGGGCGTCTGCATGCCGGAGATGCGCCCACCCATGGTCGCGTCATCGCCAAAGATGTAGGGCATCAGCGCGTTGACGAAGCCTGTATCGCCTTCGGGCCCGAGATAGCTCTTGGAGCTTTGCGTATCGACCAGCGCCTGCTCGGCCTGCTTGATCGCACCGAAGACCGGCGTGTCACCCTGCCCGGTGCGATAGACGCCCACGCCAAGGTCAACCTTGTCAGGGCGCGGGTCAGCAGCGTGGAGCTTGATCAGCGCGAGCAGCGCGTCGGGCGATTGGGCTTCGAGTCGGTTGAGCATAACGCAACCGATGCCGCGAGGCGCTGCGCGACGCAACCGCCTTTCGCTTTCCTACTTGGGCTCGGCGCTGTTTCGGAAGGATCAGAACGGCAACCAGCGCTGCTTTTTTGAAAACTTCATATACCCCGCATTGACGCCAAGCCGGATGCCGGCCCCCATGCGGATCGGGATCAGGACAACATCGCCGCGCCGCATGAAGCTCGCATGCAGCCCGCCAACGAAATAGGCCTGGCCTTCGCCCGCCGGATAGCGTTTGAAGATGTCTTCGCTGTCCCAGAGATTGTAGACGAGCACGAAGGTGTTGGCGGCATTTGCGCCCGCATCAAAGCCGACCGAGGGACCGGTCCAATAGACCTTGCGCTCGCCCTCAACCTTGTGGTGCAGCGTGCCCGACCCATAGCGCGCGCCGACAATGAACGCGCCGCCCGCCTCGCGCCCGACGATATAGCCGTTGGGCTGGCCTTCTTTCTTGAGAAGGTCCTCGATCAGCTTGGCAAGGCCATTGGCGCCCTTGCCGAAGACGCCTTCGGCCGCGCCGATGAGGTCGTCTTCGCCATAGGTGCTCGGGGCAGTGTCATTGGCGGCGAGCACGGGAGCGCTCTCCTGAGCGGCGTCAGCCGGGCCAATGCTCGCGCCGCTGGCGGGATCGACCCACTGGATTGATTCTGCGCCTGCATCGGGGTCAGTGGGTGGCTCGGAATAGAGCGCGAAATCATCGTCAACGCCCTGCGCATCGGCTGGCAGCGCGGCTTGGGGCACTCGCGTCGGCTGAGCAGAAGCAGAGTTGGCAGCAGGCGTGGTGGGCGCGGTTGGCGCCGGGATCAGGTCTGCATCGATTGCGCCAGTGTCTTGAGGAGTGTTCGTGGGCCCAGGGGCAGCTGGCTGGTCGAAGGCTTCGTTGGGGTCGAACACCTCCAGTTCCTGCGCGGCGAGCGGCCCGGTGGTGAGCGCCGCAAGCCCGAGGGGGGCGAGGGCTAGGAACAACCAGCGGGCACAAGCGGCCAGCGAGGGAGACAAAGGCGATTGGATCAGCGGCAGGTTCATCGGGGCGGTTCCAGTCATCGGGCGACCTTTCGGCGATACGTTCTGTGCATTCGGGGCTTTCTCGCTCGCAGCAGACGCCTACGAACGATGGCAGGCAAGACAGGCGGCGGTGAAACGAATCGAAAACGCGGTGAGGTGATGGGAATGGGCGATGGCACCTGAACCTGCTACGAACTGCCCCTTAGCGGCGGGGCGGGCTTTCCAAGGGCGATTCCTTGCCCGGTCGCGCGTTACGGGAGGGCGGCTTTCGCAAAAAAGTCCCGATCCGCGCTTGCCGCTCCAGTCCTTGGGGATTATAGCGCGCGGCTCGCAGCCAAATTGCGTCGCGGAGACGTGGGTGAGTGGCTGAAACCAGTTCCCTGCTAAGGAACCATACCTACTACGGGTATCGAGGGTTCGAATCCCTCCGTCTCCGCCATTTCATACTTTCCCAGGCTAAAACCCTCCAATGCTTTAAATATGCTGGAGGTTTGCGGGGTTTGAAAGGAATTTGATCCCGAGTTCAAACATCTCATTGAAGCTATGCTTTGGTTTGCCTGCTGAGGCTCGTCCTTGATTGGCATATCGGGCATCTTCGATAGAAACCAAGTGTCAGAACCTCGTTTGTCTGCAGGCTAGCTGCTTTCGATAGGCGATGACGGATCACCGCCGATCCGCCTTATGCTCCACTTCAAGTTAGCGCCAAAGGCATATCCTGGAAGTCGAAGCGGACATGGCCGGATGTTTGAGCCGTGGCTTTGTGAAGGCGAGGGCTGGCATCTGGATCAAGGCTGGATGCGGCCTGATCACGTTGGGCGGGAAATGCGTCTCAAGACCGAGCCCGCTCGCGATTAGACGAGGACATCGAACCCAGCAGCGGATTAGCGCATCCATTCAAGTTCGTATTTATCTGCCTCCTGCCAAACATGGTCCAGTCCCATCGGGTCAAGCGCCATTGGATCAAGCGCCAATGCTGGCGTGAACTCCTGGGCGAACAGATCGTCTATCTGCATGAGCGCTCTGCTTCGTGGGCCAAGCGGCTCGCTCTCGAAAGCGCTGGCCACCTGTGAGAAATCAAACAGCGCATCCGGATCGATTGCTATGAAGCCTCCTGATCCCAGCGCTGACCCGGTGGTCGCAAAAGCAAGAAGGGGCATAATGATGTCCGGGATCTCAGCGCTGCTCAGCACTGCTACGCCCGCCCCGCCAAAGGAGGCACGCGCCTCGACATCGGCCGCATTGGCGCCCAGCATAGTGGCCACCAGCACGCCATCAGCGGTGATCTGCGTATCGGCTCCAACCTGAGTAAAGACGATAGCCTTGCCCGCAGCGCCGTCGA
>JBCCJS010000034.1:0-23281 GCA_039027675.1 Pseudomonadota bacterium
GGCACCAACTTCATCGACGTGCTCGACCTGTTCCTCGACGATCCCGAAACCACCTCGATGATCATGATCGGCGAGATTGGCGGCAGCGCTGAAGAGGAAGCGGCCGCATTCCTCAAAGCCGAAGCCGCCAAGGGACGCTCCAAGCCCACCGTTGGCTTTATCGCAGGCCGCACGGCGCCTCCCGGTCGCCGCATGGGCCATGCAGGCGCGATTGTCTCGGGCGGCAAAGGCGGCGCGGAAGACAAGATCGCGGCGATGGAAGATGCAGGCATTCGCGTCAGCCCCTCACCATCCGAACTGGGCACCACATTGGATGCGATGTTGAAGGAACTGGCGTGAGCCACTGACTAAAGAGACGCCGGATCAACGGGGGCTGAACCGGCGTCTTTCCTTACCCAAGGGATCAAAACCATGAACGAGCAGTCGAAAAACTTCATCCCACAGCTCACCGATCAGGAAGGCCCGCAGCCCGGCCCCTCCTGGGGCAATACGAAGTGGCTCGATCAGCTGGCCGATGGCGAAGGGGACCTCGCAAGCGCGATGGACCCGACGCAGATGACGCTCGAGCAGCTCAAGGAAAAGATCGACACATCCGCAAAGGCTGCGGGCAAACCGCTCGACAAGGACGCGCTTCAACACGCCGCTGACATCTCCAACAAGGCGATGACGCTCGTGCGGCTCTACCGTGTGCGCGGGCATATGGCGGCTGATCTTGATCCCCTCGGCCTGTCGACCAAAGTGGGCGATGCCCAAGACCTGACGCTCGAATATCACGGCCTTGCGGGCACTGAGGACGAGGACGTTTATGTCAGCGACGTGCTGGGCCTTGAGTGGACCACGATCGGGAAGCTGCACCAGCGCTTGCAGGAGGTCTATTGCGGCAAGGTTGGCCTTGAATACATGCACATCGCTGACACCGAAGAGCGGCGCTTCCTACAGGACAAGTTCGAAAGCCCCGGCGATACGATCCAGTTTACGCCTGAAGGCAAGAAGGCGATCCTGGCCGCTGTGATCCGGGGCGAGCAGTATGAGGAATTCCTCGGGCGCAAATATGTCGGGACCAAGCGCTTTGGCCTTGATGGCGGGGAATCGATGATCCCTGCGCTTGAAGCGGTCATCAAGCATGGCGGCTCAGCGGGCGTGCGTGAGATCATCTACGGCATGGCACACCGCGGGCGCTTGAACGTGCTCGCGAATGTGATGGCCAAGCCTTACAAGGTGATCTTCCACGAATTCTCCGGTGGGACCGCCAACCCTGAAGACGTGGGCGGCTCAGGCGATGTGAAATATCACCTGGGCACCAGCACGGACCGCGAATTTGACGGCATCAGCGTCCACATGTCGCTCACTCCCAACCCCAGCCACCTTGAGACAGTGAACCCGGTCGTGCTCGGCAAAAGCCGCGCGCAGCAGGCCAACCGCGATGATCTGGAGAATAAGCAATCCGTCCTCCCCGTCCTCATCCACGGCGATGCGGCGTTCGCAGGCCAGGGCGTGGTGTGGGAGAGCCTCTCGCTTTCAGGCGTGCCGGGCTATGATACGGGCGGCTGCATTCACTTCATCATCAACAACCAGATCGGCTTTACCACCTCGCCCAAATTCGCGCGCTCCTCGCCTTATCCCAGCGATGTGGCGAAAGGCGTCCAGGCGCCGATCCTGCACGTCAACGGCGATGATCCCGAAGCGGTGACCTTCGCCTGCAAGCTGGCGGTCGAATACCGGCAGAAATTCGGGCGCGATATCGTGATCGACATGTGGTGCTACCGCCGCTTTGGCCACAATGAAGGCGACGAGCCCAAGTTCACCCAGCCGCTGATGTACGATCAGATCCGCAAGCACCCCAAGGTGAGCTTTCACTACGAAGAGCGCCTGATTGCAGAAGGCGTGATTGACGATGGCTACCGCCAGAAGGCTTGCGATGAATTCGTCGCTGAGCTTGAGACAGAATTCGAAGCGGCCAAGAGCTACAAGGCCAATGATGCCGATTGGTTTGGCGGGCGTTGGTCGGGCTTTAACAAGCCGGCTGATCCTGAAAGCGCGCGTCGCAATATCGAGACCTCGATCGAGGCCAAGATGTTCGATTCCTTGGGCACCACGCTGACCACGGTTCCCGATGATCTGACGATCCACAAGACGCTTGGCCGCGTGCTGAGCGCAAAGGCCAAGATGTTCGAAACAGGCGCCAAGAATCCAAAAGAAGGGGGCTTTGACTGGGCCACCGCCGAAGCGCTCGCATTCGGCAGCCTTGTCATGGAAGGCTATGGCGTGCGTCTGTCGGGTCAGGATTCAGGCCGCGGCACCTTCTCACAGCGCCACGCAGTGTGGGTCGACCAGACCGATGAGCGCAAATATGTGCCACTCTCCACCCTCCCCCATGGCAAGTTTGAAGTCTTTGACAGCACGCTGTCCGAATACGGCGTGCTGGGCTTTGAATACGGCTTTGCCATGGCCGACCCAAAAAGTCTCGTCATGTGGGAAGCGCAGTTTGGCGACTTTGCCAACGGCGCGCAGATCATGATCGATCAGTACATCGCATCGGGCGAATCCAAGTGGCTGCGCGCCAATGGCCTCGTGATGCTGCTGCCGCACGGTTATGAGGGCCAAGGGCCAGAGCACTCCTCAGCCCGCCTTGAACGCTTTTTGCAACTGTGCGCGGATGACAACATCCAGGTGTGCAACATCACCACGCCTGCGAACTACTTCCACGTGCTGCGGCGCCAGATGCTGCGAGCGTTCCGCAAGCCGCTCGTGATCATGACGCCCAAGAGCCTGCTGCGTCACCCGATGGCGAAATCCCCTCGCGAAGAATTCCTGGGAGATTGGCAGTTCAAGCGGATTAAGTCCGACCCGGCGATGGAACCGGACAGCCCGGCTGATGCCAAGATCAAGCGTCTGGTCCTGTGCTCGGGCAAGGTCGCCTATGACCTCATCGAAGAGCGCGACGCCAAGGGCTTGAGCGATGTCTCGATCGTGCGGATCGAACAGCTCTACCCCTTCCCCGGCGATCCACTGGCGCTGCGTTTGTCGCGCATGAAAAACCTCGAAACCGTGGTGTGGTGTCAGGAAGAGCCGCGCAACAATGGATCGTGGTTCTTCGTGCAAAATCTCATCGAAGATGCGCTCACCAAGGGCGGGCATGAAGGCAAGCGCCCGGTCTATGCGGGCCGCGATGCATCGGCTTCGCCTGCGACCGGGCTCGCCAGCCGCCACAAGCACGAGCAGGAAACGCTCATCGCTGAGGCTCTTGGCACCAACGCAGCCGAAGCGCCCAGCCCTGCAAAATCGAGCCCCGCCAAATCCAGCCCCACAAAAACCGTCCGCCGTATCTGAAGGCCCGAAGGGATCACACACAATGGCCACTGAAATCACCGTCCCCGCTCTGGGGGAATCCGTTACCGAAGGCTCAATCGGCGAATGGCTCAAGCAGCCGGGCGATGCGGTCGCGGTTGATGAGCCGATCGCCAGCCTCGAGACCGACAAGGTCGCGGTCGATGTGCCCTCGCCGGTTGCTGGCGTGATGAGCGAGCTCAAGGCCGCTGAAGGCGACACGGTTGAGGTTGGCGCGGTGATCGCGGTGATTGAGGAAGGCGCGTCTGCATCAGCCTCACCCGCCAAGGCCGAGACGCCCGCCCCTGCGCCTGCCCCTGCTGCCACGGCCGCCAAGGAAGCGCCATCAGAAGACCTCGCCGCTGCCGCTGCCACGCTATCACCCGCCGTGCGCCGCGCGGTGCTCGAACACGGCGTGGACCCGTCGACAATCAAGGGCACCGGCAAGGATGGTCGCCTCACCAAGGAAGACGTGATCGCGGCGGCTAAAGCCAAAGGCGATGCGCCCGCGCCTGCGCCTGCCCCGGCTCCAGCAGCCGCGCCCGGAGCCGCTTCCACCGGGGCCGCTGAGCCCACCGCTGGCCGCAACGAAGAGCGCGTCAAGATGACCCGCATGCGCCAGACCATCGCCCGCCGCCTCAAAGGCGCGCAGGAAGAGGCAGCGCTGCTCACCACGTTCAACGATGTCGACATGAGCGCGGTCATCGAGGCGCGCGGCAAATACAAGGACCTGTTCGCCAAGAAGCATGACATTCGCCTCGGCTTCATGGGCTTCTTCGCCAAGGCTGCGTGCCTTGCGCTGAAAGATGTGCCATCCGTCAACGCCTACATTCAAGGCGATGAGATCGTCTATCACGACTATGTCGATATCTCGGTCGCGGTCAGCGCGCCCAACGGCCTTGTCGTCCCCGTCATTCGCGATGCCGACAAGAAGGGCTTTGCCCGCATCGAGAAGGACATCGCTGATTTCGGCAAGCGCGCCAAGGAAGGCTCGCTCACCATGGCTGACATGACGGGCGGGACCTTCACGATCTCCAATGGCGGCGTGTTCGGCAGCCTCATGTCGACGCCCATCATCAACCCGCCGCAATCAGCGGTGCTGGGCCTCCACCGGATCGAGAATCGCCCCGTTGCGGTGAACGGTCAGGTGGTGATCCGCCCGATGATGTACCTCGCGCTCTCCTACGATCACCGGCTGATCGACGGCCGCGAAGCGGTGACGGCGTTAAAGATCATCAAGGAAGCCATCGAAGATCCCACGCGGATGCTGATCGACCTTTGATCGCGTGCCACGTAATCGCACCCCATGCTCGTCAAGCTTCGCACCTATGTCTATCTGAGGCTCCAATGGCTTCGCCTGATCTGGCTGCGCAAGGTGTGGGGGATGAAGCTTGGGACTGGGGTGCGGATTTCGGGCAAGGCGCGGCTCGACTTCGCCTACCCTCAAGCGCTCCATATCGGGGATTACACCATCCTCACGCCCGGAGTGCAGGTCTTCACGCATGACTTTGTCACCCGCCGGCACGAGGAAACGCGCATTGGTTCGCACTGCTTTATTGGCGCCAATGCCATCATCTTGTGCGGCGTCACAATCGGGGATCGCTGCGTGGTGGCAGCAGGATCGGTGGTGAACGAGGATGTTCCTCCGCGCTCGATGGTCGCTGGAAATCCGGCAAGGATCGTCAAATCCGGGATCAAGACCGGCCGCTATGGGCGCACTGTGCCCTGGGCCATCGATTACGACTAAAACAGCAATGGAAGTGCCGCGTATGTACCCCTAAATAAGCGGCAATCCAATTTAAGGAACGGGATCAAACATCATGGCTGACCACTCCTACGACTACGACGTGCTTGTCATCGGCGCTGGCCCGGGCGGCTATGTCGCGGCAATCCGCGCAGCCCAGCTGGGCCTGAAGACCGCATGCGTTGAATCGCGCGAGACTTTGGGCGGGACCTGCCTCAATGTCGGCTGCATTCCCTCGAAGGCGTTGCTCCACGGCTCCGAGCTCTACGATCACGCCAAGAGCGGCCACATGGCAACCTGGGGTCTGGGCGGCGAAGTCACGCTCGATCTGCCGCGCATGATGGAGGAAAAGACCAAAGCCGTGGGCGAGCTCACCGGCGGCATCGAGTTCCTGTTCAAGAAGAACAAGGTCACCTGGCTCAAGGGCCACGGCTCATTTGTTGACGCGCACACGGTTAAGGTCGGGGAAGAAAACGTCACCGCCAAGGACATCGTCATCGCCACCGGCTCCAGCGTCACCCCGCTCCCCGGCGTCGAAGTCGACAACGAAAAAAAGCGCATCGTCGATTCTACCGGCGCGCTCGATCTGCCTGAAGTGCCCGAGCATCTCGTCGTCATCGGCGGCGGCGTCATCGGCATGGAACTGGGCAGCGTGTGGCGGCGTCTTGGGGCCAAAGTCACCGTGGTGGAATTCATGGACAAGCTGTTCCTCGGCTGGGACGAGGAAGTGCGCAAAGAAGCCCACAAGATCTTCAAGAAGCAGGGCATGGAATTCATGCTCGGCCACAAGGTCACCGGCGCGAAAGACACCCGCAAGGGCGTCACCCTGACGGTCGAGAAATCAGCCGGCGGCGATGAACAGACGATCGAGGCAAGCCACGTCCTCGTTTCCATTGGTCGCCGCCCCAATACCGAAGGCCTTGAACTGGACCGCGCTGGCTTGCAGCTCGACAATCGCGGCCGGGTCGAGATCGATCACAACTTCAACACCGCGGTCGAGAGCATCTGGGCCATCGGCGATGTCGTCAAAGGCCCGATGCTCGCACACAAGGCCGAGGATGAAGGCATCGCGGTCGCCGAGAACATTGCGGGCGAGGTTGGCATTGTGAACCACGATGTGATCCCCAATGTCGTCTACACCGCGCCCGAATTTGCAGGCGTTGGCCTGACCCAAGAAGAAGCGATTGAACGCGCGGGCGGCGACAAGAAGGCGATCAAGGTCGGCAAGTTTCCGATGATGGCTAATAGCCGCGCCAAGGCGAACCGCGACACCGATGGCTTCGTGAAAGTCATCGCCGAGGCAGACACCGACAAGGTCGTCGGCGTGTGGATGGTCAACACGCTCGCTGGCACCATGATCGCGCAGGCCGCGCAAGCGATGGAGTTCGGCGCGACGTCCGAGGATATCGCCTACACTTGCCACGCCCACCCCACCCACGCCGAAGCCTTCAAGGAAGCGGCAATGGCGGTCCAGGGCAAGCCTATCCATATGTGACGCCATGATGGGGAACCAACCCTATGAAGTTGCGTAGGCTGTTCAATTGGCAAGAATGGAAACGCTTTCTTGCACCGCTTTGACGCACCCGCCAAAAGCGTTACGTGCGATGGTGCTTTCGATATGTGTGTTGCAACTGTGATACACTAGGGCACAGCAAGACAGGAGGGGTCCCTATGGCACGCACATCCACTTTCGCTCGAAACGTCACGCCCATTGCGCTTGCATGGGCAGCGATTGCCGCACCTGTGAACGCGCAAACCAGCGAAGAGCTGGCCGCAACGGTCGCACCGGAGGCTGAAAGCGGCGCTTACATGGGCGCGGCTCTGGTCGCGAAAGGCGATGAGGTGATCCTCGATCAAGCCTGGGGCGAGGCTGACCTTGAATGGGACATCGCCAACACCACCGACACCAAGTTCCGCATTGGATCGGTCACCAAGCAGTTCACCGCGGTCTCGATCCTGCTGCTACAAGAGCGGGGCTTGCTGACGCTCGACGATCCGATTTCAATGCACCTCAAGGACACGCCCGAGACCTGGGCCGGCATAACCGTGCGCCATATCCTGCGGCACACGGCGGGGCTGCCTAACATCACCCAGCTCGCCATCTTTCGCGATGTCAGCCGCGACCCGGTGAGCAAGGATGAGGTTATCGGGCTGTTCAGGGATCTCCCGCTCGAATTCGAACCGGGCTCCAGCTGGAAATACTCAAATTCGGGCTATATCCTAGCCTCGAAAGTCGTCGAAAACGTTAGCCGCAAAACCCTTGCCGATTTCTATCAGTCCAACATTTTCGACAAGCTCGGTATGGCCGACACAGGGCTGGATGTGTCCGCGACCATCCTGCCCAAACGCGCCGCCGGCTATTCACCCGATGTCGATGATTCCGGCGTTGTTAACGCGGACTATGTCGATATGGGCGCCCCCAGCGGCGCGGGCGCGATGTATTCGACCACGGGCGACCTGCTAAAATGGCAGCGCGGCTTATTCGGTGGGAAGGTAATCTCGCAAGAGAGCCTCGCGCAATATGTAACGCCCGGCCCATACGACGCCTATGACGGCGGCCGCTATGCGCTCGGCATCTCCGTGTTCTTCAAGGACGGCAACACAGTTTATGCCCACGCGGGCGGCATCAAGGGATTTAACGCCTGGCTCGGCTATGATCCGGAACGCGAAATAACCGTGGCGGTGCTTGCCAATCTCAACGGCGGCGCGGCCCGCAAGCTTGGTCCGCAATTGATGGAGCAAACGCGCGGACAATAGGGCATCGATTCCCTTTACTCTGCGTGGAGCACACGGCGGGTTTCGCAAAAGCTTCAAGCGGGCTAGGCGAGCATCTGGGAAGAGAGGGGAAACACGACGCATGGCCTATATGCAATTGAGCGATAAACCCGGCGCGCTTGACACCGCTGCTGCCATTCGCGCTGGTGAACTGTCGGTTGCCGAGGCGGTCGATGCTGCGATTGTGCGGCTCGAAAAGCTCGACGGGCCGGTGAACGCTCTCGCCGTGCCGGATTTTGCGCGGGCTGCCGCCATCGCGAAGGCGATGGACGCGGCTGGCCCTGACCTGTCAAAGCCGCTTTGGGGCGTGCCGATGACGGTCAAGGAAAGCTTTGAGGTCGAAGGGCTCGCTTCGTGCTGGGGACATGAAAAGCTCAAAGACTATGTCGCCCCGCGTGACAGCGAACTGGTACGCCGCCTCAAAGCAGCGGGCGCGGTGATCCTCGGCAAGACGAATGTGCCGGTGGACCTGTCTGACTGGCAGAGCTTCAACCCGGTCTATGGCCGCACCACCAATCCGCACAATGCCGAGCGCTCTCCCGGCGGATCATCGGGCGGCAGCGCAGCGGCGGTGGCGAGCGGGATGGTCGCGTGCGAGTACGGCACCGATATTGGCGGCTCTGTGCGTGTGCCCGCGCATTTCTGCGGGATCTGGGGCCACAAGACCACTTGGGGCATCGTATCCAAGCAGGGCCATGACCATCCGCTGATGGCGCGGCGCCCCGGCTTTGTCGCTGCTCATGATGGCGCGCTCTCCATCGCCGGGCCGCTCGCGCGCAACGCTGAAGACTTGGCGGCCCTCACTCGTATTGGGTCCAAATATCCGCTCAGCGGGAACGGCAGACCGCTTGACCAATGCCGCCTGCTAGCGATCACCGAATATCCCGGCGCGCCCATCGATGCGAGCGTTGCCGAACCCATCGAAGCCGCCATCGAAACACTGCTCCAAGCTGGCATACGGGTGGATCGCAGCAGCGATCTCATCCCCGATCTCGAAGCGCAGCAAGCGGTCTATATGCGCATGCTCAACACCGCGATGGCGCGCGGCGCGCCCGGGCCCAATGGCAATCGCGCGAGCGCCACCGACTGGTTCGACATGCTCGATGCGCAAGCCGCCAAGGAAGCCGAATGGGCGCGCCTGTTCGAGACCTACGATTTCGTCCTTGCGCCCCCTGCCCCGATTCTCGCCGTACCCCATGTCGAGGGGGGCCGGGTGTTCGACACCAGCATCCGCATCAACGGTCAGGATATGCCGGGCGCATCGGGCCTCGCCTGGGCAGGCATCGCGACCTTCCCCAACTTGCCCTCCACCGTGCTGCCCGTGGGAAGCGGGCATTACGAAGGCGCTGAATTGCCATGCGGGATGCAGGTGATGGGTCCGCAAATGGCGGACCTAGATTGCATCGAGGCAGCACGGCAGATCGGGAATATCTTGCACCGCTGAACGCTTGGCCCCACAGGGCGCGGGTTATGGACGGCGCGATCCTCACCCCCATTCTCGACATTCTCGATGTCATCGGCATTGCGATCTTCGCTTTGTCGGGAGCGGTGGTGGCTGCCAAAGAGCGGCAGACCTTTGTCACCATGGCCTTCTTCGCGCTGGTCACCGGCGTTGGCGGGGGCACGGTGCGTGACCTATTGATCGATGCGCCGGTGTTCTGGATTTCTGATCCCAAGGTCGCCGGAATTTGCCTCGGCTGCGCGCTGCTCGCCTGGTTCACGCCAGTGCGGCTGTGGCAGGGCAAGGCCTTCGATATTGGCGATGCGGCTGGGCTCGCGGCCTATGCGGTGCTCGGCAGCGCCAAGGCGGTGGCTTATGGCGTGCCGCCGATCCCGGCTGTGCTGATGGGGATCATCACCGGCTGCGTCGGAGGAATTATCCGCGATGTGGTCGCCGGGCGGCCTTCGATCATCATGCAGCCAAAGCTTTACGTGACCGCCGCCGCCTTGAGCGCGGGGATGACCGTGCTTGGCATGGCGCTTGCCGGGATGGCGGGCTTGGCCGATGGCTGGGCCTGGGGCGCAGCGTTTGTTGCAGGCTTCGCTTTGCGCGCCGCTGCAATCCAATTTGGCTGGAGCTTGCCGAGCTATCGCGGAAGGAGCGAAGGGGGCGACGGGGGCGACGGGGCTCAGCCCAACGCTGAGACCGACGCCCAAACCGATGCTGGGCCCGACGCCTAGCCCGCTATCGGATTACTCGACCGGGACCGGACCGCCGGGATAAGCAGGCATGCGATCGCTGGTGAGCGGGACAAGCGGCTCACCATCGGGAATGTCAGCGGAGGCAAAGCGCTCTGAGCTTGCCGCTGGCTGGCTCGCCGAACCGCTCACCGCAGCGCGCGCGCTGGCATAGGCGTCATCGCTCCACTGGCCAGAAGCCTGAGTTCCAGCCTGTGCGCCAGCCTGATTTCCAAAACGCGTGGACGACGGCGCTACGCTTCCACGCGCATCGCTGCCGCGAAAACGCCCATAATCGATGTTCGAGATGCGTCCGTCATTGCCGAGCTCGCAGGTAAAGCCCGAGCCATCAAAGACACTGCCCGTCACAATCCAGCCGCGAGCAACCCGCGTCGCGCCATCGACCGCATCGACGCGCACATCGCGCTCAATCGCGGTGAGACACTGATTGACGGCATTGTCGATACCCGAGCCACCGGTCGAGCGGGGATTGCTCTGGCGGGTGTTGTCATAGCGCGGCGCATTGCGCACTTGGCGATCGACCACGACGACATCGGGCCGACGGCGGCGATTATTGGCTGAGGCGGCAATGGCCGCAATACCGCCAATGATCACAGCGCCCGCGATTGCATCGCCAACTCTGATACCACGACGCCCTCTGAAACCCCGCCGGAAACACCCACGCCAACCGCAGCGGCGGCGCCATTCATTGACATCCTGCTCTGCGTTATAAGTGCTTGAGGAAAAAGCATCGCTCAACGCCAATGGGGAACCGGTGATGCCCGCGCTGGTCGACGATGCTGGAACCTCAGCGGCAAAGGCCGGGCTGGTCATGGCGGGAATGCCAAGCGAAAGCGCAGCAGCAAATCCTAGACTGCGCGCGAGTGGGTTAGTGCGAGCCATAAAGCTCCCTCCTGTTCAAAATCCAGAGGCGAGCGTCCACCAAACGCTCATCAGATGTTTGGTGTTAGTCTAGCCATGCTTACGCGTGGCTGAACCATTTGCGACATTGCGCGACAAACGCAACGTTAGCGTCATACGATCAACGCCCCGGCTGCCGCAAGCGTTGGTGCCCTTGGGTGCCGGAGCGTTGATGCGTTTCGCCCCCGAAATGTCGGTCTTAATTCCCCTCAGCGCAGACCGCGCACGCTGTCAAAGTCGATGAAGGGGCGGCCGCGGCCATCAAAGAAGCAGGTGAAGCGGCCACGGTCGAAATTGCGGCGGAAGCGCGGATTGCCCTGCACCTCGATCCGGCCTCGAATGCGGAAGCCGCGCCTGGTGTTATCGACGTCGCGTACCTGAGTTACATTGGCAAAGCGCCAGCCGCCAAAGCGTTGGGCCTGGCGTTCAGCCGCGCGCACACAGCGATCCACTGCACGGCGCGGGCCGATATTGCCGAAGCCACCGCGAAAGTTGCGATCATTGACAAAGCGACGATTGTTAAAGCGGCGGTCTCGGTCACCATCGAACGCACCTGCAAGAGCAGCAATGCCGCCGATCACCAGCGCGCCTGCAATCACCTCTTCAGCGCCTATGCCGTTACCGCGTTCGCGGTGGCGGTCATCCGCCATAGCCGGAGTTGCGGAAGCCAGAGCCATCGCGCCCACCGCGACAGTCCCGAGCGCTCCCTTGGCAATGGTCTTTTTAAGATCAGTCATGGAGTTCATCCTCGGGTTACAGCCGGTGCCTGATTGCCCGGCGTTGAGGATGGTATGAACGATTCGCTGTTAGGTGAGTCTGACCGGTCTTTGCAGCATTTGTTCAGGTAAATAAGATTTTATATGAATATTGTATCAGGATACCCGAGCAAGGGTGCGGTCTTGAGAGGCAGGACAGGCTGCGCTTATTCGCCGAACGTCCAGTTCAATGCGCCGCCCTTTTCCCCTGCGCCTTTAGGCAAGGCCACCGCGCGAAACGGCACCATGAATGACCAGTCGTCCTGGCAATAGGCTTCAGGCCCGGGACCCGAAATAGCATCCATAACGTGACGGAACGAGATTTTCGGGCGATCCATGATGCAAAATTCGTTCTCTCCTGCTTGCCCCGCCCAGCGCTTGCCTTTGTCGATGGTAATAAGGCCACCCAAAGCCTGGTTCTGAAACGCATCCAGCGTTTGGCCATAAATATACGTGGCAATGCCTATGAACGGCCCCTTGGGCGCAGACTCTCGCTGCCACGGGGTCTCAGCCAGCCACAAATCGAGGATGTCGTAAATCTCGCAGGATTTGGGTGCAAGCTTGCCCCAGCCCTGTGACACCCTGCCATCATTGCCATCCTGCCCATTCAGCGCCAGCGCGTAGTAGACTGTCTCTTCAGTCCCGTTGCAAAGATTGGCAAGGACGCGTGGCTCGTAATATTTGGGGTTTCTGCCGGGTCGGGTGGTGAGATCGGAAAACGCCGCATCGGACAGGCTCACCGCCTGGCGACGGCCATTCGAGTATTCAACCACCAGCGCATTGCCATAGCGCTCTTTGAGCACCACGCGAACCGGACGCGGACCCAATCCGCGCACTAGCAGTTCATCACCCGGCTCAACCGTTTCGCGGCGAATGTCCTCGGTGGGCAAAGTGGCCATGTCGCCATCGAAAAAGGCAATCCGGTACCGATCGCCTTCGCGCCGATTAATCATGCCCGGATACCACAGCCCATCACTCCATTGGCCCAGCACCACGTCGCCAGTCTGATAAGTGGGCTGCGCGCTGAGCGGGCTTGCCGCGAAGGCAAAGGCTGCCGCGAGGATCGTCGTTGTGCGAGTAATAACGCTTAGCATGGTAAGTTCCCCAATCTTTGCCTTCCTATCGCCCCCTGGCAGATGGTGCAGCAGCGCGCTTAGCCGACCGGCGCTAGCGCAAAGTTGAACAGGCACGGTGGCTGATATTCATGTTCATTGCGAAACTCCTGAACAATGCAACAGCGTTCACTCTTCGTCTAGCGCCGCGAGTACATCGCGGGTGAAGGCGGCGATGTCGAAGCGCGTACCAACCATATCCTCCCCGCGCCGCACGATCACGACATTGCGGCTGGGAACGACGACGACATACTGCCCGCGATTGCCCCGCGCAGCGAACGCGTCATTCGGGATGCCTTCAAACGCATTGCCTTCGGGCCGCCGAAAGGTCCACCAGCCCGCGCCATAGCCCCATTGCGTGCCCTGTGGCTGCGGGCCGCTGGGATCGGAGACATAATCGCGCCAGTTTTCCGGCAGCAGCCGCTCACCCTCCCATACGCCGTTCTGCAGGTAGAGCTGGCCCAGATTGGCAAGGTCGGACGCGGTGGACCAGACCTGACTGGAAAGCACATAATTGCCGCGATAATCGGTCTCGACCACGGTGTTGGTCATCCCGATCTTCGCAAGCAGTCTTCTCGGCGTTTGGTAATCGAGATAGAGTTCCACGGCCTTCATCGCCAAAAGCGTGTCATTATTGGCATAGCGATAGACGCTGCCAGGCGCGTTGATGAGCGGCCAGTTGGTCATTTTCTCATCCACCGTGGAGCCACCCCAATAGATCGGATCGGTGCGATTGCCCGGCGTATCGGAATAGCGCCCCGTCGCCATGCGCAGCGCATGATCGATGGTGATCGTGCCCCGACCATCAAGCGCGCCAGCGCTGCGCCAGTAAGTAAGACCGACGGGATCGCTCACCGCATACTCGCCCGAGTGCACCGCCATGCCTACAAAAGTGGAGGCGATGCTCTTGGCCACCGACCATGTGCGCTGGGGTGTGTTTTCGGAGAAGCCGGGCGCAAAACGGGCCGTTTCCTTCAGCACCTTACCATCAAGGAAAGTGCCATCACCTGCGCGGACAAGAACGACAGTAGTACGCGATCCTTCACCATAACTGCCTTCCAGCGCTGCATCGAATACAAGATCAATTGGCCTACGTTTGGGCTTGAAATCCGGGTCGCTCGTTCCAGAAAGTGTAAAGGTACCGAGAATTTCGGGTTCTTCTTTTACAGGCATCTCCACCGGTGCTTGCGCGTTGCTAAGCTCAATTGGCGCACCAATCGGCCATATCGAGCAGCCCGTCCTCGGCCCATAATAAGCAGCCACGCGCGCTGGCATATCCTCGGCCCATGTGACCTCGACATGCGCGATTTGCCCGGTGGGGCGGCGCACGATCTCATATTCCATCTCGCGGATCATGCCGTCGAGCGGTCGCTGGATCCCGTTAAGCTCCCATTCGTGCACGCTCTCAGGCGTGCGCTCCACACCATTGGCTTCCGCATTGGCGATGGCGCTGCACAGGAACAGCGCCTTGTACCCTGCCGCAAGCGCTTGGTCATAACGTCCATCGAGCCGCTCTTGCGCGGACTGAGCGGCGGCAGGGGATGTAAGGGCGAGCGCTGCCAGACCGGCAACCATGGGAAGGACTATCTTCATACGGCCAGACCGTAAGCCCGTTGCCTCAAAAGAAAAGGGCCAGCGGATCACTCCGCCAGCCCTTTGGGTGTTTGGTGTGGAAGGGGCTTAGGCCGCCGCTTCGGCGTAGTCCTCTTCCTCGCTCATAACCGGGCCTGAATCCTGGCCGCGCGCATCCTCGTCGCGGTCGACAAATTCGATCACGGCCATCATTGCGGCGTCGCTGCCGCGCGGGCCGGCCTTGATCACGCGGGTGTAGCCGCCTTCGCGGTCGCTGTAGCGCTCTGCCAGCTCGTCAAAGAGCTTCTTCAGCTGCGTCTCATCGCCCAGACGGCTCATCGCCAGACGACGGTTCGAGAGGCCGCCGCGCTTGGCGAGCGTGACAAGCTTCTCAACATAGGGACGCAATTCCTTTGCCTTAGCCTCGGTCGTCATGATCTGCTCATGCTTGATCAGGTTGGCCGACATATTGCGGAACAGGGCCTTGCGGTGGCCCGACTTGCGGCTCAGCTTACGCTGCGAAATACCGTGACGCATTTTTCATTCTCCGTTCGAAAAGGGCCCGTATCAGGTAGCCCAGTGCTGGCGGCGGTTAGGGCCCGCCGCCGATAGCCCTGATCAACCAAGTAGCTCTTGCTCAAGCTTCTTGGCCATTTCTTCAATGTTCTCAGGCGGCCAGCCAGGAATATCCATCCCAAGACGCAGACCCATGCTGGAGAGCACTTCCTTGATCTCGTTCAGCGACTTGCGGCCAAAGTTCGGCGTGCGCAGCATCTCTGCCTCGGTCTTCTGGACCAGATCGCCGATATAGATGATGTTGTCGTTCTTGAGGCAGTTGGCCGAACGCACCGAAAGCTCCAGCTCGTCGACCTTCTTGAGGAGGTAACGGTTGAGCTGGTTGGCATCGTCCTCCTGCGGCGCAGCGGCCTGGCCGATCATCGCCGATTGCGGCTGCGGGATGCCGTCTTCGAAGTGGACGAACAGCGTCAGCTGATCCTGCAGGATGCGCGCAGCGTAAGCGACGGCGTCTTCCGGAGTAACGGTGCCATCGGTTTCAACGGTCAGCGAGAGCTTGTCGTAGTCCAGTTCCTGGCCCACACGCGCATTTTCAACCTTGTAGCTCACCTGCCGAACCGGCGAATAGAGCGAGTCGACCGGGATCAGACCGATTGGTGCGTCGGCCGGGCGGTTCTGGACGGCAGGCGCGTAGCCTTTGCCGACATCTGCAGTGAGCTCCATGTTGAGCGTCGCGCCCTCATCGAGGTGGCACAGCACGAGGCCCTTGTTCATCACTTCGATGTCGCCGGTCACGGCAATGTCGCCAGCCTTGACAGTGGCCGGGCCGGTCGCAGAAAGCTGCAGGCGCTTGGGGCCCTCGCCTTCCATCTTGAGCGCGATCTGCTTCACGTTGAGGACCATATCGGTCACATCTTCGCGAACACCCGCAAGCGAGGAGAATTCGTGCAGCACGTTCTCGATCTTGATCGAGGTTATCGCCGCACCTTGCAGCGAGGACAGAAGCACGCGGCGCAGCGCGTTGCCGAGCGTGAGGCCAAAGCCGCGCTCAAGCGGTTCGGCGACAAACGTGGTCTTGCGCTGCTTGTCTCCGCCGTCTTTGACTTCCAGAGCGTTGGGTTTCTTAAGTTCCTGCCAGTTCTTCGTGTTGACGGACATGGATTTCCCCTAATTCGCTGTATCAGCGGTTCAAATATGTGGTGCGGGCCTTTTAGTTCCTGATCAGGAAAGGCCTGTAAGACCCGCGCGGGTGGTGACCGTGTGGGTGGCCACCGAGCCCAAACGGGTTAGACGCGGCGGCGCTTGGACGGACGCACACCGTTATGCGGGATCGGCGTCACATCACGGATCGAGGTGATGTTAAAACCCACTGCTGCAAGACCGCGCAGCGCGCTCTCACGGCCCGAGCCCGGTCCTTTTACTTCGACTTCCAGCGTGCGCACGCCGTGCTCTGCGGCTTTCTTGCCGGCGTCATCCGCTGCAACCTGGGCTGCATAGGGCGTAGACTTGCGGCTGCCCTTGAAGCCCATCATGCCGGCGCTCGACCAGCTGATCGCATTGCCTTGCGCATCGGTGATGGTGATCATCGTGTTGTTGAAGCTGGCGTTGATATGCGCAACGCCGCTGGTGATATTCTTACGGTCGCGGCGTCTTACCTTACCGGGTTCGCGTGCCATGTTCTTTATTCCTTAGCTGTAGGGAAAGAAGGGAAAAGCGACTGGGTCCCAATTATCTTGGGTCAGCGCTTACTTCTTCTTGCCTGCGATCGGCTTGGCCTTGCCCTTGCGGGTGCGGGCGTTGGTGTGGGTGCGCTGGCCGCGAACGGGCAGCTGGTTGCGGTGACGCAGGCCACGATAGGAACGAAGATCCATCAGGCGCTTAATGTTCATCGCGGTCGTGCGACGAAGATCGCCTTCCACCGAATAATCCGCATCGATCGTCTCACGGATGCGCAGAACTTCCTCATCGGTGAGGTCCTGAACGCGGGCAGAGTGGGGGATACCCAGCTTGTCTGCGATTTGAACAGCCGTCGTGCGGCCAATTCCGTGAATATAAGTAAGCGCGATGATCACGCGCTTGTTTGTGGGGATGTTTACCCCGGCAATACGAGCCACTTAATTCTCCATGCTCCACAGAAGCCTTGGGCTATTCAGTGCCCTTGCCTCCATCTCATCGCTCAAACACACGTCAGGGCCAAGCCGCCTTCAAATGACAAAAGTCCGGATGGCGCATCGCGTGATATCGCCTGCCGGACGGAACTCGAACCTGTCGAATGAAGGGCGCGCTTACGAGGATTCGCTCTCCCCGTCAACACTCAGAAAAACGTAACCGACCTAGCCGCCCATGTGGGCCGCCGAGAACGCCTTTTAAGTCCATCGAATACTGCGAAACGAGCGCTGCGTCAAAGCCCGGATTTTTCCGGGCGCCGATTAGCTGCGCAAAGCGCGCCCTTAACATCGCAAGCGTCAGCCGTCGCCCGGGCCCTTGGTGTCGCTGGTGACACCTTCATCGAGCAAATCGTCGAACGCCTCATCAACGCTCGGGCCCTTATCCTCAGGACTGTCAGCGTCGCCCTCTCCTTCGGCTTGCTTGAGCGTGTCTTCGGCCTCGATCACAAGCGCGCTTTCGTCTGTATCAGCGTCCTCTTCGCTGTCGGGCGCTTTGTCCGCGAGTTCCACTCTCCCAAGCTTTTCAGCCAGGCCCGCCAATTGCAGGCTCATCACCCCGTCCACCGCCTTTGAGATCACCGGGATTTCATAACGCATCGAGCCGCCAACATTGTACTCCCACACGATCCGCGTGCCCTTGCGCGCGCGCCTACCAGGCTCAGCGGGAAGATCGACCTCGGTGAGCACAATGGTGAGGACGCCCGTCACCGGTTCGCTCTGCAACGGGCCGAGCGCGCCGACCATTCGCAGCGCGCTCTCGGGATAGGCCTGGATGACGCGCATATGCTCAACACTGCCTTCAAGCGTGAAGCGGCCCGGCTCATCCACCTCGGGGATCTTCTCGCAAAAGCAGCCCCCCGCTTGCGGGGTAAGTCTGAGATTGGCGGCATCGGCTGACCAGGTGTGCTGCGAAGACCACCAATCCGCGGGCGCAATGAGCGCCAGCCAAGTCGCTTTGAGCCCTGCATCAACCACAACAACGTCGCGCGTGATAAAGCCGTTATCGCTGGACTTGATAACCTCGGCCTGCGCGGGCGCAGCGACGGTCCCGCCCATACACAAAGCGAGCGCCGAGAAGGCAGTCAAAACAGCGTGTTTCATGCGTTGCGCTCTCCCTTGCACGCAGCCGTGAGCCTAGGCGAAGACAGTGCGCGCGAAAAGCCCCGCTCCTATCCTCAGCCAATGGTTTGAACGCTTCAGCCTAGCTCAGGATGGCGTCGATAGCGCTCGCGACCTCGTCAATCCCGGACATGCCATCAACCCGGCTGACTATACCGCGCGCTTCATAGCCCGGCAGGATCGGCGCAGTCTTTGCACGGTATTCCTCCATGCGAGTGCGCACGGTTTCCTCATTGTCGTCAGGGCGCCGCTTGAATTCCGTGCCACTGCAAGCATCGCACTCGCCGTCAACGGTGGGCGGGTTTGCTGTGTCATGATACAGCGCGCCGCAATTGGCACACGAAAAGCGCCCCGTAATGCGTTCAACCAGAGCATCAACGTCAACGCTCAGCTCAACCACGTGGTCAAGGCTGCGGTCATTCTTGGCGAGGATCCGGTCAAGGTCATCCGCCTGTGCGGCAGTGCGCGGATAGCCATCAAAGATCGCGCCCTGATCTGCAGGCATTGCAGCCAGGTTCTCATCAATCAGCGAAGACACGATTTCATCAGAGACCAATTCGCCGCGATCCATAACCGCCTTTGCTTCAAGGCCAACCGGGGTCTGAGCCTTAACAGCGGCCCGCAGCATATCGCCGGTGGAGAGTTGCTTCATGCCGTGACGCTCAACCAAGCCAGCGCTTTGCGTGCCTTTCCCCGCGCCCGGAGGCCCCAGAAGAATGATGTTCATGCTCTCTCCCCGTTTCCCCCCGCGCTTTTCTCAAGTGCGCGGTTCGTGCCGCTGATCCGCGCCCCCAATGCGCTATCGCTTGCGGCCCTTCAACTTAGCCTTTTTGATGAGGTTATCATATTGGTGCGCGAACAGATGCGACTGGATCTGCGTGATCGTATCCACCGTCACGTTGACCACGATCAGCAGGCTGGTCCCGCCTAAGAACAGCGGTACTCCGGTCTGACGGATGACATATTCCGGCAGCACGCAGACAAAGGTCAGATAGATCGCGCCCACCACCGTGATGCGCGTCAGCACATATTCGAGATAATCCGCTGTACGCTTGCCCGGGCGAATACCGGGGATGAACCCGCCGTTCTTCTTGAGGTTATCGGCCGTTTCCTCAGGGTTGAACACAACAGCGGTGTAGAAAAAGCAGAAGAAGATGATCCCGATCGCGTAGAGCGAAAGGTAGATCGGCTCACCAGGCTGGAGGAACTGGTTGAGCGTCACGATGATCGATCCCGACGTGCTCTCCGTGTCGACCGATTCCCCGGCAAATTGCGAGATAGTCAGCGGCAAAAGCAGCAGCGAGCTCGCAAAGATCGGCGGGATAACCCCGGCGGTGTTAAGCTTGAGCGGCAGATACTGGTTGTCCGCCTGCACCATTCCGCGCTGCGTGGCGCGCTTGGGATATTGCACCAGAAGGCGGCGCTGAGCGCGCTCGACAAAGCTGATAAGCAGAATGAGACCAATCACCATCGCTATGAAAAAGATGATGATGCCCGACGAGATCGAACCCGTGCGTCCGCCTTCGAACAGATTGGTCGCAAAGGTCGGAAACTGCGCCACAATGCCCGCCATGATGATCAGCGACACGCCGTTGCCGATCCCGCGAGCGGTGATCTGTTCACCCAGCCAGAGCAGGAACATCGTGCCGCCGACCAGACTGATCACCGCGCCGATACGGAACATGTAGCCCGGATTAACGACGGCCTGAACCCCCTGCGCACCCGCCAGCGTCTCAAGCCCGACCGCAAGGAAATAGCCCTGTATCGCGCACAGGAAGACCGTGCCATAGCGCGTATATTGGTTAAGCTTTTGCCGCCCGGTTGCGCCCTCTTTCTTGAGCGCGGCGAGCGTAGGGTGCAGCGCTGAGGCCATCTGCACCACAATCGAGGCCGTGATATAGGGCATAACGCCGAGCGCGATGAGGCTCATGCGCTCAAGGCTGCCGCCCGAAAATGTGTTGAACAGATCAAGCACCCCGCCCCGCGTCAGGTCCGCAAGGCTCTGAAGCGCAGCCGGGTTAACGCCGGGCAGCGGCACAAAGCTCAAGAAACGGAACACGACCAGCGCGCCCAGCGTGAACCAGATGCGCTGGCGAAGTTCGGTCGCCTGCGCGAAATTGCCGAGGTTGAGATTGCTGGCGACGTTGTCTGCGCGTGATGCCATGTCGGGCTCTTTAATCCTGATCTTTCTCCGGACGCTTTTGGCCCGGAGCAGCTACTCTAAAGCAGCTAAGTAGGAAGCGGGAGGCCCGTTGTCGAACCCCCCGCTTGCCCTTTTGTCCGATTATTCGCTGTCAGCCTTGGCAACAGCGGCCACTTCGACGCTGCCACCGGCCGCTTCGACCGCCGCGATCGCGCCCTTGGTAGCGCCAGTAACGACGAACTTGGCCTTGGCCTTGATCTCGCCCTTGCCCAGCAGACGCACACCGTCCTTGCCGCCGCGCGCGAGGCCTGCTTCGCGAAGGACGTCTTCAGTGATGTCCTTCTTGGCGTCGATCTTCTTGGCGTCGATGAACTTCTGGACCATGCCAATGTTCACCTCGGCAAAGTCCTTGCCGAACGGGTTGTTAAAGCCGCGCTTCGGGATGCGCATGTGAAGCGGCATCTGGCCGCCTTCAAAGCCTTTGATGGCAACGCCCGAACGGCTCTTCTGGCCCTTCTGGCCACGCGCCGCGGTCTTGCCCTTGCCCGAGCCGATGCCACGGCCCACACGCATACGGCCCTTACGCGCGCCGCTATTGTCTTTGATTTCGTTGAGTTTCATGAGTGCACTCGCTTTCGCTTTATCTCGCGCTGAAAGAACGAGGCCCCGCTTGCGCGGAGCCTCAAAGGGTTAGTCGACAATCTTAACCAGATGCGGGATCTTTTCGACCGCGCCGCGAACTTCAGGCGTATCCTGGCGCTCGACGACCTTGTGCATCTTGTTGAGGCCCAGACCGATCAGGATCTTACGCTGACCTTCGGGGCGACGGATCGGCGAACCAATCTGTTTGATCTTGATGGTAGCCATCGTGTCTTACTCCACAATAGCGGCGGCATCGGCCTCCGCTTCAGCTTCGCTCACCTGGCCGCCGCGACCAAGCAGGTCAGCAACTTTCTTGCCGCGACGCTGCGCCACCGACTTCGGCGAAGTCTGGTCGCTCAGCGCTTCAAAGGTGGCGCGGATCATGTTGTAGGGGTTGGACGTGCCGACCGACTTGGTCACAACGTCGGCAACGCCCAGGCTTTCAAACACGGCGCGCATCGGACCACCGGCGATGATGCCGGTACCCGGAGGCGCGGTGCGAACGGTGACCTTGCCAGCGCCAAAGCGGCCATTGCCGTCATGGTGCAGCGTGCGGCCTTCCTTCAACGGCACGCGGATCATCTTCTTGCGCGCAGCAGCGGTCGCCTTGGTGATAGCCTCGGGCACTTCGCGCGCCTTGCCGTGACCAAAGCCAACCCGGCCCTGACCATCGCCAACCACGACGAGCGCTGCAAAACCAAAGCGCTTACCGCCCTTAACCGTCTTGGAGACGCGGTTGATGTGCACGAGCTTCTCGATGATGCCATCATCTTCTTCCTCGCGCTTGTTGTCGCGCCCGCCACGGCCACGACCGCGACCACGGCCTTCACCATCGCGGCCACCACGGCCACGACCGCCACGACCACGGCCCTGCTGCTGCTCTTGAGCCTGCTCAGCCGGAGCGGCCGGAGCAGCGCCTTCCGCCGGAGCGGCAGTTGCTTCTGCCGGTGCGGCAGTGGTTTCGTTGTTCTCTTCAGCCATAATCAGAACTCCAGCCCGCCTTCTCGAGCGGCATCGGCCAGCGCCTTGACGCGGCCATGAAACAGGAACCCGCCGCGATCGAACACGACAGTGGTAACGCCAGCCTTTTTGGCCGCAGCGGCGATGTCCTTGCCCACCTTCGAGGCGGCATTGACATTCGCGCCCGAAGCCTTGGCACCCAGCGTCGAAGCGGCGGCCACAGTGCGGCCTTCAGCATCGTCAATAATCTGCGCATAGATGTGCTTGCCCGTGCGGTGGACCGACAAGCGCGGCTTGCCACCAGCGCGGGCCCGCAGAGCGGTGCGCACACGGCGACGGCGACGTTCAAAAAGGGAGAGCTTTGCCATCTTACTTCTTCTTCCCTTCCTTGCGGAAGATATACTCGCCGCGATACTTGATGCCTTTGCCCTTGTAGGGCTCGGGCTTGCGCCACTCGCGGATTTCGGCGGCAAACTGGCCGACGGCCTGTTTGTCGATGCCACTGATTTCGACCGTGGTCTGATCCGGCGTGTTGACCGTGATGCCCTCAGGCACGTCAAGGTCGACATCGTGGCTGTAACCAAGCTCGAGCTTGAGCGTCTTGCCCTGAGCCTTCGCACGGTAACCAACGCCTGAAATTTCCAGCGTCTTCGAGAAACCCTCAGTCACGCCTTCCACCAGGTTCGAGACCAGCGTGCGCTGCATGCCCCAGAAGGAGCGCGCCTGCTTGCTGTCGTTGGCCGGGTTTACAGCGATTTCGCCGTCTTCGATTTTGTAATCGATCAGATCGGACAGGCCCATCGAAAGAGTGCCCTTGGGCCCCTTCACGCTGAGCGTGCCTTCGGTGATCTCAGCCGTAACCCCGGAAGGGATCGCGACCGCTTTTTTACCAATACGGCTCATCAGAATACCTCCGCGAGCACTTCGCCGCCGACATTGCTCTCACGCGCTTCTGCGTCCGAGAGAACACCGCGCGGGGTCGAGACGATGGTGATGCCAAGGCCGTTGCGCACATTCGGAAGCTCTTTCGATCCCGAATAGACCCGGCGGCCGGGCTTGGAGACGCGCGCGACGTGCTTGATCGCCGGCTCGCCTTCGAAATACTTGAGTTCAATCCGCAGAGCTTTGTGAGCGCCGCTCTCATCTTCGGAATAGCCACGGATGTAGCCTTCGCGCTGAAGCACTTCGAGAACGTTTGCACGCAGCTTGGAAGCGGGCGAGAGGACGCTGTCCTTCTTCGCGCGCTGCCCGTTACGGATGCGGGTGAGCAGATCACCCAGAGGATCGGTCATTGCCATTGTCTATATCCTCACCAGCTCGACTTGGTCACACCGGGGATCATGCCCTTA
>JBCCJS010000035.1:0-23148 GCA_039027675.1 Pseudomonadota bacterium
CACCGCGTAGTCGAACGTGCCGCCCGCGTTCAACGCGCCGGTGTTGAGCACGTTGAGATCGTTGCTGGCTGCGCTTGCAAAAAGCAGTATCGCCCCGCCGCTTCCAGTCCCGGTTGTGACGGTCGCGGAGTTGTTCACATCGAGCACGACATCGCCAGAATTGCCTTGCGCGAGGATCGCGTAAGAATTGTCTCCAAGAATGCTGAACGCGCCATCGGTGTCGATGTCGATGACGGACTGCCCGGTGGTCGATGAAGCGACAGCGAAGACGCCGTTGGCTTGCGTGCCGATCGCGCTGATGTCGCTGGTCGCTCCGGTCACGATTGTCGTGGTGTTGTTGCCGCCAAAATTGTTGATCGTGATCGCCGAGGCTGCGCCGGCGACATCGGTATCGAAATTGTCGAGGGTGGCCTCGATCCGCAAAACCCCGTTGTTCTCAATGCGAATATTGCCATCGCCGTTCAGGCTGAAAGCCCCGATTGAGGCAAGCAATTCGTCACGCTCTCCCGTGCTGTTGGACCGGGCCATGATACTCGACCCAACAGCGTTGGTGATGCTGATATCGCCGCCGACCTCGTTTTGGCCCAGGATGCCAATCACACGCTGATTGGCCGAGGTGACATCGATGTTTCCGGTGTTGTTGACAGTGATGCTGCCGGTGCCAGCGGGGGTGAAAGCGCTGATGCCGATAGAGGGCGCATTGGTGCCAACACCGGTGATGTCAGCAGCGCTGTCAATATCGATCAGCCCGTCCGCGGTGGTCGCGATAATGCCGAAACCCTGTGTGTCGGGCGTGTTGTCGACATTGATGACAATGCCATCCTCAACATCAATCTCGATGTCTCCTGTATCGCGGGTAACCTCAATACCGGCGGTCCCAGCAGGAGGATCGATGTCCGTGGTCGCGTTGCGAACGATCAACAGGTCAAAAATGGGATCACCCGGGCGTGAAACGATCCCGTCGCCAAGATCGCCTTCGCACACGGCTTCATTGATTACTATGGGGCACTCGGGATCACTTCCGGGTACCGTCTGCTGAGCCGATGCTGATGAGGCAGAAGTGGCAAGAGCGGTTCCCATCGCCGCCAAGCCAACCCCAACCCGCAAACTTATCCGGCCATTCTCGATACCATTGAACCGCACACCGTGATCGCGCATTTCGACATTCCCCTGGTTCATCGGGGAATTTTCTCAGCACCTTCCCCTAGAACCTAAGGCGCAAAAACCAGGTCAAAGGGATCAATTTTCTTTTTGTTAACCCAATTCTTTCGTCGGTTGGGGCGGCTCAGCAGCCCTCTATAAGCCTATTTAGCGGGATGAGAGTGCCCTCGCGATTGGCCTGTGGCAGACGATCCGAGGCCGCCAATGCTCTCAGGATATCCGCCGCCTCGCCTCCAACGTCGCAGACCTTCGCCTCGGCACCGATCATCGCATAGACTTCGCTCGCCTCATAAAGACGCACTGCATAATTGAGAGGCCCTGCCACCATATCCGCGTTTCGATCGCGCAGAGCTTTGCTTACCGATATCGCTTCGTCCAGCAGGCCGGACGCTGAATTGTTCTTCCCGTTTACAGCCGAAATGCGAGCGGCCTGTATCGCGGTTGCGGCAAAGAGTTCCTTGGGCCCTGTATCGTCGAGGTCAGCCTTCATCGCCGCGCTCGACAATTCAAAGGCGCTCATCGCGTGAGGCGCTGCATTCTGGCTTTGATCCTGCTGCAAATACGCTTGCGCGAGCATGTAATGCGAGATCGTCAAGGTCCGCATATCGGCTGGAGCCTCGCCGCTGGCTTCAACAAGCTTTGTGCGCATATCGATGGTCTCCTGCATCACAGATATACCCGCATCGAATTGCCCATCGCCGATCATATGCCCTGACTTTGCTGATAAAAGTGTGGCGCGGATCCGCCGGACCGCCAGATCGCCCGCGAACGGCTCCGCCTTCTCGTCGATCCGCGAGACGCCTTCATCGCAATGCGCGATGGCCGCTTTGTAATCACCGTCCCAAGCCGCCGCTTCGGAGAGGAAATAATACGACTGACCGATGGCTACCGCAGCCTCCACGCTCATATCGGTCGCGCTTAAGCCAACAAGTATATCCTGCGCCTCGGTGGCGGCGCCTTTCGCCACCTCGATGTCAGCGTCAGTAAAAAGCGTTTCCCCAGCCACCGTAACGAGCGCTCTCCCATACGCGATGCGTGCGAGCGGATCATCGGGCGCTTCTGCATAGACTTGCGCCAATATCGTCTGCGCGCGGTCATACATCTGCGAGCCTGATGCCAGATCGCCAAGCGTGTTTCCGCGTGTGCTGCCAACAACCCGTGCAAGCCTGAGATAGCCAAGGCCTGCATCCAGCCTAACATCCCTTGCCAGACCCGGACGCGAAGAAAGCTCGTCGAGATAACGCTGGGATGTGCGCGCCAGCAAAACCTGCGCATTCGTTCCCCCCGGCACTTTTTGAACCTCGTCATAGACTTCAAACATCATGGTGCTTGCGATCTGGCGCGTTTCTGCAAAGGCCTCCTCGGCCTCAGAGCGGGCCAATTGGGCTGAGTGATAGGCAGAACTGATCGCGACAAGGCCAATGACGAGGACCAAAACAAACGCAGCAGCTGTCCCCACCAGGGCCTTTTGCCGGATGGCGAACTTGCGCAGGGAATACAGCGGCGCTCCTTTGAAAATCGAGATGGGGAACGCCGATCGATAGGCTTCGATGTCTTGGGAGAGCGCGGTCACACTGGGATAGCGCTCATTCGGTTCTTGTGCGCAGGCCTTGTCGATGATGGCCTTGAGTTCGCGATCCTTAGTCCCCTTCAGGATCAGCGCCAGCAGCTTGCCGAGCGAATACACATCGCTCAGCACATTGGCCGCCTCTCCGGCTTGGCGTTCCGGGGCAGCAAAATCGGGCGTGTATCCGGTTGTCGAGGAGACGGCCGTGTCAGCCTCTTCTTCGGATCGCGCGATACCGAAGTCGATCAATTTCGCCAGCCCTTCAGGAGCGATCAAGACATTTGCCGGGGTCAGATCTCTGTGGATCACAAGGTTCTGGTGAGCAAAGCTCACCGCGTCGCAGATTTGCTGAAAGACCTCGAGGCCCTTGTCTTGCAGCGGTTTCATTTCTTGAAGCCAAACGCTGAGCGGTTGGCCATCAATATACTCCATGATGATGTAGGGTGACCCATCATCAAGTTCGCCGCCATCGAAGAGCTGCGCAATATTCGGGTGATTGAGCCCGGCAAGCAATTGGCGTTCGCGGCGAAACCGCTCCTTTGTCTCATCACTCAGCAGGCCATGCTTGATCACTTTAATGGCCGCGATGTGATCAAAGTCGTCACTGGCGCGTTCGGCGAGGTAAACATTGCCCATGCCGCCTCGGCCAAGAAGCCGCAGGATGCGATACGCGCCCACTATGCCGGGAAGTGGGGTTTCGTCTTCGGCCAATTCCTGGCTCGCCTGGCCGGTTCGAAAGCTGTTTTGATCCGTCTGGGAATGTTTGAGGAGAGCTTGAGCGCGCTCGCGAACCGCTTCGTTATACTGGACTGCGTGTTCGATATGGGTACGCTGCGCATGCTTAGGCTGTTCGAGAGCCTCTTCAAGCAGTTCAATAGCCTGACGCTCAAGCTCGAGATTGCCCAAACGCCCACTCATTAGTGTCGCCCACTCATTTACGTCGCCCACTCATTAGTGTCGCCCACTCATTGATCCAGTTGCTCGCGCAGCCAGATGCGTGCCGACGCCCAACGCCGTTTTGCCGTGGCTATCGATACGTTCAGCACGCTGGCAATTTCGGCGAGAGACATGCCTCCGAAATAACGCATCTCGACAATGTTGGCGAGCTGAGGATCAATCTCTCTCAATTCGTCAAAAACAAGGCCAAAGCTTAGCAGATCAAGAGGGTCGGCGTCTTTCTGAGGAAGGTTGGGCACCAGGGTCACACGAGTGTGATACCGCTTGCCAGCGTTGCGCCGACGGGCCTGATCAATCAGGATTTGCCGCATCATCCGCGATGCTAGCGCGAGGATATGCTCCCTGCTATTGATCTCGATGTGTTCAAGCCTCGTAAGCCGCGCCACGGCCTCATTGACAAGGTCACCCGTTGACAAAGACGAATTGGATTCCTGCGAAAGTTTGGCGGCCGCAATCGCTTCGATGTCGCGAAATACAGCGCGCTCATCTGTTTCACCGAATAGATCGGCTGTGGAATCGTTCTGGCGCATGTTCGCGATCTTATGGACTTGGCACGAGCTCCGCTAGACCCGAGTTCGGCGAAGGTTCGCCGGCACGAGCGCAAAAGCAATAAAGCGAAATGCTGAATTCGGATTTTCATGACGGTGATCCGAACAGATCATGAGATGGCCAGTACCCCTCCCCTAAAGCGGCTTGGCGGCCTTCGTGTTCACCACCAGCATGTCCGCTTCTACAAAGCGCAGGATGTCGCCTGTATTGCTGCCGAGCGTTGCTTCCTTGAAGCCTGAGGCGCCGTGGCTGTCCAGCACGACCAGGGCGTTGGGATAGCTCTCCAGCCCATCGCGAACGGCGTCAAACGGGCCGCCGCGAATGTGGCCGGTGGTGATTTCAGGCAGGCCGGGCTCGCGCTCATTGAGCTTGGCAACAAACTCACGGAGCGCCTTGGCGTGCTCGCCCTCGGTCTCGTCCGCGACATAGCCATCGCGCTGAAAGCCCTCGAACGGCACATGCCAGGCGTGAGTGACGTGGATTTTCGCGTTCGGGAACAGCTTTGAGGCCTCGATAATCGCATGGGCTGATCCGGCGGAGAAATCGGTTCCGGCAACGATCTGGTCATAGTCATCGCGCACACGCTTCTTCACGATCAGCACCGGCTTTGTCGTGTTGCGCAGCACGTAGTCGACCGCGGTGCCCATGAAAAAATCGCCAAACGAATTGTAGCGCGCCGGGCCGATCAACAGCAGGCTTGCATCCTCGGCTTCGCAGGCCTGAGCGATAGCAACGGGCGGCGAGCCTTCGGGATAGGCGTACTCAATCGGGCCACCGCCCTGATCGGTGCCTGCGGGATAGCCCACGCACTGCTCCATGTGCCGGTCGACCTCAGCGCTGTCCATCGGCACGCGCTTGCCCGGCTCCAGAGCGTAGAGAAAGCGGATCGGATAATGATTGTCGCGCCCCATCTGGAGCGCGCGATCAATCGCGCGATCTGCGCGTGAGGAAAAGTCGGTAGCTACGATCAAGCGGCGCGATGGTGCGGGGGTGGTCATGCTTGTATCTCCTCTCGTCGAGAGGGGTCATAGCAGGTTTGCGTCCAAAGTTTTTGACAATTGTCAAATGACTTGGACAAGTGCGTACCTAGCGCAAGTTTACCACATTATTGCTGGCCATGCGCACGCGGCTGCCGTCGAACAGGCTCATCATCGGCTCATCCTCGACGATCACGCTGATTGCATCGCCATAGCCGTTGAAGCCCGTCTTCATCGCCGCGCCGTAAGCACCCAGCATGCCGATCTCAATATAGTCGCCCGCCTGAATGTCACCCGGCAGTTGGAAGGGCCCTGCCATATAGTCCGCATCATCACAGGTCGGCCCGTAAAAGGCGAAGTCCTCGAGCGGTTCGCGCAGATCATCCTCCAGCGCCTCAACCGGGAAACGCCAGTCGACATGGGCGGCATCATAGAGCGCGCCATAAGCGCCATCATTGATGTAGAGCTCGTGCCCGCGCCGTTTGGTGACCGAGACGATCATGCTCGAATATTCCGCGCACAAGGCCCGGCCCGGCTCGCACCACAATTCGGCGTTGTAGGCGATGGGCAGGTTTTCAAAGTGCTGGTTGATGATCGCGAAATAGTCTTCGAGCGGGGGCGGCTCCATGCCGGGATAAATGCTCGGGAAGCCGCCGCCGACATCGACCATGTCGATGACCACGCTTGCCTCGGCGATGGCTGCACGGGTGCGGTCGAGCGCCTGGACAAAGGCAAAAGGCGTCATCGCCTGGCTGCCCACGTGGAAGCACACGCCCAGCCAATCGCAATGCTGGCGAGCCAGTTGCAGCAATTGAGGCGCATCGGTGAGGTCGCAGCCAAACTTTGCCGCAAGGCTGAGCGCTGCAAGCTCGCTTGAGACGCGCAGGCGCACGCACAGGCGCAGGTCAGCCGCCGCCTCGCCCGTTTCAGGATCGCGGCAGGCCTCTACGATCTTGGCCAATTCCTCCTCAGTGTCGAGCGAGAAGGTTTTGACGCCGTGCTCAAAATACGCCTCGCGTATCGCGCTCTTCGTCTTGATCGGGTGCATGAAACACAGCTCAGCCTCAGGCAGAAGCGAGCGCACGAGGCGCACCTCGGCGATTGAGGCAACGTCATAATGGGTCACGCCAGCATCCCACAGTACCTCGATAAGATCAGGTGCAGGGTTGGCTTTGACGGCGTAGAGCACCTTGCCCGGAAACTTCTCAGTAAAGAAGCGGGCGGCGCGCCGCGCAGCGTGCGGGCGGTTGAGGATTACGGGTTCGTCGGGGACGAGGTCGCGGACTACAGAACGCGCATCAGGATAGGTGTGCAACTCAAGGGACCCCCAGAGGTTTAGCTGTTGAACCAAACGGTTGAGGCTGCCTTGCGGTAAGTGTCCCTTGGGGCAGCGAAAGCGCGAAATATTATCGCATCCCGCGCTTTGCAAGAGAAATCGTCAAGCCCCCACAAGGTTCCCTGCCAATCGCAAGGTGGGCTTAAAAAGCGATACGCGGCGTCTGATCAACAGTGCCGCGCTCGCTGTCATCGAGACGGTTGAAGTCAGCCTGTTTGAAGCCCAGCATGCCTGCAAACAGCACTGCCGGAAACGCCTCGCGCGCGGTGTTAAAGCGGGCGACAGCGGCGTTGAGCGCGCGCCGGGCGGCAGCGAGCTTGTCTTCGACATCGGCAAGCTCACGCTGCAGATCCTGGAAATTGGCGCTGGCTTTGAGGTCCGGATATTGCTCACCCAATGCCAGCAGATTGCCAAGCGCTGCGCTCAAACCCTGTTCAGCGCCGCTGTTGGGGTCCCCTGAGGCCGCGGCATTGCGCGCCTTGATGACCGCTTCCAATGTGCTTGCTTCATGGCCGGCATAGCCTTTCACCGTCTCAACAAGGTTGGGGATGAGGTCATGCCGCTGGCGCAGCTGAGCGTCGATATCGGCAACGCCCTGACGCACATTCTGGCGCAGGCCCACCAGCTGATTGTAAATCCCGATCAAAAGGAACGCGCCGCCCACGACGAGCACCAGGACCGCCGAAGTCCAGAACCAACCAAAGATTTCAACCACGTTTGCCCCTTTCGCTTAACCTTATCTGGGTGAGTTTGAGTATACTAACACCAAGAAGTTAAAAGAAGCCCACGCGCATTTGCGAGGGCCAATGCGGACAGCGAGAGACTATGCAAGCCGATGTCGATGCGTTGATGGGCGGAGAGCTGGGCGAGTGGCTTGCCGAGCAGGAAGCTGAGCGCAAGGCCGCGCGCGAGAAAGCGATATCGCGCTGGGTGTGGGGCGCGGCGATTGCGTTCTTCCCGCTCGCCTTCCTGTGGATCGGACCCAATTGGGCGGGCTCCTGGCGCTTCGTTGCCAGCGTCGTCATAGCCCTTGGAGTAAGCGCATGGGGTTACCACCCGATTGCGCAGGCGACCAAGGCGATCAAGGTCGGCATCAATTCCGGCATCGCGAAAAGCTTTGGCCTGTCCTATTCGCACGATGTCGAGCCAGGGCGCGAATTTGCGCTTGCCAAGACCTATGGCTTGATCCCCGACTATGACCGCAAGGATCTCGAAGATCGATGGTATGGCGCGCTCGAAGGGCACGATTTCAACCTATATGAAGCGCATCTCGAAGAACGCCGCGGCTCGGGCAAGAACCGGCGCTGGGTCACGGTCTTTCGCGGCGCAGTGATGGAAATGGAGTTTGGCCGCGATTTCCGCTCCACCACGCTCCTCCAGCGCGCAGGCGCACATCGCAAGTGGCTGGGGCTTGGCGGAGCGAAGGACAACGTTCGCTTCAAGGGGCATGAGCTGGCGCGCGTGGATCAGGTCCACCCCGCCTTTGAGGATACGTTTGATCTTTACAGCGATGACGCCGTTGAAGCGCGCGTTCTTGCCCACCCCTCTTATGTCGAGCATCTGCTGGAGCTGGAAAAGGCGTTCAAGGGCGATGCGGTGCGCGCGCTGTTTCATCGCGGCAAGGTGGTTATTGCGGTGGAGACGGGGCGCTTGTTCGAAAGTGGCTCGATGAATGCAGCCAGCGACCGCGAAAAGGTGGAGCGCGCCGCGACCCAATTTGCCAGCCTTGCGCGGCTTGCTCTCGCGATCAATCAAAACGATCGCGGGCGGGCGATGGGTGCGGCGGGTTCGCCTGATATGTCTGGTTTGTCAGGCGGTCGCCGGAGTTTCGGCAGAAAACGCTAGAGGATCAGGAGCCTGATGGCGCCGCCTATTCCTCACCTTTCAGGATGTTCACCACATTGCGCGATGCGACCTGGAAAGCGATGATATTCGTCTGCAGATTGCGCATCGTCGCCCCGTAATCGAGAATGAGATAGCGGCGAATGGTCACGTTCCCCCTTGCATCGCGCGACACTTTGACCGGCAAGAAGCGATTATTGGCGTCTAGAATCTGCGCATCGGTGACCGCGCGCAAGTCACTGAAAACCGAAAATATCAACACGCCCTTGCATTCCTTCACACCATCTTGCTGGCAGACTTTTGGTTGAAGCCCTGTCTTGAAATAGCTTTCAGATTCCACCAGCAGCATGTCGCCGTTGTTCCCTACCGGCCTGACACTCTGCCCAAGCGTCTCAGCCGTGACGCGCAAATCGTCCAGCGTGACCGAGGTAATCACCTTGTCAGGATCGTATGCAGCCTGAGCCAGAAGCGGTCCGGGAAGCGCAGCGAGCATTAAAGCAGCGGCAAGTTTGGCGATCAATTTCATAAGTCCCCCCAAGTGATGCAGTGCTGGTCTAGCTCAAACGATCGCGAAAGTCCTCATACTCGAACCGCTTCACGCATTCGAGCGCGTCGGTCTCGCTGTCCCACAACCATATGCTCGGCAATTGCACGCCGTTAAACGTGTTGGTCTTCACCATCGAATAATGCGCCTGATCGAGGAAGGCGAAGCGCGCGCCTGCCTCGGCCGGGACAGGCAAGCGATATTCACCGATCACATCGCCCGCGAGGCAGGACGGCCCGCCAAGGCGGATGGGGATTGGCCCCTCGTGAGGGCCCGCGAAGGCGGGGACCTCTTCAGGCGGAGCACCATCGCGCCCAAGGCCCCCGCCTTCGCGGGGGCTCGTGGCAGGAAGTTCCCCCAGCATGGCCGGGCGATACGGCGCTTCAAGCACGTCGGGCATATGGCACGTCGCGCTGATGTCCGTAATGCCGATGGGCACTTCGTTGAACATCGTATCGAGCAGCGTTCCCACCAGAATGCCCGCATCAAGCGCGACCGCCTCGCCCGGCTCAAGGATGATTTCAGCGCTCGTGTCCTCGGCCGCGTCCTTCAAAAATTCGACCAGTTCCTCGCGCTCATAATCGGCGCGCGTGATGTGGTGGCCGCCGCCCATATTGATCCATTTGAGCTGCCCGAACCACGGCTCAATCGCGTCAAACACCCGGTCCCATGTTTGCTTGAGCGGCTCAAAGCTCTGCTCGCACAGATTGTGGAAATGGATGCCTTCGATCCCTTCCATATGCTCCTCAGTCAACTGATCGAGAGGGAAGCCGAGCCGCGAGCCCGGAGCGCTAGGATCGTATTTGGGGACCTCGCCGGTGGCGATCATGGGGTTTATCCTGAGGCCCACGCTAACGTCCCCGCCCGTGGTAGCCGCGTGGTCAAGGATCAGCCGAGCACGGCCCATCTGGCCGGGTGAATTGAAGATGACGTGGTCCGAAAGGCGGCACACCTCTTCCAGGTCGACCGGTTTATAGGCGGCTGAGTAGGTCGCGATCTCGCCGTCGTAGAATTCGGATGCCAGCCGCGCTTCCCACAGGCCGCTGGTCGAAACACCATCGAGATACTCCCCCATGATCGGCGCGACCGAGTGCATGGAGAAAGCCTTTAAGGCCGCGAACACCTTGCACCCCGCAGCATCGCGAATGTCGGCGAGGATCTGGCAATTGGCGCGGATCTTTGCTGCGTCGACAACGAAAGCGGGGGTGTCGACGCGCGACAGATCGAACTGGGCGAACGCGCCCGGATCACCGGCTTTTGTATCCATGTCTTGCTCCTTGGCCCCGCGACTTAAGCTGCGCGCGCCAAGGTGCAAGCCTCATCAGGCCCCGCGGGTCTAGTCGTCGCTGCCTGTGACCACAAAATCCATCGCGCCAAGGATCGAGGTAAAGATGACGGTGATGAAGGACGAGATCAGAACGCGCTGCTGCTGGCCCTCTTCGTTAAAGAAATACTCAAACCCGCCCAGCGTGAAGGCGTAGAGACCAAAAGCGATGATGGAGACCGCGATGGCCAACCATTGGGAAGAGCCAGTTTCTGCATCCCGCGTGCCCAGCCAGCGCAGCACACCCACAACCAGAGTGATGACGCAAACCAGCGCGAGCAAAAGACCCTCGTCCTCATTGGCAATGCCAACCGCCATGGGGAACAGCGTAACGCCCTCAACCGGGAAGAGCTTGGTCAGCCGATCAGTATAGTCGTCGTAGTCCTTTTCGTCCTTTTCGCCATTTTCTGCGATCTCTCCGCTCTTCCGATTTGGCGTTAGATCGAGCTCGGCTTCGAGCTGGGAAATGCGTTCATTATCGAAAGAACCAAACGCAGCATAAGGCCCAACGCCGGTATCTTTCTTTTTCGACTTGAGTCGGAGACTTCCAGTAAATGCCATCGATCACCCTTCCAAGAATTCGAATAGTCGCCGTGCAAAGACTATCTCGCTCACCTAAAAATGCAATCGACATAAATGGAGCTGCGTCGAGAGCAGAGTAAGTTGGACGCGCTTACATGCTAACCGGCCCCCTTTTTGCATCAGAGTTCGTAAGGGTAGTGTGTCATGCCACCGGCACTTTCACATTGCCGCTCGTGTCGCGAACGGAGTAGCTGAACGGTACGTCTTCCCAGCCCGCTTTCGCGCCGCCATGTTGGCCATCGACGCCTATCGCTGCAATTCCTCCACCAAACTTGTAGCCGCGATCTGTGATCCGCTTGATCGCAGCCTCGCACGCCAATTGGGCAGGCATACCCTGTCGTATCAACTCGACGACGTGGTAGCACGGCAAAAAGCGCATCATCACATCGCCATTGCCGGTCGCGACCGCGCCGCCGACATCCTGATCGCCATAAGCGCCCGCGCCCGGTATTGGGCTGTCACCCACGCGGCCCGGGATCTTGAATTCGCGCCCATTGGTGGAGCAACCGACGCTCAAGTTTCCGTCAGCATCCACCGCAATCGAGCCGACCGTGTCGTGGCCCGGCAGCGTATCCTTGTCGAAAGGTTCAGGGTCAAAAGCGTTGGTTTTCTCACCTTTTGCCGCCCAATCCTCCCACGCTTTCTGTGAGCGCAGATTGGTGAGCGAGGTTTCCTCAAAGCCCATGCGCACGGCAAATCGCGTCGCGTCATCACCCACGATCAGCGTGTGCTGAGTTTCCTCCATGACCTTGCGCGCGACCGAGATGGCGCGTTTGACGCGCTTCAGGCACCCCACCCCGCCCCAATCGTGGGTCGGCCCCCACAAGATGGTCGCATCAAGCGTGGTCTCACCCACTTCGTTGGGCACCCCGCCATAACCGACATAGTATTCGTCCGGGAGAAGCTCGACGTGGTTGATCGCCTTCTCAACCGCATCGAGGGCCGAGCCGCCGCCCGCAAGGATCGGCCAGCCTTCCTCGTTCGCGCCAGGGCCAAAGTCCCAAGTGGTGAGGAGGAAGGGGCCTGTGGCTTTGCCTGATGCCGTGCCTGATGCTTGCGCGGAGGGCTTTGTCGTCGCGGCGAGCCCTGCGGCGGTACCAGTAGCACTGATAAAGGTTCGGCGGCTAAGATCAGTTTTGCTGTGACTCATCGAGATTAGTTACCCCATCTTCCGGGTCCTGATTTGTTGGTTGATGATCAGAGATCTGCTTTTCGACCACTTCAGTGGCCTCAACCGAACCACCGGAATCCTATCCCCCTAATGCTTGGGCTGCGCCCACGCATCCAAAGACAAACATGCCCAATGAGAACACACTAAAGGCCCACATCGGCAACACAAAAAACATAATCTTGTCAGGCCTACCGCCCAAAAGTTCGTCTTCTTCGGATATCTCAAATTTCAAGGTCTCTCGAATAGCTCTCGCTATCGAGCCTGAGTAGAGCCAACTTGCCGCCCCAGCTATGAATGCGCAGACGATCCCTGCAACAAAGAAATATGTGAACCGGAGATCAGGCGCTTCTGCTACAGATTCGCTTGAGAGTATCGCGATCAATGCAGCGCCGTTGATGACAAGTAGTGACGCGAGAAGCCATTTACCCGACTCGAGCTGTCGTTGATGGAAGTGTAGTAGGAGCTGCGCGGTTAGCTCTCTGTTTTTGTCTTCCGACATCAAAAACTCACCGGCCCATCCAGCTCCTTCACTTGCCAGGGCAGGCCGTGCTGGTTCAGCATATCCATAAAGGGATCGGGGTCCAATTCTTCCATGTTGAAGACGCCTTCACCCGACCACTCGCCCGTCACCATCATCGCCGCGCCGATCATGGCAGGGACGCCCGTGGTGTAGCTCACCGCTTGGTTGCCGGTCTCTTCATAGGCCGCCTCGTGGCTGCAGATATTGTTGATGTAGAAGGTCTTCTCGCGCGCCCCCTCTCCTTGGCCGTCCAAAGCCTCGCCGGTGGCGATACAGCCGATATTGGTGTTGCCTTTTGTCGTCTCGCCCAAAGTCTCGGGCTTGGGCAGCACGGAGGCGAGGAACTGGAGGGGGATGATCTCCTTGCCCTGATATTTGATCGGCTCGATCCCGGTCATGCCGACATTCTGCAGCACGGTGAGGTGCTTGATATACTCGTCGCCAAAGGTCATCCAGAAGCGCGCGCGCTCGATCTCAGGGTTGAACTTGGAGAGGCTTTCCAGCTCCTCGTGGTACATGAGATAGGCCTGCCGCACGCCGACCTCATCGAAGTCAAACGGGGTTGAAACCTGCATTGCCGGGGTCTCAACCCAATCGCCGTTTTCCCAGTGGCGAGCAGGAGCGGTCACTTCGCGGATGTTGATTTCCGGGTTGAAGTTGGTCGCAAAGGCCTGGCCATGGTCGCCGCCATTGCAGTCGAGGATGTCCAATGTGCGGATGGTCTTCAGTTTGTGCTTCTTGAGCCACATGGTGAAGACGCTAGTCACACCGGGATCAAACCCGCTGCCCAGCAATGCCATCAGGCCAGCGTCCTTGAAGCGATCATGATAGGCCCACTGCCATTTATATTCGAACTTAGCCTCATCCTTGGGCTCGTAATTGGCGGTGTCGAGGTAGTGCGCGCCCGCTTCGAGACACGCATCCATGATCGGCAAGTCCTGATAAGGCAGCGCGAGGTTGACGACATGGGTCGCGCCGATCTGGCGGATGAGATTGACCATGGCGGGCACTTCTTCAGCGTCGATCTCATAGGTCGGCACGGCGATGCCGGTGCGCTGTTTGACGCTTGCAGCGATGGCGTCGCACTTCGCCTTGGTGCGGCTGGCGAGGTGGATATCGGGAAAAATCGCAGGGTTGAACGCCATCTTGTGGACGCACACGCTTGAGACGCCCCCTGCCCCGATCACCAGCACTGTTGCCATTACGCTCAACCTTTCCAATTCGATTCTGGCACCGCCTTAGGCCAACGCGCTATGGGTCTCAAACGATCCGCGGTTTCCTACACGCGCACCTTACGGCATAATACAGGGTGTCATCGCAAAACCGCCTGGATATTCGGCATTTTTCGCGCGATTGTCTCACAAATGGGGAGGAGGGTTTTGCGGTTTTGGACTGTGTAACCTGTGTCTCCTACAAGCGATGCTGAAAGGACCGTCATGACTGAGCGACTGCCCGAACGCCAAGCCAGCCACCGGGGCACTCTGGACGCAGCGCATGCGGTCTCGATGATCCTCAAGAAGACGCCGCTCCTGCCGGTCGAGATTGGCGGGGTCTCGTGCCATGTGAAGGCAGAAAACCTGCAACCCATCGGCGCGTTCAAGATCAGGGGCGCGTGGTGGCGGCTCTCCAATCTCACCCCTTCTGAGAACGCGGGCGGCGTGGTCGCGGTGTCCTCGGGCAATCACGCGCAAGGGATCGCGTGGGCGGCAAAGCGGCTTGGGATCAGCGCCACCATAGTCATGCCCCGCAACGCCCCACATGTGAAGCTCGATGGCACGCGCGCGCTGGGCGCTGAAGTGGTGCTCTATGAAAGAGGGCCCAAGGATCAGGGGGGCGAAGACCGCGACGAAGTGGCGGCAAGGCTGATCGAGGAGCGGGGCGGGACTTTGGTCCACGCCTTTGGCGATCCGTGGGTGATCGAAGGTCAGGGCAGCCTTGGGGTAGAGCTCACCCAGCAGATCGAAGGTGGGCCGAGCCGCGTCATCGTGTGCTGCGGGGGCGGAGGGCTGGCCGCTGGCATAGCGCTCGCCTGTCCGGATGCGGCGGTGCATCTGGTGGAGCCAGAAGGCTGGGACATGGTCGGCCAGGCGATCGCCGCGGGCAAGATCGTACAGGCGGCCTCGGACGCGCCCGAGACCATTTGCGACGCGCTTCAGCCCACCGCGACCAAGCCGATCAATCTTGAGCTTCTCAAAGGCCGCGCTGAGCCTGGCCTCACTGTCCGTGATGAAGAGGTCCGCTCCGCCCAACGCTGGGCGTTTGCAAACCTGCAAATGGTGCTCGAACCCGGCGGCGCAGCGGCGCTCGCAGCGGCTCTGGCAGGCAAGGTCAAGCTAGACGAGCACAGCGTCATCGTCCTCACCGGCGGCAACGCAGACCCGGTCGCCTTTGCGCAAACGATTGCGGCGAGTGCCTAAGGGTGCGCAAGCCTGTGGAAACCGTCACACGTCCGACATGCGCGGCAATTATGGCAAAGGCTTGATCACCATGAACGAGGCCCCTTCCCCTATGACTGCACAACCCAAACGCATCATCGCCGATGCCGTGGTTCGCAAGGACGTCAGCCCCAAGGCCAAGCTGCTCGACAAGGCGTTCGCGCTGGCGTTCAACGGGCTGGTCTACGCGCAGATCTGGGAAGATCCGGTGATTGATATGGAAGGCCTCGCGATAGAGCCTGACAGCCGCGTCATGAGCATTGCAAGCGGCAGCTGCAACGCGCTCTCCTACCTCACCGCCAACCCTGCGCAGGTGACGGCGGTAGACCTCAACCGCGCGCATGTGGCGCTCGGCCAGCTCAAGATCACCGCGATCAAGCACCTGCCCAATTACGAGCGCTTCAGCCGCTTCTTCCAGCACGCCGATCACAAGGAAAACAAGGCGGTCTATAAAGAGATGATCGCCCCGCATCTTGATGCTGAAAGCCGCAAGTTCTGGGAAAAGCGCGACATCAAGGGGCGCCGCCGCATTAGCTACTTTACCAAAGGCCTCTACAAACGCGGGCTATTGGGCAACTTCATCGGTCTCGCTCACCTGTTTGCGAAGCTCTACAAGATTGATCTGTCGAAGCTGCTCGAAGCCGAAACCATGGAAGAGCAGCGCGAGGTGTTCGAGCGCGAGCTCGCCCCGGTGTTCGACAAGAAGTTCATCCGCTGGCTGACCGACCAACCCGCCTCGCTGTTCGGGCTTGGCATTCCGCCCGCTCAATACGTGGAGCTCGCAGGCGATGATCGCATGGCCAACGTGCTGCGCCGCCGCCTCGAAAAGCTCGCCTGCGACTTTGAAATCAAAGACAACTACTTCGCCTGGCAGGCCTTTGGCCGCGGCTATGACCGCGCCGAGGATGCGCCGCTGCCGCCCTATCTACAGCGCCAGAACTGGGAGATCATGCGCGAGCGGATTGACCGGCTCGACGTGGTGCGCGCCAATATGGTCCAGTGGATCGGTGACCGGGATGAGGCGTCGATGGAGCGCTTCGTGCTGCTCGATGCGCAGGACTGGATGAACAACACCCAGCTTGACGAGCTGTGGGGCCGGATCACCCGCGCCTCGCGCCCCGGAGCGCGCGTCCTGTTCCGCACGGCTGCTGTACCCACCATGCTGCCCGGAAAGCTCGACGATGCGATCCTGTCGAAGTGGCGTTATTTGGAAGAGCATTCGCTTGATCTCACGGCGCGCGATCGCTCGTCAATCTATGGCGGCGTTCACGTATACGAGCTCGCCTGATGACCACTGATGCTGCCCGCACCGGCCATGCGGCGCTGATGGACAGCGTCTATAAGGGCCAGCGCCACCTCTATGATCTGACGCGCAAATACTACCTGTTCGGGCGCGACACCCTCATCGAAGGGTTGAACGCGCACCCCGGTATGCAGGTGCTTGAGGTGGCCTGCGGCACGGGTCGCAACATGGCCAAGGTGCGCCAGCGTTGGCCGGGCGTGAAACTTTATGGGCTCGATATCTCCGAAGAGATGCTGAAGAACGCGCGCAAGGCTGTGGGAGAGGACGCGGTGCTGGGCGCAGGCGATGCGTGCTCTTTTGATGCGCAGGACTTACTGGGCGAGGACGATTTTGACCGGATCATCCTCTCCTATTCGCTCTCAATGATCCCCGATTGGGAGGGCGCGCTGGAGCATGCGGCGGCCAATCTTGCGCCCGGCGGAGAGCTGCATGTCGTTGACTTCGGCGATCTTACCGGGCTGCCCGGACTGCTGGAAAAAGCCCTGCACGCCTGGCTAGCCAAGTTCCACGTCCAGACCCGCAGCGCCTTGCCGCAAGCCTGTGAACGGATCGCGGCGGCGCGCGGCCTCAGCCTCACCTCCTCACGCGGGAAGCTCGGCTACTTTCAGCTTCACGTGCTGCGTTCCGGGCGCGGCTGCCGCGAAGGCACCAAGCGCTTTCCTACTTAGCCCACCGCTGCCATATCGGTTGCGATTGACAACGGGCCGGGCCTCTCGCAGGTAAGCAGCGAGAGAAAAGAGGGGTCATTTTCATGCAAGCGCAAATCCTCGCACCTGCCGCGGTGCTGGTCGTGTGGACGATCATTATCCTGTTCTGGGTCGTCCCCTCACGCTTTGGCGCGCTCGCCAAGATCGAGGACAAGTCCAACCTCGGCAAACCGGGAGGACGCGGGGTTGATCTTGACGCCATTCTGCCAGCCAAAGCGACCTGGCCCGCGCATAACCACACCCACCTGCATGAGCAGCCAACGTTGTTTTACGCGGTGGTCGCGATCCTGGCGATCATGGGACCAACCGGCTTTGATGTGCTGCTTTCATGGATCTATGTCGGGCTGCGGATCGTCCATTCCTTGTGGCAGATCCTCGTTAACACGATCCCGGTGCGCTTCCTGCTGTTTCTCACCAGTTCGCTCGCTCTGCTCGTTCTGGCCGTGCGAGCCGTGATGGCAACTGTATTCGCCGATCCCTCGGCGCTTTGATGGAGAATTAGGTCATGCCGAGCGATTGGTTGATGGCGGGCAAGCATATAGTGCAGCCAATGGTGGTGCTGATGGCGTGGACGATGATCGTCTGGGCGTGGATGTATGCAACGCGCATACCGGCCATGCAAAAAGCGCAGATTGCACCAGACGACGCGCGCGAAACCGGCGCTCTTGATCGCGCTCTGCCTCCTGAAGTGCAGTGGAAAGCGCACAATTACAACCACCTGCACGAACAGCCGACCGTATTCTACGCTGTTGCGCTGGTTCTCGCCTATGTCGGGCACGGCGAAAATATGAACGCGTTTCTGGCGTGGATCTATGTGGCCCTGCGCGTGGCGCACACCCTTGTGCAGGTGACCTCGAACCGCGTGATGGTGCGCTTTGTGCTGTTTGCGCTCTCCAGCCTCGTCCTCGGCGCGCTGATCTTCAACGCCTTCGTGTTAGTCTTCGGCCTCGGCGAAGCATCACCGCTGGTCGGCTAGGCTGCCCTAGCGCTGCACCTTACTCGGCGGCTTCGGCTTCGGCGGGAGCGGTGTCTTCAGTCTGGTCCTCAAGCGTTGCGAGGAACCGCTCACCATCGAGCGCGGCCATGCAGCCCATGCCTGCGGCGGTTACCGCCTGACGGTAGACATGGTCGGTCACATCGCCCGCGGCAAACACGCCGGGGATCGCGGTCTTAGGTGTGCCAGGCTCGACATCGAGATAACCCGCATCGTCCATTGCGAGCTTGCCCTTGAAGAGCTCTGTCGCCGGCGCGTGGCCAATGGCAACGAAGGCGCCATCTGCATCGATGGCCGAGGTTTCTCCTGTCACCGTGTCGTTGAGGACGAGGTGGTTGAGCGCACCATCCTCGCCCGCTTCGAAGCTCTCGACGGTCTTGTTCCACAGGACGCTGGTCTTGTCGGACTTGAAGAAGCGTTCCTGCAGGATCTTCTCAGCGCGCAGTTCATCGCGGCGGTGGATCAGCGTTACATCATCGGAGTGGTTGGTGAGGTAAAGCGCCTCTTCAACAGCGGTGTTGCCGCCGCCGATCACGACGACCTTCTTGCCGCGGTAGAAGAAGCCATCGCAGGTCGCGCAGGCCGAAACGCCCTTGCCGCCCAGCGCCTGTTCACCCGGAGCGCCCAGCCACTTGGCCTGCGCGCCGGTGGCGATGACGATGGTTTCGGCGATGTACTCATCCCCGCTGTCACCCACTGCACGGAACGGGCTACCGCTCTCAAGATCAACCTGCGTGATAATGTCATACATCATGCGCGTGCCGACATGCTCGGCCTGCGCCTTCATCTCTTCCATCAGCCACGGGCCCTGCACCACGTCGCGGTAGCCGGGATAGTTCTCGACATCGGTGGTGATCGTCAGCTGCCCACCAGGCTGCAGCCCCTGCACCACGATCGGCTCAAGCATGGCGCGCGCAGCGTAGATCGCGGCGGAATATCCTGCCGGGCCGGAGCCGATGATGAGCATTTTGGTGGTATGGGTAGCCATAGGTCGTCTCTTGGGTTGGTGTGTCAGTGTGAGCGTGCGAATATGGGGTGCGCTTTAGCGCTTGTCAGCCCACATAGCGCGCTTGCAGGCGAGCTTTCCTTGCCTCGTCCACACCTAATGTTTGTGCCAGGTAGGTATCGAGCGATCCATGGTCGCGCTCAACCTCGGCAAAATAGGTCGCGATGTATTCAGGGCGCACGTTCATCAGGTTCTCGATCGCCTCATCCTCAATGCCATCATAAAAGGCGCGCATGCGAGGCAGGGACTGGCGCTCCAGGATGTGCTTGGTCGGCGCGTCATTGGTGCGCAGGAACTCAGCGGTCACATCGTCGCGGTGGACGCCGAGGACATGGAGCAGAAGGCTTGCTGCAATGCCGGTGCGGTCCTTGCCCGCAAAGCAATGCACCAGGCTCCCACCCTCACGCGTGTCGAGCGCTTCTAAATAGCGCGTGAACATGGCGATCATCGCCGGGTTGACGGGCATGCGGGTATAGACGCTGATCATGCGGTTGAAGGCGCGTTCAGCGGTCATCGTCACCGTGCCGCCGCCGCCTTCATGCGGGGGCGAGTTGCTCGTCTCGCCATCGTAGGCAAGGATTTCGGCAGCAAACTCGTCGTGACGGCGGCAGGGGAAATTGGTGCGTTCTGTCACACCGCGCAGGTCGATAATCGTGCGCACGTCCAGCGCTTGAAACGTCTCCAGATCGCGCGGCGTGGCCTCCATATGTTGACCCGAACGAAACAGCAGGCCGGTTTTGACCCGTCCTCCTCCGGGCACGGCCCATCCGCCATAGTCGCGCAGATTGTGGATGCCCTCGGTGGGGAGGAACGGGCTCGCATCGGGGTCTCGAATCATGCTGCCAGGCTGTGCAGGGGTCGGCCCCGAACAGCAACGCTAAAGTAAGTAGTGCCAACGAGGGCTCGGCCAACACGGCCTTGAGATGCGGGGCCTTAATCGGGGACGTTCAAGATTTCCCGATACGAACGGAACCAAGCCCCATGGCCCGCATCCTGATAGCCGATGATGACGAATTGATCGCCGAGCTCGCTTCGGAAGTCCTGATCGATGTTGGCCATGCTTGCGGCTGGGTCACCAGTGCGGAAGAGGCCTGGGAGGTTGCGCATAAACGCCGACCCGACATGCTGCTGCTCGATCAGGATCTGCCGGGAATGTCAGGCGTGACGCTGCTGCGCAAGTTTCGCGGCTCGCCCCAATTTTACGACCTTCCAGTCATCATGTTCACTGCGATGCGGGGGAGCGAGGATGAAGCGCAGGCGATCTATGCCGGGGCGCAGGACTACATCCGCAAGCCCTTCGATCCTGCCAGCTTGGTCTCGCAAGTTGCCCGAATTCTCGCCAAACGTGCTGACCGGCCTCAGCATACCGACCTTAAGACCAACGTGCTGCGCGAAGCGGGGCTGCTCCGCGAACGCAGCGAGGGCAATCGGCGGGTGATTTAACCCCTGCTAGCGCGCTGAATTCTGGTGCAAAATCCGCGCCTTCCGGTAGCGGTTAAGCCACCGACTAAAAGTCTGATAACGCTGGCTAATTTAAAAAATCGGCAAAAGCTGTAATCCGTCTTTCTTTTGTCGCGTTATCTACGTAGTTTCCCCTAATCGACGGCGTATTCTGGCCCGTCCGTCTTAGTGATCTTGGGGAAACACCATGACAGCAATTATCGGCACCTATGCATGGGGCAGTGCGTCCAGATATCGCCTGCTCCAATCGGAAACTGGCGCGCAGGATACAGCGGCAGGAACGATCTCGCTTGGTGAAGGCGATACAAAATATGCCATGGGCGGATTGGCCATATCTTCTCAGTCCACGTCTTCTCAGACCACGGCTCCAAGCGGCACGTTGACGCCGGGCTGGTCGCAGCTGACTGCCCGCGACGCCACTTCTGTCATGGCCAACTCGAACAGCGCGGCTGACTGGAGCAAGCTGCACTTCGGGCTGGCGGAACTCTATTTTGAAGCGCAGTTGGAGCTGAGTGGCCTTGCTGGTTCAGCCCGCGAGGACGCGATGGCTGGCTTTACGAGTTCCAACCAATCCGCCCCGCTCAACGCAGGCATGGTAACGATCGATATCGCCGCCAGCAATGGCGATGGCCCAGGCTTACTGGCGCAGCTTGAGGCGCTTGGTCTTCAAGGCGGCGCTGCCATGGGGGCACTTGTGAGCGGCCAGCTTCCGCTCGATGCGATTGACGATCTGGCCGCGCTGGACAGCGTCGCTTTTGCACGCCCCGCTTATGCGATCACAAATGTTGGCGCGGTCACCGCACGCGATGGTCTCGCTTTGAATGCGGTAGGATTGACCGACGATGGCGGGACCGCGCTTGACGGGACCGGCATTACGATCGGTGTTCTCTCGGACAGCTTTGATACGAGCGGCAACCCGATTGACTATGCAGCGGACATTGCGAGCGGCGACTTGCCTGCGGGTATAAACCTGCTCGACGACACCATTAGCGGCTCTGATGAAGGCCGCGCGATGGCCCAGCTGATTTACGATATCGCACCGGGCTCTGATCTCGCCTTCCACACCGCGTTTGGTGGCCAAGCTGACTTTGCGCAAGGCATCCTCGATCTGGCAGCCGCCGGGTCGGATATCATCGTCGATGATGTGTTCTACATCGCCGAACCGTTCTTCCAGGATGGGATCATTGCGCAAGCGGTTGATGCGGTCGATGCCTTAGGGATCTCCTATCTCTCTTCCGCGGGCAATCAAGCGGATGCGTCCTACGAAGCCGCTTTTGACAGCTCGGGCGTCACATTCCTTAATGCTGACACTGTGCTGCACGATTTTGACCCCGGCGCCGGTGTCGACACCAGGCTTAGCATCACCCAATCGGGCAGCGTCAGCTACGTCCTCCAATGGGATGAGAGCTTTTTCTCGGTCGATGGAACCACAGGCTCGACCAATGATATCGACATTTATGCGGTGGTTCCCGGAACCGACGATATCATCGCGTTCTCGACTGTCGCTAATATCGGCGGCGATCCGCTTGAAGTAATCGAGCTGAACGGATCGGGCACCTTTGATCTCGTCATCGGGAAGTTTGGCACTGAGGGCATCGATCCGGGTCTGCTTAAGGTGGTGGCGATTGGCGGCAGCGTGACATTCAACGAATTTGCCACCGATTCCAGCACTTCGTTCGGCCACAACAACGCCGACGGCGCTCTTTCGGTCGCCGCTTCGCCGTGGTTTGGCACACCGGCCTTTGGCACCACTCCCCCGCTGCTTGAAGATTTCTCGTCGGAAGGCGGGACGCCGATCCTGTTCGATATAGCGGGCAATCGCCTCGCCACACCCGAAATCCGGGACAATGTCGATTTCACGTCGAGCGATGGCGGCAACACCACCTTCTTTGGCCAGCAGATCGGTGATGGCGACAGCTTCCCGAACTTCTTCGGCACATCCGCCGCTGCCCCGACAGCTGCGGCGGTGATTGCGCTTCTTAAACAAGCCGAGCCAACCGCCACCAATGACCAGATCGAGCAAGCGCTGGAGAGCACGGCCATCGACATCACCAATCGCTTTGACGGCGATAGTGTTGGCGTCGGCAATGACGTGACGAGCGGCGCAGGCCTCATCCAGGCGGACCTTGCGCTCGCCGAACTCAGCTCAATTCTAAACCCAGGGGGACCAGACGTGATCATCAACGAGATTCAATTCGACCCAGCTTCGGGCGCCGCGGGCGATGCCAACCAGGATGGGACGCGTGACTTTTCGCAAGATGAATTCGTCGAGATCGTGAACACCACCGGCGCTGCGATCGATATATCGGGTTGGACTTTGTCGGACGATGATGGCGACGATTTCACCTTCCCGGCGGGAACCACGCTTGCAGCAGGTCAAGCGCTGGTGCTGTTCGGTGGTGGCACGCCGCCGGGCAATGTCGGCGATGGGCAGCCCAATGCCAGCTTTGGCGGCGCGCTGGTGTTTGTCGACGACGGCAGCATTGGTTCGGGCCTCTCCAATGGGGGCGATCTGATTGAGCTTCGCGACGATGGCGGCGTGGTTGTCGACAGCATTGGCTATGGCAGTTCAGGTTCAGTGACCGGCGGCAGCGATCAGTCAGTCACCCGCGATCCTGATGGAAGCGGCGGCTTTGTCGATCACTCGGCGGCTACTGGTTCGGGCGGCGCATTGTTCTCGCCCGGAACACAGATCGATGGCAGCGCCTTCGC
>JBCCJS010000036.1:0-22653 GCA_039027675.1 Pseudomonadota bacterium
GCCTCGACCAGCGGCGCGACATCCTCGCGCGTGAGGCCGGAGCCGAACATTTGCAGCATCTGGCGCTCAATTGCGATCTCATTGACCACTCGGCTTGCCTCGGGCGAACTGGCGATGAGTTTGAGCGCGGCGTTGCGCGAAAGTTCAATGGTGACGAGCGGTTCAGCCGCGCGAATGGTCGAGCCGCGGCGGCGGCCAGAAATGAGGCCCACCTCGCCAAAGATCGAGCCTTCCTCAATCGGCACGGTGATGCTGGGATCGTTGGGGTTGATCTCAACCGCGACCGAGCCTTGCGCTATGGCGAACATCGAGGAGCCCGGCTCATTCTTGCGGAAGACGACATCGCCCGGATTGTAGAAGTGGCAATCGCTCTCCAGCAGCAGCTCGCGCAATTGCAGCGAAGACAGATCGCCAAAGATGCGCACCTGCGCTCCGAACACCTCAAGCCAGTGATCGACCGAGTGATTGCCGGGCAGAACTGCGAACTTCTCAGCCAATATCGGTTCGTCGGCGGGCTTGAGATCGGTGTTGCCATTAAGGAACTCGATCACGTCATAGCCCTGGTTCATGCAGTGCTTGATCAGCGGGTAACCCGCCAGCGCGCCGATGACGTGAATGCCAGGCTTGGTCGTCTCGAACGCCGGGGTGAGCTTGGGAAAGGCGCTGCGTTCTTCGCTGGTGAACTCGATCCCCATCGCCTCAACAAAGCCGCGCGGGGGCTGGCTGCCTGTGCGCGCGATGATGCGGTTGCAGGGGATCGTCTCGGTCCCGTCGCGGGTTTCCAGCACCAGCTCGCCGTCTTTCACTTCCGCCGGAGAGGTTTCGCGCCGCACGGAGATGCGTCCATCCTGCTCGGCCTCTTCGAGAAGCGTGACATTGGCGGCCTTGGCGCGGGCAAAGCTGTCGCGCCGGTTGAGGATGGTGACGACATTGCGCTGAGCTGAATCGGCGGCAAGGCCCAGAGCATTCTCGATCCCTGCATCGCCCGAGCCGACAACGGTGATGTGCTCGTCATAATACTCACCCGGATCATCGAGCTGGTACTGGATCATCGGGTGATCAGAGCCCGGGCAGCGCAGCATGTTGGGATTGCCCTGCGTGCCGATGCCAAGGACGATGGTTTCCGCCTTGATCACCTCTCCCGATTTGGTGTGGATCGAAAAATTGCCTTTGTCGCCTTCGACCTTGGTGACCTCGGCATTCAATTTCACATTGACCGGATAGGTCGCCACATCACCTTCATGCGCGGGGATGCGTTCGTCCGTGACGCCGCATTGCTTGTTCCAGATGCCTAGAATGTGCTCGCGCTTACCCGCGTCAAACTCGACCCCACCGACCGCATCCTTGCTCCCACCCGAGCGCAGCACCAAGTTTGAGGGCGTCGCCATGACGTGCTTGCCCTTCTGGTATTTGAAGATCGTGTCCGAGAGGTGATCGGTCTTTTCAATGAGCACATGGCTCATTCCAAGCGCCGCCGCATGCGCCGCTGCGCTTAATCCCGCAGGTCCCGAGCCAATAATGGCGACTTTATACAAGTCCGACAATCAACCCCCCTTTGTCGGAAAATATATCCCGCTAAAGCATAGAGAAACGGAGGCGTTTTACCAGAGAGAATTGCTCGGCTTTAGCAGCACTGCTAGGGCTGGCCCATGAATTCCGAGAGTGAAAACAAGCCTGAGGCTCGCGGCGATGCAAAAGCTGCATGGGTGCTGCTGGGTGTAGCAGCGACACTTGCAATCGCCTCAATCGGGTACAACATCGCGTCCTCGCCCGAGGCCCCGACGAGCATCGAGGCCGGGCCGGACGCGCCGCCCTCGATAGAGACCTTGCGTGCGGCTGCTGAAGGTGCAGAGGGCGGTTTTGACGACTGGACGGCGCTCGCCTTTGCGCATTTCCAGCGCGGCGAATTTGCGGACGCGGCCACGGCCTATGAGCGCGCTCTGGAGATCAATCCCGATGATGCGGTGATCTGGTCAGCTCTGGGCGAGGCGCGCCTTTATGCCGAAGACGCCGCGACGCGCGATGCCGATCCCTTGCCAAAGGCCGCGATGGACGCGTTTCGCAAGGCGGTTGAGCTGGACCCCAGCGATCCGCGCGCGCGCTATTTCCTCGCAACCGAAGCGGACATGGCGGGCCGGCACGAAGAGGCTATCGAAAGCTGGCTGGCGCTGCTTGCCGAGAGCCCGGTCGGCGCGCCTTGGGAGCGTGATCTCATCCGCACGATTGAGCAGGTGGGCCAGATCAACGATATTGATGTGACCCAGCGGCTCGCCAAGGCGATGGAAGGCCGTTTGCCGCCGATTGCGGTGCCGGGCTCTGGCGAGGTGGCGGGTGCGGGTGCATCGGGCAGCGTCGGTGGGCCAACGCAAGCCCAGATTGCAGCGGCTCAAAGTCTTACAGCCGAGGAGCAGCAAGCCCAGATCGAAGGCATGGTTGCGATGGCCGAGGCCAAGCTTGAAGAGGACCCGTCCAATCTTGATCGCTGGGTGATGGTGATGCGCAGCCATTCGATGCTCGGCAATGCGGCCAAGGCGAAGGCCACTCTGGAGGCGGCGGTCGCTGCAAACCCTGAGAATGAAGCAGGCCTCAGACAACAGGCGCGCGCATTGGGCATTCAGTAGGAGCTGCTCACCAGCTCGTGTATCTTGACGATAAATGGACCGTTCAGATGAACGCCTTCATAAGCTCGACGGACGGTGGAAGAAGGAGCACAGGCGATGATCCTATCGTATATAGTAGCAGCGCCCATTGCCATGGCATCTATGGCCGCTCAGACGCCAGTCGAGATCGAGACGTTGACCTTCTCCGATGTAGAAAAGCAGTCGAGCGACTTTGCCGATACGCTGGTCACTTCTTATGCCTGTGATGTCCTGGGCTACTCTGTCGATTATGAGGGGCTGGCTGACTATGGCTATGAAATCCGTGACAATTTCGTTGCTTTCGGGATGGAGCAGTCAGAGGCCATGGAGCGTATGCAGAGCGACATCCGCAAGCGCCGCGCCCGCTTCAACAGGTTTGAAGGCAGCTTCCTGCGCTTTCGTGTCGACAGATTTACGGATTTCGATGGATACAGTCCTCAGGGCCAGTTTCGCCATCGATACGGGCGTCGCTGCAACCGGCTCACACAATCACAAAAGGTTGGCTATTTGCTGACGAAGCCCGAGGATAGGATAAGCATGCAAGAGCTGAATGCTAATTTGCGTGATCTTCAAAGCGAGAACGTACCGTTTCGCCGCTGAGCCCATAGGGCCTGATCATTAAGACCGCTAATCTTTTGGATCGTTGACTCCGTCCGGTAGCGCCAGTCCATGTCTGGGAAGTCTGGCTCTATCCGAGCGAGACTTAGGCTTCTGATCCCCTTACGCTAAACGAAAAGGGCCGACTGTTAGGCCGACCCTTTTTGATATTCGATTGTTTGTTTTTGCGCTCAGGCGAACTGAATACGCGCGGTCGCCTTTTGACGCCGCCGCATCGACGCACCAACAGCCCCAAGACCGAAGATCATAAGCAGCCAAGTGGCGGGCTCGGGCACGGAGAGGGCGATGTTATCAACATATCCACCGAAGCTATTGCTCTTACCACCGGCTTTGAAGATCAACTTGTCGCCAACGTTGCCTTTGAACGAGGTCGAAAACGCATTCCAGTCCGTGGTGTTTCCGCTTGAGCTGGTCAGGTCAAACAGCGTTGTGATGCCCGAAATCCCTTCCAAGAGCACCAAAATCTGGTTGTCCGTCGCCTTGTCGTTTGGTCGCGGAGAATACAAGAATGAAAGCGAGTAAAACGCGTCCTCTGACAGCGTGACAAACATCGAGCTATTTTTGAAAGTATCAAGCTCGACGAACACTCGGCCGCCATCCGCAGCAGGATCGCCAGCAACGCTGCCGTACTGCAACTCAATCTTGTTGTCGTCCGGTTCAGGACCCTCGGTAAACGGGCCGGCCTGAGGGATCTGTACGAAGCCTGTTCCGGTAGTGGGGACGCCGTCAATATTTTCAAAATCTTCAAAAAATTCAGTCGCAGCCGCCGGGCTTGCGAACGCGATGGTGGCGAGCGCCGCACCAAATACGCTTTTGTACATCGTGATTCCCCGTATCAATTGTCGATGCCAAGCACCGAATCGTTGATCAAACTGCGTGCGAGGTTACACTCAGTTGCCTAACGCCTAAAGCTGAAATTCCTTTGCCGCCCCTAGCGCGTTTCAATATGAGACAGCGCTCCGGCTCGACCGCAGGATCAGTTGCAGAACCAGCTGATATTACGCTTGCAAGCCACCTTTCCTCATTGCGCCTGGGTTAGCCCAATGGCGGTTTACAAAAGGGGCGGCCTGGTAACGCGCAACGTCCGCGCATGAGAATCATTTTCCTACTTCGCTCGGCTACGCTAAAGACGGTCGCCTCAAAACGTCGCGAGACAGGTCAGACCACGCACACGCCTCCCGGCGGCGACCCAAACCAGTGACCGCGGGTGGGGACGTCTGGCGCATTTTTTTGAAGAACACGCGTCTTGCCGGGAAAGGTGCCTTTTCGACTTTTGGACTGTGTAACATGTGTCTCCTACACGCTCTTCCAAAACGAGCGGGGAGGCGGCGATAAATGGGTCGCCACATGAAGGGGAGCGCCAGCGGCCCGGCGCATTCTCTTGTTTTTGACATGAACTCTAGGAGTTTGCTTAGACCACGCCGAATGCCAACATGGCGTCGGCAACCTTCTTGAAGCCTGCAATGTTGGCGCCTTTGACGTAGTCGACATAGCCGCCACCCTGGTCGCCATATTCGGTGCACTTCTCGTGGATGCCCGCCATCAGATCAGTGAGCATTTCGCCAAGGCGCTCATGGTTCCAACTGATGCGTTCGGAGTTCTGGCTCATCTCAAGGCCAGAGACAGCGACGCCGCCCGCATTGGCCGCCTTGCCGGGGCCGTAGAGGATTTTGGCGTCATGGAAGACCTTCACGCCTTCAAGAGTGGTGGGCATATTGGCGCCTTCGGAGACGCCGATACAACCATTCTTGACGAGCGCTTCGGCTTCCTCGGCGTTGAGCTCGTTCTGGGTGGCGCAGGGCAGGGCAAGGTCGCAAGCGACGCTCCAGGGGCGCTCGCCCTCATGGTAGGTGGCGCCTGTGAACTCATCGGCATATTCGCTGATGCGGCCGCGTTTGACGGTCTTCAAGTGCTTGACCCAATTGATCTTCTCCTGGGTCAGGCCATCGGGATCGTGGATGAAGCCGCCGCTATCGGAGAGGGTGAGGACCTTGCCGCCAAGTTGTGTGATCTTCTCGGCAGCATGCGTTGCGACATTGCCTGCGCCTGAGATGACGGCGGACTTGCCTTCGATGTCATTGCCTTTGTGCTTGAGCATGTTCTGAAGGAAGTAGACCGCGCCATAACCGGTCGCCTCAGGCCGCATTTGCGAGCCGCCATATTCCTGGCCCTTGCCGGTCAGGACGCCTTCCCAGCGGTTGGTGATGCGCTTGTACTGGCCGAACATGTAGCCGATCTCGCGCCCGCCAACGCCGATGTCGCCTGCGGGCACGTCAGTGTCTGGGCCGATATGGCGGTAAAGCTCGATCATGAAGCTTTGGCAGAAGCGCATGACTTCGCTGTCGCTCTTGCCCTTGGGGTTGAAGTTCGCGCCGCCTTTGCCCCCGCCCATCGGAAGCCCGGTGAGCGAGTTCTTGAAGGTCTGCTCGAAAGCGAGGAACTTGAGAACGCTTTCGGTCACGCTCGGGTGAAAGCGGATGCCGCCCTTGTAGGGTCCGATGGCGTTGTTGTTCTGGACCCGCCAGCCGCGCTGGACGCGGATGTTGTTGTTGTCGTCTTCCCAGCATACGCGGAACGAGACAATGCGATCGGGCTCAGCAATGCGGCGCAGGATCTGCGCCTCATGGTAGCGAACCTTGTCTTCCATGAAGTCGTAAATGTCTTGCGCGACTTCCTGGACGGCCTGAATAAACTCGGTTTGACCCGGATTGCGCTTCTTAACACCCGACATGAAGGTCGGCAGATCTACGTGATCTGATACAGCCATGGTCTCAACTCCCCCCAAAATCCCCGAAGATGGCGCAACCAAAATGGTTTGATACAGTCTTGTATCGGCTCAAAGCACCCGCGTGGCAAGCGCTCTTGGTCGGAACAAGACCCAAGCTTCAGGCTTGCAATCGCGAGGTGGACCCTTAGGACATGGAGCTCTTCGGAATACCGCCGCGTTTAAAGCTGCACTTTTATGGAGCAGGGCTTTGGCGGGGCATTGTAAATAATGGCCATCAAAGGATGACACGCGCTCAAACGATCGCGCAGTCAGCCCGCTACAGAAGCGGCAAAGCGGCCGGACAGGACTGGAATGGCTAGCGTAAGCGGCAACCCAAAGCCGCAAACTAACTCCCAAGAGGATTGGCCGATCGACCCACCCATGGTTGATCTGCCGATCGACACGCATGATCGCGGCTTTTACGATGGCTTTAGCCGCGAGGTCACGATCCCTGGCAAGATCATTGTGTCCTTCATCATCATGTGGGCAATCTTCTTCCCGGTGAACGCGATGGAAACGCTGGATGCAGCGAATAATTCGATCATCGCGATGTTCGCGCCCTGGTATGTCTATCTCGTCGCGGCCATCGTCGTTGTCAGCCTGGCGCTGGCGCTGCTTCCGCAATCGGGTCGTCTGCGTATCGGCGCGCCGGGCGAGGAGCCGGAATTTTCCCGTTTCTCCTGGTTTGCCATGCTATTTGGTGCTGGGATCGGCATCGGGATGCTCACCTTCTCAACCGGAGAGCCGCTCGCGCATTTCAACAACAACCCCGACATCATTCGCGGCGCGGTTGAAGCCCGGTCCGAGGCTGCGGTGCGGCCTGCCTATCTTTACACCTTTCTGCATTGGGGATTTGGCGCGTGGTGCACCTATGCGCTGGTGGGGCTGGGCATCGGCTATGTCGCCCACCGGCGAGATTTGCCCCTAACAATCCGATCAAGCCTTGCGCCGCTTTTCGGAGAGCGCATGTCAGGTCTGGGTGGGCACATCGTTGATATCGTTGCCGTTGTCGCGACCATTCTTGGCGTGTCTTACACACTTGGCTTTGGTGTGGAGCAGTTTGTCGCAGGGCTCTATCGCATTGGTCTTGGTGAGTGGTTGATGGTGAGCGATCCTGCTACGGGCGCGAAAAGCTCGTCGGTGCTCGCGATCATCACCGCTCTCGTTGTGCTGGTCGGTGCATCGACGATCAGCGCGCTTTCAGGCGTGGGGCGCGGGATCAAGTGGCTCTCTAACCTCAATATGGGTTTGTCATTCGCGCTTCTGGCATTGTTCGTAACGCTTGGCTCGGGCCTTTATGGTCTGCAGCTGCTCGGGTTGGGGATCTGGGATTACGTCGTTACCTTGCCGCAACAATCGCTGTCGCTGTTCACACCTGACGGGAGTGAGACGGGCGATGCTCTGGTTGCTTGGCAGCAGGGCTGGACTGTCATGTACTGGGCCTGGTGGATCGCCTTTGCGCCGTTTGTCGGCATGTTCATCGCTCGCATATCGCGCGGTCGTTCCCTGCGGGAATACATCTTGGGTGTTGCGATGGTGCCCTCGCTGATGTGCTTCATTTGGATGGCGCTGGTGGGCGGCACGGCGATTGATCTTGAAGTCTCCGGCGCGGCAGATGGTACGATCGTAGACGCGCCGATGGCCGACCAGCTGTTCGCCACGCTCTCCCTGCTTTTGAGCCCGGCCGTCATGATAATCGTTTCCATCTTCATCGTGATCCTGCTGATGACTTATCTCATCACCTCTGCCGACAGCGCGATCCTGATCGTCAATACGATCAATGGGGCGGGCGAGGATGAAGGTTCACGCCGCTATCATATCCTGTTCTGGGGTGTGGCGCTGGCCTTTGTGGTGGGGTCGATGCTGATTCTGGGCGGGATTGAAGCGATCCGCATTACCATGATCATAGGTGCATTGCCGTTTTCCTTCGTGGTGCTGGCGATGGCGGTGGCAATCGTAAAAGCGGTGACCTTTGACCTAATCCGCGAGAAACACGGTGTTCCGACGACAGCGGAGGAATGCGAGAGCTGGGCGGCATAATGGAAAGCGCATAAAAGTCCGTGCAAACTCTGTCTTGCGCCGATCTTAATTGAGTTGCACTTGGCTCGACTGCGGTGTTTATGAAGTAAAGTTGTCATGAGACAGGGTCAGAATTGATCTGTAAGCGATCATGATAAATATGACTTCAGAAATACTCTAGTTTTTCTTTTCCATCAATTCAGTGTGGTTGTTGTGCAACAATTCTAGCATAGTTCGGGCATTTCTGAGCTGTCGCTGTGGCCAGCCCATCACATGCTTGTTACCGGGACGCCAGAGGCGCGCATTTTCTTATTTTCGCTGTGTCTCGGGGGCAGCGCTGATGCAACTCGGCATCGCGACCCCTTTCAGGAAGCTCAAAAGGGGCCCAACATGAAGACCATTTACGGCGGCGCGTCGATCGGCGCGCTCGCAATTGCACTCGTATCGCCAGCTTCCGCGCAGGACGCGCCCGCTCCCGAAAGCGCGGCTGAGGAAGAGCGTGGCGGGGTTCCCACGATCGTCGTGACCGCGCAAAAGCGTTCCGAGGATTTGCAGGACGTGCCGATTTCGGTTTCAGCCATCGGCGAGCAACAGCTTGACGAGCTCAACATCGACACGTTCGAGGATTACCTCGACCAGATTCCGAGCGTAACCGCAGGCGGCAACGGTCCGGGACAGAGCACGATCTACATTCGCGGGCTTGCCTCGACCACGCCGAACATCACGGTCGCGGGTGTCGCGGGGCTTGCTCCTAACGTTGCGCTCTACCTCAACGATCAGCCGCTCGCACAACCGGGACGTAACCTTGACGTTTACGCCGCTGACCTTGAGCGGATCGAGGTGTTGTCAGGCCCGCAGGGCACGCTGTTTGGCGCAAGCTCGCAGGCCGGCGTTGTACGCCTCATCACCAACAAGCCGAGTCTTGCTGGCGTCGAGGCCAGTTTTTCTGGTGGCGTTTCGTTCACCAAGGGCGGTGAGAGCAGCTATCAGGGCGAGGTGATGCTCAACCTGCCGGTGAATGACAGCATCGCGCTGCGCGGTGTTGTCTATCTCGATGATCAGGGCGGCTTTATCGACAACGTACCCGGCACGCAGGACCTCACCGAGAGCGCGCGTTTCCGCCCGGCTGGGACGGTGCGTTCAAACGACGTTCCGGTTGCTCCGTTTCGCGGCGGGTTCCAGGCTGACGCTGACCTGTCGGACGTCAACTTCATCGCCGCAGACAATGCAGGGCTGGCGCAGGACAATTTCAACGACACGACCTATGCAGGCTTCCGCGCCACCGCCCTTTGGGAAGTTGCGCCAAATTGGACGGTCACGATCGCGCACCAGCGCCAGAGCCTCGAAAGCGATGGCTCGTTCTTTGCTGACCCCAATATTGACGGGCTCGACGATCTGGAAATCAGCCGGTTTGAAGAAGACCGTCTCGAAGATGATTTCTCCAACACCAGCTGGACCGTTGAAGGCCGTATCGCGATGCTGGATGTGGTCTACACTGGCGCCTACACCGACCGTGAGACGGTGCAGCGTTCAGATTACACCGATTACCTGTTTGCCGGGCAGTACCTTCCCTACTACATCTGCGATACTTCGGTGACCTATCCGGGCACAGCAGCTCCCAGCGGCACCTGCCAGGCACCAAACCTGTATGTGAACTCCGACAGCGATACGACCGTGTTCACGCAGGAGCTTCGCTTCTCGACGCCGGACGACTGGCGCTTCCGTTTCCAGGGTGGCGGTTTTTATTCCGACCTCCAGCTCGATGAGCGCGTTGACTTTGCCTATCCGGGCAACGTCTTCACGCGCGGCGCGGACGAGACATCGCTGGGCTTTGTGCCCAACTTCCCACTGACCGACATCAACTCGCCTGTGGGCGGCGCTGGCAACGCTACAGACGGCTTCTTCAGCCTGCCAGGCCCGTTTCCGGCGGACACGATCTTCCGCAACGATGTGCGCCGCACCGATGAGCAGTTTGGTCTGTTTGGCGAAGCAAGCTTTGACGTGGTGCCTGACCTGCTGACGGTTACGGCGGGCCTTCGCTATTACGATGTAACGGTGGACCTTGAGGGAAGCGCCAACGGCTCGTTCTTCAACCGCACCTCGCCCGTCTTCGGCCCCAACTTTGGCCTTCCGCCTGAAGAGCGGCAGGACACGCAGCTTGGCGGCACGAATATCAGCGCGCTCTACGCGCCGGATAACCCCAACGGGAACCCGGATACAGCGTCGACCAGCGGGACGATCTTCAAGGGGACTGTAACGCTCACCCCGACCGAAGACCTGTTGTTCTACGCGACCTATTCGGAAGGCTTCCGTCCGGGCCTTTTGAACCGCCCCGGCGGCGCGGTTGGCCCTACCGGCTTTGTCGTGCCTTTCGAGCTCGAAACCGATGAGGTGAAGAACTACGAATTTGGTTGGAAGACCGAATTCCTCGATGGTCAGGTGCGCCTCAACGGCTCGGCCTTCTTCGTGGACATCACCAATCTGCAAACCTCGATCTTTGATCCCTCGATCACCAACCTCTTCTTCGCCGATAACGCGGCGAATGCAGAGATTTACGGGATCGAAGCGGACTTCGTGATTGCGCCCTATTCGGTTCCGGGCTTTACCGTCGCCGGCGCCTTCTCGATCCTCGACACCGAGATCACCGAAGTGCTCACGCCGACAGATGACGTCGTTGTTGGCTCGGAACTCGCCTACGCGCCGGCCTTCCAGGGAAATATCCGCGCGCGTTATGAATGGGATTTGAGCTCCACGCTTGAGGCTTATGTGCAGCCGCAACTCACCTATTCGGCTGAGAAGTTCACTGACATTGTCCAGATCAACAATATTGAGCTGGCAGACTACTTCCTCGCCGACCTTTCGGTGGGTGTGCGCACTGACCAGTGGAGGGTTGAGATCTTCGGTGAAAACCTCACCGATGAGCGAGCGCAAATCTCCGGCGTGTACGGCAATGATCGGGAGCGTATCGTGGTCAACCGTCCGCTCACCGTGGGGATACGCGTCGGCTTTGATTACTAAGCCGGGAAAATTCACCGACAGGTGCGGCGGGGAGGGCTTGGCTCTTCCCGCCGTTTTTCTTTAGGGCACTGGCATGGGCATTCGCGAAGGCACTCTCAAACGCGCGCAGGAGGCGTTGCAGGCGGGCCAGTTTGATGCTGGGCTCGCGCTAGCGGGCGAAGTGCTGGGAGGCGATCCCAAGGATGGCGATGCGCATTACATCGCTGCAATTGCCACGCGCTATCTGGGGCGTTTTGATGAGGCAGCGCAGCACATCGAAGCGCTCCACTCGGCCATGCCCGAATTTGGCCGCGGCTGGCAGGAACAGGGGCACCTTGCGCTCGCACGCGGTGACGGCGAGGGTGCGCTGGATGCGTTTACGCGCGCCACACGGTTTAACCCCGCGCTCGAAGCCAGCTGGCGCGAACAGGCGCGGCTCCACACAGAAGCCGGGCGCGCAGCCGAGGCGCAGGCCGCTACCGCTCAGCGCCAACGCATCGCAAGCCTGCCGCGCGACCTGGTTGCCGTCCAGCACCACCTTGCCGAAGGCCGCCTTCTGCGCGCCGAAGAAATCTGCCGCCACTACCTTCGCCAGAACCCAAAACGCGATGCCGCGCATGTCGAAGGCATGCGCCTGCTTGCCAAGATCGGGATCGAGTTCGGCGTGCTGGAAGAGGCTGAGTTCCTGCTCGAAAGCGCGGTCGTCTTTGCGCCTGAGGATCCGCAATTGCGGCTCGACTATATCGATGCGCTGCGCCGGCGGCAGAACTTTGCCAAGGCTCTCGAAGAGGCCGAGGCGTTGCACGCGCGCGATCCGGACAACCCGCTCTTCCAGTCGCGTCTTGCGATTGAGTGTATCCAGATGGGCGAATATGATCGTGGCCTAGCGCTGTTCGATCAGGTGCTCGAAAAGCTACCCCACGATCCCGCGAGCCTCACAAGCCGCGGCCATGCGCTCAAGACAAAGGGCGCGCGTTTTGAAGCAGAAGCCAGCTATCGCGAGGCTATCGCGGCCAAGCCTGATCACGGCGATGCCTATTATGCGCTTGCCAACCTCAAGACCTACCGGTTTGACGCTGACCAGGTCGATGCCATGCGAGCGCAAGCCGCGCGGGCTGATCTCGCTTTCATGGACCGGGTGCATATCAGCTTTGCGCTGGGCAAAGCGCTCGAGGATGCAGGAGAGTATGAGGAGAGCTTTGCCTTCTACGAACAAGGCAACTCCCTAAAGCGCGCGCAGACCCGCTACAGCGCCGATAAAATGGGCGAGGAACTCGCCAAGCAGCGCGAGATTTGCACGTCCGATCTGTTCGACCAGCACACTGGCTGTGGGCACAAAGCACCTGATCCGATCTTCATTGTGGGGCTGCCCAGAGCTGGGTCAACTCTGCTCGAACAGATCCTTGCCAGTCATTCGCAGATCGATGGCACGCTGGAGCTGCCTAATATCCTCGCGCTCGCTCACAGGCTGCGAGGCCGGCGCGCCGGGCAGTCGAACTATCCGCAAGTTCTGTCTGATCTCTCAGCCGAGCAGCTCGCCAAGTTTGGCGAAGACTACATCAACGATACGCGTATTCACCGGCAGGGCGCTCCGTTCTTCATCGACAAAATGCCGAACAATTTCAGGCATATCGGCCTTATCCATCTGATCCTCCCAAACGCGAAGATAATCGATGCGCGGCGCGATCCGATGGATTGCTGCTTTTCCGGCTTCAAACAGCTTTTTGCCGAGGGGCAGGAGTTTACCTACGGACTCACCGAGGTTGGGCGTTATTACTCCGATTACGTCGATCTGATGGCGCATTGGGATGAGGTGCTGCTGGGCAAGGTCTTGCGGGTCCAACACGAGGACGTCCTCGACGATCAGGAACGCGAAACGCGGCGGATGCTCGACTTTCTTGAGCTGCCTTTCGAAGAGGCATGCCTCGATTTCCACAAGACCGACCGCGCCGTGCGTACTGCATCAAGCGAACAGGTGCGCGAGCCGATCAACCGCAAGGGGCAAGGTGCGTGGAGGCCGTTTGAGCCGTGGCTTGGGGACCTACGAACCGCCCTTGGCGACATACTCTAAGCGAGCTTTGATCCGTCAGGCACCGGCGCTTCGGGCGCAGCCAGCACGATTGCGCCGCTCGCATCTGGAAAGCCCAGCACCAGCACTTCGGACATGAAAGGCCCGATCTGTCGCGGCGCGAAGTTGACCACCGCCATCACCTTCGCTCCCACAAGCCTCTCAGGCGTGTAGCGCTCTGTGATCTGCGCGGAGCTTTTTTTGACACCGATCTTATCTCCGAAATCGACCCACAATTTGATTGCGGGGCGGCGCGCTTCGGGGAAGGGTTCGGCCCGTGTTACGGTGCCCGCTCTGATGTCGAGCGCGAGAAACGTCTCAAAAGGTGCCTCAGTCATCAAGCACAATTAGAATTGCGCTTGGCCTTCGTCCAGCGGTGCGATAGATTGCAGGATGCAACGCAAAGGGTGTGGGAACCCTGGCGAGCGAAAGAGAGAGCAGACAGACATGGCAAAATTCATCCTCAATGGGGAAAGCGTCCAAGTTGACGCTGACCCCGCAATGCCGATTCTTTGGGTTATGCGAGAGAAGCTTGGGCTTAGCGGCACGAAATTCGGCTGCGGCATTGCCCAATGCGGCGCTTGCACTGTTCACCTTGATGGGCAGCCTGTCCGTTCGTGCTCGACGCCGGTCTCAGCCGCGGAAGGCAGCGAGATTACCACGATTGAGGGGATTGCTGGGCCTGAGGGTGAACTGACGGCTCTCCAAAAAGCCTGGATTTCCGAGCAAGTTCCGCAGTGCGGCTATTGCCAGTCGGGTCAGCTGATGAGCGCGACCGCGCTGCTGCGCGACAATCCCACACCCAGCGATGAAGACATCGACGCGGCCATGTCGGGTAATGTCTGCCGCTGCGGCACTTACACCCGCATCCGCAGGGCGATCAAAGTCGCCTCCGGCCAACTCGAACCGAGCAGCGAGGAGGCCTGATCCATGAACGATATGACACACGCCAATAAGCCCTCCACACTCGCCAAGTGGAGCCGGCGCGGAGTTATCGGCGCGGGCGTTCTCGCTGGCGGCGGCCTGCTTATCGGCGTTGCGGTGAGGCCCGGCAACCCAATTGGCGCGCTGGCGCCCAAGGTTGCAGGAGGCGAGGGTGAGCAGCTGATCAACAGCTGGGTCAAGATCGGCCTCGATAACGTTGTCACCGCGATCGTCCCGCATTGCGAGATGGGTCAGGGTGCGCATTCGGTGCTGGCACAGATGCTCGCCGATGAGCTCGATGCGGACTGGAGCAAGGTCGAAGTCATGCAGGCGCCTACCGATGGCTCTTACGTGGTGACCGACACTGCGCGCATGTTCGTTGCACCCTTTACGCTTCACGCGGCGGACTGGATCGAGCCGACTTGGAATGGCCTCTTTACGCAGGTTGCCAAGCTTGCTGATGCTTTGATCACGGGCGGTTCGTCTTCGATCCGCACGACGGGCCAAGGCCAGATGCGGGTCGCAGGAGCAGCGGCGCGGGGCATGCTGGTCGGCGCGGCGGCGGATGAATGGGGCGTTCCTGCAAGCGAGATCGAAACGCGCGACAGCACACTCATCCACAAAGCCTCGGGCAAGTCGGCGACCTATGCCGAGTTTGCAACCGCAGCGGCTGAGCAGCCTATGGACCAGACGCCGACGCTCAAGGACCCGTCGCAGTATCGCCTTATCGGCAAGAGCAAGGCGCGCACCGACATTCCGGGCAAGGTCAACGGCACTGCGCTCTTCGGTATCGATGCAGCACCGGAAGGCGTCGCGCTCTCCTATGCCGCAACCGTGCGCTCGCCCGTGCCCGGCACGCGCGTTGCCAGCATGGACGCATCGCGCGCCAAGGATATGAAGGGCGTTCTGCAAATCCTCAACATGGGCGATTTTGTCGCCGTTGTGGCGGATAGCTACTGGCAGGCGCAGCAAGCGCTCAACAAAGTGAATGTGACATGGACCGAAGGCGCAAGCGCGATCCGCACCACGCAGGACCAGTTTGACGTCTACGCCAAGGCGCTTGATGACGCTGGCGAAACGGGCGGCGATATGGCAGCGTCGAAAGGCGATGCGCCTGCCGCACTCGCCAGCGCGGCCACGGTGATTGAGGCGGAGTACAAAGCGCCGTATCTCGCGCACGCGCCGATGGAGCCGATCAATTGCACAGCTTCTGTCAAGGACGGCAAATGCGATGTCTGGACAAGCACGCAGGTTCCGCTTCGCGTGCGCACCGAATTGAATGCGGCGCTTGGCATCGACAAGAGCAACATCACCGTTCACCACCCCTATCTTGGTGGTTCGTTCGGACGCCGTCTTGAAGCGGTCTATGCAGTTATGACGGCTCGGATTGCGCAAGCCACCGGCTATCCAGTGAAATCAATCTGGAGCCGCGAAGAGGATACGCAAAAGGCGCTCTATCGCCCGGCTGAACTCAGCCGCTTCAAGGCGGGGCTGGATGAAAGCGGAGCGCTGGTCGTTTATGACAACGTCTTCACTCAGCGCGACGACCCTAAGGAAGCCAGTGTTCCGGGCATCTATGCGATCCCCAACACTTCCGTAAGGGTTGCAGAGGCCGAGCGTTACCTGCCGTTCGCCGCGTGGCGTTCGGTCGATCACTCGCAGCACGGCTGGTTCATTGAGAGCTTCATCGATGAGGCCGCACACGCCGCGGGTAAGGATCCATATGAGTTCCGCCTCGCCATGCTCAAAGACGCGCCGCGCCACACGGCTGTGCTCAAGAAGGTGGCGGAAATCTCTAACTGGTCCGCGCCCAGCCCTGAAGGCACAGCCAAGGGGATTGCGATTGTCGAGAGCTTCGGCTCAATCGTGGCACAGGTGCATGAGGTCGACATGAGCTCGGGCAAGCCCAAGATGCTCAACGCCTGGGCGGTGTGCGATGCGGGCTTTGTTGTGAACCCGGATGGTTTCAAGAACCAGATCGAGGGCGGCATCGTCTTTGGCCTGACGGCAGCCATGTATGGTGAGCTTGATCTGGTCGATGGGGCGATCAAGCAATCGAACTTCCACGACTACAAGATGCTGCGCATGGACGAGACACCGGCGATCACGGTCGAGATCATCAATAGCGGCACGGTTCCTATCGGCGGCGCGGGTGAGCCGGGCCTTCCGCCAGCAGCACCCGCTTTGACCAACGCGATCTTCGCGGCCACCGGCAAACGCCTGCGCGAATTGCCGATCGCCAAACAGTTCGCCTGATCGGGCCAAGGGGAGGACATTTTATGCGCAACAACGCCATTCTGGCGGCGAGCCTGCTGACCGCCGCTCTCGCCGCCTGCGGGTCAACCGAGCCGGAGCCGGTTGTCGAGCAGATCATCATCCGCGAGCCCGGCGCTCCAGTGGTCGCTGCCGAGCCCGAGGCTGTCGAAGACTCGGGCGAGGTTGATCTCGTTGCGCTCGGCGAGGAGGCCTTTCAGGTCTGCGCTGGCTGCCACAACGCAGATCCGGGCGGCCCCAATATGGCTGGCCCCAATCTAAACGGCGTTTTCGGGCGCAAAGCGGGCACGGCTATGGACTATCCTTACAGCGAAGCGCTGGCATCCTCCGATATCATCTGGGGCTACGCCTCGCTCGACCGGTTCCTCGCCAACCCTGCAGGCTATGTCGAAGGCACCAGTATGGTGGCGGGCGCAGTGCGTAATGGCGATGACCGCGCTGCTATCGTCGCTTATCTCGCCTCCACCGGCGAGTAGGAACTGAGGTCTCACCCTTGGACCTGCACAAAGTCCTTCTGTTTCTCGAAGAACGCCGTCGCAAGGGTGAACCCGCAGTGCTTGTCAGCGTATGCGCGGTCGAGGGTTCCTCGATGCGCAATCCGGGCACGATCATGGGCGTCGCGGCCGATGGGAGCTTTGAAGGTTCGCTCTCGGGCGGTTGTATCGAGAACGCGGTGGTCGCGGAGGCGCTTGATGCACTGAAAGCAGGCCAGCCCAGAGTGGTGCGGTTCGGCGCTGGCTCGCCCTATCTCGATATCAAACTGCCCTGCGGAGGCGGGCTGGACCTGCACTTTTGCCCCCTGAATCATGACAGGGAGGTGCTCGGGCTGGCCTTGGGTCGGATTAGGGGGCGCACTCCCTTTTCAATCCGGGTTGGGCCAGACGGCGAGGAGCTGGTCGAAGGCTGGTACGCGCCGCAATTTGACGCGGATCAGGAGGTGGGTGTGTTCGGCCACTGGCCAGCGCCACAATTGCGGATCATTGGTCACGGGGCGGGTGTCGAATCGTTGGCTCGGCTGGGGGGAATGATGGGGTGCGTGGTACGTGTCCTCACCCCAGACGAGCGGATCATAGCCACGCTTCAAAAAGACCGAATAGGGGCAGACCTGCTCAAGCGCAGGACACAGACCGACCTCATCGAGAGCGATCCGTGGAGCGCCTTTGTATTCCTCTTCCACGATCACGATTGGGAGATCGAGCTGATGGAGCGGGCGTTGGAACTGCCGCATTTCTACCTCGGAGCGATGGGCGGCCGCAAAGCGCACGCGATGCGCAGCGAGGCATTGCTGGCGCGCGGTGTTCCTCAGGAAAAGATCGATACAGTCCGTGCCCCCATCGGCGTCTTCCATTCCTCGCGCGATCCTGACACGCTGGCTTTATCGACTCTGGCCGAGGTGATCCGGGCCTACCAGGATACCGGTTTCGAGATCGCACTTGGCTGAGCGGCGTATTTTCATCGCGGTGTTGGCTGCGGGTTCTTCAAGGCGCTTCGGCGAAGAGGATAAGCTCGCCGCGTCATTCCGTGGGAAAAGGCTGGGCGAGCATGTGACATCGAATATTCCACTTGAGTTGGCAGCGCCTGGATGCGCATCCGTAATTACTTCAGAATTCGGCCACCCCTGCGAACAATCTTGGAAAGAAGCCGGTTTCGGCATCTCTCCAAATCCTCGCGCTAATGAAGGTATAGGTACATCGGTTGCGCGGGCTGTCCGGTTGTCGGTTAAAGCCGAGTGCGATTCTATCCTCATCGCCTTGGCTGATATGCCGTTTGTGCCACGCGAGCATTTTGTTGCTCTGATTAATGCAAACCTCTCAACTGACGGCAGCTTTTGCTCGAGTTCCGGTGACACACGTATGCCCCCGGCGATTTTTGGGCCGGGTTTTCCCCATCCAATGGTCGCACTTGAAGGTGATGCCGGGATGCGGCCTTTCCTTGGCCAGACTGCCGCCGTCTCATGCCGACCCGAATGGCTCGTCGATATCGACACGCCCGAAGCCCTTCGCCGCCTCGCCTGATTGCGCTTAAAGAAAGGGCCCCACCGTCTTGCGACAAGACGGCAGGGCCAAGGCTTTTCAGGTCAGGTTTGGAGAGAGGAGAGGACCTGAAAAGGAACTAATCAAACGCGCGTCCTCAGAAGTTATATTGCGTCGAAAACTGGATACGCTGCAGATTGCCACTGCGACCGTCTTCGAGACTGCGCTCGGCGTACATCAGCTCGACCCCGACATTCAGCGGAGCGACTGGCGTCCAAATGAGGTTGACAAAGGTATTCCAGCTTTCATCGGTCACCTGATCGGTCGTCAGCTGGATCGGGTTGTCAGCCTTGAAATAGGACCCGGCAATGTTGGAGCGCAGATTGTCAGACCACACATGGCGATAGGCGGCAAAGCCTGAATAGGTGGCGATCGGGTCAAGCATTCCGTCGGTGTCGATCGCAGCGTCGTTGACGATGTTAAGGCCCATATAACGGCCCAGCCCTTCGCCCACAGTGGCGGTAAAGCGGAAATCGTCGCGCTCTCCGACCTTCAGCTTGCCGGATACGCTGGTGCCATAGCCCCAGGCGCTGTCATCCACGCCCAGCAGATCATCCTCGGCAATGTGCAGTTGGCGGGCAATCGCAGTGATCGCGAAATTCCCCCAATCGCCGTTCCAATTGTAGCGACCGACAATGTCCGGCAATTGGTCATCGCCAGCGATCACGCGCGCGCCAGTATGCGAGGTCACCACGGTCTCAGGCTGTTCGACCGCGATCTGCAGCCCGCCATTGGTGTATCGGATCAAGGGCTGGCGATCGAAGGCGGTGCCCGGCGTGACCCCGATAAAGTCGAGCGTATCGGGTAGCGCGCCGACATTCATGAACGTCGTCCAGCCTTGGCCAAACGTCCAATTGTCGTAATTGATCAAAGCGTTGCGGATGCGCGGTACGAAGCTGTTCGAAATCCGCTCATCGCCGCCGCTTGTGACATTGAAGTCTAGCTCGATCAGGCCCGAAAGCTTGTGATCGGAGCCGACATCGGTTTCGGTCTTGAACAGGAACCGGGTCTGGCGCGCGGAGAAATCGGTGTCGAACCCGCTTGGGTCTCCACCCACCGGAATGGCCACTGGAATGAGAAAATCGCGCAGGATCGAGTTGCCCGGTAGCTGACCTCCACTGGTGCGCTGGCTGATCGCGTCGAGCTTCACATAACCATCATAGGTGACGCGCGTATTCCCGACCTTGAAGCCTTCGCCTTCGGGAATGTCGAAATCAATGAGCTTGGCTGAAAACTCGGCCTGTTGAACCGACATTTTGACCTGGCCGGCGGATAGCTCTTGCTGGCTCGCGGCCATTTGGGCTTGCTGGCTCTCAAGCGTACGGGTGGCGACCAGCGCCGCCTCGGCCGTTTGGCGCAAGGCGTCCTGCTCGGCCTTCATGGCGGCGGTCTGTTGCTCGCTCGCGCCTTGTTGAGCATCGAGGCGCTCGATCAGCCCCTCCACCAGTGCCTCAAGCCGGTCGAGCCGGTCCTCAACGCTCGTCTCTTGCGCCAGAACAGGCGTGGCCGTCAGGCAGGTAGCGACCAGAAGTGCGGTGCGCACAGTAAGGCGCAGTCCGGTATGCGACATGGATATCCCTCCCAAGTTATCTTGTCGCTTTTAGCCTGCCGCGCCCTCGCCAAATCGCCAGCTAGCGGATAGTCTTACGACCATTGTCTGAGAGCATGGGAGGGGCAGAGCGCGGTATGAAGGGAACATCCAAAGGGAGAGCAACCATGATTCATGCCGTAGAGCGTCCGCAATCCGCCCACGCCACGCACTGTGTCGCTGAGCAATATGAAGAGATGTATCGCCGTTCCATCGAAACGCCTGATGCCTTCTGGCTTGAGCAGGCCGAGCGGCTGACATGGTTCACCGAGCCGACCAAGGGCGGCGAGTGGTCATATGACCCGGTAGACATCAAGTGGTTCGCTGATGGCACGCTGAACCTGTGCTACAACGCGGTGGATCGCCACCTTGAGACCCGCGCTGATCAGACAGCGCTGATCTTCGAGCCCGACGATCCCACAAGCCCGGACCGCACGCTCACTTACGGCGAGCTGCACACCCAAGTCATCCGTATGGCAAACGCGCTCAAGACGATGGGCGTCAAAAAGGGCGACCGGGTCACCATCTATATGCCGATGATCGTTGAAGGCGCGCTTGCCATGTTGGCCTGTGCACGCATCGGCGCGATCCACTCGGTTGTGTTCGGCGGCTTCTCACCCGAAGCGCTGGCGAGCCGGATCGAGGATTGCGACAGCCGCTTCGTCATCACGGCTGATGAAGGCCTGCGCGGCACCAAGCGCGTGCCCTTGAAAGCCAATGTCGATGCAGCACTTGCAGAGCCCGATCACGACACCCCATTAGACGGCGTGCTCGTCGTGCGCCACACTGGCGTCGGCGACTTCGATATGGTCGAGGGACGCGATCATTGGTTTGACGATATCGCAAGCGACGCTGATTGCCCGTGTGAGCCGATGAACGCGGAAGACCCGCTCTTTATCCTCTACACTTCCGGTTCGACCGGCAAGCCCAAGGGCGTACTGCACACAACCGGAGGCTATGGCGTATGGACCGCGACCACCTTCAATTACATCTTTGATTACAGCCTAGGCGAAGTCTTCTGGTGCACCGCCGATATCGGCTGGGTCACCGGGCACAGCTATATCGTCTACGGCCCGCTCATCAACGGGGCGACCGAGGTGATGTTTGAAGGGGTGCCCAACTACCCCGATCACGGCCGCTTCTGGGACGTGGTCGACAAGCATCAGGTCAACATCATCTACACCGCGCCCACTGCGATCCGCGCGCTGATGCGCGAGGGCGATGAGTTTGTGACGAGCCGCGACCGCTCTTCGCTGCGGCTGCTGGGCAGTGTGGGTGAGCCGATCAACCCTGAAGCCTGGCGCTGGTACTTTGATGTCGTGGGTGAGGGCCGCTGCCCCATCATCGACACCTGGTGGCAGACGGAAACCGGCGGTTGCATGATCACGACGCTCCCCGGAGCGCATGATATGAAGCCGGGTTCAGCGGGCCTTCCGTTCTTCGGTGTGCAGCCGCAACTGGTCGACAATGAAGGCGGCGTTCTGGATGGGGCGACAGAAGGCAATCTGAGCATCACTGCAAGCTGGCCCGGTCAGGCGCGCAGTGTCTATGGCGATCACGAGCGTTTTGAGCAGACCTATTTCTCGACCTACAAAGGCAAGTACTTCACCGGCGATGGCTGCAAGCGCGATCAGGACGGCTATTACTGGATCACGGGCCGCGTCGATGACGTCATCAACGTCTCCGGCCACCGCATGGGCACGGCCGAGGTGGAAAGCGCGCTTGTCGCCCATGAGGCGGTCAGCGAAGCGGCTGTCGTCGGCTACCCGCATGATGTGAAGGGACAGGGCATCTACTGCTACGTCACGCTCATGGAGGGGGTCGAGGCGACCGATGAGCTCCGCGCCGATCTCCAGAAATGGGTGCGCACGGAAATTGGGCCCATCGCGAAGCCCGACGTCGTCCAATGGGCGCCGGGCCTGCCGAAGACGCGCTCCGGCAAGATCATGCGCCGCATTCTGCGCAAGATCGCCGAAAATGAGACCGACAGCCTGGGCGATACCTCCACGCTCGCCGATCCCTCCGTCGTTGACGATCTCATCGCCAACCGCGCCGGAGCTTGAGCCATGGACGGCGCCAAGGCACTGCAGAAGACGGTGAACCTCATCCTCCTCGGGCCTCCGGGCGCGGGGAAGGGCACACAGGCCAAAAGGCTCGAAGAGCGCTTCGGCCTCGCGCAGCTTTCCACCGGCGACCTGCTCCGCGGCGCGGTGGCGCAAGGCACCGATGCCGGAAAGGCCGCCAAGGCCGTGATGGAAGCGGGCGGGCTCGTCTCCGACGAGATCGTCGTCGCGATTCTGCGCGACCGGATGGCCGAGCCCGATTGCGCGCAGGGCGTCATTTTCGACGGCTTTCCGCGCACCATTGCCCAGGCCGAAGCGCTCGGCACGCTCATGGCCGAAACCGGGCAATCGCTCGACCTCGTCCTCGAGCTCAAGGTCGATGACACAATCCTCGTCGAGCGCATCCTTGGCCGAGCCGAGGAAGCGCGGCGCGCGGGCCTGCCCGTCCGCGCCGACGACAATGCCGAGACCGTGGCGCAGCGGCTCGCCGCCTATCACGCGGAAACGGCGCCACTCATAGAGTTCTACGGCGAAAAAGGCGTCCTTGAGAGCGTCGATGCCATGGAAGCCATCGAGGCGGTCGAGCAGTCCCTCTCCGCCCTCGTCGAAGAGGCACTTCACTAGCCGCGCGGGGCTCCGCTTCGGCGGGTCCGCGTTTTCGAA
>JBCCJS010000037.1:0-20632 GCA_039027675.1 Pseudomonadota bacterium
AAAGGACTAAACGAAAGACAATTGAGCGTCGGCGCTTGCTTCACCGCAGCCTAGCCGCCTAAAATACTTCAACCAGATGAGACCAAACACTCGCTAGGCTAAAACCTCTGCGTGTCTCAATTTATCCGACGACGGACAATTTGGGTTCGCCTGACGTTCATTAGCGCCCCTTGCGAAGCCATCAGCGTTGGCGTCGGCACTATCACAAATGTGATACGCCGCGTTGTGCAGACAGTCGAGATAACCGCGTTCGAACACGAAAGACTGTTCCTGATCGTAATCGCGATGTTCTTTGTGAGAGAAGAGGGCTCCTCAAGGGGGATTCCCGGCCTGCGCTGCGCTCTGTTCCGTATCGATGAACCAGAGAGCAATTGGGGATAGCTAGCGTGACCACCCCCTCAATAGGCTGCAACACGGTAACGGTTGGAAGAGCGTGCGGCGGCAATCCACTTTTGTGAAAGCGCCTGATCGAGCTGCTCGGAAACGGCATCGGCCATTGCGACCGCGCCGCAGATCACAACGGCTCCGTCAGGGCCGAGGAAGTCTGCGATCGTGTCCCTGTTTTGATCAACGCAATCCTGGACGTAAGGAACTTTTGAAGTCTCATCGCGCGACAGAGCGATACCCAAACTCGCTATTTTTCCGCACTCCAGCCACTCGTGCATCTCCGTGAAAACCGGTTTGTCACTATCCGGCCCCCGTTCGCCATAAATAAGCCAAACGGGGCGCTTCTTTTCAATGGCGGCAAGTACATGTGAGCAGATACCGCCCCAACCCGACCCCGAAGCGATAGCCAGAAGAGGCCCATCTCCTTCGGTTTCATGGAAATTCGAAAAGGACCGCAACTTGGCCTGGAGCAGCTGGGATTGATTTGATGCAGTTAGCGCTGCTGATGCGCGGCCCATCTCACCGTTCGGGAGTTCGACGCGGCGGACAATCAACTGGACGGTCTCATCTTTTGGCAGGCTTGCAATGGAGAATTCGCGGCGGGCGCCGTCTGCATCGTGCCATTCCAGCAGATCGCCAACCTCAAACGCGGGCACTACACCTTCTTCGGGTCTCATTTCCACTCGGAAGAGGGGACCAGGACGGCTCACGCCGATCGGGCTGCTATCGCCCTGCGCAATCTCTTCGCAGCCTACAATTCGCCACTCTTGAAGCTCCTCCGCTCCTGCTTCACCCAAAGCTGGCAGGCCATTTTCGAGCATGAGATCGTCCCATTTCGAAAGGTCCGCCGCGTCATGGTCATCAACTGTAATCACCGAAGTCCTGGCACCGGTTCCCTTCGCCCAGTCACCAATGCGCTGGCCAAAGGCGCAATAGTGCTCATACGTTCGATCACCCAAGGCAAGGATGAACACTTCAAGATTAGGCAGGTTGAGGCGCTCCGACAGAAGCTGCTGCTCTACACTCCGCGCGCCGTCTGGTGCTTCGCCGACCCCGGTTGTGGAAGCGAAAACGAGAAGCTTTTTGGCGGCCACCAAGTGCTTGGCCTTCAGTAAATGAAGGGGAAGGAGCGCGGTGTCCTCATTGCGGGGGTGCATGTGTCGATGTGTGAACACGGCAAAGCTTTCAGCCGTCCCGGTTTGCGAAGCGTGGGCGATGATTACACTGGCCGTCTCGCTTCCCGTAACCCTTTCAGGACGCATCCAGAACCAACATGCGACCAACCAACCAACCGCAATCGCCAAACTCAGTGCCCAACGATCTATACCGATACCAAGAACAAAGCCGTCCATCACTAGAACCACCCTTGCATGGCGTTGCTAAGGATGTCGGTAGGTTGAGCCCGCTGGGTAAGGATGCAGGGGATTGAGCGCGCATTTGCAAACGCCAAGGCTTTATCCGACCCCATCACGATCAGCGCGGTCGCCAGAGCGTCAGCGCGCGCGCATTCCTTGTCGAACACCGTGGCGGCGGTCAGATCGGACTGAACACTGCGACCGGTCTGCGGGTCAAGGATATGCGAGTAGATCGTATCACCGCTTGTGTGGAAGCGCTCTGTCTCACCCGATGTCGCGCACGCCCAACCGTAGAGCGCGGCGCGATATGTGGGACTCAGATCGTCACCATCCGGTGCAAAACCTATCCAGAACGGCATACCATCTGCACGCGTGCCAAAGCTCTTGAGCTCACCACCAATCTCAACAAGGCAGGCGGCAGTATCAGGGTGCGCTCGTACCATGTTACACAGAAGGTCAACTGCATACCCTTTGGCAATGCCGTTTAGGTCAAGCGAAAAACCCGGGCACCGCTTGAGCAGACCGCCAGACAGCCCAGTGGCGACGGTCGATGGCGCTACCCATTCACGCGAAAAGGCAAGACCTGTCGCAACAGGATCGGCTTGGTCGCGTGCGCCAAATCCCCATTGCTCCACCGCTTCGTAAAGGCCGGGATAGAACGCACCATCAGTTTCTTTGCAAACGTCAAGAGCTTTGGCTATGACAGTGGCGAAAGGCTCTGGCAGCGCCAGCTTTTCGCCAGCCGCCAAGCGGTTGAATTGCGAGATATCCGAGCCGTCTTGCCACAAGCTCATCTGCGCATCGATCAGGGCAAGAGCTTGACTGCACGCTTCTACAAGCTGCGCGCGATAAGCGTGATCATTGGCCGGATTGGTGGAGCTTTTGCGCACCATACGCAGCGACCAGGTTGTACCGAACACCTCACCTGAGTGGAGGACCTCTCGCCCGCCAATTTGCGGCGCCTCCTGCGGAACATCGGGTGGGATGAGCAAAGTGGTGTCGTGATCGCTAGCCAACTGAGCCACGCCCGAAATCTCAACTGTGCACGAACAGGATATAGAGCATCACCGGCGCAACGACGCCCAGCGAAGTCAGCGGCCAAGTGGATCGGCGCACGCGTGCGTTAATCGCGAGCAGACCCAGCCCAGACACACAGAAAATCACGCAGGCCAGTGCGGTAATATCAATCATCACGCCCCAGACGACGCCGGTATCACGGCCTTTATGCAAGTCATTGAGCTTAGCAATCGTGCCTCTATCGATCCGTTCGTAGAACGCCTCGCCCGTTTCAAGATCCACCGTCAGGTTGGCATCGACACCGGGGCCGCCAAGGTCGATTATCATTTCGCCAAACTCGACAAGAGGGACAGCGCCCTGAGGCACGCTAACGCCGATCTCCGCGACCAGCATCGCGGCTGTTTCCCGCGATAGGCTGGTTTCGCTCTCGACCTTGGCCAACGCGCTCTTGAGGCCGGGTGAAAGCTCGGTTTCCAAAACGCTGTTGACCGGCTCTGTCTCAAACCAGGCAGTGTGGTTAAGCGTGAAGCCAGTGATCCCGAACAGCAACATAAGCGCCAAAACGAGGGCCGAACTGATCCAATGCCATTGGCGAAACTGGTGAGACCAGAAGGTGTTCGCGCTGTTCTTCATATGGCTTACAACGGTTGAAGCTCAAAAGAGGTCAAAGCGACCTTAAGTCAGCGATCAGACGCTGCCTCAAGGTCGCCGGGCTCATAGGCACGGGCACAGTGCGCACGCGCCGAAGGAGCGAGGTGTTTAGAAACTGTCAGCGGTGTCCTGGTCGTTGATGTGACCGTCGTCGTTTGTGTCGAGGCGCTTGAACATGCGCATGCCCGATGCATGAAATTCCGCTGCTGTCATGATCTCGTTTTCATCGGTGTCCATGAACCCAAAGCGGAAATCGGCCGCCTTCATCTGACGTTCCTTGTTTTCAACCGTGAAGTTCACCTGGCGCGCTTCCATCCGTTTGAAAAAGTCGCCGACATACTCCTCTTTGGTCAGCGATCCGTTGCCGTCGGCATCACGGCGCGCATAGCCTTGCTCACGCTTGACCATGAATTCACCAATGGAAACCTGGCCGTCTTCATTGGAATCATAGCTTTTGACGAAGGCGGTCTTTGAGTGCCCACCGACACGGCGCTCTCTTTCGGCGGCTTCCGGATTATCTTGAGGCGCAAAAACAGCTGGCGTCGCCTTGGCTTCAGCCGATTGCGCGGCATCATAACTTGCGTCCTGCTCAGGTTCATTCGCTAGCGTCGGGGCCGATAGAGCGAATGCGGCACCGGTCAGGATAAGAGCGGTGGTCTTTGCGAATTTCATCATAGTCAGTACTCCAATTTTGGGGAATTTAGCCCTGGACTTCCAGAATGAGCGAAGTGGTGTAGCCGCGCTCATCAACGCCCGAACCTTCGGGAGCAGCGGCGGTGAAGCGAGTCCAGATGATGTAAACGCCAGCCTTGTCGAACTCGACGCTCATCTTGCCATCCGCGTCGGTCGGCGCTTCCTCGTGGAATTTTGACGCATCGTACTGGGCGCCATCGCGATCGATATTCATGACGTGGCCCGCCAAAGGCTTGCCATCGAAAAGCAGTTGGAATTCGAATGGATCGCCTAGGAATGCGTCGCTTGGGTGGGTGATTGGTTGCAAGACGAGACGCCCCACTTGCACATCGACAGGCGCCCGTGTTGGCGCCTTCTTGCTGAGATAGGCATCGGCTACCGTTTCTGTTTCCCGAATTTTTGTGGCGGTGGCGTTCTCTGGAACCTTGTTTCCGCTTCGGAATGTGTTCACCCATTCGCCATCGACAAGCGCAAGCGTTGAGCGTCGGCCATGGCGTACACCGGTCGAAAAGCGATAAGTGCCCTCCTCTTTAATGTCCGCTTCGAGGATCACGATCTGCCTATGAGGGTTGACGCTGTCGAAATCGGCGCGCGTACCGTCGGGCTTGACGATATGAAAGTCAGCGTTGTTGACCGCGACATCGGGAATGAAAAAGTCCTCTGCAAACGCCGATTCAATGGTGATCAGATTTTCATTGTTCGCGGTAAAGCGGGCAGGCTTCATATAGCTTGTGTGTGCCAAAGCTGGGGCTGCAACCATCGCGGCTGCTACCAGAGTTAGAACGGTTGATGGTTTCAAGCGGCTCATCGGTTTGCTTCTCTTTCCTTGCGTTGCTTTTTCCGGCCTATTCGCCGCTGATCGTCAGGGAGACTGCACCCATTTCGGTTGAGCCAGCGGCTGAAACGGAAACGGTTTGTCCAGGCGCCCATTCGAACGGCAGTTTGACGACTTCGCGCCCGCCTTTTTCACGTGCCGCTTCGAAGACCAGCGCGTATTGGCCTGCGGGCAATTGCGCGAGCGAACCCATTTTGAGCTTGTAGGAGCCGGGACCGCGCGTCGGGCGGGTCACGCCTGCAACCGGCATCTCCATCGCGCGTCCGCCACGGCGCCACCACGTCTTGAGGTCAGGCAGCCACCTGTCGCCAATTGGCGACTGATCGAACAGGACACGGTACATTTTGACTGTTTTGCGATCGGCATCCTCAAGCCAGATAGATACATAGGGTTTGCGGTAATTTGACGCCTCTATGCGCGGGATCTCGAAAGTCGCCGTGCCCGTATCGGCGGAGGCCGGTACCGACGCCAAGGCAATCGCCGCCGCTGGGACGATAAGCGTTTTACGCATTGTAGAAAGGCTCCATTATGTCTCTATTAAAGGGGGCGGCGCGAACATTGTTCTTCACCATCATTGTTATTAGGAATAATTCGCAATAACCGCCGCGTCAATTGCAATCTTGGCAATATCGACGCAGAAACTTGAGTGTCAGGCATGCAAACCACCCTCATCACTAGCTCCCCTTGATCCGCACCAGAACCGGCCCCTGTCCGGAGGGTGGTTTGGGATAGGGCGAGGCCATTTTGGCCATGCGCATGGCTTGTCGATCAAAGCGGGTGGAGCCCGACGACTTGTAGATGTCGACCGTATCCAGCCGACCATTTGCGCCAATGCTCAGCTTCAGGATCGCCGATCCCGCTCCCGCCGCGTTGGAGCGACGCTTGCGTCGAATATGCGCGGTCACGATGCCGGTGTAGTTCGACGTCGCCGCGTTGCCCTCTCCGCTTTTGGCCGAACCGCTACCTGTCCCTGTGCCAGAGTTCGACTTCCCGCCGCTCGGCGCAGCGTTGGCCACCTTCGCTTCAGACGCGGCCCCTGAACTGTTGCCTTGCGCTCCGGTAGGATTAGCGCTCCCTGTGGAGCCGGCCGACCGACGAGAGGCTTGGGCGCGGCTCCTCTCTGGTCTTTGGGAAGGCGGCTTTTGTGCAGAAGATGTTTGGGAGGACGTTTGGCGCGTTTGAGAAGCGCTCGGCGGCGGGGGCGCCGCAGGAGCTTGTGGTTGTGCCATCGCTGCATCTGCTGCAGAGCGAGCCGCGTCAGACGCGCTTTGAGTAGCCGTGTTCACTTGCTCGGATTGTGCCAAATCTTGCGCGTCGCTCTCAAGCGTCTCATCAAACGCCTCCGTGGTGTCATCAGCCGCGTCCTCAAGCGCCTCACTTTCGCTTTCCGGCGAGGTGTCGCGGCCTTCGCCAAAGCCGCCGCCCGATAGCCCGAACGAAGCGCCACCCCCGGCAAGCCGCGCCGGTTCATAAGTCGGACTTAAAAGTATCGCGAGCACCAAAGCGTGCGCCGCAAGAGAGATGACGGCCGCAATCGCAAACTGACGAAGCGTCCTTTCGCCCGCATCATCGAAGCCTGCATGCGGCGCTGCGGATACCGTCGCAGCGCGCATCATGACGCGCGCTCCGTCACCAGCACTAACCGCTCTACCCCGGCTGCGCGCAGGCGCTTGAGGGTCTCCATGAGACGCGTCGCTGGCAGATCGCGGGCGGGGATAACACGGGTCACCTCTCGCAAGTCGGGGTTAGCCGCGATCAATGCGCTCACATCCCCATAGCCTGCGCCGTTGTAAGCCAAGTCCCCGTCGCTCGATATCGTCAAAGTATCGCCAGGCGCGCAACACTCCAGATCGCGGCTCGTCACAAATTCGAACGCGGCCTTGGGCGTTTTCGACAAGGTGCCTGCGACCATGAAAAAGATCAGGATCAGAAACACGATATTGATAAGGGCAATAGTGGGCTCGCGCTCCACCCGGCGGCGACGGCTGGCGATCATGACGGCACCACCAGGTTCACTTCCAGATCGGATATGGGCTCAAGGCGCACCAGCACATCGATCAAACGCTGGGAGGTGACGCCCGGCGCGACTTTGACGCTCAAGCGCTTGGGCTCGCCGGAGGGCGCGCTTAACTGCTCGACCACCCGGTCCTGCTCAGTTGCCGCGCCGTTGAGTGACAAGCCGCCCGGCTCAATCACCAGCCGCAGTGGCGCATCTTCAGGCGTCGCGGGCCGCGAACCGCTGCCTGAAACGCCCGCAACTTCGAGTTCGGAGAATTGCTGAAAGGTCGACGCCAGCATGAAAAACAGCAGTAACAGAAAAATCACATCGATAAGCGAAGTGATTGACAACGTGCGTCGACGCCGGCGGCTGGCGGTGATCACGCGCTTACCTTTCTCCCTTCATTGGCTGCCAGAACCGGCTGGGTTGCTGGCGGCAGCGGGGTGGCAATCGAGCTGAGAATGCGCTCAGCCATGGCGCGGTCGCGGTCGAGCTGGCTTTCCAGCCACGCAAGGCCAATCGAGACAGGCATCGCCACCGCAAGGCCTGCCGCCGTAGTCAACAAAGCCACCCAGATACCGCCCGCCAAAACGCTGGGATCGACCTGGCTGCCCGCCGACTGGAGCGCCTGAAAAGCTTCGATCATCCCCAGAACCGTTCCGAACAGGCCCAGCAAGGGCGCCGTCTGCGCGACGATATCGAGGATGCGCAAACCGCTCTCCAGCGTCAAAAAGCTCTGTTCGGCTTCGGCTTCAAGCCTTTCCCGGGCGTCTTTTGCGTTGCCGCTGCGAACCGCAAGAAGCGCAAATCGACTGAGATAATCCGCTGCCCCAGTAAGGCGTCCTTCAACCTCAGCTACTTCGCCGCAATCGTGGAGGCGAATGAGTTTCACCAGCTCATCGTGCTGTCCCACGCCCGCCCGGCGAAATTGCTGGACCTTCACGCCAAACAGCGCAAGTGAAAGCACGCTGGCTATGAGAAGAAGAATAAGGACCGGACCGCCCAGCAGAACCGTATCCCATATTGCCCCAAACGTATCGGCCATCGAAAATCACTGCCTTTTAAAAAACTAAGGCGCGCGGGCGTTTGACGACCCGCGCGCATATCTCAGATTGGACCTCATCGCGGATGGGGAGAGCGTATCCGCGATGAGGCCCGTTTGCACTGTTTGCGTTAGAACCTCTTGGCCAGAGTGAACTTAAAGTTGCGTCCTGGAGCCGCGCGCAATGCGCGTGCAGGTTGATAGAAGCTATCGAATACGTTTTCGACACTGACACGCAGCGAAAACCCGTCAAGAAAACCGCCGCTTGGCGTCAGGTTGACGCGGATGTTGTGCACGTCGAAGCCATTGTCTTCATTGACGCCGTCTTGAACGCGATCCTCTGCAATCACCGTTTCCCAACGCAGGTTTAACAGGTCACCAAACCGCTTACCAAACGCTGCTTGATAGGTGTTTTGCGGCAGGTTTCGCCAGTCGGACACCACACCATCTGCATCAATTTCGTCGCCTGAGATAATGCTTGCGTTTACGTCAAAGTAAAACCCGCTGCGCGTGGCGTAGGATCCCTCGATTTCGACCCCTTCGGTTTCGACCGCCGCGACGCCGAAGGTGCTCGAAAGGCTATCAACATCGCTGCTGTAATAGTTCAGCTTAAGCGCCAGAGCATCATTCGCGCTGAACAGGCCAATCTTGTTGTAGGAAGCACCGGCTTCAAAGGTTTGGCCCACTTCGATTTGCCCGCGCAGGACAGGGTTTTCGAGATCATCCAAGATCGGCAAGTTGCGGGATTCGGCCCAACTGGTGAAGAAAGCGAGGCCGTTTTCCAATTCATATCGAAGCGATACGCCGCCCATGAGGGCATCGCGCGAACCACTGAAATTCGTGCCATCGTCCAACGCAGGTTCGGACTGCAAATCCTGCGCTTCGTAGCGGATTGCCGGGGTCAACGTCAGGCCGCGCACAAGCTCAATATCATCGACCAGGAAGAGGGCGATACGTTCGTCTTCCCCACCCGGCGCAGAGTTTGCATCGAGCCGGATATTGCGACGCAAATCAACGCCGACGCGCAGGTTGTGTTGCACCGATCCGGTTGAGAAAAAGGCCGAGTTCTTGACGAGCAGCTGATAGGTTTCAAACTGCAGATCGGCATTGCCAAGGCCCGAGACAAACTGGTCGAAGCCCGGCGGATTGGTGCTGCCGGGAATGAACGTTTGTTCGATATCCTGGTTCGAATAGGAGAATTGTGCCGAGAGGTCGACCGCATCGCTCGCAACCGGGTTGAAGTTGTAGCGCAGGATCGCAGTCTGGCTGGTCGTGTCGCGGTCAACATTACCGAAAAAGTCGGTGTCGGTGATGAAGGTGTCGAGCGGCACATCACGGTCCGCGGTCGTACTCTGCTGGAAGCTGGCGCGCACATAGTGCTCTTTGTTGGGGTCCAGGAAGACGCCGACCTTAAGCAGGAATGAGGGAAGCTCAAACTCGGTATTGCCGATTTCCATTCCGCGGCCATCGTCCGGATTGCCTTGTTCGCGATAGGTGAAGTTTCCAAGCAACTCGACCCGGTCCGAAGGCGCGATGGCGAGTGTACTGGAGCTTTGGAAGCCATCGCCATTGGTGAAATAACCAAGGCTCTGGTTCAGGGCAACGCCCGCCTCTCCACCGGTCAGATCGAGAGCGTCAACCGTCTCCAGACGGATGAGACCACCAATAATGCCCGATCCGTATTCAAAGCTGCCTACCGTTCCGCGGATGACTTCGACGGATTTATAAAGGTCAGGTTCGGTGAAGATCTGGTTGCCAAGGCGGTAGATCTCTTCGGGGTTTGACGCCGCGCCATCGATCTGGATCTGAACCTTTGTGTCGGTCCCGAATACCTGGTTGAAGCCAAAGCCACGGATTGAAATACTGGAGCCGATCGGAGTTGACCCGTTGACGAGGCTCACGCCGGGTACGGAATCGACCAGTTCCGCGATCGTGTTGGCTTGCCGGTCGAGGATTTCCTCGCGGTTGATCACTGTGGTGGGAGTAGCGGTGTTGGTCTGGATTGAGCGGACGCTCTCGCCAATGTCGACGGTGCCGATTTCCTGACCGTCTTCGGTTTCTTCGATTTCATCTTCGTCGTCAGTTTCCTGTGCGGCGAGCGAGGTTGGCAAGGCCATGGCGACCAATGCGAGAGAGGACGCGCACCAGAAACGGCGCTGAGAGATACGCTTTGTCATGTATGATTCCCAAATAGTGCAATTGCGACTGAGTCGCACTGTACCTAGCGCTGTAAAATTGAGAGTCAATCGCAGCAAGCTATGTTTTCGCGCTTTCTTAATCGATGAAAAAGTTGGCCTCGACCGGTGAAGAGCAGGACACCGATCGAGGCCAGAAAGGCTGTGGGATAAACAGCCTAGGAGAGCAGTTAAGAAGCTTTGGGGGAGTGCACGCATCGGCTTACCCTCTTAAGGGTACCTCTAAGTGCGCTTACCAAACTTCTGTTAGCGGTGTCGACCAGACTGCCGTCCAGTCGCCCTTCGCCTCCTTGGTTTCGGCTATTGCCTAAGTTGCAAATGCAAGTCAATCTTAATTATGAGAGGGTGGCGTTTTTTTTGAAAGAGGTGGCAGCGTCGGGCGCCCGGCTAGTTTGGTTCTGTCAGCACCGCTATTCCAACGATCTTGGTCCCAAAGCTGGAGAGGCGGATGGCGGGAAGCAGGAAGCGTGGCATTTGTGGACTGACGGTTACGAGTACGCCAGCAAGAACGGCCCCAGAATTGCGACACAGTCAAGATCGTGTAAACTTCTTAATCAGCTTTCAAGGTAGACGAATGCGCTTTTTCCGGTTGCTTCGACGATACAATCAGGTTGCACTCGCGCTGCTCTTCACTTGGGCTCTTGTGGCAACAGCAATAGTGTCTGTCTCGGCGTGGAGAACTGCTCAGGAACTTGATCGATATGGCGACTGGAGGACCGTGATGAAGGAGCCTTCTGTTAGCGCCGAGGAGATTGAAACCGCAGAAGGTATCATTACCGCTTAAAAAGCCAGAGTTCCCGAGGACAAGGAAGCCGTTCGTAATGTTCGCTACGTTTTGATGCAAACAGGAAAAGCTGTGAGAGTTTCCGATGACCCGACGGCATTGATTTACTAGGAGAAGGAGATCGGTAACATCGGTCGGGTCGCACTGAGCAAGACTGGCATGCGTGAGGATAACCCGACCTTCGACTTCATCTTTGTGAACTTTCCCGACCTCACTAAGTTCACGATTGCGCGCGGTATCGAAGCTCTCGACACAATGCAGGCGCTCAATGATTACACCTTCAGCGCCATCGTCTGGGACGAACCTGAAATCGCACGATTTATTATTGTTGATGCGCAAACTGGCGCAATTGAGACGGCTCGCTCATTGGACTTCAGGAGGTCTGGCAAGTCGGCGACAGAAGCCGCAGATCCGGAGGGCGCTGCGGTAGACAATTCACGAGGCTAGCATCCGCTTTCACTTTTAGACACCTGCACCGCTCAAGGCCTGCTAGCGCATGAGCAAACGCAACGACGCCAAGTCATCCCACGAAGGCGCGCTCTATTACGAATTGGCCGGGCTTGTTGTTGGCGCCCTCTTCAAAGCCGCGCTTTTCCAGATCCGCGGCGTGATCCTTGATCATCGCCATTGATCCGCACAGCATCACGCGGTCGTTTTCAGGGTCGAAGCGCTGGGGGCCTTTGGACTGCTCGAACAGGCGGCCATCCTCGATTAGCGTCTGGATGCGCCCTTGTGTGCGGAAGCTCTCACGCGTGACGGTTGGCACGTAGACAAAGCGCTCGCGCTGGTCGTCTTCCAGCAGCGGATCACCTTCCAGCTTGCTTTCCAGCAGCTCGCGATAGGCAAGGTCGGCCACCCGGCGCACCGAATGGACAACGATCACCTCTTCGAACATCTCATAGACATCCGGATCGCGCGCCAGGCTCATGAACGGGGCAAGGCCGGTGCCGGTTGAAAGCATGAACAGACGCTTGCCCGGTAGCAGCGCATCGGTGACGAGCGTACCCGTGGGTTTCTTACCGAGATAGACAGGATCGCCCGGCTTGATGTGCTGCAGGCGCGAGGTCAGCGGGCCATCCTGCACGATGATCGAGAGGAACTCCAATTCCTCATCATAAGCGGGCGAGGCGACCGAATAGGCGCGCAGCAGCGGCTTGCCGTTTTCCTGCGGCAGACCGATCATGACGAACTCGCCCGAGCGGAAGCGGAAGCTTGTAGGCCGCGTCATCTTGAGGCTGAACAGATCATCGTTCCACTGCTCAACATGCGTTATTGTCTCGACGCTAAGCGCGGCGCTTTCGGTGAACTGATCGCGGTCTGTGATGGGCATGTTCATTAGACAAATAGCCTTGGATTTGGATGTTCGTTTGAGCGTGAATTGGGCGGGCAAATGGGCCTTATGGGCGCGCCTATCAAGGTGGTTTGATCTTTTGCGGCTAAAAGCGGCTCTTCGCGGCGTCTTTTGATTTAGTTCCACCCGGCCTCGTCGTAGATCGCGACGGCTTTCGCTTGGCCGGACCCGATAGTCGCAGTGCTCAGCGTGTCCGCCTTGAACTCACCCAGCCCTGCGATAATCGATGTCGGCGCAATACCGGGCACGGCTGGATACTCGTTATTGCCATTGGCGAAGTAGGCCTGCGCGCTGTCCGAGGAGAGATATTCAAGAAACGCGATGGCGTTGTCCTTGTTGGGCGCGTTTTTGGTGAGGCCAGCCCCGCTCACATTGACATGCGTGCCCGTGCCCGCCTGGTTGGGGAAGATCACGTCCAGTTTATCCAGCGGCCCGTCCTCACCACCATAACGCGCCAGGTAATAGGTGTTGACCACGCTGATGCCGCATTCGCCGCTCGCGACGCTTTCAATATTGGCGGTGTCATTGCCTTGGGGCGGGCGTTTGAAATTGGCGACCACACCCTTCGTCCAGGCACGCGCGGCGTCTTCTCCCTCATGCGCGATGATGCTGGATAGGAGCGAGATGTTGTAGATGTTGGAGGAGGACCGCATGCAAATAAGCCCTGTAAACTCCGGCTCGGCGAGGTCGGCGTAATCGTTGAGTTTTTCAGCAAGGCCAGCGTCCTTGTTGGCGATGATGACGCGCGCACGAGTCGAGAGACCAAACCACAGCCCATCGGGATGGCGCAGGTTTTCCGGAATGCGCTCTTCCAGCGTTTCGGAGGACACAGGTGCTAGCACGCCCGCCTCCTCAGCGCGCCACAGGCGGCCTGCATCCACAGTGATGAGCAGATCGGCAGGCGAGTATTTGTCCTCGCTCACGATCCGCTCAATCAGCGCATCCGCGCCCGCTTCGATGCGGTTGACCTTGATGCCGGTTTCGCGCGTGAAGTCCTCATACAGCGCAAGGTCCGTGTCATAATGGCGCGAGGAATAGATGTTCACCTGTCCGGTGATCTCGACATCCTCAAGGCCGGCCTCTTCGCCCGGCGCACAAGCCGTAGCGAGAAGCAAAGCGGGGGCAAGCAGAAGGCTGGTGAAAAAGCGCTTTGCAGTCGGGGTGTGGGTCAAGTGAGGATCCTTCATGGGCCTTGGTATTAATTGAGAATGATTTGCATTAGGATATTTCCGAATGCAAGCAGACTTTTGCCGAACCCTTGCCAGTCACGCTTACACTTTACCCGACATTGGCAGCGAAGGCACGCACGCTGGCGGGATCGGGTGCGACGCGGTAGCGCATCCCCGGCTTGATATGATCGCCTGCTGATTGTGGCACTTCAACGGTAAGCTCGGCCCCGCTCTTGTGGCGCAGCAACACCCGCGCTCTTGCTCCGAGCGGATGGACATCGCGCACTCTTAGCCCTTCGCGATCAGGTTCAAGCCGCAGCGCGCGCGCCTGTACAAGAAGGTCTACCGCGCCGTTTTCAGCCAAATCCCCTGTCACATCGCCATAGACGCACTCACCCGGCCAGACACCAAAGACGCTCTCATACTTGCCCTGCTTGAGGCAGCCGCTCACGATCTGCGCCCCGCCAAAGATCGCACCCACCGATGGCGCAAGCGGCGCGTTGTAGAGCTCTTGCGGGGTGCCGAACTGCACTATCCGCCCCGCCTCCATCACCGCGATGCGATCCGCAATGTCGAGCGCTTCGTCAGGATCATGTGTCACCAGGATCGTCGTTGCCTCGCGCTCGCGCAGCAGCATGCGGCATTCGCGGCGCAAGGCCCGGCGAAGGACGATGTCGACGCTCGCAAAAGGTTCGTCCATCAACAGCACTTGCGGCTCGGGCGCCATCGCGCGGGCGAGAGCAGCACGTTGCTGCTGCCCTCCCGAAAGCTGGTGCGGATAGCGCTCCTCCAGCCCCACCAGCCCGACGCGGGCAAGCCAGCGTTCAATCTCACTTTGCCGATCCTTGGGCAGACCAAAGGCGATGTTTTTAGCGAGCGTCATATGCGGGAAGAGCGCGCCATCCTGAAAAACGAGGCCCACGGGCCGCGCTTCGGGCGGCGGACTGGCGCCAGGCTCAGCCAAAGTCTCGCCATCCAACGCAATACGGCCCTGTTGAAGCGACAACAAGCCGGCGGCAAGATTGAGCAAGGTTGACTTGCCACAACCCGACGCGCCAAGCAGACAGGTGATCTCGCCGCTTGCTGCGGTGAAGCTCACATCCTCCAGCGCGTGCACCGATTGGCCGGGCGCGCCATAAGCATGGGCAATATGGCTAAACTCAAGGCTCAAATCGCGGGTCCAGACCGGTCTCCTCGGGCCCCGCGTGCTCGCGGGAGGACGCCCGTTTGATGAATGGCGTGATCCGCCGCCTTTGGCAATTTGGCTCGCCCGGCGCAAGCGCTGCGGGGCCGGTTGGCTCGCGCATGACCCTTTCCTGGACGTTTGGCGCGGCGGTGATTGCCGCTCTGGCAGCCGTGCCGCTGGTAGCGATTGCTGCCTCCGCGCCGACGGGGGGACTCCGTGGCCTTACACAGCTCGCCGATACGATCCTATGGCGCTATATCGCCAACACCGCCGCGCTGATGGCGCTTTCAGGCGCGCTCGCCACACTGATCGGCACTGGCACCGCCTGGCTGGTGAGCGCTTGCGCCTTTCCCGGACGGCGCGTGTTTGGCTGGGCGCTGGTGCTGCCGCTTGCCGTCCCGTCCTACATCGCGGCCTATGTCTATGCTGACCTGTTGGACTTTAGCGGGCCAGTCCAATCCGCTTTGCGCGCAGGCACGGGCTGGGGGGTGGAGGATTACGCCTTTCCCTCGATCCGGTCGCTGTGGGGCGGCGCGCTGATCCTGGCGCTTGTGCTCTACCCCTATATCTACCTCCTCGCCCGCGCCGCTTTCGAGACGCAGAGCGTGACGCAGTTTCAGGCCGCGCGCAGCCTTGGGGCGAGGCCTTGGCGCGCCTTTCAAGCCGTTGCCCTGCCAGCCGCGCGGCCCGCCATTGCCGGAGGGCTGGCGCTGGTTTTGATGGAAGTGCTCGCAGATTTCGGCCTCGCCGAGTACTTCGCCATTCCCACTTTCTCGACCGGCATTTTCCGCAGCTGGCTTGCGATGGGAGACAAGGACGCAGCGATGGGGCTGGCGGCTGTGATGCTGATCTTCGTGGCGCTGCTGGTCGGGCTGGAGGCGATGACGCGCAAGGGACGCACCGACAGCCGCGACGGGCACGCCAGCAGCGAGGCGCGCGCCGTACTGGTCACTCTTTCGCCGCTCGCGCAGCTGGGCGCGATCATCGCCTGTGCGCTGCCGGTGGCGCTGGGCTTTGCCCTGCCCGCCATGCATCTGGGCGCTCTGGCGATGGAGGACACAGCGATCCGGGCGGCTTCCGCGCTCACCACCTATCTGAGCGCCAGCGTGTGGCTCGGCCTCAGCGTTGCCTTCGTGACGAGCGCGCTCGCGCTGGTGCTGGTGTTTGCCAAGACCCGCAGCCAGAGCCAGCTCCTGAGTGGCGCGGTGCGGCTCGCGACCCTTGGTTACGCGCTTCCCGGAGCGCTGCTGGCGGTCGGCCTGCTTGCGCCATTGGGCGGATTGGACCAGGCGCTGACCGGCTTTGCGCGCGGCAATCTAGGCTACACCGGGGGCCTGATCCTCAGCGCGTCGGCAGCGGCGCTGATCTATGCGCTGGCGGTCCGGTTCTTGACCGTTGCCTACAACACGCTGGACGGCGGCATGGCGCGCATTCCGCCCTCGCTCGATGCAGCGGCGCGTTCGCTGGGCGCGGGGCCGGGGCGGGTTCTGCTGCGCGTCTATGCTCCCTTGCTGCGCCGCAGCCTGCTCGCCGCTTTGGCGCTGGTACTGATTGACACTTTGCGCGAATTGCCCGCCACGCTCATCCTGCGCCCGTTCAATCTGGAGACGCTGGCGACCCGCACCTATCGCCTCGCTAGCGATGAGCGGCTGGTCGAAGCCTCGATCCCGGCGCTGATCCTGCTGGCTGTAGGGCTGGTCCCCGTGATCCTGCTGACGCGCAGCCGCGCGCGCTGACCCGTCACTGCCCACACACCGCCCGCCCCTCGAAAAGTGTCAGTCAAAACTGTCACAGGCGCTTGTCCAACGCCTTCATTACGTTCATGAAGCGGCAGCTATGGCCCGTTTTCCTTTCTCCGCCATCGTCGGCCAAGACGAGATGAAGCAGGCCCTGCTGATCGCGGCCGTTGACCCGTCACTAGGCGGCGTGATGGTGTTCGGCGATCGCGGCACGGGCAAGTCCACCGCGGCGCGCGCGCTGGCCCGGCTGTTGCCCCCGATCACCGCCTTTAAGAACTGCCCCTATGGCTGCTCGAAAGAGGACAAGGCGCGTTATGCCGATGTGTGCGGCTCAGGGCCATTGAGAAAGCGCCCGGTGCCCTTTGTCGACATGCCGCTCGGCGCGACGGAGGACCGCGTCGTCGGCAGCCTTGATCTTGAACGCGCGCTGCGATCAGGCGAAAAGGCGTTTGAACCAGGTCTCCTCGCCAAGGCGCATCGTGGATTTCTCTACATCGATGAGATTAACCTGCTTGAAGATCACCTGGTGGATCTGCTGCTGGACGTCGCCGCTTCGGGTGAGAACGTGGTCGAGCGCGAAGGGCTTTCAGTGCGCCACCCTGCAAGCTTTGTGCTGATCGGTAGCGGCAACCCCGAAGAAGGCGAACTACGCCCGCAATTGCTCGACCGGTTCGGGCTTTCGGTTGAGGTGAAGACGCCTGGCGATATCGAGACCCGGATCGAGATCATGCGCATCGTCGCCGAGCAGGAGCGCGATGCGCAAGCCTTCGCAAAGAAGTGGGCCGAAGAGGACGAGGCCATCCTCAAACGCATAGCGCGCGGCAAGACAAGGCTTTCCAAGCTGGTGCCGGGGGATGACATTCTGCGCGATGCGGCTCAACTGTGCTTCACGGTGGGCGCCGATGGCCTTCGCGGAGAGCTCACCCTGATGCGCGCAGCCCGCGCACTGGCTGCATTGCAGGGAGCCAAGTCGGTGCGCCGAGAGCATCTGCTTGAGATCGCCCCCTCAGCCCTGCGCCATCGTTTGCGCCGCGACGTGCTAGATGAAACCGGCTCCACCGCGCGCATCACCCGGGCGATTGATGAGCTGTTCGGGTAATGCCGGGCGATCCGACCGATCCCCTGTTTGACGCCGTGCTGGCGGCTCGTCTGTTTCTGATCGCCCCCGCCCTGTTTGGAGGGATGGTGCTGCGCGGTGCCTCGCCTGCGCGCGATGCTCTAGTGGACGCGATCCGCGCGGGGTTCGAGGCAGCAGGCAAGCCGGTGCGCCGCCTGCCCGGCCATATCGATGATGAGCGGCTTTTGGGCGGGGTCGATATCGCCCAGAGCCTGACCAGCGGGCGCGCGGTGCGACAAACGGGTCTGATAGAAGAGACAAAGGGCGGCGCGCTGATCGTGCCCATGACTGAACGGATTGAGCCGCGCGTAGCCGGGCGGCTGGCGCAAGCCCTCGATGAGGGGGCGCAGAGCCCGGCGCTGATCCTGCTCGACGATGGACGCGAGGCTGACGATGCGCCACCCACTGCCTTGCTCGAACGCTGCGCCTTTCACGCCGAACTTGCCGCATCGCGCGAATGGCGGGTCGAGGCGCTGATGGGTGAGAGCGTCGATCTCGCCAGTGTCGCGCCGCTGGATAAAGACGCCCTCAAAGCCCTTACCGCAACGGCGGATGCGCTGGGCGTGGCGTCACTGCGGGCGTTGATCTTTGCCGGGCACGCCGCGCGGGCGCATGCGGCGCTTGCGGGGAGCAGCGCGTCGGAAGAGGCCGACCTTGCCGCTGCAGTGCGGCTGGTGCTGGCACCGCGCGCGACACAGCTGCCACCGATGGAGGACACACCAGAGGACGCGCCGCCCGAGCCGACTCCCGAGACCCCGCCCGAACCGGGTGAGGAGAGCGGTGAACAGCAAACGTCCGCGCCCGACACCCCGCTCACCGAAACGCTGGTGGAAGCCGCCGCCGCAGCCATTCCCGCCGATCTCCTCGCCGCGCTTAAGCAAGGCAAGGCCCCGCGCCGGGTGACGGGGGGCGGTACAGGCAAACGGCGCAAATCGGGCCTGCGGGGCAAGCCTTTGGGCGCGCGCCCCGGAATGCCGCGCGGCGGCGCAAGGCTGGCGCTGATCGACACGCTGCGCGCGGCGGTCCCGTGGCAGGAAGTGCGCCGCCGGGAAGCGGGGGCAAGCACCGATGACCCGATCCAGATGCGCAAGGAAGACCTGCGCGTGCGCCGGTTCGAGGACAAGGCCGCGCGCGTCACCATCTTCGCCGTCGATGCCTCGGGTTCCGCCGCTGCCGCGCGCCTCGCCGAGGCCAAGGGCGCGGTCGAACTGATGCTGGCTCAGGCCTATGTCACCCGCAGCGAGGTCGCGCTGGTCGCCTTCCGCGCTGAACAGGCCGAGCTGCTCTTGCCCCCGACACGCTCGCTCACCCGCGCGCGCCGAGCCTTGAGTGCGCTTCCGGGCGGAGGCGGCACGCCGCTCGCTATGGGCCTCGATGCCGCGCGCGAATGCGCTGATGCGGTAGCGGCCAAGGGGCGCAGTCCGGCGCTGGTTATCCTCACCGATGGGCGCGCCAATCTCAATCGCGAAGGTGAGCCGGGGCGCAAGCAGGCGGGCGAGGACGCGATTGCCTCGGCTAAGGCGATTGCGCGCGCAGGTTATGACGCGCTGATTATCGACATCTCCGCGCGCGCCGGGCCCGAGAGCGCCGCGCTGGCCGAAGCGATGAACGCGCGCTACCTCGCTTTGCCGCGCGCCGATGCCCGCACGATTGCGAACGCGGTCAAAGCCGTGCAGCCTGATCGAGAGGCCGCATGAGCCGCGCGCTCGACTGGAGCGGCGAGGGTCGGATCTGGCCGCATCGCGAAGCCAGCCGGTTCCTCGAACTGGGCGGCGCGACCTGGCACATTCAGGAGATGGGGCACAGCGCGGCCTCTTCGGACAAGCCCAAGGCATTGCTGATCCACGGCACGGGCGCTTCGGTCCATTCCTGGCGCGCGCTGATGCCGTTGCTGGCCAAGGACTACGCTGTCACCGCGATGGACCTGCCGCGCCATGGCTTTACCCGCGGCCACCCGCCCGAGGCGATGTCGCTGCCCAGCATGGCTTACGAGATCGCGCAGTTGAACACGCGCCTAGGTCTGACGCCCGACATCGTGATCGGCCATTCCGCCGGCGCTGCTTTGGCGCTGCAATTGGCGCTCGATCATGAGGTTGAGGCGCCGATTGTAGGGCTGAACTCCGCGCTGCGCCCCTTCCCCGGCCCCGCCGCGCAGATCTTTCCGGCGGTGGCCAAACTGCTCTTCGTCAACCCGTTCGTGCCGCGCGTCTTCTCCAAGATGGCGACCTTCAACGGCGAGGCGGAGCGGTTCCTCTACCGCTCCACCGGCTCGCGGATCGATGCCGAGGGGCTGGCGTGTTACGAAGCGCTGCTCGCTAATGCGCGCCACACCAAGGGCGCGCTGGCGATGATGGCAAATTGGGACCTGCCCGCCTTGAAGACCCGCATGCACGCGATCACCAACCCGGTGCTGATGGTGCATTCCGACCGCGATGCGGCAATCCCGCTCGATTGGGCGAAGGAGGCGCATGGCAACCTGCCCACTAGCAAGCTCAAAATCCTGAAGGGTCTAGGCCACCTTGCCCATGAAGAGGCGCCGGAACAGGTCCACGCTGCGATCATTCAGTTTGCGCAGGCCCACGCCACAGGCGCGGCGGTCTGAACCAAAAGCCTGAGCGGCAGAGGAGGCGCGCGTGTTCGGATGGATCGAGATCATCTTCTTCTACGGCCTCGCGGTCGGCTTTGGCCTATGGCAGGTCTGGAAAACCGACAAGGAGCTCAAAAAGACCCGTGCAGAACGCGAAGCCAGAGAAGCGCGCGAGGCGGAAGAAATGGCAAGACACGCCGACAAAGAGCGACCGCAATACTGAAGCATCGATGGGGCGCGGCTCACGGACAAGACGCAGCTTGAGCTAACGCCCTCATTACAGCCGCGCGCAAGACGGCCAAACGGGAGCGTTGCTGTCACTACACTCCCATCGAGCCGCACCGGGGGCTGAAAGTTTATAGAGGCAGCCCTCTCGGCGCTCCCCTCAAAACCCGAGTGCAAAGCCTGCCTGTGCGATGACATTGCCATCTCCGGTATTGCCTGCGATGCCTGCTCCGAAAGCAAAGCTATCGTTGACGCGCGCAGTGCCCGATAGCGCAAAGCCCTGCTCGCCCGCAAAAGTCG
>JBCCJS010000038.1:0-19491 GCA_039027675.1 Pseudomonadota bacterium
CCCCCCCCCCCCCCCCCCCCCCCCCGGTTTTTGGCGGGGGGGGGTGGGCGGGGGGGGTGTGGGGGGCGCCCCCGCGCCTCAATTACTTCGGCCTTTTCGCCCCGTACTTGGAACGGCTCTGCTTGCGGTCCTTGACCCCTTGCGTATCCAGCACGCCGCGCAGGACGTGGTAACGCACACCGGGAAGATCGCGCACACGACCGCCACGGATCAGCACAACCGAGTGCTCCTGGAGGTTGTGGCCTTCGCCCGGAATGTAGGAGATAACCTCGCGCTGGTTCGTCAGGCGCACCTTGGCAACCTTGCGCAGCGCGGAGTTCGGCTTCTTCGGCGTCGTCGTGTAGACGCGCGTGCAGACACCGCGCTTCTGCGGGTTCTGCTCCATCGCAGGGACCTTGGACTTGGCCTTCTGCGGAGTGCGGCCCTTGCGGACCAGCTGGTTAATCGTCGGCATAGACTTCTTTCTCTTCACCTTCGTTTTCCAAGCGGGCGGGAATGCCCGCTTGAGACGCCCCTTCCGGGCGGAAAACCGGTGCCCACTTTTCCTGAAGGGGCTCGGCTCCGGACCATAGAGGCTGGCGACACTATCGAGACGATCAGCGGATGGAGGTTAGCGCCCGTTTCTTCCGTCATGCGCTCCTGCGAAGGCAGGAGCCTAGGGCGACCAAGCGCCACCCACGCTGGGCTCCTGCCTTCGCAGGAGCGCACGGAAAAACGAGCCTGAAACGCTCCACCCGCTCAATCAGCCCGTTCCCAAAAAAGGAGGCCACCGGGTTACTCTGACGGTCACCCCACACCCTCTGCCTTTCTTGCGAGTTCCCGCGCAGGCGGGGAGCTCAACCAGACAAAGAGCCCAATAGAAAAGGTCTCACTCAAACGAGAGAGACCTGCGGGACGAACCGGCAATGTTCAGCTCTATTGTTCGAGAAGCCACGAGCTTGTAGAGCTCATGCCGTTCTCGGATGAGCGCGCCGTTAGGGGAAACAGGGGGCGGGGTCAAGCAGAAGCTATTGCACACCTTGATATCCTCCAATCAAAGACCCAGACGCATGCCTTAAGCTGCGCCCGGTCATCGTTGGTGGCAGATCGATCTTCGGAGCGATGTCCAAATTTGTGCAACCAAGTGACTTTACTAATATCTTTTGTGGACAGGAGGCTTCGATAATCGACCCGTACAAGTTATTCCCAAGGGATGACAAACGAACCAGACACACTTCCAATTGTTGATAGGCTCGACCGCGCGCGTGAGATAGAGATTATCGTCTCATTGATCAAAAATCAGACACACAAGCGAAAAGATCATTCCTTCGTTCTCGCACTTGATGCAGAGTATGGTGTCGGCAAGTCATTTTTTGCTGGACTTACTATCCGCAAAGCTAAGCGAATCTCATCCGGTTGCCCGGGTCGATGCATGGGCCGATGACACCGGCAATGAGCCAACAGTCTCGATCATGGCAGCGATCGAAGAGACTCTCGAACCCTATCTCGACGAAGATTTCGGCAAGGGCATGAGTGAGAAGCTGGGTGCGGTTAGGCGCAACATTCTGCCTATAGTCGCCAAAGGTGCTGCCGGAGCGTTTTCAAAAGCGTTTGCCCGCTACGTGGGCGAGGCCGTCAGAGAAGAGATAGCGGCGCTAATTGACGCTGGTAACGTTGAAGGACCGACGGATGACAAGCCGAAAAGTCAAGAACCGGTCGAAGCCGAGATAGGCGGAGATGGCGCTGAATCTGCTATCGACACGATAGGAGCGTCTTTGGTCGAGTTGGGCGATAAGCACGCGAAGGAGATGATTGCAGATTATCGGAAACGAAAAGCATCACGCGAGACGTTCAAGTCCTCGATGAAAGAATTAGTAGAGACGCTTTCAAAACGAGACGGATCAATTAGTCCTCCTCTGATCGTAATAGTTGATGAGTTAGATCGGTGTCGACCTGATTACGCAATTAAAGTAATAGAGGAGATAAAGCACTTTTTTGACGTTCCTCGCGTCGCCTTTGTACTCGCTCTCAATCGCGATCAATTGGCTCGCAGTGTCAAAGCGGTTTACGGGGCGGAATTTAAAAGCGATGAGTATCTTCGACGCTTTTTCGATTTTTCCTTAGGACTAACAGACAAGTCATTTTCCGCTCTGATTGCTAACGAATGCGCTCAATTCCGCATTGACAAAGATGATCTGAGATCCCCTCCCATTCAAAACACGAATGAAAACTCTTGGGATGATCATAACCGGCATATCACACTGATTCTAAACGGTATGAACGCAAATGCCCGAGAAGCGAAAGAAACGATCCGAAATCTAGCTTTGTTCCTAGATACTTGGCCTTATCCAACAAGGATCGAACTCACTCTCGCCATACCTCTACTTTTATCAAAGATAAGAGGAGGAGAGGCAGTTCAGGCAAATATTCCAACAAATAAATTAGAGCACTATTCACCCTATTTTGATAGTGTTCCTCAGGCAAATTTTGCTGACTTATTCCGTGGCATGAACGAATGCGCGACAGAATCACTCATAAATAGCAGAAACGGTTTAAGCCGAGGGCATTTCGCGAACGCATACATTAGGTTGGTATTCTCGGAGGAATTCGCACAGGCACAATTACTGTTTGGCCAAGAAGGCAGATGGCATGTGCCAGTCTCTTTCGCAGCAAAATACCGCAAGCACATAGATTTCTTGCATGAGATAACTGTCGACTAACGTGATGAGATACAACATATTTGTTTCGTCACTTTGTGGCTTCGGCTTTTACGTTCAGCCTACCTCAGCATCCGCTCGATATTGATCGCGCCGTGTTTGGTCTTGCCGCAAACCCTCCCCCGCCAATACCTCTCAGAATAGCTCCGTGTGTCTGGACGCCACGCGGCAGTTAAACGCTGTTTCGAAATCCTCGATTTCGCAAGGGCGACCGCCCGCCCACAGGGGCCCCGCAGGCCCAGATGGGCCGGAGGGAATAGCACCGAGGACGATCGCCTGGATGGGCGATCATGAAAACAAGGACTCCATTTTCCTACTCCCCAAAGATCTGCCACACGCTGGCAGATGAAACCCACAACACCTCGCATAGCTCTCCATTCCCCCTCCGCTCATAATGGCGCTGAGGGACCGCCGCGGGAGCGGGCCGTTACGGTGCCTCATGATCCGGCGGCTCGGGGGTTGGTCCAAGATTGGCTCCATCACCTTGAGGCTGGTCGGATTGGGAGCACACACCCCTGCCCTCCCAGCGCTGCGGCGATCCGGGATGCTAATGAGCGATTGTTCGCTAGGCTCAAGTCTTGATCCTCGCTGCTATTCCCTCCGGGGGATCTTCCCCTGCGGGGCATCTGCGGGCGCGCGGTCGCGCGCTGGCTCGCCTTCGGCTAGCAGGCGGGGCGGGCGTGAGGTTTGGCGCGAATTTTTTGAAGGAGGATTGTACCCTCTGGGCGAGGTCTGTTTTCAACCTTTAGACACTGTAACCTGTGTCTCCTACACGCCGCCGACTGTGACCGGTGGGCGTGGGAGTACGGCTGGGACTAACACCCATCCCACTCGCGGGCGAGGAGGCCATACCAGTGGACGTCGCACAGGCCGATATGGGTCGCGTCCGCCTCGCGCAACGTGGCCTCGCGCGTAAAGCCGAGGCGTTCGAGGAGGGCGATTGAGGGGGCGTTGCGCACGTCCACTTCGGCGGTGAGTTTGCGCACGCGGGGCTCATGATCAGGGGCGAGCAGGTGGTCGATGAGGGCGCTCATGCACTCGCGGGCTACGCCCTCGCCCTGGCGGTGCATGACGGTGATGTAGCCGATCTCGAACACCGCGCCGTGCTCGGGACTGGTACCATCGGCGGGAACGGCGACGAAGCGGGCGACCACCGCGTCCTCGGCCCCTTGGGTCTCGGGCCCGTGGGTCTCGGAGTCTTGAGCGATCCAAGTAAGGCCGGGCCAGGCGGGATCGGCGAGCCAGTCCCACAGCTCGTCCTCGGTGGCGAAGGCCTCGCGGGAGAGATAGCGGCACTGCTTGGCGTCGCTGAGCGTCGGCAGCAGCGCAGCGGCATCCGAACGGCGCAGCGGGCGCAGGGTAAAGCGAGGTGTGGTGAGAGTTGTAACAGCCATACTCGTCCAAGTGACGCGAGGCGACGCCGAGTGCAAGGGCGACCGCCCGCCCGCAGCGGGTCCGCAGGGCCAAATGGGCCGGAGGACGTCTAGCGAGGATGAAGCTGCGGATGCGGCTTCAGGAAACCAAATGACTCACCAGCGCCTTGACCTTCTTGGAGCGCCATTGCGGGGTGGGCGCGACGAGCCAATAGGCGCGCTTGCTCTCAACCGGCTCATCGAGCGCGACGAGGCGGCCGTCTTCAAGCGCGGTCTCGACGAGGGCAAGCGGGAGGACGGTGCGGCCCATGCCCGCAAGCGCCGAGCTCATCGCCTGACCGGCGCTCGAGGCGGTGATGCAGGCGTTGATACCTTCGGGAAGCGAGGCCTCGGGCCAGTCAATCCACGCATCGCGCGCCTCGGGCGCTGCAACGCTTACCTTGAGCGCGGGTGCAAGCTGGACGCCCTCTAGCTCTCCGGGCCCGGCGATGAAGCGGATCGCAAGGTCAAGGTTGGCTTCGGTGAAGTCAGCGCCTTCATCGGGCGCGAGGATGTATTGAATGCCGGGCGTCATTGCCTGGAAGGGCGCGAGGCGCGGGGCGAGCCAGGCGGCGTAGAACTCACGCGGGGCGGCGATGGTGTAGCGATCAGAGGCCTGGCCCGCTTGCATCGCATCAACGCTCTCCTCGAAGCGCAGGAAGCCTTCGCGCAGCGCGTTGAGCCCGGCAGTACCCTCAGGGGTGAGTTCAAGTCCCTTGGAGGTGCGACGGAACAAGACGACGCCCAAGTGGTCTTCAAGCGCGCGGATCTGCTGGCCAACGGCGGCGGGCGTGACCGCTAGCTCATCGGCCGCGCGGGTGAATGAAAGGTGGCGCGCCGCCGCGTCATAGACGCGCAGGGCATTCAAGGGGAGGTGGGTGCGCTTCACGCAGAGCCATCTAGGCGCGTCTTACCCGGCTCGCAAGACAGCACGCCTTGCGGCGCGCAAAGCCGGGCTTCAGGAGCGGCCGTCCGCCGTTTCGGGAGCGGCGAGCGGGAAGTAGGGAATGCGCACTTCGATCGGCGAACCGTCGGCGCGCACAAAGGTGTAGAAACCTTCCATCGAGCCATTCGGTGTCGTCAGCGGGCAGCCCGAGACGTAATCGTGGCTTTCGCTCGGAGAAAGCGTGGGCTGCTCGCCAACCACACCTTCGCCATCGACATGATTGACCATGCCGCGCGCGTCCGTGATGCGCCAGTGCCGGGTCTTGAGCTGAAGCGTCTCATGCGAGTTGTTCTCGATACGGATATGATAAACCCAGAACCACTTGCCCGCTTCAGGATGCGATTGCTCCGGCAGGAAGTTGACAGCAACCCGAACGGTGACCCCATCGGTGACGGCAGCGTGCTGGAACAGTTCTTTCATATCGTCATCCAAAGTAGCGCTTTTCGATGCGTCGGCAAGAGAGGGAACGGTGCGAAATGTGCATGAGTTCCAGACTTTCGCACCTGTGTCGAAAATGCCTCGCATCCGGGCATCACGCAATTGCGACGTTTGTCGAAAAAGCGTGCGGTCGAAGCTTACTCGGCTGCGGGCGCAGGTTCTCGGTCATCCGCCGTGTCAGCCTCATCCGAATTCGCCCCAAGCTCGGGCGCTGGAGAAAGGCTCGCTTGATCTGCTGGGTTGTGCTTGGATAGGAACTTGTCAAGCGCGTCATACCATTCCTGCTCGTATTTCGCGAGGATGAAGCTGTGCCCAGAGCCCTCAATCACCAGCGTTTCCAGCGCGATATTGGCTTTCTTGGCCGCCTTCACCATCCGCTCATACTGATCGAACGGAACTGTTGCATCGCGGGTCCCGTGGGCAAGGAGAACCGGGCGCGATAGCTTTTCGATCACGCGCGTTGGCGAAACCGTCTCCAGATCAAATTCATCATCGCCGCGCACCCTTGCGACCCAGCGGCGCGAGCCCTTGCGCGAAAGCGTCCGGCGATCGTGCTTCAATTGCTTGGGAAAATCCGTAACACCGGCCCAGCTTGCAGCACAGGCATAGCGTTCAGGGTTGCGCAAAACACCCCACAAGGCCGCATAGCCACCATAAGAGCCGCCCACGATGCACACGCGTTTGGGATCGGCGATGCCCTCGGCGACCGCCCAATCCATCGCGTCATCGAGGTCATCCTGCATCCGGCGACCGATCTCGCCATAGCCAAGATCGTAGAATTCGTTCCCATAGCCGCCGCTGCCGCGAAAATTGGGTTGCAAGACCGCATAGCCACGATTGGCGAGAAACTGGACCTGATCATCGTAGCGCAATTCATCGCGCACGCCGTAAGGCCCACCATGCGGGTGAATGATGAGCGGCAGGTTCTCAGGATCGCGACCCTTGGGAAGCGTCAAGTAAGCGCGGATCTTGGTGCCATCGCGCGCGGTGTAGGATACGGGCTTGGGTTTAGCCATCATGGCAAAATCAAGCTTGGGGCGAAACTGCGCGAATTCCTTGAGCAAGGCTTTGTCTGCATCGTAAAAATACAAAACGCCCGGATCGGCTTCGCTTCCGGCCGAAACCAGCATGCGCCGCCCATCCTCCGAGCGTGCAACGATCCAGGTGTCGGTATCAGGCAGCGCCTCGTTCAACGCGGCATAGGCCGACTTGTAATCCTCATCGAACCATTCAACGCGCTGCTTATCATCGGTATAGAATGCGGCGACCGGTTCGCCATCCTCGCCGAACCATGCGCGCTCAACATCCCAGTCGGAGTGCTCCCAGAAGGTATCGACCACTTCGCGCGTTTCATAATCAAATACGCGCAGGCCCACACGCCCTTCCTCGTTTTCTTCAAGAACATAGCCGCGGCTGGAGCCTTCGATGATTTGGAGCGCATCGAAAAAGCCCTCGGTGTCGCCCTGTTTGAGCCGCGCCACGCGCTCGAACATCTTGCCCTTTTCATCGGCTGCATTGCCACTTTCGCGAAAATAGATCGAGAGCCTCTTGCGCCGCCAGCCAAGCCCGAGGCGCACCTCGCCAGTGCTATCGGTCACCCACAGATCAACGCCCTTTTTCGGGCGCAGCACCCGCTCAGGTTCGCTGCCCGGCGTCAGTCTGTAGCGGTAGACACCCGGCTCAAAGTTTGAGAACAAGCGGTTCCAGCCGCGATAGCCGCGCGCAATTGCATCGGGCGGGTTGTGCGCAATCAGCACTGATTGCTTGTCCTTGGCGACATGGATCAGTTCGCCTGCATCAAACCCCTTGAGGTTTTCAATAAGCGGCTCAGCTCTACCTTCGCGCGGCCATACCAACCACATCTTGCGGATCGCAACGACCGAGCCAAACGCGATCGCGTAGCTTTGGGCGTTGAGCAGCATACGGTCCTCATCGATCCAGCGCGCCCAATCGACGAAGCTGCCCTTGCCAAAGTTGAGCGCATTAATTGGCTCACCCGTCGCCGGATCGAATACCGTCATCTGCAGCTTGTCTTTGTTGGGCTGGAACAAGGTCATGGCCGTGCCATCGGGCGAGAGATCGTAATCCCAGAACGGCGCGCGGCTGGCGAAGGCTTCGGTGGATATCAAGGGCGGGATTTCGCTGTTCGCCGAGCTTGGAGCAGGATCCAAAGCCGCGTCTGATGCTGGCGTGGCGGGCGCGACTTCCTGAACCATGTCCGCTGAAGCCACCGGACCCGGCGGATCGGTGGCCTCTTGCGCAAAGGCCGCGCCTGGTGCCAGCCCAAGTGCCAGCGATGCAATGAAAAGACCAGCCTCGATCCCCAGATGCGCGGCGATGTTGCGAAGCCCAATCCGAATCATGACTGGGAGAATACGAAATTACACAGGCCAAGCAACAGCGCGCTGCCAGTTCAAGCGGCGCGAATACTTGCGCCATCCAAGTCTTACGCCGCGCGCTTATTTGCGAAGATCAGCGCGTCAGCCAGCAGCGGTCAGCTCGTCCTCGATCTGGCCCAAGCGCTCTTTGCCGAAGTACATCTCGTTCTCGCCGCCGTTGGGGCCGACATACATTGTGGGGATGCCAAACGCGCCGCGCGCGACCGCGTGATCGGTGTTCGCGACGAGGATTTGCTTCACCTCTTCGGTCTGGATTCGCGCCATCAAGTCCGCTGCATCAAAGCCCGCCGCGCTCACTGCTTCGCCCAGAGCTTGCATGTCAGTGATATCGACACCCTCTTCCCATACGGCGGGCAGCATCGCTTCGACAAACTGGACCGCGCGCCCGTCCTGCTCAGCCGCGACCGCCATGCGCTGGAGAGTGATAGAGTTGAAGGGAAAATTGGGGTGCAGCCTGTATTTGGTGAGGCCATGCTTGGCGATAAAGCGGCGCATTTCGAGCATGTCGTATTCGACCTTGCCTTTAACATCGGCGTTGCGGATCATCGGCGGAGCGTTCCCCGTGAGCTTGTGCATGCCGCCAAGGAAAACCGGCGTGATCGCAAGCTCGGCTCCGGACCGCTGGACAAGCTCGCGCAGGGGCCACCAGATGAGATAGGCGTTGGGGCTGACGAAATCGAAGATGAGCTCGATGCGCTTGGTCATTTTGGGGCTCTCCCGTGTGTTTCAAAGAGAGGTGACAGGCTTGGTCAATCGCCGCAAGTCTGGAATGCAGATTTAAATGACGCCACCAGCCCGAAACACGGTAAATTGCGCGTTACCCTCGCTTGCTACATCTGCGTTAGCTTGTCGCAGTATATTTACGCATTGTCGTCGGTTGTGCCGCAGGACGGTGAAGCTTTCACTATCCCAAGGCTTTGCAACGGCTGTCGTTTCCAGTTGGATGCGGGCTTGTGAGCTCCCGTATTGGACCAATGTGCATCAGGCCGGGGCGCTCTTGACCAGAGAGCCCCGGCTTTTTGGTTTTGGCCCAAAGCCTAGAGCCCCGCTGCACTGAGCGCCTGGTCCATATCTTCGGTAAGGTCGGCGATATCCTCTAGCCCGACATTGATCCGAAGCAGCCCCTCGGTCACGCCCATCTCGGCCCGGCCCTCCTCGCCCATATTGGCGTGCGTGGTGGAAGCCGGGTGGCACATCAGGCTCTTCGCATCACCGATATTATTTGATATATCAATGAGTTCCAGTGCATCGAGCAGCGCAAAGGCGCGCTCACGGGTGCCGACATCGGCTGCGAAGATCGGACCCGTCGCCACCATCTGCTTGAGCGCCATTTCGTGGCGTGGATGGCTGGGAAGACCGGGGTGCAGCATACGTCCTCCTGCCGCCTCGATACGCGGAGCCAGAAATTCGCCCAGCGCCACGGCGTTCTCGCTCTGGCGGCGCGCGCGCAGGTCGAGCGTCTCCAGCCCCTTCATCACCACCCAGGCGTTGAAGGCGGAGAGTGTGGGGCCGGTGTTGCGCTGGAACGGCATCAGCGTCTCGGTGATCCATTCCTCGCTCGCGCAGATCGCGCCTGCGAGCACCCGCCCCTGCCCGTCCATGATCTTGGTCGCGCTGTAAGCTATGACATCAGCGCCAAATTCCATCGGGCGCTGGAGCGTGGGGCCAGCGAAAGCGTTGTCGACCACCGTGGTGATACCGTGCGCCTTCGCAAGGCTGCAAACATACTCAAGGTCCACAATGTCGAGCGTGGGGTTGGCCGGGGTCTCGAAGAAGAAAACCTTGGTATTTGGCTGGATCGCCGCTTCCCAGGCGGCATTGTCGGCGCTGTCGATCACCGTGGTCTCGATCCCGAAACGCGGAAGGAGGTGGTCCACCAGCCATCGGCACGAGCCAAATGCGGCGCGTGCAGCGACGCAGTGATCCCCGGCGGAAAGCTGGCACAGGAGCGAAGCCGTCATCGCCGCCATGCCGCTTGTCTGCGCGCGGCACGTCTCAGCGCCCTCGAGCATAGCAATCCGCTCTTCGAGCATCGCCACGGTCGGGTTTTGGAGGCGCGAATAGGTCATCCCCGCCGCCTCCCCTGCAAACCGGTCCGCGACCGTTTGGGCATCGTCATAGGTGTAGCCCGAGGTCAGATACATCGCCTCCGAGGTCTCGCCATGTTCGGAGCGCCATGTGCCTGCGCGCACCGCGCGGGTTGCAGGCCGCCAATTGCGCGTCGCCCCGCGGTTCATTCCAGTGGTCTTTTTCATCGTGCGCGCTCGCTTAGTCGCCCAAGGAAGGGCCCGCAAGCTCGCTCGCCAATAAGGCCTCTCGCGCAGTACGAGCATGGCCGACCGTGCCGAGCATCAGCGAGCCTTCCAGCAACGTCATCAGATAGCGCGCACCGCCTGCCGGATCAGGATCATCGGCGGGCATTTGCTGCTCTAGCCATTGGAGCTGCTTGGTCATCATCGCTTCGGCCGCATCGTTGTAGCCCGGAAGCCCGCGTGCAGAGCCCGCAACAATCTCCCACCACAGGACCATGAATGTCTGCATCATCGGCTCGCGCGACATGGCGAGAATACGCGAGGCGCATTCCTGACGCGTCGCCGCACGCTCTGGCCCCATGCCGGCATCAAGCGCTGCGGAATAGATCGCGGCAATGTAGCCGAGCAGGTCAATGATCAGCTGCTCCTTGTTGCCGAAATGGTAAATCAGCATGCGATCGCTGGTCCCCGCCGCCTTAGCCAGAGGGCGCAGGCTGGCCTCGCCCAGCCCATGCTCCATCACATGCGCCGCAAGCAGCGGAAGCAGCGTCTCCTTGGACAATTTAGGTTTGGGATCAGGCTCGGACATATCGCTCTTGTAGCAGTCGCTACATTGCGTTACTAGATCGTGTAGCAACCGCTACATTTTTGGGAGTATCGATCATGGACACGCTGCAAATCCTCTTCATCCTCGTCTTCCTCGCGACAACACTCGCGGGGGCGTATATCCTGATTGCCAAGCCGACAATCGGCAATCCCTCGCTCGCCGCAATCCTGTGCGCTGTCTTTCTGGGCTACACTATCGTCCAGTTGGGCCAGGAAGGCGCAATCATGTTCTTCACCAACCATTCGGCCAATTTGACAGGCATACAAGTGTGGTGGGACCTCGTCATGTCGGTCGTCATCGCGTTCTTCTTCATCCGACCGCGCGCTGAGGCGGTTGGCATGAGTGTTCTGCCATGGGCGCTGTTGATCGGGTCGACCGCAAGCATCGGGCTGCTTGCGATGTGCGCGCGGCTGTTTTGGCTTGAGCGTCAGGGAGCCGCTGCCCAAACTTGAGTCCTCTGGCACTTAAACACTCTTGCCGATAGCGGGGGGCCTTTCTAAGCGCGTGGGCCGATGGCCAGCACCGCCGCCCCTCCGCAGACCAGCACCGCGCCCCCAGCGCCGACACCGCTCTCCCCGCAAGAGACGAAGCGCGATCCGTGGGGGTGGTGCCTTGTAATCCCGGCTCTGTTTGCCGCGCTCGCCTCATTCCGGCTGACGATCCCGACCACCCCACTCTTTGACGAAGTGCACTACCTGCCCGCCGCGCGCGAATTTCTGAAAATCGGCGAGCTCACCGGCGCGCAATACATCAATCGCGAGCATCCTTTGCTGGGAAAGGAGCTAATTGCGCTGGGAATGCATATGTTCGGCGACAATCCGCTGGGCTGGCGGATCATGCCGCTTATTGCAGGCACTATAGCCGTCGGCGCGAGCATGCGCGCTTTGTGGCATGCAAGCGGGGAGCGTTTTGCAACCATCGCTTTTGGCGTGCTGCTGGCGAGCGGGTTTCACATCTTCGTGCACGCCCGCATTGCCATGCTCGACATTTTCATGGCCGCGTTCCTTGCGCTGGCCGCCTGGCACTTCGCCGCCGCGTGCCGCGGGCCGGAGACGGGCCGCTGGCGCCTTGCACTTGCCGGGATAGCGTTGGGCGCAGCGATGGCGTCCAAGTGGAACGCTGTGCCGCTCGCCATGGTGCCGGGCCTCACCTTTTTTGCCGCACGCCTTTCTGCTGGCCGCCGCCGCCTGATGCTTAGCCGTCGCGGCGTTCCAGTGCCCGGCATCAGCTTGGCCGAAGCGTTTGTGTGGCTCGGCGTGGTGCCGCTTATCGTCTACGCTGGCACCTTCATTCCCGGCTATTGGCTCGGCGCTCCCTTGCGGCCCTCGCCGCTGGTCGAGGAGGGCCTGATCGGTCTGCACGCGCAGATTCTTGAGCTGCAAAGCAGCGTCCTCGCCCCGCACGCATACCAGAGCACCTGGATGCAATGGGTCACCAATACGCGCGGCATCTGGTATCTGTATGAATTCACCGACAACGCGCAACGCGGCGTGCTGCTTATCGGCAATCCGCTTACGATGCTGCTGGGTCTGCCTGCGCTTTTGTGGTGCCTGTGGGCGGGCCTTGCGCGCACCGATTGGGCGCGGCTGGGCGTGGTGGTGGGCTATGCCGTCGCGCTGGGCCTATGGCTGATCGCGCCGAAGCCAGTGCAGTTCTACTACCACTATATGATGCCGAGCGTGTTTCTGCTGGCAGCGCTGGCATTGGCGCTGGCGGACATGCGCCGGTTTGAGAGCCTGCGCTGGATCAGCCTCGCCGTACCGGGGGCAAGCGTGCTGCTCTTCGCGCTGTTCTACAAGGTACTGAGCGCAGGCGAACTGGAAGGCCCGATGAGCTTTGCCAAATGGGCCTGGATTGCAGGCTGGCGCTAGAAACGCCCCCACACGAATCGGCTTGAGAGCGCATAGTTCCAAACCGAGCCGATCAAGATCCCGCATAGCGCCGCCAGCGCCCAATAGACCCCGCGGCCCTCTAACAAAGTAGCCACCGCGACATTGGCGAACCCTCCCACCGCGCAGGTCGCGCAGAAGCCCGCCCAGCCTCGCAAAACAGCACCCCAGCCCACAAGACGCTTGTCGCGATAGGTCAGCCAGTTGTTGAGCCAGAAGTTGAAGCTCATCGCGCTCAGCACCGCGATGGTCTGGGCGATCGTAAAGCCCTCCTCGTAAATGAACAGAAGCGCGGCCAGAATGGCCATGTGAACAATCACACCCGCTGCCCCAACCGTGCCGAACAGCGCAAAGCGCGTCGGGATCACCCGGCCCAAGGTCTTATCATAGAGCCCTGCCAAAAAGTCGAAGAGGATGGCGCGGTCCAATTTACTCGTTCCTTCGCGCCGGGCGGCAAAGTTGAGCGGAAATTCCTTAACGCGCATCGGCGTATCCGAGGTGGCGAGCAGGTCGAGCAGGATTTTAAAGCCAATCCCTGAAAGCCTCGGCACCAACGCACGCGCGGACGCGGAGGCGAGCATGAAATAGCCGCTCATCGGATCGGAGAGCTCCACGCCTGTAATGGCCCTCGCAATCGCATTGGCAAAGCCGGAGAGCTTCTCGCGCTCGGGATCCGCCCAATCTGCAGTGCTCGCTCCCTCAGCAAAGCGGCTCGCCACACAGATGTCGGCCTCGCCTGATTTGAGCGCTTCGAGCATTTTGGGGAGCAGTGCGGGATCATGCTGGTGATCCGCGTCCATCACCGCAACATAGGGCGCTGCCGTCGCGCAAAAGCCCTCGATGGCGGCGCTTGCAAGACCCCGGCGGCCAATGCGCTGGATCACCCGCACGCGGGGGTCGGTAAGCGCTAGCGCGCGGGCTTCATCTGCGGTGCCATCCTTGCTATCATCATCTACGATCAGGACTTCCCAGCCTGCCTCGCCGATCATCGGCCCAAGAGCGCTCTCGATCCGCTCCACCAGCGGGGCGAGATTGCCGCTCTCGTTCAGCGTTGGCAGGATGATCGCAAGCGACAGCGACATCGCGGTGTCAGAGCCGCTCGCGCACCGCTGCGCCGATGGCTTCGCAGCCCAGATCGCCGCCAAGGTCGCCGCCCCGAATGCCGTCCGCAAGTGCCTTTGACACCGCCGTTTCGATGCGCGCGGCCTCAGCCTCCATGCCAAAGGAATGGCGCAGCATCATCGCGGCGGACAGGATCGTCGCCATCGGGTTGGCTTTACCCTGCCCGGCAATATCAGGCGCGCTGCCATGGATTGGTTCATAGAGGCCAAAGGTGCCGTACTCCGTCTGGCGGCTGCCGAGCGAGGCGCTGGGCAAAAGGCCAATCGAACCGACCGCTGCACTGGCCAGATCGGACAGAATGTCTCCGAACAGATTGCCCGTCACCATCACCCGGAACTGCGCCGGGTTGGAGATGATCTGCATCGCGGCATTGTCGACATACATGTGGGCAAGAGGGACGTCCGCGTAGTCTCTCGCCACCTCGATGATGGCCTCGCGCCAAACCTGGCTGGTTTCCAGCACATTGGCTTTATCGACGCTGGTGAGGCCCACGCCCGCCTGGGCTGCGGCGCGAAAGGCAACCTCGCCGATCCGTCGCACTTCGCCTTCATTGTAGGACATCATATCCCACCCCTCGCGTCCCCCTGTGGCGCTTTCGCGAATGCCCTTGTCGCCGAAATACACATCTCCGTTGAGTTCGCGCACGATCAGCAGATCGAGGCTGCGGGCGATCTCAGGCAGCAGCGGGGAGAGGTGTTCAAGCCCCTCAAACACCCTTGCAGGGCGCAGATTGGCGAACAGTTCCAGCTCTTTGCGAAGGCCCAGGATCGCCTGTTCGGGCCGCAAGTGTCGCTCCAGTTCGTCGCATGTCGGATCGCCCACCGCGCCAAACAGCAACGCATCCGCCGCGCGCGCGGCCTCAAGCGTTGCGGGCGGCAGCGGGTGGCCGTGGTTCTTGTAAGCGGTGCCGCCGACATCAGCATGGGTGAGCGAAAAGCCCGGCAGATAGAGCGCTTCGAGCACACTCACCGCCTCAGCCGTCACCTCAGGGCCAATCCCGTCGCCCGCCAAAACCGCAATCTTCACGCCTAAACCCTCACGCTATCATTTTTGACAATCGCTCACCCAGAGTGACGCGCGCGGCCATAACATCGCCGCGCGCATCGGCAAGCAGATAGCGCGCGAGGGGTTTATGCATCTGGCGGAAGGCTTCGAATTGCTCCTCGAACGGCGCGGCCGGATCGGGTTTGTCCCCGCCATAGCCAAGCTCGCGCAGCAACATGGCTTCATAAAGGTTCATCGCCGCAAGCCAGCCGCGCGCCGAGGGAGCGTTGCAGATCGCATCGAGCAGCGCAGTGAGCGCATGGTAGAGGCCGGGATAGGGATTGCGCTCTGGCAGAGCGGTGGCGGTGAGCGCGCATGCCCACCCGATCGCCGATGCAGGAACCGGTTCGGTCAGCCACGGCCCCCGGCTTTCAACCAATTCGACCCGCGCGAACGGAAATTGGCTGGCAGAGCGGGCGCGCAATTCCAAATCAACGATATTGCCCGGGATCATGACAGGACGCAGCTGCCGCCCTCGTCCGCCTGCGACAAAGCCCGCCACAAGACCGTGATCCTCGGTAAGAAGGCGCGCGATCGAAGCGGTTTCAGCGTGCGGCCGACTGGCGATAAGGATGGCTGGCGCGCGAAGGTTCATGCCCAGCGCGTGTCCTTGCGTTACTTGCCCGAGAGCTTGGCTTCCAGCTCGGCAACCTTGGCTTCGAGCGCGTCGGCCTGCTCACGCGCCTTTTGTGCCATCGCCTTGACCGTTTCGAACTCTTCCCGGCTGACGAAATCCATGCCGCCCATCGCCTCACGCATGCGTTCGCGCGCGCTTTCGCGGGCCTCTCGCGTCATGCCGGCCATGGTGCCGGCGGCGCTGTTGGCGAGTTTGACGAAGTCGGCGATGATCGGGTTTTCGCTTTGCATGATTGGCTATGTGGTCCTCGCGCAGGCGCTTGTCCAGACCCTGGTGCGTGATCAGCGGTGTCGGGAGTAAGAAGGCCTAGAGTTCCACCTCGATTGCCGCGCCAGAGTCCGCAGTGACGCCCCCTCCCGGGTTCTCGACGATGAATTGATAGTTGAGCGCGCTCGCAAAGCACAGCCAGCCGAAATAGGGCACCAACAAGTAGGCCGCGACCTTGCGAACGCGAAAGAACAGCCACAGGACAGGCAGCAAGGTTGCGACGGCCAAGCCAAGCACGATCTGCCCCCCCACCATGTTCTGCATGCCGAAAAACACCGCAGTCCACGCTGTGGTGATCACGAAATGGATCGCAAACAAGCCAACAGCGAGCCCGCGCCCATAGGCGCCCCACGCGCTTGTGACAGCGGCGAGCGCGAACCCGACCATCACAAACAGGATCGACCAGACAATGCCGAAAGCAGCAGGCGGCGGGAAGATTGCTGGCTTGGTGAGGTTCTGGAACCAAAAGGTGTTGGGGCTCCCCATCTGCCCACCCAGAAAGCCGATCAGCAATATAAGAGGCACGCAAAACAGCGACCAGCGCATAAAACTGGCGCGCAATTGAGCTTTGGATGCCAGAAAGGTCATTGTTCCTCCGTTGCAGGCCCACCGGGCTAATGCACTGCGATTGGCGAAAAGCCTGATGGAATCAAGCGTCTGCCGTGTCGCGCTGCGCATCCGATACACGAGCTATTGTTCAAGGCCAATTGGAACGCGCGCCTGATTGAGTGCCCGTACGAGCGCCCGAACGAGCGCCTGCACCATTGCAGCGCAAACCCACCGCGTTTTGCTCACAGGGATGCGAATAAGAATAGCGCTCAGCCAACAATGTGCTAGCCTTGCCACAATCTTGCCGTGATTCGGGGTCGTGTTGGCAAGAAAGAATATATTCGCGCCCCACCAATGTTCAGGGCCCAACAAGGGGAACACTCACATGAAGAAAACCAATTTTGCCTCGATGCTCGCCGTTGCTGGCGGTCTCGCCGTCACTACCGCTGCATGCTCGGCTCCGGCTGAAGACACCGCCACCGAAGCTGATGCCACCTCGGTTGAAGCCCCGGCTTGCGAAGGCGCTGAGTGTGGAGCAGCTTGCGAAGGCGCCGAGTGTGAAGCAGCCTGCGAAGGTGCCAAGTGTGAAGCGGCATGCGAAGGCGCTGAGTGTGAAGCTGCCTGCGAAGGCGCTGAGTGCGAAGCTGCCGAGTAATCGGCATCGCATCCACGCCGCTATGAGCGTGTAATGAAGAGGGCTGGCGGCAACAAAGATGTTGCTGCTGGCCCTTTTTGATTCGGGTCAATCGTTTGATCGGAACGCCGCAACAGGGCTTGCTTGCACGACCTCACGGGCAAACGAAGATAACAGCCATGACACAAGAAGACGCCGCTCTCACCGTGATCGAGACCATCACCACTATGGCAGCTGAGCAAAAGCCGCTCATGCTGCGAGTGGTCCCTGAAGAGGGCGCGACTTTCTGGACGCATTACCCCAAGGGCGATGCGCGCAGCGCAAGTTGCAAAGCGCGCTGGTATTACCACGTCCATGCCGAGGGTGACCGCGACGCTGATGAGCATGGCCACTTCCACCTCTTTCTTCACCGCACTCAGTTGCCTGAGGGGCTTGAGCCCAAAGTCTGGCCGCCCCTGCGCGAGGACGCAAAGGCGCATGTGACGCATCTTATCGGCTTGTCGATCAACACGCAGGGCATTCCGCGCGCCTGGTTTGCGACCAACCGCTACATCACCAACGAGTTTCTCTACCCCGCCGATATCATGATCGCGCACCTGCCTGCTTTTAACGTGGACGACACCAAGGAAGACGACCTCGTCAACCGCTTCGTGACTGCCATGGTCGCGCTCTACCGCGAAGAGATCGCTGACCTGCTGCGCCGTCGTGATCAGATGCAAGAGCTGCTGGCTGCCGACATCGGGGAAGACGCCTACGAAAAGGCCAGCGGCGTGGACGTGCTGGCGCAGATCCCGATCGATCTCGACGCCAAGCTCAGCGCACTGGAATTGGAAGAGGCTTAGGCGCGCACAGCGCTCACCAGAAACTCCACATTGCCTTTAGGGCCGGTGATCGGGCTTTCGACAATGCCTTCAATGTCCCAGCCAAGCCCCTCTAACCATTCACGAACCTCGCCGCATACGCGGGTGTGAAGCGCTGCATCGCGAACCACGCCGCCTTTGCCGACCTCCTCACGCGCAACCTCGAATTGCGGTTTGATGAGCGCGACCAGACGGCTTTGGGGCGCAGCCAGTTTGAGCGGAACCTCAAGCACTTTGGCAAGGCTGATAAAGCTCGCATCGCACACGACCATATTGCACGCGCGATCAATCAGTTCCGGTGTCAGCACGCGCGCCGATGTCTGCTCGAGCACAGTGACACGCGGGTCATCGCGCAGCTTCCAGGCGAGCTGATTGGTGCCGCTATCGACCGCGAAGACATGGGCAGCACCCTTGGTCAAAAGCACATCGGTAAAGCCGCCTGTTGAACTGCCGATATCCATCGACACCGCGCCAGCCGGGTCAATTGCAAAATGCTCCAGAGCATGCGCCAGCTTGATCCCGCCGCGGCTGACCCAGGGATGATCGCGCCCGCGCACTTCAATAGTGGCATCTGTGGCCACTTGCTGGCCGGGCTTATCCGCCTTCGCCTCGCCCACGAACACTGTGCCCGCCATCACAAGCGCCTGAGCGCGCGTACGGCTTTCAGCGAGCCCACGCTCGACCAGCAATTGGTCAATGCGGATTTTCTTGGGTGGTTTTGCAGGTTTGGTCATGGACGCGACAAGCGTTAGCGCGCATTGAGGGGGCATGAAAGCAAGCTCTGTTTCTCTCACCGCTGCACTGGTGTGCTGGGCCTTAACCGCGACACTGACCACTGCAGCGTGCGCCAGCGATGTGCAAGATACCGCCGCTGTTACGAGCGAGGACACAAACGAAAACTATCTCGACGCGCCGCAGACACCGGGCGACTGGCTCTATGTCGATGAGCCCGCTGAAAGCCTTGGCCTGTTTGGTATCGGCAATCCGGTGCACCCCTTTGTGATTCGCTGTGACAAGCGAACAAGGCGCATTGGGCTTGCGCGGCGCACCGAGCAGTCCGGCCCGCTCGCCATGGTGATCACAACTGAGACGACGAAGCGTCAGATGGTTGCGCAATCGGTTAAGGGTTATGGCTTAGCCGCCGCTGATCTTGATCCCGGCGACAGCTTGTTCGATGCAATGGCTATCACCAAAGGCCGCTTCGTTGTCGAGGTCGAAGGGGAAGATGCGCTCTACGTGCCGGCCTGGGCCGAAGTCAGCCGCGTGATCGAGGATTGCCGCTAGGCGGGCCTGGCTTGGTTCGCGCGCAGCCTATCCCCCGGCCATCCCGCGCGCATCCACAGGGTTGTCCACCTGATTCTTTTGTTAATATCCACAGGCTGACATGGCTTGCGCTTCCACCGCAGCGTGGCTTTAAATAGCGCCAGAGGTTTCTCAAGAGCGTTTGTGGGAAGTGGTTTACACAGCGGCATGGCAGTTTGACGGGGTAAAAGAAAAATTCAAGTCTTGTGTGAGCAAATTACATGATTCAAAACAGTAACAGGCCAGCGGTACACGCAAGGCCCGGCCCCCCGGTGATAGGACGTGGGTCTTGGCTTAAAAGCGCGAAAGGAGGTGATCCGATGTCTCATGGTTCAGTAGCGAGGTCGGTGAAGATCCCTACGGAGCATATTCGGTAACTCTCCTTGCCGAGTGAGGCTTCGTGAGCGGCACTTCCGGCCGCTGACCATGCAAAGGGC
>JBCCJS010000039.1:0-9587 GCA_039027675.1 Pseudomonadota bacterium
CGCAATCGACAGCGGCGACATCAGCACGCACGGCGAGAGCTTCGTGAACGTTTGCGGCATCGCGCTGATCAGTTTGCGGATCGAGATGCTGGGGCGTTGCAGACCAAGCTGATGGCGCAGCGTGCCCAGTTCGGACTTGCGTGGCACCCCATCCCGTGCTGGCAGTCCGTGCGCGACAGCCCGGATCACCTGCTCCGCCGCCAATGTCTGGGCGGCCTCGTCCAGCTTTCGGAAGCTCGCGATACGGTCCTCCTGTTGCCAATGCGCGAAGGTCCGGAGGTTGGGGCGCTGGTCGATGGCCAGCGGCAACCACCATGCCATGTAGGCCGTGCGGAACGCGTCGGGCGCATGCTCGGGTGTGATGCTCCCGGCCTCCAATGCGGCGGTGAGGGATGCGAGGCCCAACCCCTCGGCCTGTCCGCGCGCGGCAATCCAGCGTGTCCAGTCTGCAAGGCGCGGCGCTGCGGCGACAATTCCAGAGAGTTCGCTTGCCTGGGTCTGCAAATCGGAGGATGACAGGTCACCTCCTGCAACCTGGTGAAAGGCTGAGCTTGCTTGGTCGTGGCTGCTCGCGCTTTCGATCAATGTCGTCGCTGCCTCGGCACTTGGCAACGCATCTCCGCCTTTAGCGAGCAGGGGACCGATCGCTGCGGCAAGCGCGCCTGAATCCGAGGCGATCCGTCCGAACTCCGCCAATGCGGTCCGGAACTCGACGGCCTGATGCAGGTGTGTGCCTAGTGCGGCAGTATCCGTTGCGGTCTCCCGAAACTGCGACAGGTTCTTCAGGGGCGAGGACTTAACCGCGTCAAGCTGCTGGGCCGCAGCCTGCAATAGCCGGAGATCCGTGTCCGGCGCCACCCTCCCACCATCGACATAGCTCTGCATCAACTTGCGGACACGGCGTTTTGCGAAGAATGAGAAAGGCCACATTTTGGCATTTGCCTCGCGCCAATCCCGGTCGAGATCGGACAGCGGCATGCTGGCAATTGCGGTCTCGCTGTAATCTGCCGACAACCGGCCTTGTTCTCGACGCAAGGCCGCAATGGCGTTCTCCAGCTCCGTGAGCTTGTCCTGAAATTCATCCAGCCGTTCGTCGACCGCGATCGTATAGTCCTCTCGCGATACCCTGATTATTGCCGTCGCAAACCGTGTGAGCGTGGCCACATCCGTCGCTGTGATCATGCCCGGTATCATGCCAAGGCTGCGTTGGAACGCTCCGGCCTTCTCATTCAGATCCAGAGTTGCGCTCCGCAGTCCTTCGGCCGCGCTCAGCAATTCCCTCTGCCAGCGATGCGACCACTCGGTTGCCCTGATGGATTCCAGTCCCTCGGCGCTACCGACAATCTCGAAAGTCCGAGCGACATGTTCGGCGCACCGCAGGAGATTGGCATAGCTCTCGGCGTCATGTGCGTCCGAATTGGCGAAGGTGATCTCCAGCGGCACGGCCTCAGGATTGCGGGCGACGACGCTGATGGACTCGAATATGCTGAAGCCTTGAGTGCCTGGTTGGTGGAGTTCCGCCACATAGGCGTTCAACTCATCGCGGCGCACCTGAAGGTTGCCCGTGACCTTTACCCATTCCCAGTCTCCCCGCACCACTGCTCGGTCCCATGCCGCGCGAAGCTGGCTGAGCACCGTGCGCCGGTCGGTCTTGTTCGAATGCAGCTCCAGACAGGCATCGCCAAGCCCGAATGCGCGCAGGCGTCTGTGCACAACGTCAAGCGCTGCGGACTTCTCCGCCACGAACAGGACCGTGCGCCCCTGCGCCAGGCAGTTGGCGATGACATTTGCGATGGTCTGGCTCTTTCCGGTGCCAGGCGGGCCGATGATCACCAGGTCATTGCCTTCGGCCACCGCCGCGACGGCCGCCAGTTGCGAGCTGTCGGCAGGCAGGGGTGTGACCAGATCCGACGGCGCATAGCGCCGGTCGATCTCTTCAGCCTGGGGAATGCCGTCTTCTGACCTCGGATAGGCTTGCTCTGGATTGTCCACCAGATGCTTGACCAACCGGTTCTGCCGGAGCTGATCCGTGCGGTCGACAAGGTCCTTCCACATCAAATACTTGGCGAAGGAGAAGGTTGAGAGGGCCAGATCCTCAACCACCTCGAAGCTCGGCACCTCTCTGACAGCAAGGCGCATGATCTCGAAGATTGCCGGTAGGTCGAGGCCGCTGTGGTCGGTCGGCAGCTCGCCTTCCAACCCTGGCACCCGAATATCGAAATCCCGCTGGAGGAACTGCAACAAGGTCGCGTTCATGCGGACCTCATCCTCGTGATGCACCAGAGAGAAATCTGATTGGGCACTGCGACGCCTCAAGGTTGCGGGCAGCAAGAGCAGAGGCGCTCGGTAGACCCGGGTATCTTCGGGCGTGCGTTTCCAACGCAGAAAGCCGGAGGCGAGGAAAAGCGTGTTGGTCCCGCCCTCGGCCATGTCGCTGGCCGCCTTGCGATAGAGTGTGGTCAGGCGGGCCCGCATGGCCGTCTCGGGCAGTGGCACGCAGACCTCGCGCCGGTCGAGTGCTGCGAGAGAGAAGTCATGGTGGATATGCTTGCCAGTCTCGCGCAGGAACAGGTCTGGGTCCCTATCGCCAATGGGGTTCTCTTCATCCAGCGAGATCACCCGCAGGGATTTCCCGGAAGCCAGCATATCCTCCAGCGTTGGCACGTCCGGGCAGTGAAAAGGCACGGATTGCTGGGTGTCGCGAAAGTTAAGCAGGCGGTTGCGGAGCGAGAGATCCAGCAGCTTCTGCTGCCAGCGTTCGATGCGGCCCTTGGCGGTGGTCGGGGCTTCATCCGTGCTTTCGCCCGTCATCAGGGCGAAGTCCGGCATTGGCGGTAGAGCGGCAGGTGCCACAGTGTCCGCGGTCGTGTCTGCCGCCTGCGCCTCGGTGCGGTGACTGGCGAGTGGCCTGATCCCCGCCGACCGCGCGCGGGTAACGTCGATGACGCGGTCGAATTCAGGTTCGGCTTCTTCGGCTAGGCGCGGAGCCGCGGCTTTGATGGCATCGGCAAAACCCGAGGCTGGGCGCGTCGTCAGCAGCGTCGTCTCAAAGCATACGAATTCTCGGGCCACGATGGCCTTGCGCAGTTCGGTGATGTCTGGCTCGGCGACAGAGGGGAAAGTGCGCTCCGTCAACCAGACGCCGGTGAATGCGTGCCCCAAGGTGAAGATCACGGCTGGATTCAGTCCAGCGGCTTCGACGGCGGCTGCCATCAGCAAGGACAGGTCAAGGCAAGTGGCAAGCCCTTCGTCCTTGATCCGCCCCGGACCGCGCACTTTCTGGCCTCTCAGTTCGAAACTGCGTGGTGGTTCCGCATAGGTCAGCCCCATCCCGCTGATGGCGGACCATATCGCCGCGGTCAGCATATAAGCCCGGCGAGGATCGCCGCTCTGATATCCATTCAGCGAGGGGCTGTGCCCGCCGTGTTCCAGTATCCGCCCCGCCTCTTTGAGGATCTCGGCCACCACGGCATCATTCGGCGAGACAAAGGCGGCCAGCAGATGGTCCATATCCGCCAACCCGCCCCATTCGTCGCGGGCAAGCAGCTCGATAGGAAACTCTGTCTCCAAGAGCGTCTGACCCTGGCGCGTGAGGCTGAAGATTAGATGCCCATGCTCAGCCTCGTTCAACCCGCCAAGAAACCCATGGTCCAATGCCAGTTTGCCATCCTCGATCCGGACGGTCGCACCGGCGTCGACCCGGTCCAGGCGCCAGGTTTTGGGACGCAGAAACCCGGGATCGGCCACCAGCTCCAGCGTCAGGTCATCCAGGGCTTGATCGCCTGGGTTAGAGATCTCGACTGATCTCAAGACGGCAACCGAATTCTGCGCTGATGCGAAGTTCACCCGCGCAACCGCGTTCACGATCAGTTCTGGAGAGGACGTAGCCCCAAGTTGCGAACTCGGCGGGTTTGCGGTCTCGTCAATCATCCGGGGTCCAATCTGTCAGCGATAGAACATTGCCGCCGAGGTCACGAAAAGCCCGTTGGCGGCAGGTGAAAACAATAATCTGCAAGTCAGCCGTCATCGCGTTGAGAATGGTAAACATGTCCTCGATGCGGTCGTCATCGGTAAAGATTAGCGCATCGTCCAGGATCACCGGCGTCGGCCGCCCGTTGCGGGCCAGAAGGCGGGCGAAGGCGAGCCGGGTGAGGATGGCGATCTGTTCCTGGGTGCCACCGCTGAGGCGCGCGACGTCTTCCTCGCGGCCATCGCGTAGAAGGCGGTCTGGTTGGAAGTTGTCCTCATCAAAAGCGAGCTTATCGCCGGCCATGACCCGGTCCAGCAACGGAGCCAACTCCCGGTTCACCGGCTCGAAATAGGTCTCGCGCATGGCTCGGTGCGCCCGTCTCAGCTCGGTGTCCAACAGTTGCAGGGCGCCGACGTGCTGCGCGATCTGGTCCAGACGGGCCCGGGCGGCGGCCAACGCTTCCCGGGCGCCGCTCAGTTGTTCGCTAAGCCCCTCGGTCATGGCTCCGTCAAACCGGGCGTCGAGCGCAGCCAGCCTAAGTTGGATCTGGTGGATCTCGAGGTCGCGGTTCTCCAGCGCATCCCTCAGTCGTTTGACCTCGGCCCGGGCCAGGCGCAACTGATCTTCCGCATGGGCGAGTTCCGCAAGCTCTGCCTGCAGTCGTTCGGTATCGACCTGGTGAGATCCCACGGCGCCGCTCAAGGCGGAGAACTTGGCGTCCCAGTCCTTGGCGGGGCCTGTCGTGGTCAGCACGGTCTCTAGTTGGGTCTGTAACTCTTTCTGTGTTTGTTGGGCGGCGCGCAGCTTTTCGGCTTGTTCTTCCCAGCTTTGCCGGGCGCGTTGCAATTCGGTCTCTGCGGTGCGTAGGGCTGCTTCTGCGGCTGATTGCGTAGTTCGGGCCTGGTCGAGATCGGGCCCGTCGGTGACTTGAGTTTCCTGCGTTTGCAGTTCGAGACGGGCAATCTCGTCTTCTATCGCGTCCAGCCCGTCGGGTGCTAGCGTGGCCAGAAGCCCCTCTTGGGCCTCGGCATCCTGCAAAAGTCGGATCTTGCGGGCATGCATCGTGCGCGCGGCCCGGGCTGTGTCGACCTCCGCCTTGGCCAGTAACTCGGCGAGACTGGCCTTCGTGGACGCCACGCTGTCGGACGCTTCCTGCGCCGCAGCCAGCCCGCCCGGCGACACCGTCAGCACGCCAACGCCGTCTATCTCCAACGGGGTTTTGGTGCGGACCTGTAGCGGCACCCCGCCCTCCAACGGCGCACCATCCTGTCGGATCCGGGCCAAGGTCGCGGGCAGATAGGCCACCTCTATTGTCGTGGCCTGCGCATCGGCCTTGGCCTGTGCCCGATCCAGCGCGCGAGCAGCGTCCTCGATGGCGGCGAGCCTGAGCTGGTCGAGCATGATCAGATCCGCCGCGGCTCGGTGAGCCCGTGTGGCATCCACCGCCGCTATTGCATCTGCACGGGTCTTACGCAGCTCAGTTAGGCGGCACTCGGCCAACTGGCGCGTCTCGGCGCTCAGCGCTTGCTGGACGTCCCGCGCTGCGTTTTGCTGCACCGCAGCCGCTGCCTCGCGCGCGTCGCGCGCCGTCGCCTGATGGACCTCCGCCGCAGCAAGCTCGGCCTGCAAGCGGTCCAGAACCGGCGTGATCTCGGCCAATCTGGTTTCCGCACGGCGGGCCACATCCCGTGCCTGGACGAACCGCTCAAGATCCTGTTCGGCATTGCCCCTGAGCTGTTTCTTCGAAGCTAATTGTTGAGACAGACCAGGAAGCCGGGCCGCCCGCGCGCCTGCCTCCCGCTCCGCCTGCTCGGCCGTGGCGAGTTTTGCGGCCTGACGCTGGGCCTCCTCAGGGTCGTCCTTGCGTGCTGCCAGATCGCGGCGCAAACGGTTACGTTCCTCTAGCTCTCGGCCAAGCGCCTCGATCTGCGCGGCCAGGTCGACTTCACGTTCTTCCAGATCCGACACCTGTTGCAGAGCCTCGGCCCAAGCCGCGCCGCGTTTGGGCTTGCCGCGCGCGTCGACTAAGGGGGCAAGTTCAGACGTTGCGCGGTCCATCGCCATGCGCATCCGCTCCCCCGCGGTCATGGCGTCCAGCTGGTCGGCTACGATGCTGGCCAGGGCCGTGCTCCGCGCTTCGCGGCCACCGCTTTGATGCCAGGACCGGCCCTGCCGGACCCATAGAAGACCTGCAGGCCCTGCATCCCGGTCGCCCATCCCAAGCGTAGCGTACAGCCATTCGGTGACGGCATCGGCCCGCGCGATCTCACGCCCGGTGGCCACGTCGCGCACGCTGGCGAAGGCAGGACCGGCTAAGAACCGCTTCTCGACCCGATAAAGGCCCGATTCAGTTTCCAGATCGGCCGAGATATGCGGGTTCCCGCCGTCGTAAGGTTGCAGCGTCCTAACATGCTCGTCCTTGGAGCTGTGCTTCTTGAAAAGCAGCTCTTGAAGAGCATCGAAGAGGGTGGATTTGCCAGTCTCATTGGGCTCGGCAAAGCTGTTCAGGCCATCGCTCAACCCTTCCAGCGCCACGCCGCGCCCGCCGAACTGGCGTACGTTGTGGACCCTGAGCGCGCGGAGTTTCATCGGGCTTGTCCTGCGTCTTGGGCCCATGTGAACAGCAGATCCAGCGCGCGGGCGGCGACAGCGCGCTCCTCGGCAGTCTGGGCGTCATCCGTGCTGGCGGCCTTCAATGCGTTCGCCGCCTCGCGCAAGGCGCCCTGACGGTCGATGAGGTCCAGATCGTCCGCTTCCATCAGGGTTTGGAGAGCGCTGTCGTCCAGCCTCAGTTCGGCCAGTGAAAGCCGCAGGTCCCCCACCGCCCGGGTCCAATCAGCCCTTGCCTGCGGCCGAACCGAGCCAGACAACCGCAGCGAAAGGAGGACATCACGGCGGGCCACATCTGCCGGAAGGCCCGCGGTCAGGGCGGCGTCCGCATCCGGCTCCACGCTGATGTCCAAATCGACTTCGCACCAATAGAAGCGCGCGACGGGCCATTTCCGGATGTCGGGCACGGCGCCGGGTCCGGCAATTGAAACCGCGGACGCATGGCCCGACCCTTCTCGAAATTTGTCCGGTTCCGGCGTACCTGAGTAGAGCGTGCGGGGCCCGAACGCGGTCCAGCCATGCCAATCGCCCAAGGCCAAGTAATCCAGACCCGCTCGCTCCGCAAGGTCGGGCGCGATGATGCCGCCGCTTCCGTCCGAGCTGAAATCGCGCACGGACCCATGGGCAAGGCCAATACGGACTGCGCCTTCAGGTGTTCGAGCGTCGGCCATCCATTCGGTCGGATCCTCTGGGCCTCCGGGTCTGTTACACGGGGCGGGCAGTATCCATCCGCCCGGGGCCAGCTCGACGGGTTCTGGCGTGAGAAGCAGATGCAGGTTTGGTACAGCAACAGCAGCGACCCGATCCCAGAGCCCGCCCGCGCTGAGCGGGTCATGATTGCCGGGCAGCAAGCCCCAGCGGATATCTGATTGCTCGGCAAACCGATCCAGCGACTGACGCAACACCCGGTCGGAGGCAAGCTCGCTATCCCAGGTGTCGCCACTCAGGAGCACAGTGGCATAGCCGTGTGATCGCGCCGCGCCGGCCAGGCGGCCAATACAGTCGAAGCGCGCCTCCGCCAACTGCTCTGCAAGGTCTGGCGGGCGGCCTCGAAACGTACGGCCCAGGTGCAAATCCGACGTGTGAATAAATCTCAGCATATGCCTGCGCCTAAGCTCAACCGATAAAACTATGAAAACGGATATTGAACATCTTGTTTGCCGTCATCAAGATTGATCTCTGGGCAATCCAATTGGCGAAGCGGAGCCGTTACAACGCTCACCCCACGTGTTTAATTGATACTGGCCACGTCGAGGGTGGGGACAAGTCATGCGTGCAACCAGCAATCACCCGCCTGATTTCATGAGGCTTCCGCATCTGACCAGCTTTGGCTGTTCGAGCGGCTCGCCCACAGCGGCAGGAGTTGCGCGGTTCTGGCCTCTGTGATTGGTTAGTCGGAATACCCGATCCAGACCCAATCCAGAAGCTCAGGACCAGATGGACACCCGCATTAACCGGCTGATCTGAGGTTTGTCGTTGGCGTGACCGCCGTACGGATGTGGTGCTTTGCCGCCGGAGGCGCTGAAACGGGGTTTTCCCTCGATTTTGGACGGACTCATCCGATGACTGTCTTGCGTCCATGGAAGATCAAACGGTCGAAATTGTAGGCCAGGTTGGCCAGCGTCAGTTTCGCCTCGGCCCGGGCGATGCCGATTGTCCTCACAAACAGTCCAAAGCGGTTCTTCTGATGGGCAAAGACATGCTCGACCCGGGCGCGCACGGACGACTTTCGAGCATTCGCCCGTGACGTTGCCTCCGGCATCGGGCGTCCTTTCGGTTTGCGCATGTGGATGCGGCTGGTCAGCCCGTTCTTGGCCAGCCACTTCTCGTTCCTCTCCGAACGGTATGCGCAGTCAGCCCAGACTTCGGACGAGGTGTTCTCCGTTGTGACGAGGTGCCGGAGCATCCGGCCATCCGCGTCTGATGCGCTGGTCACAGCCGCCTCGCGGATGAACCCGTATCGCCGGTCAATCGAGATGTGGGATTTGTACCCGAACACCGGCAGCGCGATTTGCGGCACGGGCGTACCGTCCGGACGATACCGGATCTTACCACCGATCTTCAGTGTCCAGCGCGCGTTCGTGTCTTTCTGAGCGGCCTTGTTGAGCTCGTTTGGCCAGATCTCGGCGGCCGACTTGCCGTCGTTGATCGCAGCCTTCTCGGCCTCGGTGTTGCGCTGCTTGGGCGCCGGCACGAGCGAGGCATCAACGATCTGCCCGGCCATGGGGATGTACCCCTTCTTCTTCAGCTGCCAGTCGAAGGCCTTCATCACCCGCTTGAGCGTGCCCGTCTCGGTCAGCCGATTGCGGAAACGGCGGATCGTGTTCTCGTCCGGTGTCGGCGCGCCGAGATCGACGCCGAGGAACCGCATCCAGGAGAGCCGGTCGCGGATCATGAACTCCATGCGGGCGTCGGAGAGATTGTGTTGCGCCTGCAGGATCAGCGCCTCGAACATCGACACCGGATCAAACGGCGGCCGACCACCCTTGGAGCCGTCGCCATAGCCGAGCCCCTCGATAAGCCAGGACCGGAAGTACTCGAAATCCACGGTCGACTCGAGAACCTCGAGCGGGTCGCCGTCCTTGCTCAGCCGTTCTAAATGATCCGAAAGTCCGAACAAGCCCGCCTGCCGCATCGTGATCCCTCCTCACCCATCCCGGTCATTGAAGCACAGCGCTGCGAACTCCGGTAGGTTCTTGCGGGTGTCCAGCTTGCCCCGGCGCGCCAGACTGCGCCAAGAATACAGGTGCTGCGGCATAATCGCATGGCGCTCGGCGACATTGCAAACACAAGCACCAGGCTCATACGATTCAGCCACAATCCGGGTCTTCACATCGTCAGGCCAACTCCGCCAACCCGTCGGACCTGTATCGACCCAGTGAAATCCTGCTCATGCTACATAGGAGAAAAGGTAGCGATGAGCGAGACAGTGAGCGAAGACATCAAGCGGTGGACAGCGAAGCGTAAGAGCGCGCTCGTCATTGAAATAATCCAGGGCAAGACGACC
>JBCCJS010000040.1:0-6588 GCA_039027675.1 Pseudomonadota bacterium
CGCCCATCTCAAGCGCATCCTCGGCCTCGGACGGCTGCGATTGCGCGGCCCAACCGGAGCCAACGACGAATTCCTCCTCGCCGCCACCGCCCAGAACCTCCGAAAGCTCGCAAAGCTCTTCCCCATGCCGCAGCCGCCAAGTCTCACGTGAGGCGGCTTGGCATGCTTCTTCTTCAAGGCGTGATCGGCATCAACGCGACGACTTCACCGAGCGACTTCTTCAACGGAATAAGCTCGTTCCGGTCATGTTCCGCGGCGCGGCATCGGCCAGATCTGGAGTGGGCGCGGCTCACGCGAGCGGCCCATTGGAGACATTCGAGTGGACAGCTTGCGCCGCAGTGCAGCGTCACCGAAGCCGACGTCCATGTGTCGCGCAGCATCTTCCGGTGCTCCAGGTCGCTTGGCGGTCAGAGCGCCACTTCGCTGCGTGACCACCAAATTCAGTTATCGTGTGACGCCGCCGGCGTACGAGAGAGAACCTGACACCTTTTGCGCTTTGCTTCTCCTCCCGACTTAAGTCAAAGATCTGATGGCTGGGCGCCTTGGACCTGAAGACGCCCAGTCTGGTGTCGAATAGACTTGATCAATTGATGTCTTGAACCTGCATGACGAGGTCACTCCACTTTCGCTGGTTCTCGATGTCATGCTCGAGACCTTGCTCATCGGCGATGGTGAAGCGTTTGACGGCCGGCGTTTTGCTGGTCGCTTGATAGAGCCAATACGCTTCGGCTTTCAGGGCGTCATCGATGGGCCTGTCGATGGATTCGTAGACCATTTGCTTGCATGCATTGATCGACTCGGCTGGAAACTGAGCGATGCGTTGCGCCAGCGCGGCGACATATGGACCGATTTCATCAGGGTCCAATGCCTTGTTGACCGTGCCCATGCGCTCAGCGTCATCCGCGTCGTAGTCCTGCGCACTCAGGATGACCTCCAACGCGCGGCCAAGGCCTGTCTGCCGCGCCATGCGGGACGCGCCGCCGCCGCAGGGCAGGATGCCCATGCCGACCTCCATCTGCATGAACTTGAACTTGCCTCGCGCGGCAAAGCGCATGTCTAACGCCAGCGCCAGCTCGTGTCCGCCACCGCGAGCGAAGCCTTCAAGCTTGGCAATGGTCGCTTGCGGCACTTTGCTGATCCGCTCGCAGACTGCTTGCAGATCCAGCAGTTGCGCCTCGTCGCGCGACACCGCTTCAGTCGACATGTCCTTGAGGAGCTCGGTGTCGTAGTGGCAGACCCAGATCTCCGGGTTCGCCGACTGAAAGATCACAACCTTGGTCTCACGGTCCCGCTCCAACCGCATGGCCAGGCTGTTCAGATCGGCCAGCATCTCTTGGCCTTGGACGTTCACCGTTCCAAAATCGAAGGTTACAGTTGCGATTGCACCCTCGCGGGTGACGTCGAAGGTCTGGAAGTTCTCGTATTTCATCGGGCAGTCCTCTTCCGGGCCTCGGCATCGGGGATGCGAGGCGTCTTTGGGGTTCATTCTGAGCTGTTTGGCCTAGCGGTGGGCGTGGACGAAGCTCTGGATGGCTCTCATCACGTCTGCTGCATGGGAGACATCGAGGGCGGCCACGTGCGGGTCGGTAAAGGCGCGGCGGTCGTTATCGAAATAGGCGCCCGAGGCGGTCGCGAACCGGTCGCCAAGGGCGGCGTCGATCAGGATTTCCGCCCCGATGTTCAAATCGCTGCCAGCAACGCCGAACCCTTCCTTCACCATCTTTGAGGCGAGGAGAGAGCCCGGGTTCACGGCCACCATCAGAGGTCCGTCCGGAAGCGTCTTCGCCCATTCGCGCGTCCAGATAGTGATGGCGAGCTTGCTCTGCGCGTAGGCGTCCATGTCCGAAAGCGTCACGCCGCCCTGCATCGCCGCCAAGTTGACCGGCGCCTGCGCGGCTGACGAAAGGTTCACCACTCGGCCGTCCTGCGGGATGATCGGCAGCAGCAATTCGGTCAGCAAATAGGGTGCGAAGGTGTTGACAACAAAGCGCACGTCCTGCCCGCTCTCCAACACCGGCTTCGGTGTTTTCAGAACGCCCGCGTTGTTGATTAGGACATCGAGGGTGTCGTGCTTGGTGCGGATATCCGCGGCCAGTTGGGTCACCGCACTCATGTCCGACAGATCGGCGCCGTATGTCACAACTGCCCCGCCGATCTCAGCCGCAGCGACCTTCAGCTTGTCGGCACTGCGTCCATGCAACAGCACGGTATGCCCTGCTGCGACGAGTTTCTTGGCGGTGAGCAACCCGATCCCGTCGGTGGAGCCTGTGATAAGCATGGTCTTCATCATGTCATTGATCCTTTGAGGGGAAGTCGGGCAGCACATCGTCTGCCAAGCGTCTCAGGGTTGTGGCGATGCACGCGCTGTTGAAGCGCAGGTTCAGGGCCACGTGATTGATCCCTAGTCGCTCGATCTCGCGCAGGTAGCGGCGCAGGAAGCCCGTCCCTGACTGGAAGCCCAGATGGATCGGCCGCGCGGGGGCCTCCGGATCGTCCAATAGGTCGATGTAGAGAGACTGCATCACTGGCTTGTTTGGCTGCCCTGCGGTTTCCAGGCGCGCGCGATAATCGGCAACCATGCGGCCTTGCGACGCTGCATCGCGCGGATAGGTCATCCAGCCGTCGCCATGTTCAGCCACCCAATCGGGGGATTGCTGGCTGCCGCCGGTGATCAGAAGAGGCAGGCGCGCACCCGTTGGCTTGGGCAGCATATCGATCTGGCCCGACAGGGTGCCCTGAGCGCTCTCCAGCTGCGGATAGGCCGTGCCGACCGCGCGAATGTACTCCACGCTATCCCGGAACCGTGCGCCCCGATCCGGATAGCTTTGCGCCGTGGCTGGATACTCCTCGGGTCGGTCGCCGGACGCCACACCCATCAGCAGCCGCCCACCCGACAGCACATCCACCGTCGCCGCAGCCTTCGCCACATGGGCTGGATGGCGCAGCGGCAGAATGATGCTGGACGTGCCAATCGCGATCCGCTCGGTTACGGCGCCCAAGGTGCCGAGATACACGAACGGGTCAAACATCTGCCCCGGATCGCCAAAGCTCGGCACATTGAAAGGTACATCGCGCAGCCAGAGCGACGCAAAACCTAACGCTTCAGCCAATTGCGCTGTAGCGATATGGCCCTGCATCGTCGGTGCAGCGCCAACGGCATAGGCTTCCAGCGGCAGGACAAGCCCAAGGCTCAGCCGCCTGGGGCGAAACACGCTGTTATAGGCAGCGTTGATTTCGGGGAAGACTCCGGTGTTTGAGCTATCCAACATTGTAGCCCCTCAGTACTGCACGAGCGTGCGGCTCTCGACGCTTCTGCGAATTGAGGTGACGCCAGGATCCTCGACCATGTCCAAAGCGCTATGCGCGATCGAAGGCAGCCCGCGATTGTCGTAGATGTTGAACATCGCCACCTCATCGGGCGTCATCCGTGATTGGTAAAGCCAATCGTGATCCGGATTGCCAGCTAGCCCTAGGATCTGCCCCGTGCGGTCTGGATAGATCAGGTCGAGCAGTATCCAGTCCGAAACGGCCACACTCGCCGGGCGGACAAAGCCCAAAGGCGCACTGTTGATCGGTGCCCCAACCGGCCGCCAGACGTTGATGAACGCGTAGTGCCCGTCGCTCCATTCCGCAGCCCGATTGACCCCAAGCAGGTCGATCAAGCGCTGTTTCGCGCCGTCCTCACTGTAGTCGCTGTGCTCGTTGCGCGCCGGTTTACGTGTCGCATCGGCGTCGTCCACCCGCACCGTATGGTCAAAGATCACCACATCGCGCGCGCCAAGCCGCTCGGTGAGCAGGGCAGTCAGTTCTCCGTCATAAGTCGCTTGCCAACCATCGCCGGAAAAGTCCGAAACGCCACTGGGCACGCGCACGAACTCCACAGCATCCTCAGCAAAGCGAACGCCCTGTGCCGCTGTTCGTAAGTCATGCAATAGCACCTCAGTCGGTGCCAATTCAGGGGAGATCAGATTGCCGACGATACCGCCCGCATCCAGCTCGAAGGCTTGCCGCTCGTCCTTGTGAACATGGTAGTTCACGGTCGCAGTCCGAGCCATTGCCACCCCTTCCTGTGAGTTCTGTCTTGCGTTGAGGGGAATATGGCTTCTGGCGTTTCCGAAATAACCAGAATACATCTGCCTTCACAATTCGGAAAATGGATATAATTAGCATGGACACGGATGGATTGCGCCTGTTCGTCCTCGCCGCCGAGATGCACAATATCAGCGCGGCAGGCCGCCGTCTTGGGATGGCCCCGGCCGTGGCCAGCGCGAAACTCGCAAAGTTGGAGAACGGCGTTGGCGCTGACCTGCTCCACCGCACGACGCGCAAGGTGGCGCCGTCGGTTGAGGGAGCCGACTTTCTGCCCTTCGCCCGCGAGATAATCGCCCAGGAAGACGCGGCGCTGGCCGCGTTGGGCCATGGCTCCACGCAAGTCAGCGGCACTTTGCGCTTCGCTGCGCCGAGCACCTTTGCCCAACTCTATATCGCGCCCATCCTGCCCAGGTTTCTGGATCAGCAGCCCGGTCTTCGCCTTGATCTGCGGCTGTCGGACGTTCAGTTCGACTTGATCGAAGGGAGCTATGATCTCGCCCTTCGGAACGCCCCGCTGCTCGACACCAGCCTTAAGGGTCGTAGGCTGGCCGGGGACACGCGTATCCTATGCGCTGCACCGGACTACCTAGCGGCGCATGGCACCCCGCGAATACCGGACGACCTGAAGCGCCACCGACTGATCGCGTTCCGCGACCTCCGCCCGCGCGCTCTGAAAGACGGTGCAGGCGAGGTCGCTGCGTTTGATCCAAACGCCGCGCGGAGCCAGTTGATCATGGATGACGGCCTAAGTCAGAAGCGCGCCACCGTGGCCGGGGCGGGCATCTCACTGAACGGGATGTGGAGCGTCCACGAAGAGCTTGCGTCGGGCCAACTCATACATGTCCTGCCCGACTACGAGGCGGCTGAGGATAACGTGCTTTGGCTGATCTACCCGCAGTCCAATGTACTGTCGCCGAAGGTCCGCGTTTTGATGGACTTCTTGATAGCCGAGATCGGCAAGAGCCCGCCCTGGGAGCGCTAAGGAATCGATCATCCGCTATGCTTGTCGGCGGGCCCTCATGGTCTGCGCAGCATCGGTCAATGTGGGCTCGTTCCGGTCATGTTCCGCAGCGCCCCATCGGCGAAGTACCGGATCGTCGTCGCAAGCGGCCCAGAGCCGCCGTTGGCGGGCTGCCCAGATCTCGCGGTCGAGTCCTCGAGAGCTGACACTCGTGCTGACCGCAGCATGGCGGCGCTTGGTGTCATCGCGATGCGGACGAAGCCGCCTTTCGGGTAATGGCCGCTTTCGCGCGCCGGCGATCCAGCCGCCGCGCCAAGCCGCGCGGGCCCTGAGGCCGAAATCGACTACCTCCCGCGGCTCGGTCGGTTTCTCCAATTGCGGGAGAGGTCCCATGCGCGGCGAACCTCGGTTATCGTCCAAGGAGACGATCGCTGCGCCTCGTACTCGCAGGCTCTGCCGAAACAGCTGTCGAGGATTTCTGGGCACCGCAGCAAGCTCGCCCTGTGACCGCGTTCCGCAAATGCCAGAAGTTCCCGCAACTGGGTCGGGCTTAGATCCGGTGGCCCTTCATAGGAGCCGAATAGATCCACCATGAAATCGGGAGACGAGGCACGGGCGGCCCAGACACAGCTCTGCAGGTTGCCCCGCGCATAGGGAGCCGACAATACGCGGCTTAGGTTTTGGCCAAGAGGGGCAAGCGGCTCGAACCGATCGGCGGCACGCGGCTCGCGCCTGTTCTCGTCATAGCAGTAGGCTTCAAGCGTTGCCTCCAGCTCGGCGCCGGCACTCACGCTCGGCGATACTTCGACATCAATCTCGACGGGCCCCCGGTTGACCTGAACCCGGCTGAAGCGGCGGATGACCATTCGCTGTGGGCCAAGCGGGCCAAGGTTCGAAGTTGGTCGCACCAGCAATGGCTGATCGATCGTAATGCAGATCTCGACACCGGCCGAAAGCTCGGCACTGGCCTTGATCGACAATTCCAGCGCATCGCCCTGATAGTTTCCATTCCCCCTCAGTTCGGTGGCTTCAAACACCTCGCTACTGAAGGCTTCGGAAAGCGACACCTCGATGCAGTTTCCGTTGCTGGGCTGGACATTGAGATCGAGCGCCCAAACTTTCACTGGCAAAGCCATCGCCGCCAATATCAATGTTGTGGTGGCCAAATAACTATTGAGAACGTTCGCGGGGAAAACTCCATAACAAAAACTCTGCGATACTATACCCTCAGTTGATGCGCCGATCAAGCGTGCGGCGCGCCGGACGGCCGACGCTCTCCGTTCGATGCGCACAATCGAACGCCCGACCCGCATCAGGGCCCTCGAAAGGTAGCCTTCAATCGAATGTTAAAGAGACGTCGGACCACACTGCCTTCCAGTTTTGGCCAGTGTGAAGCTAATTGTGTTGAAAAACTCGTGTTGCGGCGCAGCTTAGTTGCTGTTTCAATTCGCTAAATCGGGAGGATTTGGCGATGATGGGACGGCGGCAGGTGACGCAGGGCGCGCTCTTCTACGAGTTCAGCCTCGAGGATCACG
>JBCCJS010000041.1:0-5006 GCA_039027675.1 Pseudomonadota bacterium
ATCGCCCCGGATAGAGGCATCGCCCCGTTAATCTCCGAGCTTGTCGATAGATTGTCGCCGACCGTTCCGAATGGGCCGCCATTGGCATCTACATATGTACGCAATGCCGCCGCGGCAATGGTATCGCCCGGATCGATAGTCGCCGCGACGGCTGCCATGACCCCGCCAGCCGATTCCCCGCTTACAAAGATCGCATCGGATCGGACACCTAATGCGTTTGATCCTTCTGCATCAGCGCGAAAGAACCGGACGGCGGCAAACATGCCATGCGTGGCCTCAATCCCGGCAATGGCCAAATTATCAGCGCTGGCTGGTTGTGTGCCAAGCACCCGATAGTCAATCGTTGCAGCGACATAGCCGCGCCGGGCAAAGGCCTGCGCAATGGGCTCGACCCCTTCGCGATTCTGAGCGATAAATCCTCCACCTGAGGCCACTATCATAACCGGGCGATTGGTCACCGTGTCGCCGTCGGGGGCGTAAAGGTCGAGAAACAGGCCCGGTGCAAACTCAATATCGCGCCGAACCTCTAAGGCCGCGAATATCTCATCGACATAGCGTTGGCCGGTCTCGCTCTCATCCGTAATTGTGATCGTGACGGACAGGCTGTCGCTCGCTCCGCTTGGATCGCTCACTTCAAGGATGATTTCGTAGGCGTTGTTGCTGTCGCCGTCGTTCGGAGTTTCGAAATCCGGCGCCGTCAAAAAGGTGATGGCGCCGGATCCGCTGTCGATCACGAATTGCCCGGCGTCCTTGCCCGCCAACGAAAACACCAAGACGTCGCCGTCAGGATCGTTGGCGGCCGCTGAATAAACTGTGCCTGTTGAATTCTCGGGGACGCTGACGCTCGCTGCAGAAGTAATGATCGGGGCTCGGTTGGCGTCAATATCGGGGCCATCGGGACCGTCCATCAAAGTGTCAGAGCCACACGAGGCGAGCATGAGAGCGGCGTAAGCCACTAGGCGAGGCGAGATATTTGGCGGGGGCATATTATTCATCCAATAAACGTCCAGTTTGGCGGCGTGAATCGGCCCAGATTCGGGAGCGCAGTACCTATCTCTGACGGGCTAAGTCCAAACCATCGGCCAAGCTGCGCCGCGTATTGATCAACTGCGAGACTTGGGATCAAACGGCCACCGCCAACTTCTTGCGCGTGACCGATCGTTGCTGGTGGGATTTCACCGTAAACCTCTCCGCCTCGAACAGCGCCGCCAACCACGAAGTGGTGCCCGCCCCATCCATGATCCGTCCCATCTCCGTTCACCGCTAGGGTCCGGCCAAAATCTGATGCCGTGAACAAAGTCACTTGCTGTGAAAGGCCCAAGGAGGTCATGGCGCTATGAAAGGCGGCAACCCCGCTATCAAGTTCGCGCAGCAGATTGGGCAAGTCTACAGCCTGTGCTGAGTGCGTGTCGAAACCGCCAAGCCCGACGAAGAACACCTGGCGCGAAGCGGACAATTGGTCTCGAACGGCGATGGTGTTGGCCACTGCCCGCAGCTGAGCGCTTAGAGGGCCTGCTCCAAATCCGGCGAGGTTTGGCATGCCGCTCACAAGCGCTTGACCGTAGAAGTCGTTGCTGTCGAGACCGCCTGCGAACTTCGCTGCTATGTCGCGCTCAATCACATTGCTGCCCGCAAATGAACGCGCAGCCAATTGGTCGCGTACCGCGTTGACGAAGGAAGCATCTGTTTGGTCGGCAAACTCCTCGAGGATGTTGAGCTGCGCTGCTCCATCGATGCCGATGCGGAAGGGCGAAGCGGTGCGTCCCGTCAAAAATGGACCAACTTCTTCTGTGGTGATGGTCGTGAATTGCGGGCGATCGCCGTTGCCGCCAGAGGCAAGCACGGCGTCGGCGAACAACCCACCCCAACCAAACTGTGCGCCTTCTGGGGCTCCCGCCTGCCAGATGTTTTGTTGGTCGTTATGGCTGAACAGCCGAGGCGGGACCCGCGCCACACCTGCTTCAAAGCCTTGACGCGTGACCGGTTCAACAAGCGGGCCCACATTGGCGATCACGGCTGCGTCGCCTGCATCATAGAGAGCTTTGATGTTTGCCAATTCGGGCGCAAGCGAGTGCTGAGGCGCGTCCTGGTTTGGTCGGCCAGCCCGGGTGAGCGGCAGGAGCGATGCGCGATCGCGTGAGGCGCCCTGCCTGGCGACGAAAGAGCGGCGAATGGAGCGCCATCCATCATACTCGCCGGGCTGGAACGGGATCACAACATCGTGGCTATCCATGCCGCCAAAGAGAAACACGCACACGAGTGCTCGATAATTGGACGTATCGGCGGCGTGCGAGGTGAACACCCCTGGCGCGCCCGCGAGCGCTGTACCGGCAACAGCGCTGGCCCCAAGAAGTCGGATGGCGTTGCGGCGGCTGATGGATGGGCTGTGCGACATCATTGAGGCTCCTCAGCGCTGGACCAGGTAATCAGGCGACGTCATGACCAGGAAAACGGCCAGCTGCACCCGCAGCGCGCGCCCGTCCTCGTCTTCGTCGTCATCCAAGGGGATTTGATTGACCGCACTCTCAATCGAGGAGCGGGTCTCGCTCGACAGCGTGCCGTATGCGAGAACGCGATTGAGCCGATCAAGCAGCGCCGTTGCATCGTTCGCAAGAGCAGCTTCGGCGGAGTAATCGGGACGCCAGGCTCGCGCGACCTCGGCGCTGTTGAACGGGATATTGAGCTCCATAAGCTCAGCCTCAATCTCGCTCTGATCCAACATGTCGAGCCCACCAAAGGTCCAGAAGGACATGAAGTTGATGTAGCCAGTCGTCGAAGTCGCATTGACGATCTGCAGCTCGGGTACAGTCATGCCAAGAGCGCCTGATTGCGTGCCTGGAGCGGTGTATCCGGGGCGGTAAAAGTTGAAAACGCTTCGCGCCCGGTGTGGGTGCTGCGACAATGCGCTTGGCCCACTCGTATCCGCTAGCTCAAGAGCGTACTCGGGCTTGTTCCCATCGACGCCAAACGCACGGGCCCAGTTGGTGAAGCGCAGCACGGGCTCGCGGATTTTGCCGAACTGCGCATTGTCCAGCGCTGGGTCAACCTGCGCTTCGGCGTCAAACAGGATGGCCGCAAGCGTGGGGGGTAAATCACCCTTGCGGCCACCCCCAACCCGGCGTCCATGCGGTAGCACGAAGCTGCCTGTATCGAACGCAGTCGCAACGCGCTCAACATAGGCCGGAGAGGGATCACCGGTTGTAAAGCGCTGGATCAATTGTCGCGACACGAAGGGCCCCACATTTGGGTGCGCCATGATGCAGTCCAGCGCTTGTGTGATGCTGTCGAGCGTACGCGTGCCAGCCGGGATTGAGCAGTTTAGAAAGCTCTTCTCCCGATCAGAATGCAACGCGTCATTAAATGTCATAGGGCGGAGGAAATTCTCGCCCAGATCATCGACTTCACCCACCGCATCGACCAGCGAGGGGAACACGCTGCGATCGAGCCCGGCGATATCGAGACCTGTGAAAACGCGCGCCAGGCCCGTCACATCCTGATTGTTGTAGAGCTCAACCGGCTGCCCGTCTTGCAACCGTGGTTCGCCATTGGGTTGCAGCTCAACAATACCCACTGTGAACAACTGCAGCAGCTCTCGCGCATAGTTTTCATCGGGCACTCGGCCGGTGTCATCGGCCTTTTGGTTGCCCATGTAGGTGAGCCACTCGCCCATGGCCGGATTGAAGGTTATCGCTTCGAGCAGATCGCGATAATTGCCAAACGCCTGACTTCTAAGAATGTCTTGGTATCCGACCATGCTTTCAGGCACATCAAACAGTATTTCGCCGCCTGTGTCAGACACGACAAGGATCTGAGACAATGCGAAGGCCATGCGCAAGCGCAGTTGATCGCGAGCTCCAATTGATTGCTTCCAAAACGCGAACGAGGGCGCGGCAAAGTACAACTCGCCTTCGCCGTCTTCGTCCTCCTCGGGCGTGATCGCCACATAGGCGTCGAATTCGGGCTTCACGAGGGTTGGCTCGAGCATGAGCTGCTCGGCGAACCACGAGGAAGCCGACGTTCCAGTTAGGTTCGAGATTTGTGCGGGCGTTGGGCCGAAAGTCGCCTGAGTAAGGAACCGCGCCGTACTCTGCGATGTGTCGAAGGCACCGCCGTTCGAGACCGAAGGGCCATCCATCATGATTGGTCCGGAACCGGTGGTGGGCCCACCGCTATCTTCACCGCCGCACCCGGTCAGCAGCAACGTAAGCGCGATCGCACATGAGAATGCGAGTCTCAGCCGATAGGGGTAATTTGTAGGACCAAGCACTTGTCTGCGCTCCCGATTTGAAAAAACCTGTGGGAGCCAGACTAGCGGATAGAAACAAATGCGGAGGTTACAGCTTGGGGTGCGTTTCCATACAATTTTGTATGGGAAAAGAGGGTGATGCTATTCCTTCAATGCCGTTTCGCTCGAAAACGATACCACGATAACAAGCCCGGGATATGTAGACGCTGCCTCCGCCCTGCCTCCGTGCAGCGACGCAATCGATTTGACGAGACTAAGCCCCAATCCATTGCCCGCCTTGGACCGGCCTGGATCCATGCGCACAAACCGGTCGAAGATCTCCTCCGCCCGGTTTGCCGGAACGCCTGGCCCATCATCCCCAATCAAGAGCTTCGCGCCGTCCTCGTCCGCCGAGAGTTCCAGCCAAACCTTTGCGCCGTCGCGCGCGTGCTCCAGTGCGTTTTCAAGCAAATTGGTGATCAGCTGTGCGACAAGATTGCGGTCACCCAGTACCGTGACACCGGACGAGACTCGAGCCTCAAAGCTCTTATCGCCTTCCTCGAAAAGTGGCTCAAAACTCTCCGCCAGTTCATTGGATAGCTCGCTCAGGTCAAACGGCTCAAAGGCCTCGCGGCGCGCGCCCGCTTCGATCTGGCCCAACCGCAGAAGGGCATCGAGCGCACGCAAAAGCGAACCTATACGTTCGTTTGCGACGCTGACATGTTCTTTGACCGCAGCTGGGTCATTTGCGTCGCGTTCGATCAGTTGTAGCCGGCCTGCA
>JBCCJS010000042.1:0-4370 GCA_039027675.1 Pseudomonadota bacterium
GGCGCGCGAGAGGCCGGCAACGCCGATGCTGGTGCTGACGCCCAGTATGCGCACCGCGCGCCGAGTGGGCCTGTTGTGGGGCGCGCACGCGGTGGCGACCAACAATATCGGCAGTTTTGAAGAGATGATCGCCAAGGGCAAACGCATGGCGCTGCGCCACGGATTTGGCGAGGCGGGCTCAAAACAGATTGTGCTGGCGGGCGTTCCGTTTGGCACACCGGGCGCGACCAACCTGCTGCACATTGTGACGCTCAAAGGCGACGAATTGGACAAGTACAGGTCCTAACGCGCGAACGGTCAGTCGCTGCGCGCGCGCTGTGAATGGAAGAAGTCAACCTTCCAGCGTCCATCCTCGTGTACAAGCACCGCGGATTCCAGCCAGCGCACAGGCTTCACATCCGGCGGCGTTCCCGCGCTGCCGACATTTTCCCATTGCGACCAAGCCACATCGCAGCGCACTTTGGTGTCGAGCGGTCCGATCGACCAATTGATCTCCACACCGTCCGCCAAAGCCTCTCGGATAACCTTTGCCAATGTCGCCCGGGGAAACCGTTCGCCAACATCGAAGGCGTAAAAGGAAGCGGTCGTAAGCGCTTCAAGCGGCGCATCATCCTTTGCGCGCAGGGCATCAAAGAAATCGGCGATGGTCTGCTTGATCTGGGCTGGCGCCGTCGTTTCATCGGGGCAGGCAATTGTCTGAGCGCCAGCGGAGGGTACCAGCGCCAGCGCCGCAAACAGCGCGGTGGTTGTCATCGAGGCCAGCCTCATGCACCCGCTCCGCGTTCCAGCCGCGCGCGCGCCTCAGCCTCGCCAATCAGCGGCAGCAATTCCCCCATATCCGGCCCGTGGTTCATACCCGTCAGCGCCTGGCGCAGCGGCAGGAACAGCGCCTTGCCCTTGCGACCGGTGCTCTGTTTCAGGCTCGACGTGAGCGCGCCCCATGGGTCCTCGCTCCAGGCGAGCGCCGCGCGGGCCTCGGCCAGATACGCGCGGTCTTCCTCGCTGAAATCGATCCCTTCGATCGGACCGGTCACCAGCCGCCACCATTCCGAAACCTCGGCAATGGTTGAGACATTGGGCCGCACCGCGCGCCAGCCCGCCTCATCCATGCCGTCCGGCAGGCGGTCGGACACAGCCGCGAACGGCATCTGGTGGACAATAGCGGTGTTCACCCGCTCCAGTTCCGCATCGTCAAACTTGGCCGGCGCGCGGCCAAACGTCGCAAGGTCGAAGGTGTCGAGCAGCGCGCTGCGCTCGGCGATTGGCTCGACCGGGAGCGATGTGCCCAGCCGCGCCAGCAGCGCGATGATCGCCTCGGGTTCCATCCCGCGCTCGCGAAACGCGTCGCAGCCCAGCGAACCCAGACGCTTGGAAAGCTTGCCCTCCTTGCCTACCAACAGCGCTTCGTGCGCAAACCTCGGATAGGGATCGCCTCTCACACTCTCGAGACCAAAGGTGTGTTCCATCAGCGCGGTGAACATCTGGATCTGGACAGCGGTGTTCGAGACGTGATCCTCGCCGCGAAGCACGTTTGTAACGCCCATGCCAATGTCGTCGACCGTGCTTGGAAGCATATAAAGCCAAGACCCGTCCGCGCGGCGAATGACAGGGTCGGAGAGTTGAGCCGGATCGAATTTGACGCTGCCGCGCACACCGTCGTCCCACGCAATCGCTTCACCATGGTCGAGTTTGAAGCGCCAGTGCGGGGCGATCCCTTCGGCTTCCATGGCTGCGCGCGCTTCATCGGTCAGGTCCAGCGCAGCCCGGTCGTAGATCGGGGGCAGGCCGCGGCCGAGCAGAACCTTGCGCTTCAACTCCAACTCCTGCTGTGTCTCGTATGCCGCATATACGCGGCCAGCCTCCCGCAGCGCCTGAAACGCCGCCTCGTAGAGATCGAGCCGCTGCGACTGCCGGTGTTCTTCGTCCGGTTGGATACCCAGCCAAGTGAGGTCGGCACGGATCGCCTCGACATATTCTTCTTTGGAACGCGCGGCATCGGTATCGTCGATGCGCAGGATAAACGTCCCGCCCGACTTTTGAGCGAGCATCCAATTGTGGAGCGCGGTGCGGATATTGCCGACATGGAGGCGCCCCGTGGGCGAAGGAGCAAAGCGAGTGGTCATGGTCATGCTGAACGCGCTAGGCCTTTTCGCGATATCGCAAAAGAGCCCAATTGCACGGCTTTGCGCTTGGCCGCTGCGCAACTAGCCCGGTGTGGTATGGGTGTGGCAAGGCTGGGTTGTATGAAAGGCCCATTGAAGGCCCGCGCCCCGGCCCCTAGCGCGCGTTAGTGCGCGTGCATTTCCGCCATCACCAGCGCGAGCACAGCGTCCCACAGACGGTGTTCGCGCTCGGGCCGGATAAGGCCGTGAACCTGCGCTTCAAATCCCGATCGGTCGCGCTGTTCCGCGCAATCGATCAGCGCGCCAATGGTCGCCTCGTCATGGGTGAGGAGCTGGCAACAAAAGCGCGAGACGTGAATGTTCTCAGGCCAGGTCGCGGTGATCGCCTGGCTGAGCGAGAGCGATTTGGCCGCAATCTCCACCCCGCCAAGCCGCACTGTCAATTCGGGCACGGGATCGCGCTTCACCCGCTCATGCAAAGCGATCAGACGCAGCGAATAGATAAACCGTCCGGCAATCGGCCCCAATGAAGAGAGCTGGACCGGCTGCGCCATGTCCTCAATGATGCGGGATGCGGCGGCGGCGGTCTGGCGGATGGGCTTGGTCACGTAAGGCTTCCTTGAGCGTTGCGAATCAATTTCTAACATGTCGCGAACGATTATCAATAGCACAAACGTCGTATTCCGTAGATTTCGCATCCGGCAAGGAAAACCCCGCCGCAGCGTGGCTGCGGCGGGGCTGTTCGAAGCTTGGGGATGGTCGGCAGAAGTGGCTTATTCGGCCGCGTCCGCGCCGCCCATCGCCGCTTTCATCGCTTCTTCGGAAGGCACCGCATCCGCAACCGGCTCTTCCTCGGCGGCGCCCGCGGCCGCGAGCGCTTCCTGCTGCTTCTTCCACTGCGCCTTGAGCGCCGCGTCGCGGCTGGACGCGGCCACCCGCATGCGGTTCATGCCAGCGCCCGTGCCCGCCGGGATAAGCCGACCCACGATCACGTTCTCCTTAAGACCGATGAGCGTGTCCTTCTTGCCCTCGACGCTCGCCTGCGTCAGCACGCGGGTCGTCTCCTGGAAGGACGCTGCCGAGATAAAGCTGCGGGTCTGCAGGCTGGCCTTGGTGATGCCCAGCAGGATCGGCGTGCCTTCAGCGGGCTCCTTGCCTTTGCCAAGCTTGGAGTTGACCTCAAGCATTTCCGCCAGATCGACCTGTTCGCCCGGCAGCAGCGTGGTGTCGCCGCCCTTGGTGATCTCAACCTTTTGCAGCATCTGGCGAACAATCACCTCGATGTGCTTGTCGTTGATCTTCACGCCCTGCAAGCGGTAGACTTCCTGAATCTCGTTGACGAGATATTCCGCCAGCGCTTCGACGCCCAACACTTCGAGGATGTCGTGCGGGTTGGGCGAACCGGAGATGAGCGTGTCGCCCTTCTTCACATAGTCGCCTTCCTGCACGTCGATCACCTTCGTCTTAGGGATCAGGTATTCGACCGGATCGCCTTCCTCAGGGATGATCGCGATCTTGCGCTTCGCCTTGTATTCGCGGACAAATTCAATCTTGCCCGAGATTTTGGCGATGATCGCGTTATCCTTGGGCAGGCGCGCTTCGAAGAGCTCGGCCACACGCGGCAGACCGCCGGTGATGTCGCGCGTCTTGGCGGCTTCGCGGCTAGCGCGCGCCAGAATGTCACCCGCATCAACGTGCTGACCGTCTTCGACCGAGAGCGTGGTGCCCGGCGCCAGCATATAGCGCTGCGCGTCGGTGTCGTCCTCGGACTGGCCTTCGCCCTGAAGCATAAGGCGCGGACGCAGCTCTTCCTTCTTCTTGCGGCCCGTGGCGCGGTTTTCGGTGACCACGCGCTGCGCGATACCGGTGGCGTCATCGGTCTGCTCTTCAAGCGTCGTGCCCTCGACCAGATCCTGATAGCGCACCACGCCCGATTGCTCGGTGATGATCGGCAGCGTGAACGGATCCCATTCCGCCAGCCGGTCGCCTTCCTTCACCTTTGCGCCGTCCTTGAACATCAGCACAGTGCCATAGGGCACCTTGTGCATCTCACGCTCGCGGCCTTCGGCATCGATCACGGCGAGTTCACCGTTGCGCGCCATCGAAAGGATGCGGCCCTTTTTGTCGGTGATGGTCGGCATGTCGCGATATTCGACCTTACCATCCGAGATCGATTCAAGGTGGCTGGTCTCGTTAAGCTGCGCCGCGCCGCCAATGTGGAAAGTGCGCATGGTCAGCTGCGTGCCC
>JBCCJS010000043.1:0-3522 GCA_039027675.1 Pseudomonadota bacterium
GCACAGCTTCCAAGCGGCTTCGTCGATCGTCCAATGCGCTGGCGCTTCGCCTTCCTCGACCATGCGGGCAAGGATCGCCTTGCACAGCCCCTCTTTCAGCGCGCGTACGCTGAGATTGTTGCCCTTTTCATCAGTCTGCGCCCAGCCCGCCTCGCTCGCCATCGACTTGAGCGCTTCAATCAGCTTGCCGCTGTGCGATTGCTTGGCCCAGGCGAGCTTTTCACAGCGCAGCTGCCCCTTGGCGAAGGCTTCGAGCGATTTCTCTTTGGGGCTGCGCACCACGCCCAGCTGGTGAAGCGAGATCCACATGGCCCGCGCTTTCTTAGCCATCGGGTGAGTGGCGGGTTTGGAGCTACGGCGCGTCGGCTTTGACTTCCATCCGCGCGCCTCGAAGCGTTTGATTATGCGCTCAAGCTGGGCCTGATCGCAATGCGCTGTGCTGTCGTGCTGGCCCTTGGTTTCATCCAGGATGATGGCGCGATAATCATCCTCATCGAGCTGAAGGTCTTTTTTAGCGACATGCGCCTTGGCAATCATGATGCGGCGCGTTTGATCACCGCCTTTAAAGCGCGCGCGTTTAGCGCCCGATCGAGCGTCGTGAGCAAGCATAGTTAGTCTCCTGAGAAAAGGACGAGAGCGCAGCTGGCGCATATGACCAGCGCGGGGATCAGAGCCGCGCGAAACACACGCGTCTCGAAGGCACCGGGGCCGTGGATCTCGTCACACTCGCGCGCGATGGCGCTGATAAGATGGGCGACGTGGCTCACGCTTTAATCCAGCGGCTCGCACGCTGCGATTGGACTTCGCGAAGGTCATCAAGGGTTAGGCCACGCTCATCTTGCGATGCGAAAAACGACGCGATCTCCACCAATTGGCGAGCTTCGCGAAGCCCGCCGCTGTCTTTGGTGGTCGCGATATCACGCAGATATTTGCGGATCGCAAAATCAGTGATCCGCCAGTGATCACAAAAGATGCGCACATCTTCGTCTGTCGGAACATCTTGCTCCATCGACCAAGCTATCCGGCTATTCAGGCGGGCAAGCTGGGTCTTGTTCTTTCCGGCACGGATCTCTCGGATCAGCTCTTCATTGCCTAACAGGCAGATCCCGCATTCAGTCTCATCGTGCCAACCCCGAATTTCGTCGATCGCGTCGAGTGAGAGGTGATTGGCTTCGTCGATGACAAGCAAGGCCCGGCGTCCGCTCAAACGCTTCACGATCTCACGCGATCCATCCGATGCAGCGATGCGCCTCACCTCGTAATCGAGTGCAGAGAGGACCGCTCGGATCATCTGCACTAGGCTGCGCGAGCTGGGTGTCATTGTGGCAATAATGACGTGGGAGGCTTTCTCGCGATATTCGGTGACGGTTGCGGTCTTGCCCGTACCAGGACCGGTTCCGCCAACTGTGATCCGGCCTGTGTGCGCCATGGCCAAGAGCTTTTCGATGCGGGCCGAAGTCTCGGTCTCGAAATAGCCAGGGTTGACCGGAAGCGATTCGTCGTGAGCTTTCGATGCTTCAACCTGCTGCCTGAACAGCATCATCTTACGAGCTATGAGATCGCTGCGGCCCTTGTACCTTGCATCAAGCCAAGGGCCGAGCGTTCCGAGGGGAATTCCCGATTGACGAGAAAACTCGGTGCGGGTCATCGGCGGCACACGCTCTTCAATAAAGCCTAAAGCCCACTTGCGCATTTCGTCGATATCAATCGGCACTTCATTCACGTTGTTCATTCGGTCTGATCCCCTGGTTAGTCAGTGTTCGCCGCCCTGAGCGCGCTGGCGCTCAGACGGTCGAGCGGATTGGTCTTGGGCTTGATTTGAGGGCGCGGCGCGGCCTTCGCGTCCGGCGTTGGTATCGGCCGAACCGGCTTGATCACGCCCGCTGCTGGCTTGTCAGGCGTCTTGCCGCCCGCTTGCAGCTCGGCCAGCGCCTCGATCGAGATCAGATCTTCGGCCTCCGCCAGCTCTTTGGCGCGTTTCTTCGCATCCGCGACGCGCTTGGCCGCTTCCTTGGCGCCTGCGGCGTCGGCAAAGCCGCTATCAACCAGAAGCGGTGCCTCCGTGATGTACCGGCCCTCGTGATCGTAAACGTGCACCTCTGAGTGCAGATTGTCCGGATCAAAGCGAACGGTGACCTTCTCGCCGCGCATCGTCGAAAGCGTCGGATGCCAATAGCGATTGCCGTGGATCTCGATCTCGCCATTCGTGCGATTGAGGCCTTTCTGATCGGCCGCCAGAAGCGCGAAACGCAGATGTTCCTCGGTCGCTTTGCCGATGCGCGAGCTGGCGTAGCTCTCGGCAAAGGTCTCATCAAAGCTACGGCCCTGCGCGGCTTGTGTCCGGCGTCCACTGCGCGCGTTGTGCGCGGCAATTTCCTTGTCGACCAGAGCCGAAAACTCATCCCAATCGACCGCGCGACTGCCATAGTTTTCAGGCTTCGCCATCGGGCTGTTGCCCGTATAGGCGCCCTCGCAAACGGGATGCTTGGCCACGCGATCGCAGAAGTCGCGAAACGCGCGTTCGATCGGCTTGGATTGCCCGTGATACGGCTTGGCGTTGTGGATCTGGACGCCCACACCTTTGAGCAGGCCGATCGGCTCATCATGCTTGATCTTGAACCGAAAGCGCGTCTTCGCGCCGCCCGTAATCCATTTGGATGCGAAAGCGCGGCTGTTATCGAGCAGCGCGTGATGCGGAATGCCCCAATCGCGGAAGAGATCAGCGAAAGCGAGGCGCGTCTGGATCGCGCTCTCTTCGCAGCCAAGCCGCCAGGCAAGGATTTTGCGGCTGTACACGTCCTGGATCGCCACCAGCATGGGCCGGATCGGCTTGGTCGAACGGTGCATCGGCGGCGGCGTCACGAAGACGTCGAAACGGTGACCGTCGATATTAACCCATTCCAGCGCGTGCAGCTCGCTGATGGATCGGCGATTGGCGGGCACTGAGCGTTCCAGCGCTTCTACGCCCTCCCGCTTCATCAGGATCACTTCGGGTGCGACTTCGCGCTCTAAACGGCGTCTCAGCGTGCGCTCAGCGGGGACTGAGAGGCCCTTTTCGGCGGCCATGGCCGCCACCCGATCATAGCAGCTGGTCAGCGTTGGCGCTGATGGCCGCAGGAAGTCGCTTTTGAAGGCGAGCCACAGCGCATCGTCGATATCGGCCTTCGATCCGCCGCCTTTGTATTGCGGGGCCAGCGCGGGCAGCCAGTCGCTGCGCTCAAGCCCGCGAACCAGCTTCAGCCAGACCAGAATGGTCGATTTGCCGCGCTTATGCTCGACTGCCGCTTCCGCTACAGCGGCCGCTTGCGTCGATCCGGCCTTTTGCAGCGTCTCAACCGTGGTGATCACGTCGAGGCGGCTCTCAGCTTCCGCTTTCGTGCTCGCCTTTTGGCTCTCAAACCACGCCCAGCGCGCCGAACTCTCGTCTTCGCTGGGCTCGGGCCGCTCTTTGATCAGCCCACGCCGCGCCAGCTCAAGCCGCGCCTCACCCGGCAACAGCGAAACGTGGTATTCCGCGCCGCC
>JBCCJS010000044.1:0-3281 GCA_039027675.1 Pseudomonadota bacterium
CAGCGATCATGTCCATTCAAGCCGCATGAGCGTGCCGCCAAAGGACAATCCGCATTTCAAAGGAAGCTCTGGACGCCAAGATCGCAACGTTGCAAGGCCCTTCGCAGCCGCTCGAAACCCCGTTCACGCAGCTGTCGCACCCGTCTTTCGAAATACCTTATCGGGCGCCAAGAGCCTCCAGCGTCGCCGGTGGTTCAGCGATCTGTGTTGCGATGATGATGTCGCGTTCGCGATCCGGTAGTGCCTGAAGGGCTGTCGCAAGCACCTTTCTCAGACCCGCAGCTTCTAGGTTTTCCAGAGTTTCAGGCTCATGGAGGCTTGCCGGATCCTCGAGCAGAGCAGGGCGATCGATGCCATCTGATCCCTGAACGGGTACATTCAGTGAACTATCTGCGCCCGTGACCTGTTCAAGCAAAGACGCGGCCTCTCGCAGATCCAAGACCAACGCTTCAGCAAGCTTCCTGTCCACGGCGGCCTGATCCATGCCAGGATCGGCTGTCGGATAGCGGAGTTGTTGGCCCGTATGAAGTCCTGAACCTCGGCGCGCGCCCACCAAACGGCATAGGTCGAGAAACGAAACCCGCGATCCGGATCAAAGCGATCCGCGGCTTTCATCAATCCGATCTAGGCTTGTTGCATCAAATCCGGGTCGGCCTCACCAGGCCAGCGCTTGTGTCGCTTCGCGACCGAGGCCGACAAGGGCGCGAAGGCATGTATCAGGCGATCGCGTGCGTCCCGGTCGCCATGCATCTGCCAAGCGCAAATCAGCGTCCGCTACTCCTCCGCCGAGAGCATCCCGGAGATCCGGACACGCTGGGCACCCTAGATGAGATGTGTAACAGGTTTATTCATGGCTATGACGGCTTAATTTCGAAGCGATACTAATTCTCAGCCCAAATGATTGTCAAACTGATTTCGCTTCGCTATCACTTTGGCATGATACGTGAGACGCAAACACCTGACCGGATCGCCGAACTGCTCGTCCATGTCGGGCGTGCGGCGCGGAGCGAAGATGCGAGCTCTGGGCTGACGGCCGCTCAGTGGACCTGTCTGCGCTTTTTCGCCCGCGCCAACGGCAGCAGCCGCACACCCTCGGGCTTTGCCAGCTTCCAGGCCACGACACGGGGCACGGCATCGCAAATCGTCAAGTCGCTGGAACGTAAGGGGTTGGTTGTGGGGACGAGATCCGACCGGGACCGCCGCAGCGTGTCGTTTGACCTGACCGATCGTGGACAGACGATGCTGGCGAGTGATCCGTTGCGCGATCTGATTGACCTGATCGCCGGTCTTGCGGCCGACGAACGCGACAGCTTTCTGACAACGCTGTCCCGCCTGGCGGCAACCTTGGCCATGCAGCGGGACGTCCCCGCGTTTGGAACGTGCGGGGATTGCAGCCATTTCGCGCGCGCCGACGACAAAGCCTATTGCGCCTGCATGGCAGAAGAACTGGCGCTCGTGGACATCGCCAAGCTCTGCGCGAGCTATGCTCCGACAGGCGAGCCGCTGAGGCAAGGAGACAGACATGACGCAGAGTGAGACCTCCGCAAGCCCACGCATGATCGCGATAAGCAGCGGCAAGGGCGGCGTCGGCAAATCCACGGTGACGGCAAACATCGCCGTGGCCATGGCCGATGCGGGCCTGCGCGTTGGCGTGGTCGATGCCGACATCTATGGACCGTCGATCCCGCGCATGCTGGGCGTGGCATCGGGGAAGCCCGCGATGTCGCCGGACCGGAAGGTCGTGCCCGCCGAAGCCCATGGTGTGAAAGTGATGTCCATGGCCATGTTGTCCGACGATGACAACCCGGCGATACTGCGCGGACCGATGGTGGCGAAGTACCTGCAGATGTTTGTGCGGCAGGTCGAGTGGGGCGCGCTGGACCTCTTGCTGCTCGACCTGCCACCGGGCACGGGCGACATCCAGTTGACCCTGGCGCAAGCCTTTCCCCTCTCGGGTGCTGTGGTCGTCAGTACACCGCAGGATGTCAGCCTGAGGATCGCACGGCGCGGCCTGCGCATGATGGAGCAGGTGAATGTGCCGATCCTCGGTGTGATTGAGAACATGAGCGGCTTCACCTGCCCGGACTGCGGTACGGTGACCCATATCTTTCACCAGGGCGGCGGAGAGGTGATCGCGCAAGAGCTCGGCGTGGAATTCCTGGGCAAGGTGCCGCTTGACCCGATGGTGGTCGATTGCGGGGACGACGGCCGCCCGTTGGTGTACGCCGCGTCGGACAGCCCTGCGGCCGCAGCCTATCGGAGTATCGCGGCCACGTTGGCCGGAACCCAAGGTGACATCGCCGGACTTACGTCGCCCTTTGCATGGACACTTGCCGACGGCACGGGAAAACCGGCCCCGGCCCCGATCACCGAAGGCGGCCCGGGCGATCGCCTCGCAGCGCTGGATCATGACGAAGGCGCGCTCAGCTTACGCTGGGCAGACGGCACAAAGCAGTTGCTGGCCGACCGCGATCTGCGTCTCGCCTGCCAATGCGCGCAATGCCGGGAGGAGATGAGTGGCAAGCGGCTTCTGAACCCTGACGATGTGCCGCTGGATATCCGCCTGACCCGCGTGTGGAGCGTCGGCAACTATGCGCTTGGCATGGCGTTCAGCGATGGCCATGACACCGGTATCTACACGTTCAAGGCGCTGCACACGATCGTCAGCACTGAGCTTGAAGATGTCTGAAGCCGCTATCCGCCGCCGCATCCGGGCGAAATCCTCGGCGAGCGATCCAGATGTTGTCGGCTTCATCCTGGACGCGCCAATCCAGCAGGGCGCATCCGTCCAGTTCGAGGCCGCAGGGGACGCGCCCCTTGCGCGCGCGCTCTTCGCGCTGGCGGGTGTGGTCCGCGTCGAAGTCGGCGGGACCACGATCTGGGTAAAGAAGCACAGAGATGCGGATTGGGTATTGTTGAAACCCGCCGTCGCCGATGCGCTCCGGTCGGTTCTCGACGAAACCGACGCGCCGCTTGGTCCAGATACGCACGCCGATAACTCGCCCGACACAACACTTCTCAGTGCGATAGAAGATCTGCTGAACCAGCAGGTCAATCCGGCCGTCGCCGCGCATGGCGGTCAGATTTCGGTGGACAGGGTCGAGGGCGGCACCGTCTACTTGCGCATGTCTGGCGGCTGCCAGGGCTGCGCCGCGTCTTCGGCGACGCTTCGCGAAGGCGTGGAACGCATGCTGCGCGCCGCTTTGCCGGAAATCGACAAGATCGTCGATGTCACCGACCATGCAGCAGGGGACACCCCGTTCTATGCCCGGGATGATGGC
>JBCCJS010000045.1:0-3125 GCA_039027675.1 Pseudomonadota bacterium
TACGCGGCTTCGGGCTGCGTCGTGCGGGCTTTGAGCCAAGTGGGTAGACTCAGAAAATAGCATAGGGGCACCAGCAGGAACGATCCGAACGCGTAGAAATCGAAAGTCGCGTCGCCCAGAAATTGCGGTCCGAACGAGACGGCGGGCGCGCGTACAACTTCGGCTGCGACAAGAGCCATGCGCCAGCCATGCCGTTTGAGCCGGCGGTCTCGTCCCACATTACTTTCGCGCAGGAACTTCACATCTTTCCAAGCCATGACGAGGAAAAGCATCCCGGCAGCCGGGCCTAGAACAATCAGGTAACGAGGGAAATCGGGATTGGCGAGTACGAAACCGATAAAGGCGACATATAGCAGACCGATGGCGACCGGGATCAGGACAAGGCCAAATTGCAGCGCCTTCCAAAAGCCACGTTGCGCCTTGAGCGACAGGATGGCCATGCCAATCCCGTAAAGTGCGGCGAGCGCTGAGATCATGGGCGGCGGCGGTGGCACTCCGCGACCAAACCCCACCAAGGCTGTGAGAGCGGCGACGCTCATCCCGATCGAAAAGAGTTGGCCGGACCGCTTGTGAAGGGCCGAGCCTTTGCCGCTTGCCAGAGCGCCGATCACAAACACAACCGTGCTAAAGCCAAGCACAACGTGCAGCCAATATAGCGTTGGATCAAATTCCCCCGGGTCAAGCACCGCATTCCCCCTTAGCCCCATCAGAGCACAGGCATGGCAGGTTTGCATTCGTGAGCAAAGTCCCTTGGCGCGCCTCGACCCTTGGGCTAAGCGCGGTGGTCATGGGAATCTTCGGCAAAATCTTCACCTGGTGGGACGGCGCGACGCTCGGCACTCACCTGTGGGCCAGCCGCCAGGGCGGCGAGCATGTCGGTACCGACTATGCGGGCAACAAGTACTATCGAAAGAAGCACAAGGGTAGCAAGGGTGAGGGCGCCTCGACCGGGTCCTACACGCAGCGGGAACAGCGCTGGGTCATCTATGACGGCGCCAATGACGCAAGCCGCGTGCCCGCTGAATGGCACGGCTGGCTGCACGGCGCGTTCGATGATGTGCCCGAAAGCCATCTGCCGCCCGCCAAGATCTGGGAATCGGACTACACCCCCAACGCCACCGGCACGCCGCAAGCCTATCTGCCGCAAGGATCGCTCGATCGCGGGGGCAAGCGCGCCAAGGCTGTGGGTGATTACGAAGCCTGGTCGCCTGAGGGCTGAGGGCTGAGGGTTTTGCAAAAGCATGCTGTCTTGATTGGCTTGGGCCTTTGCCTGTTCCTAAGCGCGTGCTCCGGGGGCGAGGGCGCCGGTAAAGGTGAGAACTCCAACGAAAACGGAATGGCTGGCCCTCAGGAAAGCGGCAGCGTCACTGCGCAGGGCGATGTCGAAGGCGCAACGCCGGTGGCGCAGCGGATCGCCACGATTGGCCTTCTCAACAAGCGCAACAATGAATCCCGCGATTTTCAGATGCGCCCCGGCGATGTCCTCGAAGAAGGCCCGGTGATCCTGCGCCTTTCCACGTGTGAGCGCACCGCTCCGTGGGAGATGCCGCAGGAAACGGGCGCCTTCGTCCAGCTCGACGTGCTCGAACGCGGGCAAAGCGAACACACCCGCGTGTTCTCAGGCTGGCTGTTCAAACAATCGCCCAGCCTCAATGTGGTCGAGCACCCGATCTACGATGTCTGGGTGAAGGACTGCGCGATGCGCTTTCCGGGCGTGTCTTCGGGCGATAGCTGAACGCCGCGCGCGGCATCAGCGGTAAAGTACGAATAGGCCTGGGGCAGGCTCATCCGCGGGCGGCCGCGTGCCCTCTCGAGCGATTGCATATACATCCGCTGCGGCATCTCGATCGCGCCCAGAGAGGCAAGGTGATCGGTCATGAACTGGCAATCGAGCAGCCGATATCCCGCATGCCGCATCAGCGCGACCAGCCAGGTGAGCGCGACCTTGCTGGCATTGTCAGCGCGCGAAAACATGCTCTCCCCGCAAAAGACCCGATCAAAAGTGACACCGTAGAGCCCGCCGACAAGCTCGGGCGCGCGCTCTCCATCCTCGCCGGTACGCCAGCATTCGATCGAATGCGCATGGCCCGCCCGGTGCAGCGCTACGTAGCTGCGCATAATGCGTTCGCTTATCCAGGTTTCGGGATGGCCGGGACGCGGCGCTGCGCAAGCTTCTACGACATCGCTAAAAGCTGCATCCAGCGTGATGATATAGCGGTCTGCACGCACCACTTTGCGCAAGCTCTTGGAGAGGTGAAAGCCATCAAGCGGCAGGATCGCCCGGTCACGCGGCTCAACCCAAAACACCTCCTGATCCTCGCGCTTGTCGGCCATCGGGAAAATCCCGCTGCGATAGGCAAGCAGCAGGGTTTCGACCGGAATGGTGGAGCGGAGAGGCGAATGCATGGGCTACAAGATACCACGCCCATCCCGCCGGGCTAGTACGTAGACGACACGGAGAGTGGTTCGCGCGATAATATGGGCGCGATAAATGGGGCGCGACACTTTGCGGCCTTCCCGCGCCAAGCGGTGTTGCAAGCTGGCAAACCCTCCTCTAAAGGCAGCGCTCTCGTGCAGGGGCGTAGCTCAGTTGGTAGAGCATCGGTCTCCAAAACCGAGGGCCACGGGTTCGAATCCTGTCGCCCCTGCCAGACCTTCCGACCATTTGTGACCATCGCGTGCTAGGGTTGCAGCCCTACGCCACTTCCAGCGGGCGGTTGGCTTGCAGCCATTCGCGCGGGGAGAGGCCGGTGTGGCGTTTGAAGGCGCGGTTGAAGGTCGCTTTGGAGCCGAACCCGCAATCGAGCGCCAGATCGAGGAAATTGGGTGCCGCGCCCCCACCGGTTTCGCGCCCGGTGTCCCCTGTGCCGCGCAGCTTGTCGCACACTGCCTCGACCCGCAGCCCGTTGATGAAGGTTGTGAAATTGCCATCCTCGCGTGCATTGAGCGCCGCTGACAGCGCCGAGGTATTGGTGCCGACCCGGCGCGCCAGCTCACCCAACGTCAGATCCTGATCGAAATGCCATTGCCCCTCGCGCACCTTTTCCTCGATCCGCGCAAGGTCGAGCCGAGGCGGTGCGGGGACAGGCTGAGCCTCATCGGGCTCAGTAGCTTCGGCAAGATCA
>JBCCJS010000046.1:0-2952 GCA_039027675.1 Pseudomonadota bacterium
GCGCGCGTCGCGCCACAGGCGCGCGATGGCGTATTCGTTCATATAGCCCGCCCCGCCATGCAGCTGGAGCGCGGCGTCGACCATCTCCCACTGCATTTCGGTGTGCCACAGCTTGGCCGCCGACGCCTCGCCGGTCGTCAGCTCACCCGCCAGATGCCGCTTGATCGCCCAGTCGAGATGCGCCCAGCCGACCTGCAATTTGGCGGCGAGATCGGCGAGCGTGAATTTGGTGTTCTGAAACTCAAACACGGCTCTGCCAAAGGCTTTGCGATCCTTGGTGAATTTCACCGCTTCATCAAACGCGCGCTGCGCGCCGCCCTGCGCGCTGACCGCGATCGAGAGGCGCTCTTGCGGCAGCTCTTCCATCAGGTGGATGAAGCCGCGGTTCTCGCCCCCCAGAATGTTGGTTTTGGGCACGCGCACGTCCTGGAAGAACAGCTCGGACGTGTCGGCGGAATGCTGCCCGATCTTGTCGAGATTGCGACCCTTTTCAAAGCCCGGCGTGTCCGCATCAACCAGGATCAGCGAGGTGCCTTTTGCGCCCGCATCGGGATCGGTTTTGGCGACAACGATAACGACATCGGCGTTCTGGCCGTTGGTGATATAGGTTTTGGAGCCGTTTATGACGAGGTGGTTGCCATCCTCGATCGCGGTTGTGCGGATGCCTTGCAGGTCAGAGCCCGCGCCCGGCTCAGTCATCGCGATGGCGCTGATGATATCGCCCGAGATCATGCCGGGTATGTATTTCTCCTTTTGCTCAGGCGATCCGAGCCGCTCGAAATAGTTGATCGTGATGTCGTTTTGCAGCGTAAAGCCCGCGCTCGAACCCATATAGCTGAGCTCTTCGGCGAGCACGCAGTTGAACCCGAAATCGAGGCCAAGCCCGCCATTTTCTTCTTTAACCGTGGGGCACAGCATGCCCGCCTCACCCAGCGCCTTCCACGCTTGGCGCGGGACGATGCCTTCTTCTTCGTGCTGGTCGAGATGCGGCTCCATATGCTCGGCGAAAACCTTGCGCACGGTTTCGCGAAAGGCCTCGTGGTCCTCGTTGTAGGCGGTGCGGTGGGCGGTATCGAGCATTGGGGTTTTCTCTCCAGAAATCGGACTTTCGTTAAGAATCAAGTGAAGCGCGCCTTGACGCAAGGGTCAAGCGCGAAAGGCGCAAGTCGATCCGCAAAAAAGGGATCGTACCGCAAGCGCGCCGCGCGTATATCGCACTTGTTCTGGACCCGAGGCGCTATCTAAATGTTCCGCTTCGAATGAGGAGATATCGGCGTGAAAAAGTGGATTAAGTGGGCTGGCATATCGTCTCTCGTGATCGTCGGGGCGTTTGTCGCTCTCATCGCGTTTTCGCTGACGCCGAAGGAGGACAGACGCCCCCTTCCCACGCTCTTGGTTGCGGTTGATACAATCGAAGGTCAGCAATTGCTGAAGGACGCTGAGGCTTATGCGGATTATGAAGCTCTGGCGACAAATTTCGAACCCCAGCAACTGACAAGCTTTTGCGGGGCGGCCAGCAGCACGATCGTGCTCAACGCGCTGGGCCAGGATGTTTCCCAGACAAGCTTGTTCGATGACAAGGCGTCCGAGGTGCGTCCCATCTGGCGGGTGGCGCTTCAGGGCATGACCCTGCAAATCTTGGCCGATATACTCAAATCGCAGGGAGCCAAGGTCAGCGCGATCCACGCGCATTCCTCAAGCATCGAGGCGTTTCGAAAATCCGTGGTGCGCAACCTTTCGGATCAAGGCGATTACATGCTGGTCAATTATCAACGCGAAGCGCTGGGTCAGGAATCCGTTGGTCACATTTCCCCGATTGCAGCCTACGATTCCGAGACAGATCGCGCGCTGATATTGGACACCGCTGCCTATAAATATCCTCACACCTGGGTGCCCCTCGATCAGCTCTTCGACGGCATGACAAGGATCGATGGCGAGAGTGAAATCTCGCGAGGATGGATCGAAGTGAGTGGCCAAAGACCTTCGGTCTAACCGGCCACGCTGTCTAATCAGCAAAGCGCGCGCGCACGACGCGAACACCCCCGACATGGCCTCATCAGCGCAAGCCCGATGCGCCCAACAGCGGGCACAAACCGGCCATTAGCCCACAAACGCGCGTTCAATCACAAACGAGGCGGGCTTGTTGTTCGCGCCCTCTTCAAAGCCGCGCTTTTCCAGATCGGCGGCGTGATCCTTGATCATCGCCATCGAACCGCACAGCATCACCCGGTCGTGTTCGGGATCAAAGCGCTGCGGGCCTTTCGACTGTTCGAACAGGCGGCCATCATCGATCAGCGTCTGAATGCGCCCCTGCGTGCGAAAGCTCTCGCGCGTGACGGTGGGCACGTAGATGATTTTCTCGCGCTGATCGTCTTCGAGCAGCGGATCGCCTTCGAGTTTGCTTTCCAGAAGGTCGCGATAGGCGAGATCCGCGACGCGGCGCACCGAGTGCACCACGATCACTTCTTCATAGAGCTCAAACACGTCGGGATCGCGCACCAGGCTCATAAACGGGGCAAGGCCGGTGCCGGTTGAGAGCATGAACAGGCGCTTGCCGGGAAGCAGGGCGTCGGTGACGAGCGTGCCGGTCGGCTTTTTGCCAAGATAGATCGGATCGCCCGGCTTAATATGCTGAAGCCGCGAGGTCAGCGGGCCGTCCTGCACAATGATTGAGAGAAATTCGAGCTCTTCGGCGTAGGCCGGGCTCGCCACCGAATAGGCGCGCAGCAGCGGTTTGCCGTTTTCCTGCGGCAGGCCGATCATGATGAACTCACCCGAGCGGAACCGGAACGCGGCCGGGCGCGTCATTTTGAGGCTGAACAATTCCTCGTTCCATTGCTGGACGCTGGTGACGGTCTCAACCGAAAGCGCTCCGCTTTCCTTGAACTGTTCGCGATCGGTGATGGGCATATTCATGTCGGCAAGCCTCAAAGACTGGATGGATTGGCTAAA
>JBCCJS010000047.1:0-2342 GCA_039027675.1 Pseudomonadota bacterium
AGAACCTGCGGCGCATCGGATTGTTTTCGCCAACGAAAAGGGCGGTACGGGCAAATCGACGACGGCGGTGCATGTCGGCGTGGCTTTGGCCTATCTGGGCGCGCGGGTGACGATGCTTGACCTCGATCCGCGACAGCGCACAACGTTCCGCTATCTGGAGAACCGCGTCGCCACCATGAACAAGCGCACGCTCGACCTGCCCACTCCCGAGGCGCATGTGTTCAAAGGAAGCGCGCCTGAAAAGCTGCTCAAAACCATGAGCAAGCTGGAGCGCGACGCCGACTTCCTCATCATCGACAATCCCGGCCGCGATGATCCTTTTGCGCGCGCAGCGGTGGAAAACGCCGATACGCTGGTCACCCCCCTGAACGACAGTTTTGTCGATTTCGACCTGATCGGCCAGGTCGATGGTGAGACTTTTGAGGTGAAAAAGCTCTCCTTCTTCGCCGAATTGGTGTGGGAAGCGCGGCTCAAACGCAGCCGCCAGACACTTGAGGAGCGCCGGCCCGAAATGGAGTGGATCGTTGTTCGCAATCGCACGGGATATGTCGAAGCGCGCAACCAGGCGCGTTTGGAAAAGGCGCTCAGGGACATGGCGCAAAGGGTGGGCTTTCGCGCGGTCAAGGGCCTGTCGGAGCGGGTCATCTATCGCGAGCTCTTTCCCTCCGGCCTCACATTGCTCGACAAAAAGCACCTTGGCGAGTTGGGCACCAGCCACCTTGTCGCCCGGCAAGAGCTGCGGGCTTTGATCAAGGCGTTGAACCTGCCCGATTTCACCACGACACCGCGCGCGTTGGAGATGGCCTGACATGGTGCGTCTAGCGATCATTCTTATCATCATCTGTGTTCTGTTTCGCATGGCGATCGGCCAATGGCCCTGGCAGATGCTGAAACCCGCCCCCACGCGCTCGCAGGCTTTGTTCAAAGCGCGCAAGCTCTTAGGGGTGGAAGAACGGGCCACGCGCGCGGACATTCTGGCGGCGCACAAACGGCTGATCGCCATGGTGCACCCCGATCGCGGCGGCTCAAGCGCGGCGGTGCACGAGGCCAACGACGCGCGCGATCTGTTGCTCAGCGAGCTGCCGGACCGCGGCGCCCCCTTGCGTGATGAAAGCTTTGAGGATGACGATTGATCCGCTTTCGGTCATCGCGCAATTGACACAAAAGCCGTCCACTCCCATCGCACAGTTCAACCGCGCCTTCGCGCCCGCACAAGCGGGCTGCGTCTGTTGCTGAGCGCCTTAGACGGAACCCCTCTTGATGACCCACACCTTCGATCCGACCATCCTTCGCGAATATGACATTCGCGGTGTCATCGGCCAAACGCTGAGCGCTGAGGACGCGCAGGCCATTGGGCGCAGTTTTGGCAGTTTGCTGCGCCGCTCAGGCGGCGCTTTGTCCGACGCGGGCACCAAGACCGTGGCGGTCGGATACGATGGCCGGGTCAGCTCACCGGCGATGGAAGACGCGTTGGTCGCTGGCCTCAGCGCAGCGGGCTGCAACGTGGTGCGGATCGGCCTTGGGGCAACCCCGATGCTCTACTACGCCGAAGCGTCAACCGAAGAGATAGACGGCGGCATTCAGATAACTGGCAGCCACAATCCCCCCGATTACAACGGCTTCAAGATGGTATTTGAAGGAAGACCCTTCTTCGGGGGGGACATCCAGAAGCTCGGCCAGGTGGCGGCCGCCGGGGACTGGACCGACGGGATCGGAGAGGTCTCGGAGCGCGACATCCTGAGCGAGTATGTCCAGCGCCTTTTCGAAGGCCTCAGCAGTGTCGATGCGGGGGCTCTGGCCGATCTCAAGGTCGGCTGGGACGCGGGGAACGGCGCCGCCGGGCCCGCTCTCGAAGCGCTCGCCGCGAAGCTCCCCGGGGAGCATCACTTGCTGTTTACCGACGTTGATGGACATTTCCCAAACCACCATCCTGATCCAACCGTGGAGGCCAACCTTGCCGATCTCCGCACGCTTGTCGCGGAGAAGAAGCTCGACTTTGGAGTGGCTTTTGACGGCGATGGCGACCGGATCGGGGCGATCGACGGCCAAGGCCGGGTGATCTGGGGCGATCAGCTGCTGATGATCTACGCCGAGGATCTTTTGAAAGAGCGTCCGAACGCCACGATTATCGCGGACGTCAAGGCGAGCCGCGCGCTGTTCGATCACGTCGCCGCACAGGGCGGACAGCCGCTGATGTGGAAGACGGGCCACTCGCTGATTAAGTCCAAAATGAAGGAAACGGGTTCGCCGCTGGCGGGCGAAATGAGCGGACACGTCTTTTTCGCTGACACCTATTACGGGTTTGACGACGCGCTCTACGCGGGCGTGCGCCTGCTCGCCGC
>JBCCJS010000048.1:0-2308 GCA_039027675.1 Pseudomonadota bacterium
CGGATCGCGCGCTGGCTCCTTCCGCGCGTGAGCCGCTGCTGCGCGAATTGTGCGAAATCTGGGAGCGCGGCGCAGGGCTCAGCCCAAACGAAGTCGTCACCGTCATCCGCGATCCAAGTTAAGGCACATAAGGACAAGGTAAGATCAATGCCGCTCTACATCTGCAATTCGAAGCCCGGCACCGTGTCGCAGGAAGCCAAGGCCAAGATCGCCCACGACATCACCCGCATCCACTGCGATGTCACCGGTGCGCCGCCAACCTTTGTGCATGTGTTCTTCTTTGAAGACAGGCCGCAGCCGCCGCTGGGCGATAGGCAAGCCATCATTTATGGCCAGATTCGCGCGGGCCGAACGCAGGCGCAGAAAGAACAGATCCACACAGAAATGGGCGCCGCGCTAGCTAAGCGCTGCGATCTTGCGACCGGGGATTACACCGTCTTTACCACCGACACGCCCGCCAGTTGGGTCATGGAGGGCGGCGATGTGCTGCCGGAACCGGGTGAGGAAGAAGCCTGGCTGGCCGCTCATGAGACGAAGCTTTCTGCGCAAGAGGCCGCGCAATGAGCGATGATCGAAAACCCGTCTGCCTCGTCCTTGGAGCGGGCGCCGGGATCGGCGGCAACACAGCGGCGCGTTTCGCAAAAGGCGGCTACCACGCCGTCCTCGCGCGGCGATCCGACGAAGAGGGCCTCAAAGCCATGGTCTCTGAGATCGAAGCAGCGGGCGGCTCAGCCACGGGCACGTTGATCAACGCGGTCGATGACGGCACGATTGAGGAGCTGGTGGAGAGCGTTGAGCGCGATATCGGCCCGATTGAGGTGGCGCTGTTCAACCTGGGCGCGCAGATCGGCAATCGCCCCTTCTTCGACACCCCGCACAAGACCTTTGAGCTGGGCTGGCGCATCACAAGCTACGCTCTTTTCCGGCTCGCGCAGGCGATGCTGCCCGCCATGATCGAGCGCGGACACGGTACGCTGCTCGTCACTTCGGCCACTTCGGCCATGCGCGGAAACGCCGGCCAGCATTCCCACGCCGCCGCGATCGCAGGCCGCCGAATGCTGTGTCAGACCCTGAACGCGGAGTTTGCGCCTCAGGGCATCCATGTCGCGCATATTGTGGTCGATGGCCCGGTCGATGCGCCGGACACGTTGGGAAAGCTGCTGGGAGACAAGTTCGAAGCGTATAAGGCGATGAAGGGGGAGGACGGCGTCATAGATCCCGTAGCGCTTGCCGAGACCTACTGGCATTTGGCGCATCAGCCCCGCTCCTGCTGGAGCTTTGAAGTCGATGTGCGCCCCTGGTCGGACACGCCTTGGTGGAACGACAATCCGCCAGAGGCGATCAACACAAGCTCAGCCAAGCCTGGATTTGGTAAGACCTGAAATGTTGATCGCGGCGGCCTTCTTGCTGATCCTGATGAGTGTGTTTCATTCTCTGGTCGGGGAACGCGCGATCCTGAGACCGATCAAAGAGGCGGACAATCTGCCTCCCATGTGGGGAGAGCGCCTTTACACTTTCCGCACCATTCAGGCGACGTGGCACTTGGTAAGCGCGCTTTGGTTGGGGTTTGCGGTCTATTTTGTCGCGCTCGCGCTTGCCCCGGAACAGGCGGTTCAGGTTTCGCTCTTGGCCTTTGGCGCGCTCTTCGGCGGGCTCGCCATCGTTCCGCTGGTGTGGGACAGCGGCAAGCACAAATCCTACATTCCTTTTGGTTTGATCAGCGCCGCTTTGTTCGCAAGCGCGTTGCTGTAGGTGCGCGAGGTGAGGATGAGCTCGCTCATATGCTGCCCGACGGCGCTATGCGCGGGATCGAACAGCGAGAACTCCATGATCAGCCCCATCGCGGCGGGGGCAATCCAGGATTGAACAATCAGAAATTTGGCAAGGAGACGCATGCGTGGTCCCTAAGGGCTGCAACACGACAAAAGCCCGTATGAACAAATCGGGCTCTGCGTATTAGGGGCCCAGCTTGGCCACCAGTTCCCGCAATCGTGCGTCGAGGTCTGCGTCCAACAGCCGCCCTGCACCGCTGTCGAAAGTGTGGTTGAAGCTGGGGACCGAGAGATACCCGACCACTTCGCCGCCGAAATTGGGCGTCCACTTTACTGCAAAGCTCAGCACCTGATCCGCGCCCGCGCGGCCAGGTGAGGTCGAAAGCAGCGCCATGCGTTTACCCTGCCAAACATCGCCGCGCACCCGGCTGCACCAGTCAAAAAGGTTCTTGAACGCGGCGGAGTAGGTCTTGTTGTTCTCGGCAAACGAGACAAGGATCGCATCGACCCGACTGATGCGCGCGAGGAAGTCATGC